>JBAYUD010000006.1:0-68509 GCA_041675265.1 Desulfurivibrionaceae bacterium | reverse complement strand
GCGGTTGGGCGTATCCTTGTGCACGAAAAAGGTGGGGATGCCGATGGCCGTGCCGAACAGGATCTGGCGCCGTTCGCTTTCCACAAAAGGGGTGTCGGGGATGTGCTGATGGCTGACGCTGCCCGCGGCGATGAGCTTGAAGGCCAAGGCGTTGAGCAGCATCTGCAGGTCGGTGGCCCGGCCCAGGTCGCCGGAGAACTGTTCAAATTGCGAATAGTAGCGGGCCTCGAAGCCGGAAAAGCCCATGACCTCGAATTCCCGCAGTTTGTACGGCAGGTAGACAGACATCCGTTTGTCAAAGATCCCCATCATGTCCAGGTCTTCCTTGAGGCGGCGGTCGTTGTGCAGCCTCCCGTCCTGGCTGGCGCTCCGCTCCGTGGAAAGCAGGGCCACCGGGTAATCGATGAGTCTAAAATCCGGGATAAAATCCCCCTTGCAGCGGCAAGCGCTTCCGACGAGGTGATCGATAAACGGGGGGCCGAACGGGGTGAGCGCCTGGCCGCAGAACTTGTTCTTCGCCTTTTTGCGCCAGCGCCGCCAGAGCATGCGCAGGTGGGTGTAATCCAGTTGGTGGGGGAGAAAGCCCAGGGCCTGCTCCGGGTGAAAATCCTCGAATGCCAACCGGTAGGGCGCGGCGCTGTAAGTGGATACAAAAAGGGGCAGAAAATGCTCCATGACCTTGGCCACCAGGTCGCCCATGCATTTTTCGTGGCGGGGGGTAAAGCCGGAGCCTGGGTCGCCCAGCATCCGGCTCATCTTGCGGCTGCCCATGCTGACATGGGTGCCGTTGTTGGCCAGGCTGATATTGGAGGTGTGGGGCATCATCACCAGGTTGTTGGTGATGATGCCTGCCTCGCGCATCTTCATCACCGCGTTCAGGTGGCTGCGGCTCAAGACCTGGTGGCAGAGGATCATGTACTGGTGCTTGGCCTCGCCTTCGTCCCAGCCCGAGAGGCAGGGGCTCATGAACAGCTTGCGGTAGAAGGCGTCGGAGATGCATTCGTTCAGAGCCCGTTGCCGTATGGGAGGATGCGGGGAAAAGAAGAGCATGGCCTTTTGCCCCCGGTGGGCCAGTTCGAATTTTTCATTGGCATACATGATCAGCATCTGGGTGAAGAGGAAGCGTTTGGCCGTTTCTCTGGCCAGGGCCAGGCCATAGCCGGTGTGGGGATGCATACCGCTGACATGGAAGGAAAAGGTCTCCGGCGAGGTGTTGTCGCTCAGCAGGTGGGTGAGCAGTCGGCTCCCGGTTCTGCGCACTGTTTCGTGGCTCTTGCCTTGGCCTATGACATCGGCCAGGGCCAGCTTGAGCAGATAGCTGATGGGGATGCGCAGGTGCTGTTCCCCTTTCTCCTCCACAAAGAAGCGGGCGGTGTCGGAACGTTCGCCCCGGGTGGGATCCTGCTTGTCGGCCTTGAGATCCGCGGCCAGGGTGTTCAGGGCGTTGGGGTGCAGGCAGGAGAGGGGGAAGCGCACCCAGCTGTTTTCCCAGACCTGCTCCACGTTGTCGCTGAGGTAGCGCTCCAGGTCCCGGTGGGCCCGGGGAGAGGTGTCTCCCCTGCTGGCCCGTTTGATGATGTTGGCATAGTAGCTTGATTGTTCAATGGCCCGGGGGAGATCCGCGGCCTCGCGGGTGCCGGACACTGCTACCTGCAACTCGTTTTCGCAGCCGGTGGTGGCGTCGGAGCCGAAAAAAGGCAGGCTGGCCGGGCGAAGGGGGTCAAGACCGAGCAGGGTGATGCACTCGCGTTCCGAGGGTCTGGGGTCTTGCCCCGTGCCTGTCCGGGTCAAGGAAATGTCCGCAAAGGAAAGTCTGCTCACCATCGCACCCCCTGGTTGATTGCCGGCGGTCTGCCGTCAGCCTCTTTCCTAAGAGTTATAAGGGGGGTTTGTCAGGGGCGTGTTAGCGTTGCAATATGATTTGGTTCAGGGAATGAGAGCAGGCCCGGAGGGGTGGGGCGCGTTTTTTCAGGCGGTTTTTTTCCGGGACCGGGAAGGGGTCGCTTGGTCAAGAAAATACTGAGCCCAGCATTCCCAGGCTATGGTGTCCAGGGTGCAGTCGCTGGGGCAGGGGTACTGTTCAACCACATGGGGGCACAGTCCGCTTCTGGCCGTGCAGATATGCTTGGCCGCCTTTTCCAGCGCGGTGCTCAAGGTGGGTTTGTCATGGTGTATTGGGGTTTTCATGGTGTTTTTCCTTATGAAGCAGGATGGCGAAGGTTGTGCCCTTGCCGACTTCGCTTGTGACGCCCACCTCGCCTCCATGTGCCTGGATAATGTGTTTGACGATGGCCAGCCCCAGGCCGGTGCCGCCGAGCTTGCGGTTACGGGCCGCATCGCTGCGGTAGAAGCGTTCGAACAGGCGAGGAAGATGCTGGGCTGCGACCCCGGTGCCGAAATCCTGCACCTCGACGGCGATGGTTTTTTCGTCCCGCTGATCGGCCCGGATGAGTACCCGGCCGCCTTCCTCGCTGTACTTGATGGCGTTGACGATGAGGTTGGTGATTGCCTGTTCGAACAGGGGAGCGTTGAGGTTGGCGGTGAGATCGTCATCCGTGGCCAGTTCGATGCTGATCTTTTTCTCGGCCGCTTTGAGTCCGCAGGTTTCTATGGCCCTCCGCAGGGGGGTGATGATCTTCTCCTCCGCCAGTACCAGCTCGGTGTGCTCCTGGTCCTGCTCCAGTCGGGAGAGGGCGAGGAGATCCTCGATGATGGCATGCAGCCGTTTGGACTGTTTGGCGATGATCTCCACGAACCGCCGGGCATCCTCTGGGCTCTCCAAGGCGCCGTCCAGAAGGGTTTCGGAAAACCCTTCGATGGAGGTGATCGGGGTTTTAAGCTCGTGGGAAACATTGGCCACAAAATCGCGGCGCATGTTTTCCAGCCTGCGGAGGTTGGTGACGTCGTTGATGACGATGATTGCGCCGCTGGTCATCTCCGAGGCGTCCTGGAACCGTGTGCCGTGGGCGTAGAAATATTTTTCCTGCCCGTCCCGGCCGGTCAGGTCGATTTCTCCTTCGACGGGTTTGGCCGAGGCAAGGGTTTGGCTGATGAAGCGTTGCAAGGCGAGATTGCGCACCGTTACCAGGGCGCTTTTCCCCCGGATTTTTTCCGGGGCGATGTTGAGCAGCCTGGCTCCGGCCTGGTTGATATCGAGGATGCGCTCCTCGGTGTCCACGGTGATCACCCCCTCGACCATGCTGGAAAAGACCGCCTGCAACTGGCTGTGCTGCTGGGCGATGGTCTTGATCCTGGTATCGAGCTGATCGGCCATGGTGTTCATTGCCCGGGCCAGGCTCGCTACCTCTTCGGCCCCTTCCTCCCGCAGTTTGGCGGTGAAAGCGCCGTTGGCAAAACGTTCGGCGCCTTGGCGCATCTCTTCCAGCGGCCTGGTGATGCGTTGGGCGATAAACCAGGCGGCCAGGGCCACGAGCAGGGCGACAAGCAGGCAGGCCCAGACAATCTTCAAAAAGATTTCCCGAAGCGCGCTGTCGATGAAGGTGACCGGGATCGCGGTGCGCAGCGTGCCTTTGGTTTTTCCTCCCTGCACCAGGGGAATCGCCACGTACATCATGTTTTCCTGCAAGGTGTGGCTGAAGCGCAGGGAGGGGGTGGGGCGGCCGGCAAGGGCGTCAATGATCTCCGGACGGTCTCCGTGGTTTTCCATGCGGCCGGGATCCTGGTCCGAGTCGGCCAGAACCGTGCCGTCGGGGGTGATAACGGTCAGGCGGGTTCCGGAACTTTTTCCGGCGGTTGCGCAGAAGGCCTGGAGCGCGTCCAGGTTCTTGCTGTTCAGCAGAGTAAGAACATGCTCTTGGGTCAGATGGGCGCGCGCTTCAAGGCCCGCGCCGGTCTGGGCCAGCTGGAAGGCGCGGAGGGAGTAAGCCCCGTATCCGGCGGCGGCCAGGAGGGCGAGAATGGTAATGATGAGCTGGCTGGGGTACAGCTGCCAGATGAGGCGTTTATGGGGCATGGCAATTCCTGTTGCGGTTGGGGTTGATCGGGCCAACAGCAACAGGATAGCATGGGATTGTTAGAAAGTGATCAGGATATTGTAATGATCGCTTCCCGGCCTCCAAAAATATTTTTCAGGGGAGGCAGCCCTGTCCGGGTCAGGTTTAGGCTTATTCGGAGTAGGGTTTCTTCTTTCCCCGCCGGGGAATGCCTGCGGACGGCGGCCTGGATGGAGTTGTCGGTCTGCTTGAGGTTGTTGGCCGAGTCGCGGTTGAGGGCCGTGCCGGAGAATACGGCTTGGCCGGAGCGTGCGGCTTGGCTGAGGAGTAAGGCTTGGCCGAAGAAGAAGGCTTGTACGGACCGGAGGATTTATACGGTTTCGCGCCTTTGCGCCCTGGGTAAGCCGGTTTTGCCGGACGGCCCTTGGGTGCGTCCAATGTCTTCACCTCGACGTCTCTCCCATTGACCTTAAGCCCACGGAACACATCCACAATCTGCTGGGCGAAACGGCTGTCCGCCTCAAGCATGGCGGTGTTGTCCAGGATCTCGATGCGGCCGATCTTGATGGAGGCTGAGCCGCTGGCGTCGTTGATCTGGCCGATGAGCCGCGCCGGGTAAAGGCCGTCTTTCTGGCCGATATTGAGGTAGAACCGGCTGAACTGCACCCGCTCGCCGCGGTCATCCTGGCGGCCGAATCTGCCCTCCGGGCGCTCCGGTCTGGCGAATCTGCTTTCCGAACGTTGGTAGCCCTCATCCTGGCTGCGGCCTTTGTCAGAGACATTGATGTCCGGGGCATTCTGGTAATGGGCTAAAATATCGGCAAACTCCTGGGAAACAAAACGCAGGATCAGCTCGTCGCGGTCAAGATCGGCCAAGGCCTCGGTGATCGCCTCCATGAAGGGGGCAAGCCGGGCATGGTTGACCTCGACGTTTTTGATGGTCTCGAGCTTGTGGAGCAGTTGTGTCTTGCAGACCTCGTGGCCGGATGGAACCTTGCCCAGTTCAAACTGCCGTTTCATCTTGCTCTCGATCTCCTTGATGCGGAACCGCTCGCGCATGTGGATGATGGAGATGGAGATGCCGGTCTTGCCCGCCCGGCCGGTGCGGCCGCTGCGGTGGGTGTAGTTGGCGGTGTCGTCGGGCAGGTTGTAGTTGATCACGTGGGTCAGGTCGGTGACGTCCAGGCCGCGGGCCGCCACATCGGTGGCCACCAGCAGCTGCACCGACTTGCTGCGGAAACGCTGCATCACATAGTCGCGCTGGCTCTGGGAAAGTTCGCCGTGCAGGGGGTCGGCGCTGTAGCCGTCCTTGCCGAGCTTGTCCGCGACATCGTTGACTTCCTGGCGGGTGCGGCAGAAGATGATGGCGTACATGTCCGGGTTCATGTCCACCAACCGGCGCAGGGCCAGGTAGCGATCCTTGGCGTGGACCATGTAGTAGATGTGGCGGATGTTTTCCGAGCCGGCATTGCGGGTGCCCACCGTGATCTCCAGCGGGTTTTTCATGTATTTTCTGGAGATGGAGGCCACGCTTTGCGGCATGGTGGCGGAAAACAACAGGGTGTGCTTGTCCGCCGGGGTCTGGGCGAGGATGGCGTTCAGCTCGTCCTGAAACCCCATCTGCAGCATCTCGTCGGCCTCGTCCAGCACCACCAAGCGGATGGCGGAAAGATCGATCTCCTGGCGGCGCATCAGGTCGTGCAACCGGCCGGGGGTGGCGACGATGATCGGGGCGCCCTGGCGCAGGGAGCGGATCTGGTTTTCGATGCTCGCCCCGCCGTAGACGGCGCAGACCCGGATGGCCGGGAGATTTTTGGCAAAGGAGTTCAGGTCCCGGGCCACCTGCATGCAGAGTTCCCGGGTCGGGCAGAGGACCAGAGCCTGGGTCTTGCGGCTGCCTGGATCGCAAAGCTGCACCAGGGGGATGCCGAAGGCCGCGGTTTTGCCGGTGCCGGTCTGGGCCAGGCCGACGATATCCACCGGTTTTTCAAGGAGGAGCGGGATGATCTGCTCCTGAACCGGGGTTGGTGCGGTGAAGCCCAGGGCTTCAAGGGCGGAGATGATGTCGGGATGGATGCCAAGGTCAGCAAAGGTGCTCATGATGGTGTTCCTTATTGAAGGGCGTGTGGGTGAAGGGGTTGCAGTGCAGGAGAAAGGACATCCTTGCGGCCCAACGCCCTATAAGCCGTTATGCAAATAATGTTGTCGTCTGGGTAGGTAAAACGGCATAAGGAGCCGTAAAGGAACGTTCAGGATTGTACAAGTTATTGAGTAACGAACGGCTCCTAAACAAAAAAACCGCACGCCCTCGGCAGAGGCTTTGTGCGGTGCGCTTTTGTTCGTATAGCGATTACAGGCAGAGGCAACACAATGAATTGCGATATATACCATGGTTCGTTGAGGAAAGCAAGCGGAATGTCTGATTGTTGCCTGAATACGTCATGGTGGCACGAAAAATAGGCGCTGCCTTGCCGAATTTTAGAGCTTGTCCGTAAATAATCTTTTCAGGAATCACGCCGGATTGTGAGACGGATTTGGGTGGGACGATTGAGCAAAACCACAGACGTAGCAGCGCTATAGCGAGGATTTTGCGATTGAGGACCGGCCAAAAACGGCCAAAAGCCGGATGCGAGCACCAAAGATTTATTTACCGACAGGCTCTTCGCCGTCGTTTGTTCTTCCGCCGCCCATGGCCTGGTACAGGGCAACGCTATCGGCAAGGCGCCGCGCCTGCGCTTCGATCAGACTGATTCTCGTCTGCTGCGCCTGCTGTTGCGCCGTAAGCAGTTGGATATACCCGGCCGCGCCCAGCGAATACTGGCGCTGCATGGATGCAAGAGATTCCTGCGCCGCGGCATCGGCTGCAGCCAAGGCGGCCAGCCTCTGCGCGTCGTTGCCCAGCGCCCGTAGCACGTCGGCAACATTGCGCAGGGCTTCGAGCACGACATTTCGGTAATTCGCCGCCGCCGCATCGAATGCGGCCAAGGCCGCACGTTTTTCCGCCGGCAATCCGGGGTTGAATAAGGGTTGGGTGAGTTGCGTCACCAGGCTCCAGACAGCGGAACCGCTCCCGAATAAGGTGCCGGTGGTCAAGGCTTGCGAGCCAAGCGTGGCGCTGAGGGTGAGCTGTGGATACAGCTTGGCGATCGCCACGCCGTATTCGGCGTTTGCCGTGTGCAGCAGGGCTTCGGCAGCCTGAATGTCCGGGCGATTGCGCACCAGTTCGGAGGGTACGGTAAGCGGCAGATCGGCTGGTAGAGTGAACTCCTGCAAGGAAAAGCATGGCAAGCTTCCCGCGCCCGGTTCCCGGCCGGCGAGTACGGCCAAAAGATGTTCGTTCTGCTGGAGCTGGTTGCGCAGCAGCGGAATCCCGGCGCGAGTCTGTTCCACCAGGGTTTGCAAGGCGAGCACATCGTCGGGAGCGGCATGGCCGAGGCGCACCCGTTCCCGGGTCAGGCCCAGTTGTTCTTCCTGGGAATGGAGGATGGCTTCCGTGGCCTGAATCTGCCCGGCCAGCATTGCCTGGGTGACGGTCGCGGCGGCGATGTTGCCCGCCAAGGTCAGCCGTGCGCCTTCCAGTTGGTAGCGCTGGTAATCGATGTTGGCGGCCAGGGCCTCCAGGGAACGGCGGGTGGCGCCGGCTAAGTCGAGCGTGTAGCGAGCGCCGACGCCGGCATTGTAGAGGGAGAATTCCCGGGGGTCGCCAACTTGGCCCAAGGAGCTGGGGGTGGTCCGCTGCCGCTGGGAGCCCAGGGTGGCGTCAACCTGCGGATACAGGGTCGATCCGGCCTGTGCGGCGTACAGCTCCTGCGCCTGGCGCAACACGGCTTGAGATTTGGCCAAAGTGGGGCTGGCTTGCAAGGCTTCGTCGATCAGCGCATTCAGTTTGGCTGAGCCGAGTTCCTGCCACCATTGCGGGTTGACCCAGCCGCCCGGGACGAAATGCTGTGCTTCTCCCAACGGTGTGGGGACGGAGGATGTTTGCGGGGGCAAGGGGGTGGCGGTGTAGGTTGATGTGTCCGGCGTCGCAGGGCGCTTGAAATCGGGACCCACCGCGCATCCCGTCAGCAGGCCGAGCAGGATGAAGGTGAAGGGGATACAGCCACTGATCCGTTTAGCGCTGCTCATAAAAATGCTCCTGGAACGATTTGCGAAAACTCTTATGGCAGGCAAGGCAACTATTTTGCAACGTTGCAAACGCGGAAATCGCCGCCGTCCCGTCCTGGCGCGCGGCAGCGCGTTTCATTTCCTGCCCAGCTTGGTGGATTTTTTCGTCATAGCCCTTGAATTTCCCGGCATCGGAGCCGATAAAATTCAAGATGCGCATCTTTTCAGCCAGCGGAGGTTGGGGGTGGGCGGCTATCCGCAGGGCATTTTTTTCCACCAGGGGCCAATCTTCATGGGAAATGCCATCGGTAACGGCCTGCATATCCACGGCCAGGTCTTGCATGATCTTATGCAGGGCAAGCGGGTTGGCTTGGGTAGTGTTGTTGGCCCATGTTGCCGAGCTTGCAAGCGCCAGGAACATACCGATCATTCCAGCGGCAACGATTGCCTTGAAAGTGCGATTGCATTTCATTTGAATTCCTTGCCCTCGCCGGCTTCCTCGTAGGTCACGCCATCGCGGATGTGGTAGATGCGCTTGAAGGTCGGGATTATTTTTTCGTCGTGGGTGACAACGATAATGGCGGTTTCGAGTTTGTGGGCCATGTCGTTGAGAATCCGGATTACCGCTAGAGCACGTTCGCTGTCTAGCGGCGCGGTGGGTTCATCGGCCAGAATCACCGGCGGGCGATTGACCAAACCACGGGCAATGGCCACCCGCTGCTGTTCGCCGCCGGAAAGCTGCGAAGGCATGGCCTTGGCGCGATGCTCCACATCGAGTGATTTGAACAGCTCTACTGCCCGGCTGCGCGCTTCGGCATTCGGTATTCCCGCCAGCATGGGCAGGAGGGCGACGTTGTCGGTAACGTCGAGGAAGGGGATCAGGTATGGCGCCTGAAATATAAAGCCGATTTTGTCGCGGCGCAGTGCGCGCAAATCAGTGACCTTCCAGCCGTCGTCATAGATCACCTCGTCGCCGAGAATCATCCGACCGCCGCTGGGCTCGATCACCGCGCCCAAGCACTTGAGCAGCGTGCTTTTGCCCGAGCCGGAAGGGCCGACCAGACCGATCACCTCGCCGGGAGACACTTGCATGTCCACGCCCTTCAGGGCATCGACGGCGGTGTCGCCACTGCCATAGCGTTTTCGCAGACCTTCGATGCGAATGCCTTTGCCTGTCATGTCAGCCTCCAATGGCCTCAGCCGGATCGACCTTGAGGGCGGCTTGAATGGCAATGATGCTGGCGAGGATGCAGATTACCACCACGGCAATGAAGCCGATAATGGAGTCCATCGGCTCCAGCAGCACATATTTGGGAAAGATCGGCGCCATCAGCAGGGTGGCCGTGATCTTGCCCACCACAAAGCCGATCAGACCCAGAGCAATGGATTGCTGCATGATCAGGCCTACAATGGTTCGATTTTTGGTGCCGATCAGCTTCAGCACGGCAATCTCGCGGATCTTGCCAAGTGTCAGGGTGTAGATGATGAAGGCTACAATGGCCGCGCTGACAACGGAAAGAATCACCAGGAACATGGCAATCTGTCTTGCCGAAGTGGCGATCAGCTTGCCGATGAGGATTTCTTCCATCTGGGCGCGAGTGTAGACCGTCAAGCGTTTCCAGCGGCGGATCGATTCCGCCACCTTCTCGGCGGCATGGCCCGAGTCAATCCGCACCAGAACGGCGTTGACATACGGGTTGGTGCTTTGCGAAGCGATGACCGCATCAAGGAGGTCCGGAACCTGCGGCCGGTTGAAGGCCGGGTTTTCCGCGGTGCGGCGGCGTTGCTGGCGGATGGCGTCGTTGTCCTTCAGAAACTGGGCTTCCTGGGCATCCTTCAGGGGGATGAAGATCATCGGGTCGCCGCCGGAAGAGACCATCCGCCGGGTCAGGCCTACCACGGTGTAATGGTTGCGGCGGATCTGGAGGCGGTCGCCGAGTTTGAACCCGGAAGCAAGGTCGGCTATGGCCTCGTAATGGCCCCGGGTGATCTGCCGGCCGGCGACGAGGTACGGAGGCCAGCCGGGGGCGACGGACTCGCCGGCCATGATGCCGGTGACCATGGCGCGCACGTCGCGTTCGCCTTGGCGCACCTGCATGGTGAGGTAGGTGACGTTGGCCGCCCGCGCGACACCGGGCATGGTGCGAATGGAACGCCAGGTATCGTCGTAGATGCTGGACGATTCCGCATAGGGTCCGAGGGTGTCCTTTTGCACCACCCAGAGATCGGCGCCGCTGTTGTCGAGCAAAACTTTGCCGTCGTCCACCATGCCGCGGTAGATGCCGGCCATGGACAGGGTTATGCCGATCAGCAGGCCAAGGCCCACGCCGGTAAAGACGAATTTGCCCCAGGCATGCATGATATCACGACCCGCAAGGCTGATCATGGCTTCACTCCGGGAATCCGGTCAACGATGGTGATGCGGTTGCGCGCGCTCAAGGACTTTGCGCTAAAGACAATAACCTGGTCGCCGGCTTGTAGCCCTTGGCGCACCTGCACATTGCCATCCAAATCAGCGGCGCCCAAGATGACCGGGGTGAAGCGCAGGTTGCCGTTGTGCATCTGCCATACTCCCAAGCCGCCATTGCGTTGCTGGACAGCGGCATTGGGGATGACCGGCGCGGCCGGCAGCGCCGGCAAGGCAACGGTGACTTCCGCCAGCTCACCGACCGGGGGCAGCGGTTCGGGAAGCCGATCAAATACAACCTTGGCCAGGGTTTCCTCGGTCACTGCGTCGGCCAATGGCTCCACCCGCAGTACTCGCCCCTGCGGCAACTCGACTGTCTGCGAGCGCAAGACGATTGTGGCCGGCAAGTCGGCGGCAAGCCCGTGCGCACGAATCTGGTCGAAGCGGACATTGACCCACAGGCTTTTGGGATCGATCAGCTCCACCACCGCCTGCCCGGCGACAATCGTGGTGCCGGGGTCTGCATCGCGCGCGGTGACCAGGCCATCCACCGGAGCGACAAGCTTCAGGTTTTTGCGCTGGACGATCAATGCTTCGCGATCGGCCTGAACGCGAGCCAATTCCTCCCGCGCCGCGTTCAAGCCTGCTTCAGCCACCTGCAGATCATGCTTTTTGGTGGCCACGGTTTCCTCGCTTATGGCGCGCACTTCCAGCAACTGTTCATAGCGCTGGGATTGCTTTTGCGCGTAGGCCTGGCGCGCCAGAGCTTCACTGAGCAGCGCCTGGGCGCGTTTCAGCGCGGCCTCCTGTCCCTGGATCCGTTCGTTCAGGTCAACGGGGTCCATTTCGCCAAGCACCTGTCCGGCTGTAACCGTATCGCCCACCTGCGCATCCAGGCGTTTGATCCTCCCTGCAAAGGTAGGACCAATTTTGTAGGTGTAGCGCGCTTCAATGGTGCCGATACCGAACAGGGCCGGGGAGATGGCGCGATCTTCCACCGCGGTCACCGTCACGGGCACCGGGGCAAGCGGCCCCGAACGCAGGGCGACATAGATGAAGAGGGCGAGAAGAGGCACCAGTACCACCACCAGCGCCAGGGTGCGTCCTTGTATGGGGAAACGTTTTATCATTGTGTGCTCCTTATTCCCTGCCGGAAAAGGGCAAAGACTCTTGGCGCATCATGCAAAATGCGTCCTACGTCATTGGCCAATAGTGATTGCATCACCAGCCCCTGGATCATGCCGATAAAGAGAAAGGCGGCAGCCTCTCTGTCGAGATTGGCGTCCAGTTCTTTATTCGTTTTTCCTCTTTCTATCAGCCGATGCAGCCGCTCTCGGTAGCGGTGTGTCAGTGTTTGCGCAATGCGCTTTGGTATCGTCTCTCCGGCATGCTGCAGCTCGCCGAACAGTATGCGGGGGATGCCAGGGTGTTCAATGATAAAATTCACATGCGCCATGAACATGGCCTCAAGCGCGGCGAGCGGAGACGGAGCGGCCCGCGCCGCTTTATCCACCAGGAAGAGCAGCCGCTCCGCCACCCACTCTATCACTGCTTGCAAGATGGCGTCCTTGTTGGGGAAATGGCGAAATACCGCGCCCTGGGTCAGGCCCATGCGTTCGGCAATGGCAGCCGTCGTGATATCGCTCGGATTTCGTTCCGCGGCCAATTTGATTACGGTTTCGACCGTTACCGCCCGGCGTTCGTTCGCCGGAAGATGTTTGACTTGATGGGTCATAAAGAACTCCGATAAAGATAGTAATTAATTACTATCTTTATCGGAGTCGTTGTTTGTGTCAAGTTTTTTGTTCGGGCCAATGATTTTTTTTTGCGGCACATCGGGCGCCAACTGATCATACATGCGGACTAGGGTTACAGGCGGGCAAGGATGCCGGGCAGGCTGATCAGGTATTCCCGGATGGCGTCGCGTACTGCTCGATACTGGTCGAGGGCTTTCTCTTCGCTGGCGGCGTTCTTTGCAAGCCTGGGAGGGTCGGGGAATTCCCGGTGCAGCTTGACCGCCTTGCCCGGAAACAGGGGGCATTGCTCATGGGCGTGGTCGCAGACCGTGATCACGTAGTCAAAGGTGATGGGTTCCAGCTCGGAGAGCAGCTTCGAATACTGGGTGCTGATGTCGACCCCTGCTTCAGCCATGACCTTCACGGCCAGGGGGTTGAGCCCGTGCTTTTCGATCCCGGCCGAGTAGAAATCATAGCGGTCCGGATAGAGATATCTGCCCCAGCCCTCGGCCATCTGACTGCGGCAGGAGTTGCCGGTGCAGAGAAAAAGAATCTTCAGTGTGTGCATGGAAAATGATCCTGGGTTGGGTTTGGTGTCAGCAGCAGCCCGCGACCCGGCAGATTGCCTCCCGGATGAATTCCGGCGGAATGGCTTCATGAACCTGGCCGTGTCTGATGATGGTGCGGCAGGATTCCTCCTTGCCCGTGAGTTCGCCGCAGGAGCAGCAGCAGCTTTCCGAGGCTGTTGCCATCGGCAAGACACTCTCCAGCGGCTTGCCGTTGATGAGGATCAGGTTCGATTGCTCGATCTCCGCCTCGCTCAGTTTGGTTTCCGTGAACAGGATCTCCACCCCCTTGGGTCCGCATTCCTTTTGCAGGGCGTGCACCAGCATCGCGACTCCCTGCCCGGTTTCGGCGCAACGGTCGCAGGTTTTGCCTTCCTTGTCCAGATGACGCCATTCCACAGTCACGGTTTTCATGTTGTTTTCTCCTTGGTTGCAGGGAAATACCTGCCTTTGAACCAGTATGCCACATGGACCAGAGAGATCAGCACCGGCACCTCGACCAGCGGCCCGATCACCGCGGCGAAGGCCTGGCCGGAATCGATGCCGAACACGGCAATGGCCACGGCGATGGCGAGTTCGAAATTGTTGCTGGCCGCGGTGAAGGAGAGGGTGGCCGCCTGTTCGTAGGTGGCGCCCGCCTTGGCGGAAAGGTAAAAAGAGGCCAGGAACATGATCAGAAAGTAGATGGCCAGCGGGATGGCGATGCGCACCACGTCAAGGGGCAGTTGGACAATGTATTCGCCCTTGAGGGAAAACATGACCAGGATGGTGAAGAGCAGAAAGATCAGGGTGAGCGGGCTGAGCTTGGGCAGCAGCTTTTCCTCGTACCATCTTTCCCCCTTTATCTTGATGCCCGCGAAGCGGGTGAGCATCCCGGCGAAAAAGGGGATGCCGAGATAGATGAAGACCGATTCGGCGATCTGTCCCATGGAGATATCCACTGCCGCCCCTGCAATACCCAGCCAGCCGGGGATGAGGGTGAGAAAGATCCAGGCATAGACCGAAAAAAACACCACCTGAAAGATGGAGTTGAAGGCAACCAGCCCGGCGCAGTACTCCCGGTCGCCCCCGGCCAGATCGTTCCAGACGATGACCATGGCGATGCAGCGGGCCAGGCCGATGAGGATGAGGCCCACCATGTATTCGTGATATCCGGAGAGAAAGGCGACAGCCAACCCGAACATGAGGACAGGTCCGATGAGCCAGTTCTGCACCAGGGAGAGCAGCAATACCCTGCTGTTTTTGAAGACCTCGTGCAGCTTTTCGTACCGCACCTTGGCCAGGGGCGGATACATCATGAGGATCAGGCCGATGGCGATGGGGATATTGGTTGCGCCGACCTGGAAGGTGTTGATCAGATCCTTGACGCCGGGAACAAGATAGCCCCCCATCACCCCGGCGAACATGGCCAGGAAGATCCAGAGAGTGAGAAAACGGTCGAGAAAGGAGAGGCGCTTGGCTGAGGTCATTTCTTGGTCCCTCTTTAAATAATGAAATTGAAGAGATAGCCCACCAGCAGGATGCCGCTGCCCACCACGCCGACAAAGGTGGCGATGAGCGCCGGTTTCAAAACCTTGCGGAGGATGACCATCTCCGGCAGGGAAAGGGCGATGACGCTCATCATGAAGGCCAGGGCCGTGCCCAGGGCCGCGCCTTTTGCCAGCAGGGCCTGCAAAACCGGCACGATGCCCGCGGCGTTGGCGTACATGGGGATGCCGATGACCACGGCCAGGGGCACGGACCACCAGGCGGACTTGCCCATGATCGAGGCCATGAACCCTTCGGGCACATAGCCGTGTATCCCCGCGCCCACCGCAATGCCGAGGATGACATACATCCAGACCCGGCCCACGATATCCCGCACCGCCTGCCACCCGTACTCTACCCGTTCCCGGAGATTTCCCGGCGCGTTTGCCTCGCCGCCGCCGGCCAGCACATGCTTGACCCATTCCTCCACATGTTTTTCCATGTGGAGGCGGCCGATGATCCAGCCTGCGGCAATGGCGATGACAAGGCCGGTGGCCAGGTAGAGGCCTGCCACCTTCCAGCCCAGCAGTCCGTAAAGCAGGACCAGGGCAACCTCATTGACCATGGGCGCGGCGATGAGAAAGGAAAAGGTGACGCCCAGGGGGATGCCCGCGGTGACAAAGCCGATGAACAGGGGCACGGCCGAGCAGGAGCAGAAGGGGGTGACGATCCCCAGCAGGGCGG
This sequence comes from Desulfurivibrionaceae bacterium, assembly GCA_041675265.1. Lineage (GTDB taxonomy): Bacteria > Desulfobacterota > Desulfobulbia > Desulfobulbales > Desulfurivibrionaceae > Thiovibrio. The sequence continues at coordinate 53,529 of JBAYUD010000006.1, read as the reverse complement.
CGAGCACATTGCCCACGGATTCACGTTTGCCAGCGAGGATCTTGCGGGTTCGTTCCGGGGTGAAGAAGGAGCGGAGGATGCCCACCGCGAAGACCACCAGGGCAAGGAGCATCAGCACCTTGGGCGTATCATAAAGGAAGAACTGGGTGGCCTTGCCCAGCCGGCTGTCCGGGGAAAGATCGAGCAGCGTAAAGGCGATGAAGTCGGCCAGGGGGGAAAGCTGCCTGTAGATTGCAAACCAGAGGGCAAGGGCGAGAAGCCCGATTGCAAAATAGCGGATGGTGGCGGCAGGGGAAAGGGGCTGCGCCCGCGGCGTGGGTGGTCCCGGTTGCGGGGCAAGATTGGTCAGCTTGATGGGCTGCATGGAGGGCCTTTTCCTGGATAGTGGTTGCAAAAAATGGCGCGGAGAGCATAACGCCAGCGCATAGCTAAATTACTATATAGCTATGCGCTGGCAATGTCAATGGGTTGCAGCAGGGCGAAACCGGCGGCCGGGAAAATTCCGTACTCCGGGAAAGAGCAGGGGTGCGCCTATGGCCCGACCTGCACCCCCTTGTCCATGATTTCCTGGGAAAGGGTAAAGCCGGTTGCTTGCAGGAGGGGGGAATTGATAAAGACGTTCCAGCGTTGGTTGGCGGCGATGGGGATGCTGTCCGGCCGGGCGCCCTTCAGGATGCGCAGGGCCGCCCTGGCCGCCCAGTCTCCCTGCTCTCCGGCAATCTTGGCCATGGTCAGCATGGTGTAGGGCGCCATCCAGTCCAGGTAGGAAACGGTGAATTTTTGAGCCTTGCTCCGCACCTGGGCAAGGGCGCGGTCATTGCTCCAGTCGTTGATCCCGGCGTTGTTGCCGATAATGATAAAGTCCGCGTTCTGGGCTTCAAGGAAAGCATCTTCCCAGTCCGCCATGGTTTTCACCGGGTGGTGCGTGATGGTGATGCCGTGCTTGGCGTACACCTTCTGGTTCAAGGCGAATTCCTTGTTCTGGGTCATTTCGTCGGCGGAAAGGAAGACCCCCTGCCTGGCATGGGGCACAACCTTTCGCACCTCCTTGGCCAGAGGTTCAACCGGGCCGATCTCCACCATGCCGGTGGTGTTGCGGTACGGGTAGCCATAGGGTTCCACGGTCCAGTTGATCCCGCAAAACACCACGGGCACCGAGGCATTCTTGAGATGCGGCATGACCAGATAGCGCGAGACATTGTCATCCGCGGCGATGACCACATCCGGCTTCCAGGTTTCGATGAGCTTTTTGGCTGCCACCCCCTTTTTCCGGGCAAATTCCGGGGAAAGGTTGCGTTTGCCGTCCATGTAGAATTTTTTGATTTCACACCGGCCTTGCAGCACCTTTTCCAGGGCCTCCTCGATGTCGTCATTCCAGACATAGCCTGCATGGTAGGAAGAAACGTACAGGCAGCGGTCCGCGCATGCCGTTTGCGGGATGAGCAGGTGCAGGGCGAGGATGGGCAGGGCGGCCTTGAAAAGAGCGGCGGAGGATCGTCTTGCGTGCATGGCGCGTTCCCTGGCTGGTGAATGGGGCCTGAAAGGAAAGAGCAATTGCGTGGTTACGGCATCATAGCACCGGGGATTGGAAAAAGAACAGAAGAATCTTCGCGGGAGGTCTCAGCCGGTGAATACCTGATTGGAAAGCTCGTTGGTGTCATCGGGCTTGATGGGGAAGTGGCGGGCCAGGATAACGCCCACCGCCTCAATCTGCCGGCACAGGGCGTTGCAGGCCTGCCCCTGTTTTATGCCGGAGGCGATGTCCGTGGCGTGAGCCAGCAGGGTTTCCTGGGGGATTTTCTGGTAGATGCCGGAGTCCGCCAGAATCCAGACCTTGCGTTCCAGCAGGGAGATGAAAAAGAGCACTCCGGTGTTGTCCCGGGTGGCATGGAGCTTCTTTTCGTAAAAGGCCCGGAGCGCCCTTTCGGCCACCCTGGTTTCTTTCCGGCTTTCTGGGATGAACAGCCTCAACAGCGGCGGGAATATTTTTGTCAGGCCGCCGATTAATATGGTGGAGGTAACCATGAGGGGCACAAAGTAGCCGAGGCTGTCATTCAGAAAAAGGTCGGTGATGAGCAGGGCGCTCAGGCCGCCGACGCTGAACCCCGCCAGGAGCGTTGCCTCGGGATAGGTATCGCTGGCAGCCACCACCATGGTGGCAACCTCGCCGGAGGTTGCCTTCTCCACCCCGGTGATGGTTGCGGCGATCCGCTGCTTTTCCGCCTCGGTGAAAAATGTCTCCGCGTTCATCATCTACCAGTCCCCCGAGGCGCCGCCGCCCCCGAAACCACCGCCGCCGAAGCCGCCAAAACCACCGCCATCACCGCCGCCAAAACCGCCGCCGCCCATGTAGAATCCCCCACCCCGGCCGGCATTGGCGAAGAGGATCGGGAGCAACAACCCCAGCAGGGCGCCGCCGGGGATAAGAAGGAGCAGGATCAGCCAGCCCACCGGCGAAGAAACACCGAGAAAGGCGAAAAGCGGCAGGAGCACCGCGCCGGTCAGCGCGCCCACCGGTTTGCTCAACCGGCCGAGAAAACCAACCAGGATGGCAAAGAAGATGAGGTAGTTGAACAGGGAGGATTGGCCGTTTCGGCGAGACTTGCGGGGGGAGTCTGGGCCGCTGCCTTGGAATTCCCCCCTGGTGGCGCTGATGATCGCGGAAATTCCGGCATCAAAGCCTTCGTCAAGCCGGCCCGTCTTGAAATGCGGAGCCATGACCTGATCCACGATGCGGCCGGACACCAGGTCGGTCAGCACCCCTTCCAGGCCGCGGCCAACCTCGATGCGGATCTTGCGGTCGCCCTTGCTGACCAGAAGCAACACCCCGTTGTCCTTGCCCTTCTGGCCGATCTTCCAGGCATCCACCGTGCGGATGCTGAAATCCTCCAGCGAATCGTCTTCGAGGGAGGGGATGGTCAGCACCGCGATCTGGGTGGAGTCGGACTGCTCAAAGGCAAGCAGCGTCTGCTCAAGCCTTTGCCGCTCCCCCGGAGAAATCATTCCGGCCAGATCGGTGACGTAGCCCTGGTACTGCGGCACCTCCAGCGCCCTGGCTGGTGCCGGGATGCAGGCGAAAAGGAGGCAGAGACCCACCAGGCAGAGAAGCCCCCGGGCCTTGCCAAACCGGTATGCCGCATGCCGCAGGTAAGGCAGCATCGGCTAGAACTTCACCGCCGGAGCCTTGGCCGCGCCCTCTTCCGCCTTGAACGCCTCGCGGCGGGGCAGCTGGAGCAGCATGTTGTTGGTCAGGTTGTTCGGGAAGGTGCGGATGGAGGTGTTGAAGATCCGCACTGCCTCGTTGTACCGGACCCGGGCCACGTTGATCCGGTTTTCCGTGCCTTCGAGCTGGTGTTGAAAATCCATGAAGTTCTGGTTGGCCTTGAGGTCGGGGTATTTCTCCACCACCACCATCAGGCGGGAGAGCGCGGAGGAAAGCCCGCCCTGCGCTTCCTGAAACTTGGCAAAGGCCTGGGGATTGTTGACCACCTCGGCGCCTGCCTGAATGGTGCCGACCTTGGCCCGCGCCTCGGTAACGGCGGTGAGGGGTTCCTTTTCATGGGCCGCGTAGGCCTTTACCGCTTCCACCAGATTGGGGATGAGGTCGGCCCGCCGCTGGTAGGAGGCTTCCACATCACCCCATGCCGCGATCACCCCCTCATCGTTCTGCTGGATGGTGTTGTAGCCGCAACCGCTCAAGCCGAAAGCGAGAAGCACGAAACTGACAAAAACGATGAATCTCCGCATGGTGTCTCTCCTTTGAAAATGGTCTTGGGAAATCGTGATATGCCGCCTCCTCGGTTGGTTTGGCGGCGGCAGGCATAACTGGGGAAAAACCGGGTTGATGGTGCCCTCGGTACGACTTGAACGTACGACCTACCGCTTAGGAGGCGGTTGCTCTATCCCCTGAGCTACGAGGGCCGGTATTTTATTTTTCAGCATAAAATAAGGGTCGTACTATACCATCGGCACTCCATTGCGCAATATCTTTCTTGGCTGGAATCCCATGCGGCGCAAGACAGGGGCCTATTCGGCGGGGTTGGCCGGGCTTTTGTCTTGCTGCCTCCGCGAAGGGGGAAATGTGTGAAAAATGCTGGTTCACCTACCGGGATGTGCTAGAATGACGCAGGACACATCGAAACCGGGTAGACTGCGGACCCGGTTTTGTTGGAAATATCATGAAGCCGGTGCTGATGGCCGATTCTGCTTTGGTTATGCACCGGGTATTTGTAAGGAGATGCGGGATGAAGATTGCCACTGCGGAACAGATGCTGCTCTGCGATAGATTGACCAGCGCGGAATACGGCATCCCCGGCCTGGAGTTGATGGAAAATGCCGGACGCGGCACGGTGGCCGCGATGGCGCGCCATTTCGGGCCGTTGGCCGAACGCAAGGTGCTTATCTTTGTCGGCCCCGGCAATAACGGCGGCGATGGCCTGGTGATCGCCCGGCTTCTTCTGGAGCAGGGCGCCAGGCCGCAGGTGGTGAGCCTGGTCGACCTGGAGAAATTGCAGGGGGATGCGGCGCGAAATCTCAGGCGGGTCAAGCAACTGGTCATGCCGCTCTTTACCTGTCTTGACGAAGAGGAACTTTCCTGGGTGGAACGGTTGGTGGCGGAGAGTGATCTTCTGGTGGACGCCCTTTTCGGCACGGGTCTGCGCAGCCCCATAACCGGGGTTTTCGCTGCGGTCGTCAGGTGTCTCAATGCCAGCCCCCTGCCGGTGGTGGCGGTGGATATCCCCTCCGGGCTGGCGAGCGATACCGGCATTCCCCAGGGCGTCAGCGTCCGGGCCCGGCTCACCTGCACCTACGGGTTGCCCAAGTTTGCCCAGGTTGAACCGCCGGGCAAGGAGTATGTCGGGCAGCTTGAGATTATCGATATCGGCATCCCCGCCGAGGTGGTCGAGCGGATCGGGGTTACGTTTGACTGGTTGGATCATGCCTCGGTCAAGGGTTGGATCCCGGAACGGGGCTTGGCTTCCCACAAGGGAACCTTCGGCCATGTGCTGGCGCTTGCCGGTTCGCTTGGCAAGGCTGGGGCGGCGGTGCTTTGCGGTCTGGGCGCGGCGCGCTCCGGGGCAGGGTTGGTGACCATTGCCACGCCGAAGATGCTCAATCCCGTGGTGCAGGGAGCCTTGCCCGAGGCCATGACCGAGGTGCTCTCTTTTTCGCAGCACTGCCTCTCCGACCCTGATTATGAACAGCTGCTGGCCGCAAGCCACGGCAAGGGGGCGGTGGCCGTCGGCCCCGGCCTGGGCACGGCGGAAGAAACCGGGCAGGTGGTGCGCAAGCTCTACCGGGAGCTGCGGCAGCCCATGGTGGTGGATGCCGACGGCCTCAATCTCTTGGCCGGAGAGGTTGCCGTGCTCGCCGCCGGGCCCAGGGTTTTGACCCCGCACCCCGGGGAGATGTCCCGGTTGGCCGGGATTTCCACCGTGGAGATTCAGGGCAGGCGTCGGGAGGTGGCCGCGGATTTTGCCAAACGCCACGGCGTCTATCTGGTCCTGAAGGGGGCGTCCACCATCATTGCCGCGCCGGATGGCCGACTGGCCATAAACCCAACCGGCAACCCGGGCATGGCCGCGGGCGGCATGGGCGATGTGCTCACCGGGCTCATCGGCGGGTTGCTGGCCCAAGGCGTGGCGCCTTTCGAGGCCTCCTGCCTGGGCGTCTATATCCACGGCCTGGCCGGGGACCGGCTTGTCCGGGCAGGCCGTCCTTTCGGTTTCCTGGCCAGTGAATTGGCCGCGGAGATTCCGGGGGCCTTTCAGGAGGTGCTCGGATCGAAATGCATAATGAAAAATGAAGAATGAAGAATGAAAAGTTGGAAAGAGAAAAGCCTCTTGCCGTGATAAATACAAAAGTCGTCATACCGGCTTTCGCCGGTGTGACGACTTTTGGAAGAATTTCAGGATAGACAGCGGAAGCTGTTCTTTGCGTCTCTGCGCCGTTGCGTTAAATCTTTAGTTTTGGAGAAAACACATGCTCATTGCCAAGGAGATCATGGCGAAAAAGGTTGTTTCGGTAAAGGCGGATCTGCCGGTGGAGAAACTGGCGGGCGTCCTCTGGTCCCACCGTATCAACGGGGCGCCGGTGGTTGACGACGACGGCCAGCTGATCGGGGTGGTGACGGAGAGCGATCTGGTGGATCAGACCAAGAGGTTTCACATCCCCACCGCCATCTCCATCCTTGATTCGGTTATCTTTCTGGACCGCGCCAAGAAGGTGGAAAAGGAGATCAGCCGCATGACCGGCTCCACGGTGGGGGATATCTGCTCCCGGGAGCCGGTGACCATCCGGGAGGATACCCCCCTGGATGAGATCGCCACCATTATGTCCGAGAAAAAGGTCCATACCCTGCCGGTGGTCAAGAACGGCACCCTGGTGGGCGTGGTGGGCAAGGCGGATATCATCCGGACCCTGGCCAGGGGATAGGGCACGGCGGTGCGTCCGATTTTAGGATGATCGCTTTTTCGGGTTGTGCGCGTGCTCTTATTTTTGGCCTCAAATGTTGAACAGTGCCGCAGATGCGCGGAAGAGGCCTGCGAAGTGTGCTAGTGCACATGAACAGGCCGATGACAAAGCAGATGTGGTGCTGTTCAATATTTGAGACGGACTTGGACCAGGCCCCGCACCGAGTTGCCCACGAAAATCGCCTCTGCCTGTTCAAGATCCCGGCGGGTCAGGATGGCCTCCCGCGCCACCGGAGGTGTCTGGGCAAGCAGGTGTTTCCGGAAAATCCCCGGCAGGAGCCCGCATTCCATGGCTGGGGTAAGAAGGGTGCCCTGCTGCCGGATAAAGATGGTGGTAATGCTTCCTTCGGTCACCTCTCCCCGGGTGTTGGTGAAAAGCACCTCGTACAACCCCTGGGCCAGCGCCCGTTGCCGCTCGGCGTCGTACAGCTCCCGCCGGGTTGTTTTGTGATAGAGCCAGGGTGAATTGGGGTCGGTGGCCTGGGCAGAGAAGGTCACCCTCGGCAACTCCGTCTGGGCTGCCGAGGGTATCGGCCAGCTGATGTGAGCCGGCGCCGGGCATGGGCTGGCGCTGATCTCCATCCGGCCGCTCTTGGCCACGGTCAGCCGCACCCGCATGGGGGAGGGGCCAAAATCCACAGCCAGCCTTTCGAGTCGGGTCATGATTTCCTGCTTGTTGAATGGATACCGGAAATAGGCGGCGGATGCGGCCAGCCGGTCCAGGTGTTCCGCAAGGAGCCAGTAGCCCGAGCCAGGTTGCCAGAGCAGGGTCTCGATCAGGCTGAAAACCGGGGCCGGGTCGCTCAGAAAACGCCCCTTGAGCAGACATTCCTTCCATTCCTGCTCCGGATCGGAATCATGGATGATCCCGGAGCCGATGCCCATTTCCCCCTTGTTCCCGTTGAGTTCGATGGTGCGGATCGGCACATTGAAGGTTGCCTCGCCGGTGGGGGCGATGAAGCCGATGGCCCCGGTGTAGACGCCGCGCACCCCGCTCTCCAGCTCATGGATGATCTCCATGGTCCGGATCTTGGGGGCGCCGGTGACAGAGCCGCAGGGGAACAACGCCTTGAACAGGGGCTCGATTTTTGCCTCCCTGGGCAGATGGCCGGTGATGGTGGAGGTCATCTGGTGCAGGGTCTCATAGGTCTCGATGTCGAAAAGGGAGCGGGTCGTCACCGTTCCCGGGGTGCAGATGCGGCCCAGGTCGTTGCGCAGCAGATCGACGATCATCACATTCTCGCTGCGATTTTTCTCGTCATTCTGTAAAAATCGCATCAGCCGTGCGTCTTCGGCGGGATACGGACCGCGCTGGATGGTTCCTTTCATGGGGCGGACCAGGCACTGCTCGCCGCTTCTCTTGAAAAAAAGCTCCGGGGAAAAGGAGAGGATGCGGTGGGCGCCGGCGCGGAGATAGGCGCCGAAGGAGACGCTCTGGTTGCGGCGTAACGCCTGGTACAGGGCCTCCGGCGCTCCCTCGAAGTCAAAGAGCAGCTTCAGGGTAAAGTTGACCTGATAGGTGTCGCCGCTCTCGATGTATTCCTTGATTGTGGCAAGGGCCGCGGTGTAGTCCGGTTGAGTCCGGTTGGGGCGCAGGTTGGCGATGCGGTACTCTGCCGAGGGTTGTGCCGGGGGAGGGTCCGGCCAGGTGCCGCCGAGCAGATCTCCCGTATTGTGGTCGAAGATCAGGGGGGCGCGGAATGCGCCCAGTCGAGCCAGGGGCTTTTCGGGGTCCGGGTGGATTCGTTTCGCCAGGGAGGGCTCGAGCAGATAGCCGAATTCATACCCGAGCCAGCCCGCCAGATACAACCCTTGCGCCAGGAACTCCTCGGCCTGCCGGAAAAACCGGCTTGGGTCGTCATGGGCGTAGCAGGCCAGGTGTGCCACGGGGTTGTGAAAGAAATAGGAGCGGGACTCCTCCGGTGTTACCCTGCTGGTCTCAAGGAAAACGCACTCCTCCTCGGCGGCCGCCATGGCCATGATCCGGGCTAGGGTCTCGTCTGTCAGGGGGCAAGGCATACGGGGCATTTTCACAATGGTTTCCGGGTCGGGGGACGGAGATGTCCCTGTCTGAAAAGTTACTCCTTACCGATTCGCGGGAAGTTAAGCAAGGTAAAAAGATGGCAGGAGCCAGGGGATTGCGGCTTTCTTTGCGATTTTTGGCGGCACAGGCGCACTTCATCTTGCGGGAACAATAGGAATATTTTATAAAACCAGAAGCTGGTTCTCTGCCGGCATGTTTCCGTGTGGATAAAAATTGCTCGTTGCCGGGCTTGGTTTGACAATTTCTATGGAGGGTTGTGCGTTATGTTGATTAAAGACTGGATGGCGAAAGACGTCCTGACCGTGGATGAGAATACCTCTCTGATGCGTGCCACCAGGATTTTGAAGGAAAACAGTATTCGCCGTCTGCCGGTTGTTTCCCATGGGAAATTGATCGGGATCGTGACGGATCGGGATGTGAAGGACGCCTCTCCTTCCAAGACGACATCCCTGGATATCCATGAGCTCTATTATCTGTTGTCGGAAATGAAGGTAAAGGACGTGATGACCTCCAATCCGCTTACCCTGAGCGAGGATGATACCCTGGAAAAGGCCGCGCTGGTCATGCTGGAGGATAAGATCTCCGGTCTGCCCGTGGTGGACGGAATGGGGCATCTTGTCGGGCTGCTGAGCGAAACCGATGTGCTGCGAGGCTTCATTCACAGCACGGGCATCAAGGATGGGGCCATTCAGTTTGTTTTCGACCTGCCGGATGCCCCCGGTTCCGTGACCAAGGTCATTGAGAGTCTGCGTAAATTCAATGTCAGGGTCATCAGTATCCTCACCTCGTTCGAGGATGCCCCGGAAGGGAAAAAACGGGTGGCCATCCGCGTGATGATCGGTGATGCAGGGCAGGAAGAGGCGATGGCCAAGGAGCTGCGGGAAACCTTTACCGTGGTGTACCATGGCAAGGACGAGCTGAAAAACATGCCGCGGAAACGGGCTGTCTGACCGTAAATACAGGAAGGCGCGTTATGAGCCGTGTTGCCGGGTTGTCCGGCAGCACGGCTTTTTTTATGGGTTGGGGAGTTCGCTGGTCTCGGGCGGCGCAGGTGTCTCTTCCTTGGTCCAGGGCTGGCTGTCTTCCCTGAAGGCTTCCACGGTAACGCTGCCGCCGACCTTTGTGCCGGGGCGGCCGGTGGCGTTATCCATGGGGAGCATGACAATGCCCGATGGGACAGGGAAGCCCCCGGTTGCAGGGTAGGTCGCCTTGGCCTGATTCATGAAATCAAGCCAGATCGGGGCGGCGGCCAGTCCGCCGGTTTCGGCGTGGCCCAGGGAGATGTTCTGGTCGTGTCCTATCCAGACGCAGGTTGTCAGCTCCGGGGTGTAGCCGACAAACCAGGCGTCCACGTTTTGGTCGGTGGTGCCGGTCTTGCCTGCGGCCGGGGCGCCGAAGCTGCTTATGCCCTTGGCTGTGCCGTCGGTGATGACCCCTTCCATGATGTGGGTCATCTGGTAGGCAATCCGGGGATCAAGGGCCTCGCTGAAGGCCGGGCGCTGTTCTTCCAGCACCTTGCCGTTGCTGTCCACAATCTTAACGATGAAAAGCGTCTGGGGCATCCGGCCGTTGTTGGCAAAGGCGGTGTATGCCCTGGTCATCTCAAGGGGCGAGACGCCCGAGGTTCCCAGGGCCATGGAGAGATCCTTGACCAGGGGAGAGGTGATTCCCATCCGCCTGGCCAGGTCAATGGTGTTGGTTGCCCCGACCTGCTGCAGGATCTTGATGGTGGGGATGTTCCGCGAGTGCACCAGGGCGTTTCTGAAGGAGGTCGGGCCTTCGAATTTATTGTTGTAATTCTTGGGCGCCCAATACTGCATGGAGGTGGCGCCGCGGAACTGAATCGGTTCGTCGACAATCATGGTGGCAGGGGTCATCCCTTTTTCAAGACCGGCGGCGTAGATGAACGGCTTGAAGGCTGAGCCTGCCTGACGGCGGGCCTGGGTTGCCCGGTTGAACTGGCTTTTCTCGAAATCCGTGCCTCCCACCATTGCCCGGACATAGCCGGTCTTTACCTCCATGGCGATCAGGGCGGCCTGGGGCAGGGTGGCGGTGTTTTTGCCCTGGCGGATGGCCCATTTGGCCGTGCCGCGTTTTATGGCCATGTTGGCGGCCTTCTGCAGGTCTTGGTCAAGGGTGGTGTAGATGCGGAGTCCGCCGGTCAGGAGGGCCTCGCTGCCATACTTGCTTTCAACATAGGCCTTGACGTGTTCAATGAAATAATTGTTTTCAATCGGCCCTTCCTTGGCCGGATTCCAGAGCAGGGTCTTTTCATACGCCTTCTGCGCGGCGGTCGGGGTGATATAGCCTTCTTCCGCCATGCGGTTCAGGACGTAGAGTTGCCTGTTCTTGGCCAGCTTGAAGTTGCGAAACGGGGAATAGCGGCTTGGCGCCTGCGGCAGTCCGGCCAGGAGGGCGATTTCCGCAAGGTTCAGATCCTGAACCCGTTTGTCGAAGTATATCTGGGCCGCGGCCTCAACCCCATAGGCGCTGCTGCCAAGGTATATCTGGTTGAGGTAGATATGGAGGATTTCTTCCTTGCTGAGGGCGGTGTCGATCCGGTAGGCGAGAATTGCTTCCTTGATCTTGCGGGTGTAGGTTTTCTCCGGGGTGAGCAGGAGCGCCCTGGCGACCTGCTGGGTTATGGTGCTGCCCCCCTGGCCACGTTCCCCGGAACGAATATTGTGGAGAAGCGCCCGGATGATCGACCAGGCATCAACTCCGCTGTGTTGGTAAAACCGGGAATCTTCCGCGGCCACAAAGGCCTGGGGGAGCAATTCCGGCATGGCGGAGAGCGGGACGAGGGTCCGGTTTTCTTTTGAGACGTAGGTGATCGGCTGTTTGGCCGAGTCGTAGATGATGGAGGCCATGTTCGGCTGGTAATGCTTCAGGGAGCCGATTGCCGGGATGTCAAGGGAGATAAAGACGTACAGCGCCGCCCCCAGACCGACGGTCATGGCGAGGCCGATGGAGAGCAGGAAGATGGTGAGCTGGACGTGGGTCCAGATTCGCATTGAAGGATTGGCGTTGTTATGCACGGCAGACACTGGGGATCCATTATTAATGAAACGGCACGGGGCGATGCCGGTTTCGCTACGGTATTGTCAGCGAAAGATAATACAGGGTTAGCCCGGCAAGGTCACTACATTTCTTAATAAAGGGCCGCTGGAGGGGAGGAAGAAAAAAAGGATCCAGGGCCGCCACCGAGGATCCTTTGCAGGGAGGGGGGGATTGAGTCCGCGTGCGCGGAAAGACAGAAGGTCGTTTGTCTTGTTACTCGCATGGCAGGAGAACCATGTTGTCCCTGCCGTATCACTTAGCAATGTGCGTGCCATTGATGCTTTCGGCGTTGTTTTATTGTTCGGGGATAATCTCATATCCTGTTGTTTCAATATGTTACAGCGCTTTCGGTGGTGTGTTTTTTGGGTTGTCTTGATTTGCTTCCGCGGATATAGTTGTACGCCGATGGCTTATTTTGATCCCACACGCGGATTGCGGTGGGATCATTTTTTGCCAATTGTGGTGATGTTGTCCTGGTGCCGTGCCGGAGGGGTTCTTGGGGTGAATACCGGCAGGCTGTCTCTGGCCCTTTGTTGGCTGTTCATCGCTATCAGTTTGTTTTTGCGTGCCGATTGCGCGCTTTGTTCGGTCGGCTAACCTTGCAGGAAAATGGAATATTGCGCCCTCCTGTTTATGGACACTTGGATATTGGGCTAAATATGCACGATAAAAATATCAAAAATGGGAATATCTAAAGAATAAGAACTTGACAATGGCTTTTTCCATTTTGTAGATTGAGGATAACAGTATTGGGCTCGGGTGGTTTCTCCTTGCGGAGCGCCCTGAAGGTTTTTACCGATTAAACAACACACAAAGGAGGGTCGCGGGGAAGGGAATATTGTCTGGTAAATCGCAGCAGTGATCCGTCCGGGACCGCCATTCCGTTCGGATCGACGATGAACCGAAAGCCTGGAAGATCAGGTCGTTTGATTGAGGAGAAAAAAATGGAAGGTCTACTTTTTTTAATTTTCTGGATCGGAGGTGCAACGCTCCATACCGTATTTGATCTCAAAATCAAACCGTTGATCCAGGCCAATGAGGAAACATTGCCATGAAGCCCTCTTGTGGAGGCTAGCGAGTAAGGTTTCCGTCATTCTGGGTCGCAAGATTAACGATTAAATTACGCACAAGGAGAGTTGTCCCATGAACAATTTCTTAGCTGATGTATTGCCGCAGGAGGGTGGCCTGGTTGCCAGCCCCTCGCGTTCCTACAACGTCACCATTGCCATCGGCGGCCTGCTCGCTGCCCTTGGTCTTGCCGCCGGGCTGCATTCCATGTATGCCGGCCATGAGCACACCTTCGGCGTCACCCGGGATGTTCCCTGGGGGCTGCTGATCGCCACCTATGTTTTCTTCGTGGTCAGTTCAACCGGTTTGTGTCTGATTTCCTCCATCGGTCATGTTTTTGGTCTTGAGGCGTTCAAACCCATTGCCAAGCGTTCCGTGTTCATGGCCATCGTCACCATCGTCGCCGGTTTTTTCGTGATCGGGTTCGAGATCGAAAATCCCTGGCGGATGCCCATCTATAATATGTTGTCTCCCAACCCCACCTCCAACATCTGGTGGATGGGAACCCTCTACGGCGCCTATCTCTTCTTCATGGTAGTCGAGTTTGCCCTGTTGCAGATGGAGAAGCACAAGACCGCCGGGATGTTCGGCCTGCTGGGTTTGGTTTCCGGTATCGCCGCCCACAGCAACCTCGGCGCGGTTTTTGGTCTGCTTTCCGGCCGTGAGTTCTGGCATGGGCCGTACATGCCCATCTATTTCATCACCTCCGCCATGATGTCCGGTTGCGCCGCGGTTATTTTCTTTCACTACCTCGGCTACCGGGCCAACGGCTGGAAGATGAGCGAGAAACTGGAAAGCTCCCTGATGGCCACGGCAAAATTGGGGGCAACCCTGATCGCGGTGATCATGTTTTTCACCACCTGGAAGATGATCTCCGGCATCAGCGGTCAGCCGCCGGGAAAGTATGAGGCCATGATGGCTCTGGTAAGCGGTCCCTATGCGATCAATTTCTGGCTCGGCGAGGTCATGCTCGGCATGGTTATTCCCTTTGCCATGATCCTGGCCGCCCGTGCCAAAAACCTGCCTGTTCTTTTCTGGGCTTCGGTGTCCAGTGTTATCGGCATCTTCTTCATGCGCTACGATCTGGTCGTGGTTGGGCAGATCGTGCCTTGGTACAGCGAGTTCGGGGTTGTCGATATGCCTCATTTGCTCACCTACACTCCGTCCTTGCACGAGATTGTGATCACTGCAGGGGCAATGGGGCTTTGCGCCATGGGATTTTTCATGGGCGAGCGGCTTTTCAGGGGGCATCTGTCCGAGGATCACTAAGCACGCGGAGGAGAAGGATATGGTGGCCAAGAAAAAAACGGCCATCCAGCCTTTGCGGCCTGATTTGCCGATTTACCCCATAGGGGTGGCAGCAAAGCTGTTGGATGTTCATCCGAGAACACTTCGTATCTACGAGGCAGAAGGGCTGGTTCATCCCCAGCATACAGGATCCCGGCGGCTGTATTCCTTGAATGACATAAAGTGGGTATCATGTGTACGATCCATGATTCACGATCAGGGGATCAGCATTCCGGGGTTGAAAAGGTTGTTGACCCTTGCGCCATGCTGGGAGATTGCGGAATGTCCCAGCGAGGTTCATGAAACCTGTGAATGTCTTTGTGACAAGGCTGTGCCGCGGTCGTTGCGTGTCGCGGGCGATGAGGTGGCCGAAAAAAAAGCCAAGGCGGCCGACCGGGCCAAGGAAAATACCGGTTCCGGCCGCAAGAAGCTGGTCGGGCGCAGTTGATACAACTTGTGGTTAACGAATAGAAAAAGGCCGGAGAGGATTTCTCTCCGGCCTTTTTTTGTCTTTTTCGAGGAATCCACGGAGAGGGGGGCGTGTTTGGCCTTTTGATGGGCCGTCTCTCCCTGCGCAAGGAGGCTTGAGGGAACAAAATATCTTGACACGGGAAGAAGAACGCCATATTTTCGGAGTGAATATTCATTCCGCACGAGGTGAAGGATGGCCATTTCCGAAAAACGTCAAGAGATACTCCACGCGGCATTGGAACTGATTGCCGAGCATGGTTTCCATGGCGCCCCCATCGCCGCCATTGCCGAGCGGGCCGGCGTGGGGGCGGGGACCATCTATCGCTATTTTGAAAACAAGGACGTGCTGATCAACGAATTGTTTCAGGAGTTGCATGATAGAATCTGCACCGGGCTCCTGGAAGGGTACGGGACGGATAGGCCGCTCCGGGAGCGGTTTGTCCATCTGAGCACGGCGCTGCTCCGCTACTTTATCGATAACCCCCTGGAATTCCGTTTCATTGAGCAGTATCTCAACTCGCCCTATGGCAACGCGTTTCGCCGCGTCCGGCTCATGGGGGCCGGCGAAGAGGATGATGATCCGTACCGCCACCTCCTGGAAGAGGGGGTGGCCCGGCGGATTGTCAAGGATCTCCCGCTGGTGGTGCTTTTCGCCCTGGCGTTCGGCCCGCTCCTTGCGGTGGCCCGGGATCATATCCTTGGATTTGTCGCATTGAACGAGGTGTTGCTCGTGCAGACCGTTCAGGCCTGCTGGGACGGGATCAAAAGGTAAGAGCATATCGAGGGAAACGTTCACCTCTGTGTTTGGCCGTAAATTTCTTCCCGTCCCCGGCGTATCGGTTCGATGTGCCGGGGACGGGAAGCCGTTCAATTCCGTTGAGGTTTATAGTGATGAACACCATTGGTAAAGTCAAACTGATCACCCTGGCAGGACTCTTGATCGGCACGTGCGCCATAACCGGGTGCAAGCAGCACTCCTCCCCGGGAGGGGCGCCGTCGGCCGTCGGCCCCCCCGAGGTGGGGATTGTGGCCATAACCACCGCACCGGTCACCTTGACCATGGAGCTGTCGGGCCGGATAACGCCCCACCTGATTGCCGAGGTGCGTCCCCAGGTGGGAGGGATCATCCAAAAAAGGCTGTTTACCGAGGGTTCAGACGTGAAGGCCGGGCAGGTGCTGTATCGGATCGATCCTGCCACCTATCAGGCCGCCTACGCCAGTGCCAAGGCAGCCCTGGCCAGGGCCGAGGCCAATCTTGTTCCGGCCCGGCTCAAGGAGGAGCGTTTCCGGGAGTTGGTGGCAATCAATGCCGTGAGCAGGCAGGATTATGATGATGCCGTCGCAATGCTCAAGCAGGCCGAGGCTGACGTGGCGGCCAATCAGGCGGCGGCCGAAGCCGCTCGTATCAATCTGGACTATACCGGCATAAAAGCGCCGATATCCGGGCGGATCGGGCGCTCGGCCATAACCGACGGGGCGCTGGTCACGGCGAACCAGGCGGCGCCTGTGGCCACGATTCAGCAGCTTGATCCCATCTACGTGGACGTGACCCAATCCAGCGCCGAGCTGCTCCGCTTGAAGCGAAATCGTGCCGCCGGCGAGATCAGGGGAAAGGATGCCGATCAGGCAAAAGTCCGGCTGCTGCTGGAAGATGGCAGCTCCTATCCGCAAGAGGGGATCCTGAAGTTCAGCGAAGTGAGCGTGGACCAAAGCACCGGTTCCGTCACCCTGCGGGCGCTTTTCCCCAACCCGGAGCAACTGTTGCTGCCCGGCATGTTTGTCCGCGGCATCGTGCAGGAGGGGGTCAGCGAACAGGCGATCCTGGTGCCGCAGCGCGGGGTGAGCCGTAATCCGAAGGGCGAGGCCATGGTCATGGTGGTCGGCGCCGAGGAGAAGGTGGAGCCGCGGGTCATCAAGGTTTCCCGGACGGTCGGGGACAACTGGCTGGTGAGTGAAGGGCTCAAGGCGGGCGACCGCGTGATCCTGGAAGGGATTCAGAAGGCGCGGCCGGGAACCCAGGTCAAGGCGGTGCTGTTCGGCGTCAAGCCGGACTCTTCCCCTGCCGGTGCTCCGCAGCCCCCGGCTGTTACAAAGTAAAGGAGTCGCTCCATGCCTCGATTTTTCATCAACCGCCCGATCTTTGCCTGGGTCATCGCCATCATGGTCATGCTGGCCGGCCTGCTGGCGATCAAGACCTTGCCGGTCTCCCAGTATCCGCCCATCGCTCCGCCCCAGATAACGATCAATGCCAGGTATCCGGGCGCCTCGGCCCAGACCGTGCAGGATACCGTCACCCAGGTCATCGAGCAGAAGCTCAACGGCATCGACAACCTGATCTATATGTCCTCCGCCAGCGATTCATCCGGGACGGTGGCCATCAACCTGACCTTCAAGGCCGGCACCGACCCGAACATCGCCCAGGTCCAGGTGCAGAACAAACTGCAACTGGCCACGCCGCTCTTGCCACAAATCGTGCAGCGGCAAGGTATTTCGGTGGTCAAATCCACCAAGAACTTTCTGCTCATCATTGGGTTGGTCTCGGAAGACGGCTCCATGGACCGAAACTCCCTGACTGACTACATGGTCTCCAACCTCCAGGACATCATCAGCCGGGTGGAAGGGGTGGGCGAATTGCAGCTGTTCGGCTTCCAGAACGCCATGCGGATCTGGCTGAATCCTGCCAAGCTCAACAGCTTCCACCTGACCACCAACGAGGTGATCGCGGCGTTGCAGGCTCAGAACGCCCAGGTTTCGGCCGGTCAGTTCGGCGGCACCCCTGCGGTGCCCGGGCAGCAACTCAACGCCACCATCACGGCCCGCACCCTGTTGCAGACCCCGGAGCAGTTCGATGCCATCATCCTGCGCACCAACAGCGACGGCTCCACGGTCCGGCTGAAGGATGTGGCCGAAAGCAAGATCGGCACGGAAAACTACGATATCCAGTCGCGCTACAAGGGCAAACCCATGGGCGGCATGGCGATCCGGCTCGCCGCCGGGGCCAACGCCCTGGATACCGGGGACCGGGTCAAGGCCAAGATGGCGGAGCTGTCGAAATACTTTCCCCCCGGCATGAGGGTGGTTTACCCCTACGACACCACTCCCTTTGTCAAGATCTCCATGGAAGAGGTGGTCCAGACCCTGATCGAGGCGGTCTGCCTGGTCTTTATCATCATGTTCCTTTTCCTCCAGAACTTCCGGGCCACCCTGATCCCCACCATCGCGGTGCCGGTGGTTTTGCTGGGAACCCTCGGGGTGCTGGCGGCCAGCGGTTTTTCCATCAACACCCTGACCATGTTCGCCCTGGTCATCGCCATCGGCCTGCTGGTGGACGACGCCATCGTGGTGGTGGAAAACGTGGAACGGATCATGTCCGAGGAGGGGTTGCCGCCGCGGGAGGCGACCATCAAATCCATGGGCCAGATCACCAGCGCTCTCTGGGGCATCGCCACCGTGCTGACCGCGGTCTTCGTGCCCATGGCCTTTTTCGGCGGCTCCACCGGCGTCATCTATCGCCAGTTCTCCATCACCATCGTCTCCTCCATGATCCTTTCGGTGCTGGTGGCCATGATCCTGACCCCGGCCCTGTGCGCCACCCTGCTCAAGCCGGTGGCCCAGGGACACGAGCCGGGAGAATCGGGCTGGTTCAAGGGATTCTTCCACTGGTTCAACACCTGGTTCGAACGGCGCAGGGATCAATACGAAAGACTCGTCGGCCGTTCCTTTGGCAAGCCGGTGCGCTACCTGGTGGTTTACGGCGGTATTGTGGCGGCCATGGTCTTCTTTTTCCTGCGGCTCCCCACCGCCTTCCTGCCGGACGAGGATCAGGGGTTCATCATCTGCCAGGTCCAGTTACCGGCCGGCGCCACCCAAGAACGGACCATGAAGGTGATCGAGCAGCTGGAGCACCATTTTCTGGAGCGGGAAGCCAAGTCAGTGGAAGCGATCATCACCGTGGCCGGGTTCAGTTTCGCCGGTCGCGGCCAGAACATGGCCCTGGCCTTTGTGCGGCTCAAGGACTGGAAGCTGCGCAAGTCCAAGGAGCTGAAGGCCCCTGCTGTTGCCGGCCGGGCCATGCAGGCCTTTTCGCAGTTTCGTGACGGCATGGCCTTTGCCTTCTCGCCTCCGGCGGTGGTGGAGTTGGGGCAGGCCAACGGCTTCGATTTCCAGCTGCAGGATCGCGGCGGCTTGGGACACGACAAGCTGATGGAGGCGCGTAACCAATTGTTGGGGATGGCCAAGGAGAATCCCAGGCTGATTGCCGTCCGCCCCAACGGTCAGGACGACTCCCCCCAGTTCAAACTCGACATCGATGATGTGCGGGCCGGAGCCCTGGGGCTTTCCCCGGCCGACATCAATGAGGTTCTGGCAACCGCTTGGAGCAGTTCCTACGTGAACGACTTCATCGAAAACGGCCGGGTCAAGAAGGTCTATGTCCAGGCCGACGCCAAGTACCGGATGCTACCGGAGGACATCAACCGCTGGTATGTCCGCAACGCCAAGGGCGAGATGGTGCCGTTCTCGGCCTTTGCCACCGCGCATTGGCAGTACGGTTCCCCTCGCCTGGAGCGGTATAACGGCATTCCCTCCGCGCAGATCATGGGGCAGGCGGCCCCTGGTGTCAGCACCGGCGAGGCGATGGCCGAGATGGCGAAGATGGCTGCCAAGCTGCCGCCCGGGATCGGGTATGAGTGGTCCGGCCTCTCCTACGAGGAAAAACAGGCCGGTAAACAGGCGCCGGCCCTGTATGCCATCTCGCTTCTGGTGGTGTTTTTGAGTGTGGCGGCCCTGTATGAGAGCTGGACCATCCCCTTTGTCAATATGCTGATGCTGCCGCTGGGGCTGGTGGGAGCGGTTACCGCGGTCACCATGCGGGGGCTGCCCAACGATATTTATCTCCAGATCGGGTTGCTCACCACCGTGGGGCTTTCGACGAAAAACGCCATCCTGATCATCCAGTTCATCAAGGAGCAGATGCATCAGGGCCATGAGCTGGTTGAGGCCACCCTGGCGGCGGTGAAGATCCGGTTAAGGCCAGTCATCATGACCTCGCTGGCCTTCTTCTTCGGCACCTTGCCGTTGGCTCTCACCCGCGGGGCAGGGGCCGGGGCGCAAAACGCCATCGGCACCGCCGTTACCGGCGGGCTGCTTTCGGCGACCTTCATCGATTTGATCTTCATCCCGTTTTTCTTTGTCCTGGTTTCCCGACGCTTTGCAGGAAGGCAGCCACCGCCACAATCACCGGCTGATCCCAATGTTCCGGAGGTGCAGTGAGATGAAAGTAAAGACCACCCCCCTGTGTCTGTCCGTGTTCGTATTGCTTTGCCTGGGCGGCTGCACCATGGCCCCCGGGTATGCCAGGCCGGAACCGCCGGTGCCGGCCGGATGGCCAAGCGGCCCGGCGTATCACGAACAGAGATGCAATCAATCCGACCCGGAAGTGGCCGATCTTCCCTGGCAAACATTTTTTGTCGATGAGCAATTGCAGAAGCTGATCACCCTGGCCCTCGCCAATAACCGCGACCTGCGTATTGCCGCCCTCAATATCGAGCGGTCGCGGGCCCAGTACCGGATCCAACGGGCCGAGTTGTTGCCGCGGATCGACGCCACCGGCGCCGGCAGCAAACAGAGAATTCCGGAAACCCTCTCGTCCACCGACCAGGCCGAAACCGTCAAGCAGTACAGCGCCGGCCTCGGGGTCAGCGCCTATGAACTCGACCTGTTCGGCCGGGTGCAAAGCCTGAAGGATCAGGCTCTGGAGCAGTATCTCGCCACCGAACAGGCCCGGCGCACGGTGCAGATCAGTCTGGTGGCCGAGGTGGCTACCAATTATCTGAATCTGGCCGCCGACCGCGAGCGGCTGCATCTGGCCCAGGAGACCCTCACGGCCCAGCAGGCCACCCACCAACTGATAAAACGGCGCTTTGAGGTGGGGGCCGCCTCCGAGCTGGATCTGCGGCAGGTGCAAACCCGGCTGGATGCGGCGCGGGTGGATGTCGCCCGTTACACCACGCTGGTGGCGCAGGACGAAAACGCGCTTAATCTGGTGGTCGGCGCCACGGTTCCGGCCGAATTGCTCCCGCGGGCGCTTTCCGAAAACCTTGCCGGTGTGCAGGATATCGCCCCCGGCATGCCCTCCGAGGTGCTGCTCCGGCGTCCCGACGTCCTGGCGGCCGAAAACCAGCTCAAGGAGTTCAACGCCAACATCGGCGCGGCCCGGGCCGCCTTTTTTCCGCGCATTACCCTGGTCGGCTCCGCCGGGGTCGGCAGTGATGAGCTGTCCGGCCTTTTTACCTCCGGCTCGGGCGCCTGGGCCTTTGCCCCGAAAATTGTGCTGCCGATCTTTGATGCAGGCTCACGATGGGCCGGCTTGAAGGTGGCGGAGGCGGATCGGGATATCGCCGTGGCTCGCTACGAGAAAGCGATCCAGACCGCCTTCCGGGAAGTGGCCGACGCCCTTGCCCAACGGGGAACCATCGACGAGCAGCTGGCGGCGCAGCAGTCGCTCACCGACGCCACCGCCGCAAGTCATCGTCTCTCTCAGGCCCGTTACGAAAAAGGGGTGGACAGCTACCTGGCCGTGCTCGATTCCCAGCGGTCGCTCTATGGCGCGCAACAGGGGTTGATCGCCACCCGTTTGACGCGGCTGCTGAATCTGGTAACATTGTATAAAGTACTGGGTGGCGGTGGAGAAATCACGCCTGCTCCACAGACTCGGTGATCCGCTGCCGGGGTGGAGAACCACCTGTGTAGCCGGAGGGCGTCATGAAACCATCCAGGCTGGCTTTCTATATCGCTCTCGCCTTACTCGCCATTGCGGTGGCATGCTCCATGCTGGCCAAGGAACCAGCGCCGGACTGGCCGATCAATCTGATTCATCTGCTTTTCAAGCACTGAGGTACTGACGGGTTGTTACCCCCTCCCAAGGCCGGAAAAGGAACTTTGTTATGGCAGGGCAATGGAAAAGATGGTTGATCGGGATTGCCGGGCTGCTGGTTCTGGCTGTCTTGGGAGGCGTTGGCTGGCGGATGTTTGCCGACAGAGGCCTGGAAACCGGCCTTGTCAGCGGCAACGGCCGGATCGAAGCGGTTGAGGTCGATGTCGCCGCCAAGACACCAGGTCGGATCAAGGACATTCTGGTAAACGAAGGGGATTTCGTCACTGCCGGGCAGATCGTCGCGCGCATGGATACCGGGGTGCTCGAGGCCCAGCGCCGTGAGGCCGAAGCGTATCTGCGCAAGGCGGAAAGCGGTGTCGCGACCGTGCAAAGCCAGGTGGTGCAGCGCCAAAGCGAGAAGGCCGCCGCCTTGGCGCTGCTCGCGCAACGCGAGGCGGAACGTGATGCGTCCCAAAAACGGTTGTCGCGTTCGGAACCCCTGGCCGGCACCGGTGCCGTTTCCATCCAGGAGCTGGACGATGATCGCGCCCAGGCCTTGAGCGCCGAAGCGGCGATCCGGGCGGCAAAAGCCCAGATCGCGGCGGCGGAAGCAGCGATTGGCACCGCCGAATCCCAGGAGGTTGAGGCGTTGTCGGTTGTCGATGCGACACGGGCCACGATCGAGCGGCTCCAGGCGGATATTGACGATAGCGCGTTGAAGGCGACCCGTGACGGCCGCGTGCAATACCGCATTTCCCAGCCCGGCGAGGTGGTTGCCGGTGGGGGCAAGATCCTCAACCTGCTCGACCTGGGCGATGTGTACATGACCTTCTTTTTGCCATCCGCCATTGCGGGCCGGGTCGCGATCGGCTCCGAGGTACGGTTGGTACTCGATGCCGCCCCGGATTACGTCATCCCGGCCACGGTTTCCTTTGTCGCCGACGTGGCCCAGTTCACCCCCAAGACCGTGGAAACCGCCAGCGAACGGCAGAAGCTGATGTTCCGGGTCAAGGCGCAAATCACCCCGGAGCTGCTCAAGAAACATATCCATAAAGTCAAAACCGGCCTGCCGGGCATGGCCTATGTCCGGCTCGATCCGCGGAGTGAGTGGCCTGCCACTCTCCAGGTGAGGCTTCCGCAATGACCGGCGGCCAGGCGATTCCTTCCTCTGTTGCGGCAGGAATCGCGCCGGTCGCGCGTTTAACCGATGTCAGCTTGCGTTACGGCAAGACGCTTGCCTTGGACGGGGTCACCCTCGATCTGCCAACAGGGAAGATGATCGGTCTGATCGGGCCGGACGGGGTCGGCAAATCCAGTCTCTTCTCGCTGATCGCCGGTGCCCGCGTCATTCAGGCCGGCCAGGTCGAGGTGCTGGCCGGGGATATGGCTGAAGCGCGCCACCGGAAAATTGTCTGTCCGCGCATTGCCTACATGCCCCAAGGCTTGGGCAAGAACCTCTACGCCACCCTGTCGGTATTCGAAAACATCGATTTCTTCGGCCGTTTGTTCGCCCAGGACAGCGGCGAACGGCAGCGCCGCATCGACGACCTGCTCGCGAGCACCGGCCTGGCCCCTTTCCGGGACCGCCTGGCTGGCAAACTTTCCGGCGGCATGAAGCAAAAACTCGGACTCTGCTGCGCGCTCATCCACGACCCCGATCTGTTGATCCTCGATGAACCCACCACCGGGGTTGATCCGCTCTCTCGGCGGCAGTTCTGGGAGCTGATCGGCCGCATCCGCGCCGGGCAACCCGGCATGAGCGTGCTGGTGGCCACCGCCTACATGGAAGAGGCAGCCCGCTTTGATTGGCTGGTGGCCATGGATGGCGGGCGAGTGCTGACTTGTGGCACTCCCCGGCAACTGCTGGAGCGCACAGCGAGCGAGACCCTGGAGGACGCCTTCATTGCCCTGCTGCCGGAAGAAAAACGCGCCGGCCACCAACCGGTACGGATCCCGCCACGCGAAACGGATGGCGAGGAGATCGCGATCGAGGCAAAGGGTCTGACCATGCGTTTCGGCGACTTCACTGCGGTGGACCGGGTGAGTTTCCGCATCGCCCGGGGCGAGATCTTCGGCTTTCTCGGCTCCAACGGCTGCGGCAAGACAACGACCATGAAGATGCTCACCGGCCTGCTGACGGCCAGCGATGGGGAGGCCTGGCTATTCGGCCAGCCGATAAACCCCAGGGATCTCGAAACCCGTCGGCGGGTCGGCTACATGACCCAGTCCTTCTCGCTCTACTCCGAGCTGACCGTGGAGCAGAATCTGACCCTCCATGCCAGGCTCTTCAGCGTCCCGGCCGACCGGATCCCCGGCCGCGTAGAAGAAATGGCCAACCGTTTCGGCCTGAGCGGGGTCATGGTCGCGCTGCCCGACAGTCTCCCCCTGGGGCAACGCCAGCGGCTCTCCCTGGCGGTGGCGATGATCCATCGCCCGGAGATGCTGATCCTCGATGAACCCACCTCAGGGGTTGACCCCATCGCCCGCGATGGTTTCTGGCAAATATTGGTTGACCTCGCCCGCCGCGACCGGGTCACCATCTTCATCTCCACCCATTTCATGAACGAAGCCGAACGCTGCGATCGTATCTCGCTGATGCACGCAGGCCAGGTGCTGGTCAGCGACAGGCCCGCCGCCCTGATCGAAAAACGGGGGGTAACTACCCTGGAAGAGGCCTTTATTGGCTATCTGGAAGACGTTGTGCCCGAGAGTGAGACCTCCGGGTTGTCAACCACTGCGGCGATGCTCCCTTCCTCGTTGCCGCCAGGCGGCGCAACCATTTTCGGCAAAAGAATCGGCTGTAACCTTCGCCGTCTGTTCAGCTACAGTCGGCGTGAGGCGCTGGAGCTGCGCCGGGATCCGATTCGTGCCACCATGGCGCTCCTCGGCAGCGTCATCCTGATGTTGATCATGGGGTACGGGATCACCCTGGATGTGGAGGATCTGACTTTCGCCGTGCTTGATCGCGACCAGACCGCGACCAGCCGCGACTATGCGCTCAATCTCGCGGGTTCGCGGTATTTCAGCGTTCATGCGCCAATTGGTGATTACACCGAGCTGGACCGGCGCATGCGGACCGGCGAGATCAGCCTGGCCTTGGAGATACCCCCGGGTTTTGCCCGCGACCTGGGGCGCGGGACCCCGGTGGCGATCGGCGCCTGGATCGATGGCGCCATGCCGCAGCGGGCCGAAACCATTCAGGGCTATGTGCGCGGCATGCATGCCCACTGGCTGGCCGAAATGGCCGCGCGCAAGCTTGGCCAGTCCCGTTCCGCCGGTCTGATCAACATCGAAACCCGGTTTCGCTACAATCCCGATGTCAAGAGTATGGTCGCGATGGTGCCGGCGGTGATTCCCCTCTTGCTCTTGATGATTCCGACGATGCTCACGGCGCTGAGCGTGGTGCGGGAAAAGGAGCTTGGCTCCATCGTCAACCTCTATGTCACGCCGGTTACCCGGCTTGAGTTTCTGCTCGGCAAACAACTGCCCTACATCGGCCTGGCAATGGTGAATTTTTTGTTCATGTCTCTGCTTGCCGTGACCGTTTTCGGTGTGCCGATGAAGGGGAGCTTTCCCGCCTTATCCGTCGCTGCGCTGCTGTATGTAACTTCGGCCACCGCCATGGGCTTGTTGTTCTCCACCTTTGTGCGCAGCCAGATTGCGGCCATCTTTGGCACGGCCGTGCTCACCCTCCTGCCTGCCGTACAGTTCTGCGGCATGACCTCCCCGGTTTCCGCTTTGGAGGGGCTGGGCAGGATGATCGGCAATGTCTATCCCACCACCTATTTCCTGGTCATTGCCCGTGGAACATTTGCCAAGGGGCTTGGTTTCGCGGACCTGCAGGCCTCCTTTCTTCCGCTGATCCTGGCCGTTCCGTTGCTGATCGGGCTATGCACGCTGTTGTTGCGGAAACAGGAGGTCTGAAGATGCGGATCGACACCATCCGGCAACTGGGCATCAAGGAACTGCGCAGCCTGGGCCGTGACCCGATCATGCAAGCGTTGATCGTCTTTGCCTTCACGGTTGCGGTGTATTCGGGCGCCACGGCCATGCCGGAAACCCTCAACAAGGCGCCGGTCTCCATCGTTGACGAAGACCGGTCGCCGCTCTCGGCGCGTATCGTTGACGCCTTTTCTCCCCCGTATTTTGTCCCGCCGGTGCTGATTACTCAAGCCGAGATGGATGCCCGGATGGATGGTGGCCTCGATACCTTCGCCTTGAACATTCCCCCGGGGTTCCAGCGTGACCTGCTGGCAGGAAGACAACCAGCGGTTCAGTTGAATGTCGATGCGACCCGTATGAGCCAGGCCTTTACCGGCAGCGGTTATATTCAAACCATGATCACCAGCGAGGTAACCGAATTCGTCCAGGGGTATCGAGGGATTGCCGCGCCGTCGGTCGATCTCGAACTGAGGGCTCGCTTCAACCCCTCCCTGACCCAAGTCTGGTTCGGCGCGGTGATGGAGGTTATCAACAACATCACCATGCTCTCCATCGTCCTCACCGGCGCCGCCCTGCTTCGGGAACGGGAGCATGGAACCATTGAACATCTGCTGGTCATGCCGGTGACGCCTTTTGAGATCATGACGAGCAAAATCTGGTCCATGGGGCTGGTGGTTCTTGGCGCCTGCGCCTTTTCCCTGGTCTTTGTGGTGCAGGGGCTGCTGGCGGTGCCCATTGAAGGCTCGATCGTCCTTTTTTTGTTCGGCGCCGCGCTGCACCTGTTCGCCACAACCTCCATGGGGATTTTCATGGGCACCATCGCACGCTCGATGCCCCAGTTCGGGCTGCTGGTGATGCTTGTCCTGTTGCCGCTGGAGATGCTCTCCGGCGGGGTCACGCCGCGCGAAAGTATGCCTGAATTTATTCAAATTATAATGCAGATAGCACCGACCACCCACTTCGTCTCGCTTGCCCAGGCGATCCTCTACCGGGGGGCGGGGCTGGATGTTGTGTGGCCGCAATTCATTATTCTTGTTGTGATCGGTGTGGCTTTCTTCGGCATCACGCTGGTCCGCTTTCGCAAAACCATCGGGATGATGGGGTAGGAAGGCAATTCAACCGTTGCCGGCCTTGTGGAAAGTCCCGGAAAGATTGTTGGCGCAAGGTGCCGGTTGCTATTCGAGCTCCTCGCCAAAGGGATTCTTCAATCCATACCGTTCGATCTTCCGGCGCAGGGTGTCCTTCGAAATCCCCAACTCCCGGCAGGTGGTCATCCGCCGCCAGTGATTTCGCTCCAGGGATTGAAAAATCGCCTGTTTCTCGATCTCGTCGAGGGGGAGCGGTTTGTGGAGAGGGATGGCCCCGGGCTGCGGGCTGTCTTGGGCCTTGGGGGCAAAGGGCTCCGGGAGATGTTCCGGCCGGATGAACCCGCCATGGCAGAGGATGAAGGAATACTCGATGATATTCTCCAGCTCGCGGATATTGCCGGGAAAGTTGTAGCGCATGAGAATGCTTAAGGCTTCATCGGAAATCCCGACGATATCCTTGCCCTGCTGGGTGCTGAACTGTTTGACGAAATGTTCGGCGAGCATGGGCACGTCTTCCATGCGCTCCCGCAAGGGGGGGAGAATGATCTTTACCACGTTCAGGCGATAGAAGAGATCTTCCCGGAAGATGCCCTCCTGGACGAGCTGCTGCAGGTTGCGGTTGGTGGCGGCGATGATCCGCACGTCGGCCTTGACCGGTTTGTTGGAGCCCAGGGGTTCGTAGACCTTTTCCTGGAGAACCCGCAGGAGTTTGACCTGGAGGGAGGCGGGGATGTCGCCGATTTCGTCGAGGAACAGGGTGCCTTTTTCCGCGCTGGCAAAGCGGCCCGGCCGGTCGTGTTTGGCGTCGGTGAAGGCGCCGGCCTTGTAGCCGAAAAGTTCCGACTCAAGCAGGGTTTCCGGCAGGGCTCCGCAGTTGACCGCCATGAAAGGGCCTTTGTTGCGCCGGCTCGAGGTATGAATGGCGCGGGCGACCAGTTCCTTGCCTGTTCCCGATTCGCCGAGCACCAGAACATTGCTCTCGCTGTGGGCGATTTCAGGGAGGATGCTGAAGATGCGCTGCATGGATGCGCTCTTGCTGAGAATCTCGCCGAAGGTGTAGCGCCGGGAAAGCTGTTTGCGCAGTTCCGTGACCACGCTGAGATCCCGGAAGGTCTCCACTCCGCCGATGACGTTGCCTTCGTGGTCAAGAAGCGGGGCGGCGCTGATGCTCAAGGGGATCTGCTTGCCTTCGATGTTTCTGACAAAGATGGAGCGATTGGCCACCGGTTTGCCGCTGTAAAGGCTCTGGGCGATGGCGCAGTTTTCTCCGCAGATGCTGGAATGGAACACGTCGCTGCACGACTTGCCGATGGCATCCTGCCGTTTCCAGCCTGTAATCAGCTCGGCCGCCCGGTTGAAGGAGGTGATCTTCCAGCTGCGGTTCACGGTGAACACGCCGTCGGCGATACTTTCCAGAACCAGATCCTTGGTCATGACCGAGGTCAGGTCGCGAAAGGTTTCCACCCCGCCGATCACGTCGCCGTCCGGGTCGGTGAGCGGGGCGGCGCTGATGCTGATCGGAATGGTCTCCCCGTCCTTGCCTTTGATGAATATGGAGCGGTTACCGATGGGCTTGCCGCTTTCCACGCTCTGGGCGAGAATGCAGGCGTCGCCGCAGATGCTGGAGTGGAAAATGGTGCTGCAGGGTTTGCCGAGGATTTCATCCTTGTGCCAGCCGGTGATGTGTTCCGCCGCCTTGTTGAAGGAGGTCAGGTTCCAGTTCCGGTCCACGGTGAAAACACCGTCGGCAATGCTGTCCAGGATGAGATCCTGTTGCAGGCTGGACGTAACATCCCGGAAGGTCTCGACCCCGCCGATAACCTGGCCGTCCGGGTCAACAAGCGGTGAGGCGCTGATGCTGATGGGAATGGTCCTGCCGTTTTTTCCTTTGATGTAGATGGAACGGTTGACAATGGATTTGCCTTCGTTGATGCTCTGAGCCAGAATGCAGTCCGCGCCGCAGATATTGGAGTGGAAGATTTCGCGGCAGGAGATTCCGACCACTTCCGGGGCTGTCCAGCCGGTGATCAGTTCGGCCGCCTGGTTGAACGAGGTGATACGGAAGCGTTTGTCCACGGTGAAAACACCATCGGCAATGCTGTCCAGGACCAGGGGGTAGATTTGCCCGGGATCGCTGGCGTCGCGGAGGGTGATGATGGCGCCGGCGAGCTTGCCGTTCTTGTCGGGAAACGGGATGGCGGTGACCAGGAGGATGATCGATTCATTGTTGTCCGGCTTGTGCATCACGACCCGCAGGCCGTGCATGGCCCGGCCCGAGGCGAGCGGCCCGTACAGGCTGCACAGGGCTTCGAATCTGCCCGTGCCGCTGAAAACGTCCTGGCAACTCTTGCCGAGGGTCTCCCCGGTGGTGAGACCCATGAGTTTTTCAGCTGCTTCGTTGAAGGAGGTGATCTGCCAGTTTTCATTTACGGTGAAAACGGCTTCCTGTACGGCAGGAGCGGAGGGGGATGCGGTTTTGGTGTCCATTAGTTATGAAGTAGTGGGGTTTGTTTGGCCGGCTGATTATTGATTAAGAATCATTCTTGATTCATTAATGGATATAGCAAAAAAAAACAAAGTATGCTTGCGGAAAGGCGAGCACCGGCGTGTTTTTTCTCTTTGGCGGAGAAAGCCTGCCTGGTCGGTCTTTGGCCAATACGGAACCAGGGAAAAGTTTGCCTGGAAACCGCGAAAATTATCTTGACATGCGAGGTTGTCAAGATACAATGCGCTGAATTTATCCATCGGCAATTAACCTGGGGATTAATTGCTTAAGTACCTTCTGGATTATCCGATTCCTGAAGGGTGGAAGAGACCGAGCACCCTTCTGAAATACATTGAGGAGACGTGAGAATGAAGATAGACGATCTTGAAAAACTCGAGAATGAGGGAGTTGAAAACCTTCCTTCCGAGGAGCGCCGCCGATTCCTTCGCTTTGGTTTGGCGGTAACCGGTGTTTTTGTCGGAGGGTCCGTGCTTTCCTTGACCTCCGCCCGTAATGCCGAGAGCGCCATGGGCCCTGTGCCCGCATCCGGGGCTTTCCCTTACAGCCCTCATTACACCATGGTCATGCGGCAAAACCGCTGCATCGACTGCGAACGGTGCATGGAAGCGTGTGTGAAGACCAACAATGTTCCCTCCTATGGCTATCGTACCACCATCCTCCAGCAGGAGCGGGAGATCGGCAAGGGCGTGAAAGAGCGGGTCTTCATGCCGGTGCTCTGCAACCACTGCAACCGGCCGCCCTGTGTCCGGGTGTGTCCCACCACCGCAACCTACAAGGACAAGAAAAACGGCATCGTCATGATGGATTACAAGCGCTGCATCGGCTGTAAGACCTGCATGGCCGCCTGTCCTTACAATGCTCGTTATTTTAAGGAAGAGAACCGGGCGGTTGACAAGTGCAATTTCTGTTTCGACACCCGTCTGTCCAAGGGCGAGAGCAAGACGGCTTGCGCCGCGGCGTGTCCGGCTGGAGTTCGTGTGTTCGGCGATCTTACCGATTACAGCAGTGAGGCATACAAATTGATCCACACGCCTGAGAAGGTTGTTTGGGTTCTTCGGCCTGAAACCGGCGCCATGCCGAACGTGTTCTACATGAATGATTAACCAAACAGCGGAGAGGGCCGTAATGAAACGCAATAATAAGAGCGTAATGAATATGGTGGGCTTGGCGGCCGTGGTTGGCCTCCTTGTTTTTTCCAGCCTGTCCTTTGCAGAGGAAGCCTACGACGAGGACACCTATGGGCCGAAGGCGCCTATTGTCTGGACAAAGCCGGTGAAGGGCGTGGTGTTTCTCCATAAAACCCACACCATGGATGCCGGGCTTTCCTGCGACAGCTGCCATGACAGCATTTTTCAGATGGCTGCCGGCACTGCCGAGCAGAGTGCCGACTTCACCATGGCTTCCCTGTATAAAGGGAAATACTGTGGCGCATGCCATGACGGGCAGATGGCTTTTGCCTCCAACACCCGTTGCGCCACCTGCCATGTGGGGGTGAAAGGGTACAATAAGCTGACCGGCCCCGCGCCCCAGGGCAAGGCTTCCGGCAAGCATTGATTTTCTGATTGTATCCTTCCGCCGCTGCTTGAGCGAGCAGGCGGAAGGAGTTGTGTTCCGTATCGATTTTTTGAAGCGGAAAGCCTGAGCGGTGCTTGGGCTTTCCGCTTTTTTTGTTTCCCCTCTCTTTTTTCGGCGGGATCTGTCGCGGCAGGTCGGTTGCTCGAAAAAATCAAGTGTCCGTCACGGACGTCTCTGTAACGCCTCTTGTCAATTAATAGGTAATCTCTCGCCTTAACGCACGCTGTGTCGAGCCGTGTCCCTCTGTGTTCAGTGGTTGAGGATGCGAGAGGATGCCGCTATCCGTATCCCCGTGCGGTTCTCCTTTCGGTCTGTCGCGGCCATTGCCACGGGTTTTCTCCTGTGAAGATCCTTGAAATGAGATCTGGAAATTCCTCATGGGGGAGTTGCTGCAATCCACGGGCGGCGTATGTTGCGTCGCCATCTGGCTAACTCACTGATTTTAAAAGAATAAAACAGTCGCCGGGTGATTCGGTTGTTTGAAGAGGCAATGGGGGTGGATTTGGCGGTGGGTGTTATCTTTCGTTGGAACTCTTTGTTTGTGCGCTATTTTTTCTGGTTGCGTTCCTTTGTTGTTGTCGGGATTGTTTTGCGCCCACTTTGTTTCGGTGTTTGGATCAAAAAAAGTCCTGCACGTTAAATAAGCTGAAACAGCATGTGTTCGGGAAAGATATGAAATGCACTGTTGTAAAACTCTAACTCCTTGCTTCTCTATGGAAAACTGAAATTTGTGAAGAAAAGAACGCCAGATGCTTCGTTGTGGCACGCACCTTGCTCTGTACCCTAATCGACGAGGATGCTGTGTGGGGAAAGCCCATTGCCGAATAAGCGTATGCACAGACAAGGAGGTGGCCGGGCAGAGTTTGGGAAAAAAATTCTGGAGAGGAAAACTCCTCAATCATCGGGTGGCGGCCCGGAAAGTAGACCTTGCTCCAGAAAAAAACAGCAACTGTTTGGGTACAGGCTGAAATCGAACATTGAAAGATGCTTACAAAAATAACTCCCTGGCCGGGAGTGAGTTGAAACTGAATTGTAATCTGCAGGTAAAAAATCTAAGGGAGGAAAAATCATGTTGAACACATTCTCACTCGCTGAGGTGGCAGAGGAAAAGGTCGCTACCCCGACCGTGACCAAAGCTACCATCCTGTGCGCGATTCTGGCCCTGGTCGGTGTCGGCGCCGGTTTGTATGCCCAGGTAGTCGGGCATGAACACGCTTTTGCCAACACCCGGGAGATGCCT
Organism: Desulfurivibrionaceae bacterium; assembly: GCA_041675265.1. Classification (GTDB taxonomy): domain Bacteria; phylum Desulfobacterota; class Desulfobulbia; order Desulfobulbales; family Desulfurivibrionaceae; genus Thiovibrio. The sequence goes on along the minus strand of JBAYUD010000006.1, from coordinate 21,901 downwards.
TGGGGTATCCTGATCGCGAATTATGCCTATTTCGCCATCATCTCCACCGGCCTCTGTCTGCTTGCCGTGCTGAGCCACATCTTCGGGCACAACCGTTTGACCGCGCTCGCCAACCGCATGGTGTATCTCTCCATCGTGGTCATCTTCGGCGGGTTCCTTATTATCGGCCTTGAGCTTGAAAATCCCCATCGCATGCTCCTCTACAACATGCTTTCCCCGAACCTGACCTCCAACATCTGGTGGATGGGAACCCTGTACAGCATGGCCGTGGGCTTCATGTTTGTCGAGTTTTACCTGATCCTGACCAAGAAATACTCCCTGGCTGTTACCCTTGGCGTACTTGGCGCCTTGGCTGAGCTTGCGGCCAACACCAACCTGGGAGCGGTATTCGCGACCCTTTCCGCGCGTCCTTTCTGGTATGGTTCCCAGCTGCCCGTCTATTTTCTTGCTTCCGCGGTTATGACCGGTTCCGCCGCGATCATCCTGTTCAGCAACTGGGCCTATAAGATGCGTGGCGAGGAAATGAGCCAGTCCACCCGTGAAGGTCTCCAGGGCGCCGGCAAGGTTATGTTCAGCACCCTCGTGCTGCTTGTCATTGCCACGACCTGGAAGTTCATCGCCGCCTTTGCCGGTGGCGCCGAGGAAGCGCGTCTTGCCGCCCTGAGCCTGATCCAGGGCCCGCTCTCCATGAATTTTTGGGTCTTCGAGACCGTGGTCGGCATGCTTGCCCCCATCGTGATCATGACCCTCTCCCGGATGAAGAGTCAGCAGGCTCTTTCCGCCGCCGCCCTCATGGTGTTGGTCGGTGCGTACTTTCAGCGCTTTGATATCGTGGTCGCCGGCCAGATCGTGCCGATCTACAACGGTTTTGATGAACTGCCGACCTATCTGTCCTACATCCCCTCCGCGGCGGAGTTTTTGATCGCCCTGGGTGGTTTCGGGGTGGTTGGTCTCGGGTTCCTCCTTGGCGAGCGCTTTTTCGGCAAGGCCTTCCGGCCCAGCGGTCATCATTGATCACTTGCCCGCATGAGGCTGAGTAAAGATAAATGACCTCCCGCGGGCGGGATTGCCTGCCCGCGGGAAGCTCAAACCGGAGAAGAGACAATGATATCTGACAATAAGGCAATCTTCACCATAGGGACCGCGGCGAAAATGCTGGAAGTGCATCCGCGGACCTTGAGGATCTACGAGAGGGAAAACCTGATCAAGCCTTTACGGAATGGGCAGTGGCGCTACTACACCATGGATGACATCAAGTGGATTCAGTGCCTGCGGGACATGATCCATGAGCACGGCATCAGCATCGCGGCCATCAAGAAGTTGTTGCAGTACACCCCCTGCTGGAACATTGCCGATTGCTCCTTTGAAAAAAGAAAGCAATGCACGGCCTTTATGTCCAGCGGACTTGTCCCCAGAAAGATCAGCGTGGAACAGAGATCCGGGGATGTTGCCGCCTGAGCGATGGACGGCTGTTTTTCACACAAGGAGAACGACAATGACCACCATTACGCAGTTTTTGGATAAAATCAATCTCAGCGGTTTGGGTGCGGACGAAGCAGTGGGAAGCGTTCCGGCCCGGGTTTCTTTCCGGCAGGTCAGCGAGGCTTTGTGGGGGATTGCGACCTTTGCCCTGTTTCTTCTCCTGGGGCCGTTTTCCGCCATTGCCGCTGTCTGCAGCGTGGTTTCCCTGGCAAAACAAGGCAATGGGGTCGAGCCGGAGGCGATGCTCTGAGGTGAAGCTCCGCAAGGCAAATGGTTTTGCCCTGAAAGATACGGAAGGCGCCGGCCATGATTTCTGTGATCAGGAGTGAGTGACCAGTTGGAGAAGAACAGACTGGTGATTGACCCTTGGTTGCAGGATGGCGTAAGGCAAGAAAAGCTGCTCGATTGAGCAGCTTTTTTTGTCTGTGAAGCAGGCGGCTTATTTGTGGCAGCCGTCACATTTAACCGCGCCCTGGTTTTTGGCCTTGTGGCATCCCAGACAGAGGGCGTGTCCCTGTTTGAAGTCCCATCTCTTGTCCGCCGGAAAGTCGGCGTTTTTGTGACATGCGTCGCACCCAATCTTTGCTTGGTGCTTGGCGTGTGGAAACATCGCCGGCTTCTTGCCCGTTTCGGTCTTCAGAATGATCTCGGCAGGGCCGGGGGGAAGAGGAGGCTCTGGTCCTTTATTCGAGGTTTGTTGCGTTCCATGGGCAGGCGTATTCAGAATAATCAGCATGCAGGCGAGTGCGAGGGGTGAGTATTTCATAGGCGTTGGGGGTATGGTCGGTCCGGCTTCTGTCGTTTATAAAATGGACATAAAAAAAGCTGCCCGTCGAGACTCAACCGAGACTCAACCGAGCAGCTTTTTTTGTTCTACGAAGCAAGAATTACTTGTGGCAATCGGGGCACTTGGTCGGGCCGCCTTTGGCCTTGTGGCAATCCTGGCACAGACCATGGCCTTTCTTCATGTCCCATTTCTTGTCCGCCGGGAAGTTTGCGTTCTTATGGCAAGAATCGCAATCCTGCTTGGCCTGGTGCTTGGCATGGGGGAATACGGCGGGTTTCTTGCCTGCCTCGGTCTTCAGGGTGATATCGGCCGGACCCTTGTCTGCGGCAAGAGCGGAGCCTGCAACGGCAAAGCCGAAAACAAGCGCGAAGGCTGCGGAACAGATAACGGATTTCTTCATTGTTCTTCTCCCTTAATACAGTTGGTTTATAAAATTGGGTTTATGAATCCCCATTCACTTACAAATAATGTTGTTTTATAAACCCACTTGCCAAGCCTTGTCAAGCAGGAAGAATATTTTACTCCGGCCGGATTGTTCCTTGCTGCCGGGGGCTTAACTCAGTTGCCGCCGTAGCTGTGCAGGCCGGAAAGCAGGAAGTTGACGCCATAGTAGGTGAAGATCACGGAGATGAAACCGAGCACCGCCAGCCAGGCGATGCGGCGTCCTCCCCATCCCCTGGTGAATCTGGCATGGAGGGTTGCCGCGTAGACGAACCAGGTGATCAGCGACCAGGTTTCCTTGGGATCCCAGCTCCAGTAGGTGCCCCAGGCGGAGTTGGCCCAGACGGCGCCGGTAATGATGCCGGCGGAGAGCCAGAGAAAGCCGAAGACCAGCGTCTTGTGGATGATATCGTCGATCACCTTGAGTTCCGGCAGGGAGGCGAGGAGGGAGTCGGGGGCCGCGTTCGTCTTCCGGTCCTTGATCAGGTACATGATTCCCATGCCGCAAGCCACGGCAAAGGCCGCATAGCCGACAAAGCAGGTGATGACGTGGGCGATGAGCCAGTTGCTTTGCAGGGCCGGGATCAGCGGTTTGATTTCCTTGCCGAATGTTGGGGAAAAGGAGGCGTAGGCCATGCTCAGGAAGGCAAAGGGCATGGAAAAGGCGCCTAGAACCCTGTTCTTGTACTTCCACTCCAGGCCGAGGTAAAAGATGGCAATGGCCCAGGCGAAGAATACCAGGGACTCGTACATGTTGGAAAGGGGCGCGTAGCCGATGCCTGCCTGATAGGATTCCTGCCACCGCAGGCCGATGCCCGCGGTGTTGATCAGGAAGGCGGCAACCGTGATCAGCGTGGCGAAAAGGCCGAGTTTTTTTGCCCGGAAAACAAAGATTGCGATGTAGAGCATTGCGGAGAAAAGGTAGGCAAACGTTGTAATGCCCAAAAGTTGTGAACTATTCATGGCGGATCCTTAGGCGTTTTGGAACGTGGAGTCGTGAGTGAAAGAGTCGACAAGGGCGGTAAATTCTTTTTCAAAGGCGAGCTTGTTTTTGCTGCTGGCGCCACAAACTAGGATCCGGCAGCGATCCGCAGCCTCTTCCCTGGTAATATATACCCAAATTCTCCGGTGGGAAAGAAAGAAAGCGACGTACAGGCCGAGCAGCATGAGGATGCATCCGGCATAAACGGTCCAGACCCCGGGATCCTTTGCCACCTGAAGGCCGGTGGCGTACACCTGGCTTGCCTCGAATTCGTATGCGGCTGTCGGGCGGGAAACGGTTTGGGTGGCGTTGTTGTCCATCCAGAAGATGCTGGGTTCGCCCTGCCCGTCGGAGAACCAGACCTTCAGTCTGTTGACGTCTCCCATGCGGCTGCGAACCTCCTGGTTGATGACCCCGAAATCAATGCCTCCTTCCGTCCAGCTGATCTTCTGGCCAAAGGGAATCTGGAAGGTTTGACTGGTCTTGGTGGTTTTGTTGGTGATAACCACGTTGAAGCCCTGCATGGGTTCGTAGCTGGATTGGTAGAAGGTGATCCCCTTGTAGCTCAAGGGATCGTTGACGATGATGGGTCGTTTGTCAATGGTGACTTTGCCGTTTTCCAGCACGGAGAGGTCGGAACGGAACTCCTTCGGGGTTGCTCCATCCGCGTAGAATGAAACATTGAAATTGTCGCATCGCAAGGTGAAGCCAAGGGGGAGGGGCTTTCCGGTGCCGGTTTCGTAAACGGTGTCGGTGACTCTTCCCTCCGGAAGCATGATGCCTGCCTTGAACCCAAGCGTGGAGCCGACGATGGCTCCGGCAAAAATAACGAGAATGCTGAGGTGAACCGCATAAACGCCCAATCGGCTCCAGGCGTTCTTTTGGGAAAAAAGAAGCGGGCCGCCCGGTTTGTTTGCCGTTTGTGCCTTCCAGCCGTTCTTGGTAAGAAGGGTGGCGGCGGTATCCGCAAGGGCGGCGGCGTCGCCGCGGGCATGAAACACCTGGCGGTGCGGCATCTTTTCCAGCCGTTCGAGGTCGGTGTCAAGGTTGTTCATCACCACCATTTGCCAGACGTTGGGCAACCGGTCGATGGTGCAGACGATGAGGTTGATGCTGAACAAAAGAAGCAGGCCGATGAACCACCAGGAGTTGTACATGTCCGGCACATCGAGCATCTGGAAGAACTGCGCGGTGCGCTGGCCAAAGTTTTCGATGTAGAATTCGGGGGGGTTCTTTTGCGGAATCAGGGTGCCGATGATGGAGGTCGTGGCCAGGATCAGCAGGGTAAAAAGGGCAAGCCTGACGGATGCGAAAGAACGCCATACCATGTTGTCTGTTTTTTTCATATGGGCCTTGTGACGAGAAGGTTTTTAAGGTGTTGAACCGAGGATTGGACAGGTGTTTTTCTCTTGGCGGCAGTGGAGCCGCATTGGGTAATTATCTGTAGTCTCTACCCGTGTTTGCCGGGGGCTGTCAATAAAAAAACTTCCAGGCAAACGGGATGTTAGCCTGAATACAGGCCTTTACTGCATGGCCTGGTCTGTCAACGGACCCGGGGAAAAATGGCGGGTGGTGATTCCGTCTGTTGCGAAGACACCGCACTCTCCTGTTTGTTCCGCTCTTTTTCTCCGGGCTTCATTTTTTCCGGCATGGAGAAAAAAAGAGAACAAAATACTTGTCAAGCTCCGGGAGAAGGTGTATACATTTTCCTCTTTGGAAAGGGACCAGTCCGGAAGAAATCAGGCTGTCCTGGTATGGTGATTTCAAGATACCCGCTGGCGCGGTTTGTTAAAGGAGTTATGTCATGTCAAAAAAATGTGCGATTTGTGGAAAAGGTCCGAACACCGGCAACAATGTAAGCCATGCCAACAACAAGAACAGAAGGCGTTGGCTGCCGAATCTGCAGCGGGTAAGAATGGCCACCTCCGGTGGTAATGGCATGCATGTTCGCGTATGCACCCGTTGTATCCGTTCCGGCGCCGTGGTCAAACCTGCCTGAACTATTTTAAATAGGTAATGCAAAGCCCCTGTTTCGTGATACGAAGCAGGGGCTTTTTTTTTGTGATAACGCGCAGGCCGCGATCGTTCTCTGTTTTGGCCGATTTTCCCCGGCCTTTCCCCGGGCTCAGGTTCTTCTCGCTTCCAGAACCCCATCAAGCTGCTGCACATGCTGCAACAGGCGCAAAAGATGTTCTCTGCTGTTTATCTCAAGAACGATGGAGATCTTGGCGATCCCGCCGTTTGAGGTCGTGGCTTCAAGGTTGAGGATGTTGGCGTCGTCATGGCTGATCGCATTGCTGAGCGTGGCCAGCAACCCTTTCTGGTCGCGGGCGATAACCTGAATCTGGGCCCGGTGGGTAGCCTTGATGCCCTCGGCCCACCTGACCGCGATAAGGCGTTGCTGGTCCGAGGCCGCGAGGTTGGGGCATGACGCCTTATGCACGGAAATGCCCCGGCCCGAGGTGATGAAGCCCACGATCTCGTCCCCTGGCACCGGCATGCAGCAATGGCTGATCTTGGTCAGGACATTGTCCGCGCCGCTCACCTGGATGATGTTGCCCTTGTCCTGCTTTCCTCCACTCTTGGGCAGGGGTGTCTCCGGGACGATATCCTCCGGCAGGGTGTCCCGGATTTCCTGGGGCTGCAATTCCTTGATGATGGACTGGATCGTCATCTTCCCCGAACCCACCCTCCGCATGAGGTCGTCCAGGGAGTTGCAGGCAATGGCTTTAAGGAGCTCCTTGAGGTGGCCGGTCTTGATCAGCTTTTTCAGGCTGATGTTGTGGCGTTTCAGCTCGCGCTCACTGATTTCCCTGCCGACCTGCAGGGTCTTTTCCCGTTCTTCCTGGTTGAGCCACTGACGTATCCGGCTTTTGGCCCGCGCGGTTTTGACCAGGCCGAGCCAGGAGCGGTTCGGCTTTTGCTTGGGCGAGGTGATGATCTCCACCAGATCGCCGTTTTTGAGCTGGGTTTTGAGCGGGGCGATGAGGCCGTTGATCTTGGCGCCGGTGCAGCGGTTGCCCACCTCGGTATGGATGCCGTAGGCAAAATCAATGGGGGTGCTGCCCTTGGGGAATTCCTTTACCTCGCCGGTCGGGGTGAGGACAAAGATTTCCTCCTCGTAGAGTTCCCCCTTGACCGCATCGAGAAACTCCCTGGGGTCTTCCAGCTCCTGGAGGGTATGCACCAGCTGCTTGAGCCATTTGAAAAGCTTGGCGTCCTTGGTGGTGATGGCCTTGCCTTCCTTGTAGGCCCAATGGGCGGCAATGCCTTCCTTGGCGACCTGATCCATCTCCTCGGTGCGGATCTGGACCTCCATGAATTCCCCGCGCAACCCCACCACCGAGGTGTGGAGTGATTGGTACATATTGCTTTTCGGGGAGCTGATGAAGTCCTTGAAACGTCCGTCCACCGGCGGCCACAGCGAATGGATGATGCCCAAGGCCTCGTAGCACTCCTTGACCGAGGGCACGATGATCCGGAAGGCAACCCGGTCGTAAACCTTTTCGAGGGGGATATTCTGGACCACGAGTTTTTTGTAGATGCTGTAAAGATGCTTGGGGCGGCCCAGTACCCTGAACTTTTCCAGGCCATGCTCGGTCAGTTTCTCGTTGAGCAGCGCCTTGACCTCGTCCACGTAAGTTTCCCGATCCGCCAGGGAGGTGTGGATCTTGGTGGCGAGATCCTCGTATTCATCAGGGTGGAGATGCGAGAAGGAGAGATCCTCCAGCTCGCGCTTGAGCCAGTCTATGCCCAGCCGGCTGGCCAGGGGGGCATAGAGGTCCATGGTCTCCTGGGCGAATTCCACCTGTTTCTCGCGCGGGACATGGCGCAGGGACTGCATGTCGTGCAGCCGGTCGGCCAATTTGACCAGTAAAACCCGGATGTCGGAAGACATGGCCAGGAGCAGCTTCCGGATGTTTTCCGCCTGGTAGGCGAGGCGGCTGTTGAACTGGACATCGGTGATCTTGGTGGCGCCCTTGACGATGTTGGTGACATCATTGCCAAAGGTCTCACGGAGTTTTTTCTCCGTTTCCTTGAGGTTCTCGGCCTTTTTGAGAACGCCGTGCAGGAGGCCCGCGCAGAGGGTGGGAACATCAAGGCGCATGGTGGCCAGGATGTCGGTGACCATCAGGGCGTGGTACAGATAGGGGCGGCCCGAAAGCCGATGCTTGCCCGAGTAGAACTCCTTGGCAAAATCATGGGCCTTGCTGAGCAGGACGAGGTCTTCCTCGGGCATGTAGCCCCTGGCCCGTTCGACTATTGCTTCGATGGTAACCATGCTGTCGGCGCCGGTAGTGGTCCTTGTTTGCGTCCGTTTACTCGGGCGGAGCCAGAGCGGTGCGGACCAGATCAACGAGCTTTGTTCCGGCTTCGGCCAGGGGCAGGCTCAGGGTGGTGCCGGTGGCCCGGTCCCGGATCTCCACCTCTCCTTTTTCGCTGAAGCTCTTGCCCACCATGACCCGGTAGGGGATGCCGAGCAGGTCCGCGTCCTTGAACTTGCTTCCCGGCCGTTCATCCCGGTCGTCCAGGAGCACCTCGATCCCGCTCTTGCCCAGCTGCTGATACAGTTCGTTGGTCGCCGCAGTGATCGCCTCGTCCTTGGGCGAGAGGTTCAGGAGGATAACCTGGAAGGGCGCGATGGGCAGCGGAAAAATGATGCCGTCCTTGTCGTGGTTCTGCTCGATGGATGCGGCAACGGTCCGGCTGACCCCGATGCCGTAGCAGCCCATGATGAAGGGCTGTTCCGCGCCCTGGTTGTCGAGAAAGTTTGCCTTGAGCGCCACGCTGTAGTTGGTGCCCAGCTTGAAGATATGTCCTACCTCGATGCCCCGGGTCAGCTCCAGGCTGCCGCCGCAGAGGGGGCAGTGGTCTTCGCTGGTGACCTGGCGCAGGTCGGCGATGGTCTGCGGGGTAAAATCACGGCCCAGATTGGCATTGAGCAGGTGGAAGTTCTTTTCATTGGCGCCGATGGCGAAGTTGTGCATCCGGGTGAGTTCTTCGTCGGCCAGCACCGGGATTTTCAGGCCGATGGGTCCGAGATAGCCGCTGGGCACGCCGGTGGCGTCGAAGATCTCCTTGTCGTCGGCCAAGCGCAGGTGGTCGGTGTTCACCCCCAGGGCGTTGGCCAGCTTGACCGTTTGCACCTCGTGGTCGCCCCGGAGCAGGACCGCCACCGGCTTGTCCTCGGCCATGTAGACCAGGGTCTTGACCAGCTCCTTGGCTGAAATTTTCAGGAATTCCGTGACCGCGGCCACCTTTTTCTTGCCCGGGGTTTCGATTTTTTCCAAGGCGAGCAGGGGCGGCGTTGCCGGAGCGTCCGGGGTCTGGCAGCGGGCTTTTTCCATGTTGGCCGCGTATTCGCACCCCTTGCAGATCACGATGGTGTCCTCGCCGGTGTCGGCCAGGACCATGAACTCGTGGGAAAAACTGCCGCCGATGGTGCCGGTGTCAGCTTCCACCGCCCGGAAGGCCAGGCCGCAGCGGGCAAAGATCCGGTGGTAGGCCTCGTGCATCTTCTTGTAGGTCGCGTCCGCTCCTTCCTCGGTGGCGTCAAAGCTGTAGCCGTCCTTCATGATGAACTCCCTGCCGCGCATCAGACCGAAGCGGGGCCGGATCTCATCCCGGAACTTGGTCTGGATCTGGTAGAGATTCAGGGGCAGTTCCTTGTAGGAATGGACATTGAAGCGGATCAGGTCGGTGATCACCTCTTCATGCGTTGGTCCGAGGCAGCTTTCCCGGCCATGCCGGTCGGTGAAGCGCAGCAGCTCGGGGCCATACTTTTCCCAGCGCCCGGATTCCTGCCAGAGATCCCCCGGCTGGACCATGGGCAGGAGCAACTCCTGGGCCCCGGCCCGGTTCATCTCCTCGCGGACGATGCGCTCAACCTTGCGGATGGAGGCAAGGCCCAGGGGCAGGTAGGAGTAGATGCCGGAGGAGAGTTTTCTGATGAATCCGGCCCGGAGCAACAGCTGGTGGCTGACCACTTCGGCCTCGGAGGGGGTTTCCTTCAGAGTGGGGATGAGAAGCTGGGAAAAACGCATGGGGCACCTGGAAAATGTTTACGGATGAGTTTCTCGCAAAACTCTTCCAAATTTACTCCCCCTCCCTTGACGGGAGGGGGTCGGGGGGTGGGTGAAGTTGCAACCTCCCGATATGATAGCTATTTCCCCCTCTCCCTAGCCCTCCCCCGCCAGGGGGGAGGGAACTATTGGGCCTTTGGCAAGGGGCGCAAGCGTTTACAAATTATGCGCCGTTCTGGCGCGTCTCTTCGATCATGGCGTCGATTTCTGCCAGGAAAACAGCCAGGAGCTTGTCCTCGGCCACCTTCTTGTAAAGCTGGCCCTTCTTGAAGATGATGCCGACCCCGTGGCCGCCGGCCAACCCGAGGTCCGCCTCTTTTGCCTCGCCCGGTCCGTTGACCACGCAGCCCATGACCGCGATTTTCAGGGGCGTGTCGATGTTCTGGATGTGGCGTTCCACCTGCTCGGCCAGACCGAAGAGGTTCACCTGACAGCGGCCGCAGGTGGGGCAGGAGATCAGCTCCGGCCCCCGCTCGCGGATGTGTAGGCTGCGGAGCAGCTCAAAGCCGACCCGGATCTCTTCCACCGGATCGCGGGTCAGTGAGATGCGGAAGGTGTCGCCGATGCCCTCGTAAAGCAGGATGCCCAGGGCCACGCTGGATTTGACCGTGCCGGCGATGAGGCCGCCCGCCTCGGTGACCCCAAGATGCAGGGGGTAGTCGCACTGGCTGGCGAGGCGGCGGTAGGATTCCACCGTGGTCATGGCGTCGGAGGATTTGAGGGATATCTTGATCTCGTGGAAATCAAGCTCCTCCAGCAACCGCACATTGCGCAGGGCGCTTTCCACCAGGGCGTCCGGGGTGGGGTGCCCGTGTTTTTTCAGGATATCCTTTTCCACCGAACCGGAGTTGACCCCCACCCGGATGGACACCTGGTGCTGCTTTGCCGCGGCAACAACACGGGCCAGCTTGTCAGGGCCGCCGAGGTTGCCGGGATTGATGCGGATGCCCTGGGCGCCGTGCTCCATGCTCGCTACTGCCAGTCGCGCATCAAAATGGATGTCGGCGATGAGCGGGATGGAGATTTGTTCCCGGATTTTGGTGATGGCCGCAGCCGCCTCCAGATCGAGCACCGCCACCCGGATGATCTCACAGCCCGCCTCGGTGAGGCGGTGGACCTGGGCTACGGTGGCAGCTACATCCCGGGTGTCGGCATTGGTCATGGACTGCACGGCAATGGGGGCGTCACCGCCCACCGCTACGTTGCCCACCTTGATTTGTCGTGTTTTTCTGCGGGTTATCATGGTGCGAGAGTATACACTTTTGCTTTTTTTCCTGCATCCATCTTTTTCCGCGTGAAACGCACGGGGAGGGGGGCGCGGGGGCCTACCTTCAAAAAAAAATGACACGCGGACAGTATTTGTTCGGGCTGCTGGTGTATGCGGGATCAGGGCAAAAGCACTGTGTCGGACCTGTCGGAAATAAATACAGGGCCTTTTGGGTGTTGATTTTTGCGGTATCTATGGGATATGAAGAGAGGTGTCCGAATTTTCCTACGAGATCCTTCCAGGGAAAGGCACAGGAGGCACGAGGTGCAAATATCGCAATAAACGGAAAAGATGCAAGCCAGTGGCAATAAGTGGACAGAAAAACGGCGCTTATTCCATCAGTGAAAAACTCGTTCACCCATAGCGGGTGATATGGCGGACAAGATTCTATTCATTGCGCTGTTAGCGCTCAACGTGTAAATGAGGCCATTACACAATGGAAATATACACAAAGCATCAGATATATTATTCCAATAGGGACCTCATCCCGTTAACAGATGTAGCTGAGTCTCTTTTGTCTTTTGAAAGAATAATTAAGCAATCTCTGCCTATTCTTGAATCCATTTTCCCTGGAACAACAATTCGTGCATCAAATGTTTTTATTAACGAATTGCAATCAGGAAGTTTGTGGGAAGATTTAATTGTAAAATTCATATTTGGAAATCAGCAAAAATTTGACCAACTAATTAATAATGCAAGAGAAAAAGCAGGACTAGGCTACATTGAAAAGCACCCTCAGGTCCTCTCTGCCATTATGATATCTCTTGTTCTGTCTGGTGGAATTTATGCTCTTGATAAAAAATTCCAAACAAACAGTGAAAAAATTGAAACATTGCAAAATAACAATAATATTGTTATTAATATTTGTGCTGATATGACACATCTGCACCCTGATGAGCTCAAGCATCATATCGAAGCGAACATAAGAGACAAAGAAAAATTATCAAAGAATGCCATCAAAGTCGTACACCCAGCGAAGCGCGATAAAAATTCAGAGATTACTTTCGATCAAAACAATTCATTAAAACTGGACCTGAATACCATTCAGGCAATGCCCAGCTTCGTACCTGAAGATATTGACGAAATGATAGAGGAATTTCGTGAAGTAGAGGTAACAATTAGAGCTACTGACCTTGATAGCAAGAGAAGAGGATGGGCCGCAGTGATTCCAGAAATTAGCGACAGGCGGGTAAGGCTACAAATTGACCCATCAGTTAACGTTGAAAAAATTATAGCAAAAAGAACATTCCTAGGTGATGTTACCGCTGTTTTTAAATATGATGAAAACGGTAACGAAGTCCCAAAATTTTATTATCTCAGAAATATTGACGAATAACATGCGCTAACATGAAAATTTGAGGTAGGGTCAGGAAGTAACATTGTAGTTTTGCCCGTTGTGTAGGCAACGGGGGATGACACAGGATGTCAAGTCGAAAGTTAATGTTTAGACATTGCTGAGATAATGACATCTGGCCAATGGTCAGGATGATTAGTGTTCCTATGAACATAAAGTTGTCCTCCATAGTGTTAGTATAACACATTCTTAACAGTCGCGGCGTGTACCTTTGGGTGCAGAAGGGGTTAGCAAAACCTTTGGCTAAGCCGGAAGGGATTTTTGGATGGCCGCAGTCCTACTCCCTTCCGGTTTTGCAGAACAAACAATGGTGTTTATGCGAGCGCAAGACCATCCTTGGTATAAATCTCGTGGCTATATCCACTTTGATCTCCCTATCGGCGTTAAGCAGGCTGAGGCATAGCTACTTCCCCGAAGAGAGTGAAAAGACATTCCTTTTACCCTTTTATTGCTTATGAAATAAAAAGCAAAAAAGTTCGGAAAGGAGATGACGGGAAGACACTGGCGATTAAGGAGAAAAAAAGACCAGTCTCATATGCTTCTCACGTCGATTCGCATATTTACACCTACTATACCTATTTGTTAAATGGGGCGTATGAGAAACTTATAACAGATATCGGCATAGAACAAAATGTACTGGCTTTTAGGAAGCTGGGGAAAAGTAATATCGATTTTGCCAATGATGCGTTTGATCAAATTATTGAAAGACGGTTTTGTGCAGCCATTGCTTTCGACATCGAAGGTTTCTTTGACAATTTAGATCATTCAATTTTGAAAAAATCGTGGTGTCGGGCCATAAACTTAGAAAAAATGCCTGACGATCACTACAATGTATTTAAGTCGTTAACAAAATTTTCTAAAGTATACAAAGAGCCACTCTATGAGGCCTTTCGCATATCAAAAAACAATCCAAAAAATAAAAATAAAAGAGTTTGTGATCCAGCAGATTTCAGAGAAGTGGTCAGAAAAAATGGCATGATCAATATCAACAATACCAAGAAGGGAATCCCTCAGGGATCTCCAATAAGTGCCTTGCTATCAAATATTTACATGATCGAATTTGATGAAGTCGTATCTAGCTTGATGGGAGAAATTAACGGTTGTTACCTAAGGTATTGCGATGATATTTTGTGTATTGTTCCTCTTTCCAGAAAAAATGAGATTATCGATAGAGTCAACAAAGAGATAGAAAAATTAAAACTAAATATCAACAGGGATAAAACAAAAACATCAGAATATAGAATTGTTAAAGGGCAGCTTGCGTGTGATTACCCCCTTCAGTATCTGGGGTTTGTTTTTGATGGTCACCACAAATTAATCAGATCTGCTGCACTCGCTAGATTCTCTGAAAGAATGAAGTCTGGTGTTAGGTTGGCTAAATTAACAAGAATGAAATACAACCGAATAAGGATAGAGAAAGGTCAGCCCAGGCAGGACGTGTATAAAAGAAAAATTTATGAGAGATATTCTCACCTTGGTCAAAGAAACTTCATACGGTATGGGCTTAGGTGTGCAGCGACCATGGGTTCGAATGCTATCAAAAAACAACTGAAACCTTTTTGGGCTAGGCTTCAATCCGAGATTGAAAAATAAAAGGGTCATGACTAGAACAGGGAGAGGTGCGGGACGTTGTTGATTTGTCAACTAACTTTCCGCAGAGTCGCGTCAGGTCTTGAAAAATGATTTTTACGATCTTTTAATACCCCAGGAACCTGTTATTTCAAGACCTCGTATCTGACCCCAAACTTGACACGCAGTAGCCGCGTGCGGCGAAGCGTTATTGAAAGTCCCGGACTGGACGGTAAGCCAGCTTCCTATTTTATCCGATAGCCTTCCAACCAAAATGCCAAAAATCGGAAGAGTTCAAGGCACGGGACGGCCTTAAACATGACCAGCCTGTGCCACCAGCCGAACACCCAAGGCCGCACATACTCGGTTGATCGTGTCGAAGCGTGGATGTGCATCGGGGCGAAGCGCCTTATACAACGCCTCGCGGGTAATCCCGGTGGCTTTGGCGATTTCGCTCATGCCTCGAACGCGGGCCGCCACTCCTAACGCATGAGCAAGTTCCGCCGTGTCGCCGTCAGCAATTACCATGGTCAGATAGGCGGCAAGGTCTTCCTCGCTCTTGAGATGTTCGGCCAGGTCGAATTCTGGCAGATCGGCAATGCGGATTTTTCTGGTCATGGCTTATTCCTCAATGTTAGCCGCTATTTTTACGGCTTTTGCAATATCGGCGGCCTGGGTGGATTTTTCGCCACCACCGAGCATTACAATCAGTGTTTCGCCGCGCTGAATATAGTACATCCGCCAACCCGGCCCGAAGTGCTCTCGCATCTCGAACACCCCGGCAGCCACCGGCTTCACGTCTCCGAGGTTCCCGGACTGCGCCTTGTCAAGCCGCCGCGCCAAGCGAAGACGTGTGACGCGATCTTTCAGGCCATTTAACCAGGTGGAGAATTCGGGTATGAGCTTGATCGAGTACATAACAAGATTGTAATCGAACGATTACAAGAAATCAAGAGATGGTCCGGAGTTCCTGGGACAGTTTACGCAATTGACCTGCTTCCCGGGTAATTGAGTATTGTGATTTGATGCGTTTTTTGCCGTGGAACGGATGCTCGCATTTTTAAGAATTAAACTTTCTGCACCGGGTCGGGGTACTGTGCCACCAAAACATCGGCGGTTAACAAGGTGATACCCTCGACAGTCGCTTGCGCAACAAGGATGCGGTCGAAAGGGTCTTTGTGGAGGAGGGGCAGGCTGTCGATAAAAACGGCATGCTCACTGGTAATTGCCAATTCCTGATAACCGTTGTCCAGCAGCCCCCTGCGCAACACTCTCGCATCCACCTGAAAGTCGGCACGCCCGAGGCTGCGTTTGATGACAATCTCCCAAAGACTGGCCGCGCTGAAAAGCAGTTCGTTGTGCAGGTCTTCCATCAGGATGCGCGCCTTGGCGGGTAACTGGCCGGGAGAGCCGGCCGCCCAGAGCAACAAGTGGGTGTCCAGCAGCAGCTTCATTCTTCACCACCAAAAAGCAGTTTGATTTCCTCGCTGCCCATGCGGTCGAAATCCTCGGGAATGGTGATCTGGCCCTCCATGAAACCCAGCCTCCTGACATGTTCCGCCGACGGAGCATCCAGCCGGGTCACCTTGACCAACGGTTTCCCAGCCTTGGCAATAATGAAGGAATCCCCCTTTACCGCCTGATCTATCAGGCGCGACAGTTGCGTCTTGGCTTCGTGGATATTGACCGTTTGCATAAGGCGCCTCGTTAAACTAAGTTTTGTTAGTTTAGTTTATCCGAGATTGGGGGGAGGCGCACCATGTTTTTTGGGCGCTCCCGTTTTCCCTGGCTTGCATTGAGGAACAATGAAAATCGGGGCCAGGTCTTGAAGAGTAAGTTTTTCTACGTCTTGATGGTATCAGTTTTTTGAAAACAACCGCGTACACCTCAGTGGGCGTGCGCGGTTGTTTCGTCCAGGCGCTCGGCGACCCAGGCGTTGAGGCTTTTGCCCGCAGCCCTTGCGGCGATATAAATTTTGCGGTGCAGATCCGGGGAGAGGCGTAACACGAACTTGCCGGTAAACGGCTTTTCCGGGGCCTGGCCAAGCTGGGCGCAAAAATCCAGGTAATCGTCCACCGAGTCATGAAACGCCTGCCGGACCTCATCGACCGTGGTTCCCTGAAAGGTGATGACGTCACGGGTGTTGATGACGTCGCCGTGAAAAATACCCGCCTCGTCGTCAAATTCAACCTTGCCCACATATCCCTTGTATTCCATCATGGCGTTTGCCCTCCTGCTTCAATAAATCTCCGGACAGAGACCACCGCGCCCCGATCTGTTTCTTTTTGTGGATGGGGCCGGTGAAAGATGGCCTTGGCTCCGTTGAGCAGAAACCGGACCCGCGAGCCATTTCCTTCATGCCGCTCGGCCCCCATGGCCACGAGGAGCGCCTCGATGTCATCCCAGGGGATATTGGACCGAACGGGATCGGCAAAGATGGCTTCCAGGATTTTGCGATGTTTGCTGTTCACATTATTTTAGTATCATAATTAGATACTATTGGCAAGTTGGTTTTTTTGATGCGCCTCGCTGATCATCCTGGTCTTGAAAAAAAGCCCGGCGGCTGGTAGGGTGCGGCCATGAAACTTCTTGTCACCGTGCTTGGCCTGGTCTTTATTCTGGAAGCGATTCCCTATGTCCTCTTTCCCGAGGCCATGCAGCGGTGGCTGGCGCGGATCGGCCAGATGGACGCCGGGGCCTTGCGGGCCACGGGGTTGTTTGCCCTGGGGGTTGGCCTGCTGCTCTGCTATATCACCCAGCGCACCGGGCTTATCCCCTGATCGGAGCGCCACGCTCCCCTCATCCTCCTATTCTTCGTGTCACTCGCCCCAATGGAATCCATGACCAGCAACGCTGATTTTTTTCTTGCTTCCTACCACTTTGTCCTGCCCGAGGAAAACATCGCCCAGCATCCCCTGAGCCGCCGTGATTCTTCGCGGCTGCTGGTGGTGGATTGTCTGGCCGGGGAGACCAGGGGCCACCAATTTACCGATATCTGCGACTATCTTGCGCCAGGGGATCTTCTGGTGGTCAATAACACCCGGGTTTTCCCGGCCCGTTTGCTTGGCAGAAAAGAAACCGGCGGCAAGGCGGAGCTGTTGATCCTGGAATATCCGGTGCCGGAGTCAGGTGTCAACGGGGATACGGATGGCTGGCACCAGGCCGAGGTGGTGGGGCTGGTGAAAAGCGCCAAACGGCCGCAGCCGGGAGGGAAACTGCTTTTTTCGGAGAATCTGCTCGGCACGGTGCGGGAGCTGCTTCCCGACGGCAAGGTGCGGGTTGTCTTGCACTATCGGGGCGATCTGGCCCGGCTTCTGGAGGAACACGGGCAAATGCCCCTGCCGCCTTATATCCGCAGGGAAGAGGGGCAGAGCGAGGAAGACCGGCAGCGCTATCAGACGGTCTATGCCGAAAATCCGGGGGCAGTGGCCGCCCCCACCGCAGGGCTTCATTTTACCCCCGAGCTGTTGGCGCGGATTCAGGCGCTTGGGGTGCGCATCGCCCAGGTCACGCTGCATGTCGGGTATGGAACCTTTGCCCCGGTGCGGGTCGAGGATATCCGGGAACATGCGATCCACGCCGAGTATCTCATGGTTTCCGAAGAGACTGCCGTGGTGGTCAATGAAACAAAGGCAACAGGGGGAAGGGTTTGGGCGGTGGGCACCACCTCGGTGCGGGCCCTGGAGTTTGCCGCCGACCCCGCTGGGCGGGTTTCAGCCCGTAGCGGTTTCTGCGACCTGTACATCTATCCGGGCTATGAGTTCCGGGTGGTGGACAACCTGATCACCAATTTTCACCTGCCGCAGTCATCCCTGCTCTTTCTGGTCAGCGCCTTGGTGGGACGGGAGAAGATTCTTGCGGCGTACGGGGAGGCGGTGGAGAAGGGGTACCGGTTTTACAGCTACGGGGATGCCATGGCCTTGATTACCAGGCATCCCCGCGGGTGAGATCAGCCGCACTTGCAGGCGCAGCCTTCCTTGCTCGGGCAGGACGGGGCTGCGTCGGAGCTTGCCGCCTGGCAGGATGAGCCTGTTTTGCCGGGGCTGCTGTAGCCATCGGAGTACCAGCCGCCGCCTTTCAGCTGGAAGGAGCTTCGGGAGATCAGCTTTTTGAGGGTGCCCGTGCAGGCGGGGCAGGTGGTCAGCGGTTTGTCGGACAGGCTCTGCTGCGCTTCGATTATGTCCTGGCAAGCCTCACACTGGTATTCATAGATAGGCATTTCTGGTCCCTCCGTTTTGAGTCCAGTACGGTTATTATGTTAAAAAAAGTGCCGTAAACAGCGGGCTTCACTGTTTCTGGCGAAACATCTGCGAAAATACTCTATTTTACAGTATGGCCATTCTTGGAAATGGGATATAATTTAATGCTGGTTGTCTGATCTGTCAATGTCTTGCGATGGATTCCCCGGCGGGATGCGATGGCGGGCTTGTCCCGGAAGAAAAAAGATGAGGAGCCGGCGTGCAGAGAATACTGATAGCCCAGGCCGGGCCGGGAATGGTTCTGGCCAAGGAAATTCTTAACCCCGAGGGGATGGTTCTTTGCGGGGCGGGAACGGAGTTGAGCGAGGCTCTGATCGAGCGCTTGATCAACATGGACGTGGTTGATGTCACGGTGGAAGGGCATCCCGTCAACATCGAGGGGGAAAAGACCCTGCGGGAGGAATTGCAGGAGATTGATTTGCGCTTTCAGCGGGTGGAAGACATCGCGCCGCTCATGTATCTCAAGAAACGGATTCAAGCAAGGCTCGCGGCCGCGCGAAGCGTGGGAGCCGGGAAGGAATAATCAGCACATTTTTTTCAGCATCGTTACGGCTCGTTACGCCGTCCACGATGTTGCACTGTTACCGTAATTTCTGAATGGCGGCTTTATGATGGACGATCAAAAACGTGCCCAGTTTAAAAAGGTGCTCCGGGAGATAAAGAATCTGCCGACCCTGCCCGGAATCGTGGCCAAGCTGGGCAAGATGGCGGAGAACCCGGACACGACCACGGAGCAGATGGGCAGGGTGATCAGCAAGGACCACATCCTGGCCAGTAAGCTCCTCAAGCTGGTCAATTCGGCGTTCTACGGCTTTCCGCAGCGGATCAGTTCCCTGAACAGCGCCATTATTCTCTTGGGTTTCAATGTTATCAAGAGCTTGATCATCAGCGCCTCCATCTTCGAGGTCATGGAGTCGCAGGATGTTGAGTTGTGGGAGCATTCCCTGGGCTGCGCCGTGGTCTGCAACGTGTTGGCCCGGCATCTGGGGGTGAAGGATCCGGAAGAGATCAGCACCGCCGGGCTTATCCATGATATCGGCAAGGTTGCCATCAAGATGGAGCTGCCCAAGGAGTACCAGATGATCACGGAGCTCTCCCAGGAGAAGCAGATCTCCAGGCTTGAGGCGGAACAGGAGATTCTGGGTCTTGATCATGCCGAGGTGGGAAGCTGGCTTGCCAAGAGCTGGAACCTGCCCAATAAGCTGGTCGAGCCCATAGCGTGCCATCATAATCCGCAGCTTGCCAAGGAAGAGCAGCTGGCCAGCGCCATTGTTCATTTCGCCAATATCATGATCCGGGGGCTCGGTTATGGCCATGCCGGAGATATCTGGGTGCCGCCGTTGAACAACAAGGCCTGGAAACTGCTGGGTCTTGCCCCCGCCGATATCGATCCGCTGTTGCAGGAAATCGAGGAAAAGCTTTGGGATGTCAAGGGCTTCAGCCTCGATATTCAGTCCAATCCGGAAGGCGCGGCATGAGGATTTCCTCCGTTGTCCCGGTGTCCGAGAAGGAGCCCGGATGTCTCGCATCCTGATTGCCGGCGACGATTCGTTGATCGTGCCGGAGTGCCGGCTGCTCCTTGACGCCAAGGGCTACACCCTGAAGCATTGCGGGAATCTGCACGATGCCTTGTCCCAGGTTTTGGAAGATCCGCCGGATCTGCTGGTGACGGAAAAGGGCTTTTCCGGCAAGAACGGCGATGTCGAATTGATCCGGGCCGTGAAGGCCTGCCTGCAAAAGGCCAACATCCCCATCTTTCTGGTCGTGGATGAGACCCAGCTCCAGGTGGAGCTGGACTGGGACAATTATCCGGTGGATGACATTCTCACCAGGCCGTTTACCCCCGAGGTTTTGCTTACCCGGATCCGCCTTGCCGAATCCCGCATGGCTCGGGCCTTTGACAACAATCCCCTCAGCCGGCTTCCCGGCAACACCTCGATTATCCGGGCCATCCAGCGGGTGCTCGGGGAACCGGACGGCTATGCCGTCTGCTATGTGGACATCGACAATTTCAAGCCCTATAACGATCGGTATGGTTTTTCCCGGGGGGATGAGGTGATCCTCATGGTGGCCCGGGTCATGGTCAATGTCGTGGATGAGTTGGCCCGGAAAGGCAGCTTTGTCGGGCACATCGGCGGGGATGATTTTGTCTTTATCGTCCGGGAAGAGATGGTGGAGCCGGTCTGCAAGAAGATTCTGGCCAATTTCGATCTGGTACGGAATATGTTTTTGAGCGCGGAAGACATTGCCGTCGGCGAGTTCGTCGGCCGTGACCGGCAGGACCGCGAGACGCGCTTTGGGCTTTTGAGTCTTTCCATTGCGGCGGTGACAACAGGAGGTGGCAAGTACACCCATTACGGCGAGGTTTCCTCTGTTGCTTCCCAGCTCAAGCATTGCGTGAAAAAAATGGATGGCAGCAACTATCTGATCGACCGGCGGGATACATAACAGCCTATCTGTTGTAAGCAGGAAAGTGGCTTCGTGTTGAAGCCGGATACACATGAGAAATGCAGCACCTGTGCCGAATGTGGATGCAGGTGCTTTTTTTTGTCCTGGTTATTTTTGTGTGGTGATGCAGGATCGCTACGGAAGAAAACAGCGCGTTCATGACAAGCAATTTGTCCGGGTGGTAATTGTATCCCATTGCTGTTGTTATAAAAAAAACTTGCTTTGCTATTTGTTTTACGATACGTATTGATCTGTATGGTGTTTACTTGTAATGACTAATGGCGGAGGTGTGAAGATGGGAAAATCGCTTGTCGAAATGGCTGCGGATCTGGTTCAATCGCAATGTGCGGCAAAGGCTATGAATACAGAGGAAATCACCCAGGCCTTGCAATCTACCTTTAATGCATTGCAGGTGTTGCAGGCCGGTGAAGCAAAAATACAGGCTGGAGTTTCTGAAGGAACTGCCGGAGTGGCAGCTGTTCCAGGAATGAGCCCGGAGAAATCCATCCAGAAAAATAAAATAGTCTGCATGGAATGCGGGCAGGAATTCAAGATGCTGTCGCCAAAGCATCTGCGCTCCCATGGTTTGACCGGCAGGGAATACCGCTCGAAATGGGGCTTCCCCCTGCGGCAGCCTCTCTGCGCAAAGTCCCTTTCCGACCGGCGCAAGAAAGCCGGCAAGGACCGCGGTCTGCCGGAGAATTTGCGCAAGGCCATTGCCAAGCGCAAGAAAAGCGGCCAGGCCAAGAAGGCGACCGCCGAGAAGAAATAGCCCCCACCAGGGGTGTTGCAGTTGGTCCTTCAAGGAGGGCCTCCGGCCTGCGGGTCGGAGGCCCTCCTTTTTTTGTCATGACGAGGCGCGGTTCTCCCGGTGATCCGGGGGCATGGCAGGGGATGGCTGTTGACTTTTTGCCGAATACGCAGCATAGTCCCGGTGTTTTTTTACATCGTGTCATGGGTGGTGTATAATCCACCTATTCCTTTTTTTTGTGTGAGACGAGCATGATCGGTATTTTTGATTCGGGCGTGGGCGGGATGACGGTGGCCAAGGCTGTTGAGCAGCTGCTGCCGCAATACCGCATTGCCTATTTCGGCGATCTGGCCCGAACCCCCTATGGCTCCAAGAGCCCGGAGACCATTATCGCCTATGCCCGCCAGAATACGGAGTTTCTGCTCGGCCAGGGGGCGAAGATCATCGTCATCGCCTGCAATACCGCAGCCAGCGTGGC
>JBAYUD010000005.1:0-80529 GCA_041675265.1 Desulfurivibrionaceae bacterium | reverse complement strand
GCGGGCACAGCCAAGTTACGGAGCGGGCATCGTCCATGAAGCTGGTCAAGCCGAAGCACAAATCAGAAATCGTCCCCCATGACTTGCCGGACGTGATTCCCGAGGAGATCACCGAGAACGATGCGCAGCGGTTTTTTTCCATCATCTCGACGGAACTCACCCCGGGGCAGATCAGGCAGGTACTCAGCCCGGAGAAATCCTACCCCCGGCAACAGGGGGTCATGGCGCTCCATTGGCATCCCGAATTCGTGCCCATGGAGCTGATTGCACAACGGATCAACGCCACCTTTCCGAACAGGAAACAGGAGCTGATCATCCCCACTCAGCACAACGTGCTGATGAGCTACGGGGAGTACAGTGGCGTGGAGGTGGACTGCTACTCCCGGGGATTCAATCGCAAAGTGCAACTGCTGCTGCATTTCGAAAAAAGCCGGCTCGACCGGGCCGGAATCCTCAAGGCGCAGTTGGCCCACACCCGCAATTACCGGGCCTCCCAGCTCTTCGACTTCATCCACACCATCACTACCCCGGTGGAGGAGCGACTCGACGAGGCCGCGGGGGAAACCGGCGCCGACGCGGAACTGGTGGGCTTTGTCCGCATCTATGTGCGCAAACTCAACGAACTGCTGGACCGCCACATGGACCAAGTGCCGCCGGACGCCATCAAGAACAAACTGTTGCGCGACTTTTTCGAAACCATGCGCCCGGACTACGGCGATATGGTCATCAACCGCGCCCAGGCCTTTCTGAAGGCGGTCAAGGAAATCGTCAAACGAAACTTCTCCCCCAAATATTTCTACCGCACCTCGGAAATCATCGAGGAAGCCCGCGCCCTGGGGGCCGGGGTGGTCATCCCCCATCCGGAGCAGTTTTGGCCCATCCTCCTGGCCGACTACGACGTGGACGGCTATGAGGTCTGGAACCCCCAGTCCCGGGAGTACACGGAATTTCTCATCACCGTGCTCAACCGGAAAAACCGGGAGGCCGGCCTGTCAAAAAGACGTCTTCTGGTTTTCATGGGCGACGACACCCACATGAGCGAAAAAACGAAGCCGCCGCAAGAGCGCGACCATCTCAAGGCCTCCAGGGAGATCGGAGTGCAGCCCCCTTGGAGCGACCTGATTATCCGCAAAAAGCTGGTGGTGGCCCATATGGATAAACACGAGGTGATGGCGGAATACCGGGCCAGACTGGCAGGATGACCCCAAATTGCGGCGACTGAAAACGAACAAGGAAACACTAACCCCCTTTCGAGGCACAAGGCATGTCCACCAAAAAATTTGACTACGAATCATTGCAGGACGCGCACTCCATCAAGACCTACCTGGTCTCCCTCATCGACTCCATCGAGAAGGGGCGCATCATCCTCAGGTCCAACGGCGAAGAGATGGCCATGCGGGTGGACGATCTGATGAAATTTTCGGTACAGGCAAAAAAGAAGGACGGGCAAAACAAGCTGTCCATAAAGCTGTCCTGGTCGGAGTGCAAGTCGGTCATCAAGGACGAGCCCTCTTCCGCCATGAGCATCGGTTCGTGAAGGTGCTTGAACCATGCTGACCGCCGCTCTCAAGGAAAATCTCAGCTTCATGGTTGTCGAGGTGACACGCCAGCTCGACGAAACCTTCGACTTTCTGGCAAACGGAGAGCCGTCCGCCTTCCAGAAGATAAACAGCCGGGACGACTACATCGACAATCTCAAGACCGTGATCGAGAACTGCTGTTTCACCACCTTGAGCGAAGCCAAATCCATCACCCAACGGGAGAGGGATAGTATCCAGGCGACCCACACCATCTGCGTCAACCTGGAACGCATCGGCGACTTCTGCGTCAGCGCGGCGGATCAGCTCCACTACCTCAACAACCACGCCATTCTCCAGCATTTCGATTACCAGCAGATCTTCGACGTTATTGCAGAACACCTGCACTCGGTCATCCCCGTGCTCAAAAAAGGCGACATGGGCAAGGCCCTCGCCATCTGCCGGGCCGAGAACCAGATCGATGTCATCTACAAGGAAAACTTCGACCGGATCATGGAGGCGCTCCGGAGCGGCAAAGAGATAGAAAACCTGATCACCGTGCTGTTCATCTTCCGCTATCTGGAACGGATGGGCGATTCGCTGCTCAATATCGGCGAGGCGCTGCTCCTTTCCATCCTGGGCGAAAAAATCAAGATCGAACAATTCCAGGCCCTGGAGGAGACCCTCAACAAATCGGGACTGCGCACCGAGCTGGGCGAGGTGGAATTTTCCTCCATCCTGGGCAGCCGTTCCGGCTGCCGCATCCGCAAGGTCCAGGGCCACAACGAGCAGCCCCAGATCGTTCCCCAGGCGCAAAGCAGCATCTTCAAGGAAGGCAACAAGGAAAAAATCCTGGCCGAAAAAAAGAACCTGGAACGCTGGAACGAGATCTTTCCCGGCCTGACCCCCAGATTGTTCAGCTATCAGGAACTGGAGGAGACCGCCTCCCTGCTCGTTGAGTTCCTACCCGGCCAGACCCTCGAAGGCCTGCTCCTCAAGGGCGATCCCGCCGAACTGGAAACGGTCTCCGGGCTGCTGCACTCCACGATTTTGGATATCTGGAACCGCACCAAAAAGGAGGTTCCGGTCAAGGCCAATTTCATTCCGCAGATCATGGCCCGGATGCACAGCGTGCTCAGCGTGCATCCCGACTTCCACCGGGTCCGCCAGGACATCGGCTCGTCGGAGGTCATCCCCACCGACGAGTTGCTTGCCAAGTGCCGTCGCATCGAGGAAAAACTGGCCGTCCCCTTCTCGGTCTTCATCCACGGCGACTTCAATGTCAACAACATCATCTACAACGCCGCCAAGGGACGCATCCAGCTCATCGATCTCTACCGGTCCCGCGAAGCGGACTACATCCAGGACGTCTCGGTATTCATCGTCTCCAACTTCAGGCAGCCGGTTTTTCAAACGCACGTGCGCGAGCGGCTCAACTGGATCACCAGGGACATGTATCATCTGGCGCGGGAGTTCGCCGCCGGGCAGAATGACGAGACCTTCGAGGTGCGCATGGCCCTGGCCTTGGCCCGCTCTTTTTACACCTCCACCCGTTTCGAGTGGAACAACGAGTTTGCCCGCGAGATGTTTCTCCGTTCCCACTTCCTGCTGGAAAAAGTGCTGGCCCATCAGGACAAGCCTTGGCACACCTTTTCGCTGCCTTCCGGCATCATGTACTACTGATATTCGCTAAAGAGGTATTCCCTTGAAAAAAATAGGAGTTGTAGGCATTCCCGGAGGATGGTCTTCCGAAAAGCTCGCCGATGCGGTTGCGGAGCGCACCGGATTTCGTCTGCTGATAGATCCGGGCGAGGTCCGGCTCGATTTGCCCTCGGGCCGGGTGCTGGCCGGAGGCGTGGAGCTCAACGCCTTGGACGGCTTGATCATCAAGAAGATCGGCACGATCTACTCCCCGGATCTGCTGGACCGGCTGGAAATATTTCGCTTCCTGACCGGTCTGGGGTTGCCGGTCTTTTCCGATCCCCTGAACATTATCCGGGTGCTGGACCGGCTTACCTGCACCCTCACCCTGCAACTCGCAGGGATTCCCATGCCGCCCCTGACCATCACCGAGGATGCCGAAGTGGCCTTGGAGGCGGTGGAGCAGTATGGCGAAGCGGTCTTCAAGCCACTCTACTCCACCAAGGCGAGGGGCATGATCGTGCTGCGGCCGGGCGCGGAAACCCGCGCGGCCATCAAGGAGTACAAGGCGGCGCACCGGATCATGTACATCCAGAAAAAAATAGAGCTGAATGGCCGCGACCTCGGCGTGGTATTCCTAGGCGGCCGGTATCTCACCACCTATGCCCGCACCACCCGCAACGATTCCTGGAACACCACCACCGCCTCCGGCGGCAAATATCAGCCCCATGAACCGGACAAGGAGATCATCGCCTTGGCCGAAAGGGCACAGGCCCCCTTCTCTCTTGATTTCACCTGCGTCGATGTGGTGGAGACCGGAGACGGCCCGCAAGTATTCGAGGTCTCCGCCTTCGGCGGATTCCGTGGCATTCAGGAGGCCTGCAACATCGACGCGGCCGCACATTATGCGGACTATGTCTGCGGGAGGGTTGGGGCATGACCAGTAACCTCACGGAACGTCATGAGTTGGTGCAGCGCCTCCGGTCGGAATACCCGGCCACCCGCCAGCTTGTTCTCGCCTTTGATGACTACCGGATC
The DNA here is from genome assembly GCA_041675265.1 of Desulfurivibrionaceae bacterium. Taxonomy (GTDB): domain Bacteria; phylum Desulfobacterota; class Desulfobulbia; order Desulfobulbales; family Desulfurivibrionaceae; genus Thiovibrio. The sequence goes on along the minus strand of JBAYUD010000005.1, from coordinate 76,333 downwards.
GGGGTGCGGACCAATTCCGCCGATCTGAGCAATATCCTGCGGGAGTACTTCAGCGATTTTCTCTCGGACGCGCCGACCTGGGACATGCTGATCACCGCCCACGAGGCGGAACCGCTCGAACTTCCCCATGCCTTCCTGACCAAGGAGCCGGACCCGGGCAAGAACAAGATCAAGGAGGAGTTCGTCGAGCTGGCCGACGGCCGCCTGGTACGCAAACGCCTCACCGGCATGCTCTTTGTCTTCGGCGGCGACGACAGCCTGGCCATAGGCCCCTGCCTGGCCAATGCCAATCAGGTGATCAACTTCGTCAATAACCGTTTCATCAGCTGGAAGCTCCGGCAGGGCTGCCTGCTGGGCCATGCCGCCGGCGTCGGCCTGCACGGCTGCGGCATGGCCCTGGCCGGCTTCTCGGGCATGGGCAAATCCACCCTGGCCCTGCATCTGATGAGCCGGGGCGTGGATTTTATCAGCAACGACCGGGTGCTGCTCAGAGAAGATGGCCCGGGGCTCTTCATGTACGGGGTGGCCAAGCTTCCCCGCATCAATCCCGGCACCGCGCTCAACAACCCCGACCTGGCCGGGGTCATCCCGCCCCAGGACCGGGAACGCTTTGCCGGCCTCGCTCCGGAGGCGCTCTGGAGCCTGGAGCACAAATACGACGTGTACCTCGACCACTGCTTCGGCCCCGGCCGTTTTACCCTGGCCGCCTCCATGGCCGGGCTGGTGATCCTCAACTGGCAGCGGAGCCAGGCTCCCACCGTGGCGCGGGAGGTGGATATCCGGCAGCGGCGGGATCTCCTCCCGGCTTTCATGAAATCCGCCGGCCTCTTCTTCCTGCCGGAGCATGGCGAAGAGATCGATCATTCCGAAGAGGCCTATCTGGAGCGCCTCGCAAAAACGCGGGTGTACGAGATCAGCGGCGGCATTGATTTCGACCGGGCCTGCGCTGCCTGCCTGGAAATCCTGGCCGAATGCCGCAGCCGCTGACAAACGAATCGGGTCTTAGCGCATGAAGATCAAGGTATGCAGGGAGATAACCCTGCCGGACCCGGTCAGGGTGGAACTCTACCGGCGCACCCCCGAACTGGGGCCGCGGCTGCTCTTCTTCAGCGGCGGCAGCGCCATGCGCGGGGTGAGCCGGGAACTGATCCGCTACACCCACAACTCCTGCCACATCATGACCGCCGTCGATTCCGGCGGCAGTTCGGCCACCCTCCGGCAGACGTTTTTCATGCCCTCCATAGGCGATATCCGGGCCCGGCTCATGGATCTGGCCGACCAGAGCGTGCAGGGCAACCCGGAGATGTACCGGCTCTTTGCCCACCGCTTCCCCAAGGAGGGCAACCAGGAAAAGCTCCTGACGGAGCTGCGGGCCATGGCGGCGGGAAAACACCGCCTGGTGTCGGTCATCCCCGATCCCTTGCGCAAGATCGTCCGCCATCACCTGAAGATCTTCCTGGCCAGGATGCCGGAGAACTTCGCCCTGGCCGGGGCCAGCATCGGCAACTTGGTCCTTACCGCCGGATATCTGGACAACGGACGGCATCTCGACACGGTGATCTTCCTTTTTTCAAAACTGGTCGAGGCGCGGGGCACGGTCCGGCCGGTGCTCAACCGTTATCTGCATCTCGGGGCAATGCTTGACGACGGCGAGGCGGTGATAGGCCAGCACCTGCTCACCGGCAAGGAGGCGCCGTCCCTGAGAAAAAAAATCGTCCACCTCTTTCTCAGCATGACCACCTCCCCCTCCAGCAAGGGGGAGATCCGGCCAAGGGTGCGCGACAAGCTCTCCAAGCTGATCCTTTCCGCCCAGCTGATCTGCTACCCCATGGGAAGCTTCTATTCCAGCATCATTGCCAGCCTGCTGCCGGAGGGGGTCACCGAGGCCATCCAGCGGAATCTCTGCCCGAAGATCTACATTCCCAGCATGGGTAAGGATCCGGAGACGGTTGGTCTGACCCTGATGGATCAAATCGAAACCTTGCTGCACTACCTGAGGAAAAACCGGCCTGACATCCCAACCCATCAGGTGCTGAACTGTGTCCTCATCGACTCAAAAAATGGCGGGTACTCCGGGGAAGTGGATCAAGAAAGGCTTGCGGAACTGGGAATTCAGCTGATCGACTGTCCGCTGGTCAGCGAGGAAAGCGCTCCCCTTTGCGAGCCCCGGCTGCTGGTGCCCTTGTTGCTCTCGCTGTCATAAACGGATCGTGGTAGAGGAGGGAATGATGGATAAGAAGAACGGCAAGCAAGACCCAGACGAAAAAATTATTGAAGGCATTATCGCTGATCTGGCCAGACAACTTCAGCTCGAGCCGGAATCCATCAGATCGTTTTTGATGCGCACCTATCGCGAAATTTGGACAGAGGCGGTGGTCAAGGACTTTGTTTCCATTTTTGCCATGCGCATAGCACGCGACAAATTTTCAGTGGGCGGGGCAAAAACAGGCGGCTATTTCAAATAAAATCCTCTTTTCCGTCCCGCGCCACTCCCCAGGTCGAGGATCTCCAGCCCCCGGCTAGCCATTCTTCTCCACCTTCCCGGCGATGTACACCACATGGCGCCGCCCGCCCCGGCCAGGGCGTTGGCGGTTCACCGAGAATCCGGCCGCCTGCAGCCGTTTTTCAAAAGCCGCATCCGGGTCCTCGGACCAGACGGCAAACACCCCGCCCGGTTTCAGGGCGTTTCGACTTGTTTCCAACGCCTTCCTGCCGTAGAGATAGTCGCCCCTGCCCTGGTCCCCCTCGTAGGGCCCTTCGTACAGGTCGAGGATGATGGCGTCAAAGCGGTGCTCCTTGCCCTTGTTCGCCGCCTCACCAATCACCTTGGCCACATCGCTGATCTTCACCGTGACCCGGGGGTCGTCCACCGCCCCGTTGGTTAATTGGGCGATGGGCCCCTGGCACCAGGTGACCATGATCGGGTTGAGTTCCGCCACCACCACCTCGGCATCGGCGGGGAGATTGTCCAGGGCCGCCTTGAGGGTGTACCCCATGCCCAAGCCGCCCACCAACACCCTGGGCCTCTTGATCTGCTGCAAGGGGGCGCAGGCCAACTCGGAGAGCACGATCTCGGAGCGATTAGCCGAGGAGGTCATCAGCACCCGGCTGTCGATGGTGATGAGGAAATCCGTCTCGCCCCGCTGCCGCAGGTCGAGAAGCCCCTCGTCGGTGTCAATGCTGTCCACTACGCGCCATGGTTGCGCCATTTATAATGCTCCGATTTTTTGCACCCGCCCCACTGCCCCGCTTTCCAGCCGGACCTTGATGCCATGGGGATGGGTGGGGGATTTGGTCAGGATATCCTTGACTATGCCCTCGGTGAGCTTGCCCGAACGCTGGTCCTCCTTGAGGACGATGCAGACCCGCAACCCGGGCTTGATCTCGCTGCGATCCCCGCCGCTCATGCGGGGCCTCGCTTGCTTTCCTGTTGGATCAGCGCCAGCAACTCCCCAAAGGAATCACTGAAATAATGCGGGGTGGTCTGGCCCGGGCTGCTCGGGTTCTCCACGTTTACCCCGTACTGGAGCCCCTGCTCGGTCAGGGCCTTGTATTTTTTCATCTTGCCCGCGTATTTTGCGCTGGGCCGCTCTTTCTCGGCCAGCAGACCACGAGCCACCAGAATCTTGTTCGCCTTGACCGTGGAGATATCAACATTATTCAGTTTCAGCAGGTTGGTGAGGGAATCCGTCTTTTCCACCGCATCCTCCTTGCAGGCCGGCTCCGGAAAACACCAAACGGAGACACGGCCAGGCGTTATTTCTCTTCAGCCGCCCTGGCCCAAGCCGTCGGCCATAAGCAGGGTCTCAAGGCAGTGCTCCCGGATGGAGTAAAATTCCTTGATCCCCCGGATCTGGGCCAGCAGCTCCGCCTGTTTCCTTGGGCCACTCCCCTTCACCCCCAGGATCATCTTGTTCTTGCTCGTGTGCTCCAGGGAAACGAACTCGAAGATCTGGGTCTCGTAGCCGGAAGCCTCAAGGAGCAAAGCGCGCAGGGAGTCGGTGACCATCTCCGCTTCCTGGCCCATGTGGATGCCGTGCTTGAGCATGGGCTTGAGCAGCTCGGGACTTTGCATCTGGGGCCGGAGCTGCTTGTGGCAGCACGGCGCGCACATGATGATCGAAGCGCCAGCGCGAATCCCCAGATGGATGGCGTAATCCGTGGCCATGTCGCAGGCGTGCAGGGCGATCATGATCTCGATCCCCTCGGGGGTGTAGCTCCGGATGTCGCCCCGGACGAAGGAGAGGGTGTCGAGCTTCAGCCTCTGGGCCGCCTTGGCGCACAGGTTGACAAGATCCTCCCGCAACTCCACCCCAATCACCTTGGCGGTGAGCCCCAGGCGAGCGCGCAGATACTCCTCCATGGCAAAGGTCAGGTAGCCCTTGCCCGAGCCGAAATCAACCACCCGCACCAGCGCCTGCTCTTTGAGCTTGGCGGCCCCGATGGCGTGGTCCATAACCTCGATGAACTTGTTGATCTGCTTCCACTTGCGGGCCATGGAGGGGATGAGCTGGTGCTGCGCGTTGGTGACCCCCAGCTCCCGCAAAAAGGGGGCGGCAAGATCGAGAAAACGCTCCTTTTCGCGGTCATGCTCCTGGGGGGCGATAGCCCGCACCGCCCCCTTGCCCCGTTGCAGGGTGTACTTGCCCTTCTTGCTCCTGGCCAGCTGGATATCCTCGCTCACCGTCTGCAGGTGCGCGTTGTTGAACGAGGTGGCGCACAGCTCACGGATGGCGGCGATGCCTGTGGGAATCTCCAGATTCTTGGTGATGTCCTTGGTCTGGTAGCGGTAGAGAAAGGAGAGGTGCTCCCGCCCCTTCAGGGTAAGCCGACGGACAAAGATCCGATCCAACCCCGGTTCCGTCCCGCAATATTTTCCCAGGATGAGTTTGACAAAGGTATGGCCGGCCAGACTCTCCCCCAGCAGGCTGAAAAAAAGCTCGCTCCGGCTTTCCACCCCTTGTACCCCTGTTTGCGCCTCAGTCGTCATCACGCACCATTTGCATGTCTTGCCGATGTTGGTTCATGGTTGCTTTTGTATTCATATTTGCGCCGCAGCGCCAATGGTTTTTTGCTGTACCATGGATTGACGATCTCGCAAAAGGCCCCTTCGACAAGCTCAGGGCGAACGGATGTTTCTTTAACATCTTGAAATTACGTTGTTCCCTCCGCATTTACCGAATCAAATCTCCGTTCGTGCTGAGCTTGTCGAAGCACCTGTTATTCAACAATTTTGAATTGCTCCGCGCCCATCATATCACTTTGCATCCCTTGGCGAATATGGTCAAATACCGCGCAGCAATTCGATTCTTCATGGCTGGGAAAAAGCTGCATGCTTTTGCCGGCCGTTGCATACACTCGCAAGGAAACGCACATGGCAAACCCGTTGCAGGAACAACTTCTCAAGGCCGGGCTGGCCAGTAAAAAACAGGCCAAAAAGGCCGAACACGAAAAACGGATCAGCCGCAAGCAGAACAGCACCAATCCCCCCGCAGCGGTCAGCAACACGGCACGGGCGGAGCAGGCGGCCAAGGAGCAACGCAACCGGGAACTCAACCTCCAGCGCGCCGAGGAGACCAGGCTGCGGGAGCAGAAGGCCCAGGTAAAACAGCTCATCGAGACCAATCGCTTGCCCCGGGACGGCCGGGGCGAGCCCTACCACTTTGCCGAACAGAACAAGATCAAGAGGATCTTCGTCTCCGAGGAGATGACCGACCAGCTCAGCCGCGGCCAATTGGCCATTGTCAAACTCGGCGCAGGCTACGAGGTGGTCCCGGCCAAAGTGGCCCGCCAGATCGCGAGCCGCGACCAGGAGGCGGTGATTGTCTTTCACGAAAAGGCATAGGAGGGAATCGTGAGCGAATGCTCCCGTTGTGTGCAATGGTGGGCGATACTGGGATCGAACCAGTGACCCCTGCCGTGTGAAGGCAGTGCTCTCCCGCTGAGCTAATCGCCCTGATGATGTATTGAATAATAGTATATTCCGCCGCCGTCAACAACCGAACTTTGCCGCGGCAAAAAGAAACTGGGGAGTATCCCTGATTTTCCCGGAATGCCATGGTCAGGAGCCGAGTCATGCAACTTCAATCCGCTTTTTTCGAAACCCACGCCATCCGCCGTGTCTATGACGAGGAAACCGGAATCTGGTGGTTCTCGGTGGTGGATATCATTCAGGCGTTGACCCAGCAGCCGGATTTTCAGACGGCACGCAAGTACTGGAACAAACTGAAAGAGCGGCTGGGCAAAGAAGGGAGCCAACTGGTGACAAATTGTCACCAGTTGAAAATGACCGCCGAAGACGGCAAGCAACGTCTTACCGACGTGGCCACCGCCGAGACCCTGCTGCGTTTGGTGCAATCCGTTCCCAGCCCGAAGGCGGAGCCGATCAAGCTCTGGCTGGCTAAAGTGGGCCACGAGCGCATGCAGGAAATGGCTGATCCGGCGCTGTCGCTGGAACGCGCCCGCGAAACCTGGCAGAAGCACGGGCGTAGCGAAAAATGGATCCAGCAGCGCATGACCGGGCAGGAAACGCGCAACAAGCTGACCGATTACTGGGCAAGCCACGAAATCACCAAAAAGGAGGAATTCGCCATTCTCACCAGCATCATCCACCAGGAATGGTCGGGGGTGAGCGTGAAGACGCACAAGGCGATGAAGGGTTTGCAGGATCAGAACCTGCGCGACCACATGAGCGAGGCGGAACTGATTTTCACCGCCCTGGCGGAGTTATCGACACGACAGATTGCCGAGACGGATGAAGCAACCGGGATGACTGAAAACAAGGGGGCGGCAAAAAAAGGCGGGGCGATAGCCAAGCAAGCGCGCAAGGCGCTGGAGGCCAAGACCGGCAAAGCGGTGGTCTCCGGAGAGAATTTTTTACCGCCCGCCAAGCCGCGCCCCAAGAAGAAAGGATAAGCGCTTGATATGACCTCCCCATCTCTCCCCGCACCATTATGTCCCTGATCACTCTGTGGCTGGAAAGCCTGCTCACTCCCTGCCCCCGGTATCTCCGGCGGATGGGTTTTCTCCGGGAACAGCTTGCCATCGAAGCCCGTTGCCAACGAAACCGCGCCAGCTGGGAGCCGCACCTCAAACGCAGCCGCGCCGCCATCCTCGCTGCGGCCGACACCTGCTCCCAGCACCGCACCGCCTTGATCTTAGGGGGTGGCCTGATCAACGATGTGCCCCTGGCCGAGCTGGCCGGTCGTTTCCAACAGGTAATCCTGGCCGATATCCTGCACCTGCCCCGCAACCGTCGCAAGGCCGAAGCCGTGGCCCCCAACATCGCCTGTGTTGATTTCGATTGCACCGGGGCGGTGGAGAAACTGTACCAGGCAGGCAATGGACTGGACGACGAACCGGCGATATCCCTCTTCCGCCAAGCCTCGCCAAGTCTGCCCCCCGCTCTCGCCTCGAGTTGCGACCTCACCGTCTCCGTGAATCTTGCCTCCCAGCTCGGCCACCTGCCTGCCAAGTGGCTGAAGAAAGGGTGTTCCCGGGAAGAGGAATTTTCCATGCACCTCCGTCGGGCCGCAGCGCTTCGTCATCTCGAATGGCTGCGGGATCTGCCCGGAGTGCGGCTTCTCATTGGAGACCGCGCCTTGGTGGTCCGGGGATTGGATGAAAGCGAGCTGGAGCGGGAGGTTATTCTGGGGGAGGGGGGTCTGGAGCCGCCTTGTGATAGTTGGGTTTGGCGTTTTGCCCCAGCCCCGGAGTGGGATAGGCGGTACCATCTGGAGCTTGAGGTTGGCGCCTATGTGCTTGGGAGTCGATCATTGCGTTCGCCTGAGGATATCAAATGAAACTGAAAAAAACAAAATGACATATCCCTATGAATTTAATTGCAAATATGATCAAATGGTCGGGCAATATTCCGTTAGGATTTTTTAGTGGTCATGCGCTGTGCGGCTAGCCATGCATATACAATAAATCTGTCCCGGTTTCCCTAGGAGCAGTTTGCAAATGGACAAAAAAGAACTCAGCGAAATCGATATCTGCGATTTGTTCATCACGCCTGCCCTTAAAGATGCTGGCTGGGATCAATTAAAACAGATTCGGCGCGAGGTTACTCTCACCCCAGGCCCTGTTATTGTGCGGGGCAATATGTCGTCCCGGAACAAGAAGAAGAAAAAATTCGCAGATTACATCCTTTCTTGGGAGCCCGGTGTCCCCGTCGCGGTAGTCGAAGCCAAGGACAACAACCACACCGTGAGCGACGGTATGCAGCAAGCATTGGGCTATGCAGATATACTCAAAGTTCCCAGCGCCTTCAGTTCTAACGGTGATGCCTTTGCCTCGCATAATAAAGAAGCAATAAAGATCGGCGAAGACATTGAAACGGAATTTCCGCTCGAAGCGTTTCCTCCACCCGAAATACTTTGGCAACGCTATAAATCATTTCGCGGCATCAATGATACTTCCGATGAGCTGGTCCTGCAGCCCTATCACACGGACAGTTCCGGCAAAGAGCCCCGCTACTATCAGACCGAGGCCATTAACCGAGTGGTTGAAGCGGTGGCCAACAACCAAAAGCGCATTCTGCTGGTCATGGCCACCGGCACCGGCAAGACTTACACCACCTTTCAAATTATCTGGCGACTCTGGAAGGCAAAGGCCGTCAAGCGCGTTCTCTTTCTGGTTGATCGCAATATCCTTGCCGACCAAACCCTGGTCAACGATTTCAAGCCCTTCGGCTCGGTCATGGCCAAGGTCAAAAACCGCAAGATCGACCCGTCCTACGAAATCCATCTCGCTCTCTATCAGGCCATAACCGGGACAGACGAAGAGGACAAAATCTTCAAAAACGTCTCTCCAGACTTTTTCGACATGATCGTCATTGACGAGTGTCATCGCGGCAGCGCTGCCGACGATTCGGCCTGGCGCGAAATCCTCGATTATTTTTCAAGCGCCATCCAACTCGGCATGACAGCCACCCCCAAGGAAACAAAATATGTTTCCAACCTCACCTATTTTGGTGAGCCTGTTTATACTTACAGCTTAAAGCAGGGCATCGAGGATGGTTTTCTCGCCCCCTATAAGGTGGTGCGTATCGATATCGATAAAGATATCGAAGGCTGGACACCACCTCCGGGAATGCTTGATGACCTTGGTCAGGAAATCGAAAGTCGGACCTATAACCAGAAAGATATGGACCGCATCCTCGTTCTCAATCAGCGGACAAGGCTGGTGGCCAGACGGGTCATGCAACTTCTCAATGCCACCGATCCCTTCGCGAAAACCATTATTTTCTGTGAGGATATCGACCACGCCGAACGCATGCGCCGCGCCATCGTGAATGCTGCCGGGCAAATCGCCATCGATAACCCTAAATATGTGATGCGCATCACCGGCGACAGTGTCGAGGGCAAAGCCGAACTCGACAACTTTATCGATCCGGAAAGCAAGTTCCCGGTTATCGCCACAACCTCGGAGCTCTTGTCCACCGGGGTGGATGCCAAAACCTGCAAGGTCATTGTCTTGGATAAAAATATCAACTCCATGACCATGTTCAAGCAGATCATCGGGCGCGGCACCCGGATCGAGGAAGAGCAAAACAAGTACTACTTCACCATCATGGATTTTAAGAAGGCTACCGAGCTGTTCCGAGATCCTGATTTTGACGGTGAGCCGGTGGTTATCTTTGAGCCCGGCCCGGATGAACCCCCTGTTCCGCCCGACCCGAAACCATATGATGACGATCCTGTAATCGATCCACCGGAAACTTGTGAGAGCAAAAAAGTTTACATCAGCGGGGTTTCGGCCAAAATCATCGCCGAGCGGATCGAATACATCGGCCCGGACGGCACCCTGATTACCGAATCGTACCGGGATTTTTCCCGCAAGCAGATCAAGTCAGAGTTTGCGACCCTTGATGATTTCCTCCGCAGATGGAACAGCGCGCAAAAGAAACAGATAATTCTCGAACTCCTGGAAGAACACGGCATCGTGCTTGATAATCTTGCCGAGGAAGTGGGTCGTGACTACGGAGACTTTGACCTTATCTGTCATATCGCCTATGATCAGCCCCCGCTTACCCGTAAAGAGCGGGCCAATAATGTCAAAAAACGCAACTACTTTACCAAATACGGCGAGCAGGCCCGGGCAGTACTCACCGCCTTGCTCGATAACTACGCCAATGAAGGTATCCGTTCCCTTGAAAACGCCAAGATCCTCAAGCTCCAGCCCTTCAGCGATATGGGCACCCCCATGGAGATTATCAATCAGGTCTTTGGCGGGAAAACAGAGTACGAAAACGCCATTCAGGAATTGGAGAAAGAGTTGTTTAATCAGGAGCAATCCGCATGAGTAACGTTTCCGGCATCATCAAATCCATCCAGGACATCATGCGCAAGGATGTCGGTGTCGATGGCGATGCCCAGCGCATCAGTCAGTTGGTCTGGATGTTTTTTCTGAAAATCTTTGACGACCGCGAAGCCGAGCTGGAACTTCTCGAAGATGACTACAAATCCCCGCTGCCGGCTCATCTCCGCTGGCGGTCCTGGGCCAAGGATTCGGAAGGGATGACCGGTGACGAGTTGTCCGATTTTGTTAATCTCCAGCTCTTCCCGACCCTGAAAAACAAACTCAATACCCTGGGGCCGGGCGGCAAACGGGCGCTGGTGGTGAAAGACGTTTTTGAAGACGCCTACAACTACATGAAATCCGGCACCCTGATGCGTCAGGTGATCAATAAAATCTGCGAGATCAACTTCAACACCAAGGAAGATCGCCATACCTTCGGCTCCATTTACGAGCAGATTCTTAAAGACCTGCAATCCGCCGGCAATGCCGGGGAGTTCTACACCCCACGGGCCGTCACCAGATTTATCGTCGATCGGGTCAACCCCACACTAGACGAAACCGTGCTCGACCCAGCCTGCGGCACCGGCGGCTTTTTGTCCTGCACCATCGAGCACAAGCGCAAAAACTATGTAAAATCGGCAGCGGATGAAGAGACCCTGCAAGCCACGATCAACGGGGTCGAGAAAAAGTCCATGCCCCATATGCTCTGCGTTACCAACATGATTCTGCATGGCATCGACACCCCGACCAACATCAAGCACGACAACACCCTGAGCCGCCCCCTGCGGGACTACACCAATAAAGACCGGGTCAAGGTCATCGTCACCAACCCGCCCTTTGGCGGCATGGAAGAAGACGGCATCGAAAACAACTTCCCGGCCACCTTCCGCACCCGAGAAACCGCCGACCTCTTCATGACCCTGATCATCCACCTGCTCAAAGATCAGGGCCGCGCCGCCGTGGTTCTGCCCGATGGCTTTTTCTTTGGCGAGGGTATGAAGACCCGCCTCAAGGAAAAACTGCTGGCCGAGTGCAACCTGCACACCATTGTCCGGTTGCCCAACGGCGTCTTCAACCCCTACACCGGCATCAAAACCAACTTGCTCTTTTTCACCAAAGGCCAGCCCACCGAGCAGATCTGGTATTACGAGCACCCCTACCCGGAAGGCGTTGTCAGCTATAACAAGACCAAGCCCATGCGCTTTGAAGAGTTCCAGCCGGAGATCGACTGGTGGGGCAGCGAGGCAGATGGTTTTGCGGCCAGGGTCGAAACCGAACAGGCCTGGAAGGTCACGATTGATGATATCAAAGCCCGCAGCTACAACCTGGATATCAAGAACCCCCATGTCGGCGAACAGATCATCCACGATCCCGAAGTGTTGCTGGCCAAGTATGCCAGGCAGCAGGCCGAGGTGGCGGCGACCCGCGAGGCCTTGAAGAAGGAGCTCCTGGGCTGTCTGGGGAAGGGCAAATGAAACGTGAAGAAGTGAGCATGGACAACCAAGGTCATCCCGCCCAGGGTGAGATTATTATCTATAAGTCCGCTGACGGCCGGGCCGGACTCGACGTGCATCTGGCTGATGAAACCGTCTGGTTGAGCCAGACCCAGATGGTTGAGCTTTTTCAAAGAGATCAGTCCGTCATCTCCCGTCATCTCCGCAATGTTTTCAAGGAAGGAGAGTTGGCCGAGGAAAGCAATATGCAAAAAATGCATATTGCAAATTCAGATAAACCGGTCGCCTTCTATAATCTTGACGTCATTATTTCCGTCGGCTACCGGGTCAAGTCGCAACGCGGCACCCAATTTCGCATTTGGGCGACTTCGGTCCTGAAAGACCACCTGATCCAAGGCTATACCACCAACGAGAGGCGCCTGGCAGAAAAGGGACTCTCCGAGATGGAGCAAGCTGCATAAAGGCAAAAAGTAGAATTTAGAATGCAAAACGAGAAAGACCTGAAAGATCGGACTAAGAAATTTGCCCTGCGGATTTTAGCCATGTATTCGACATTGCCAAAGTCGACTGAAGCGAGAGTATTAGGGAAACAAGTGCTACGTTCCGGTACATCGGTCGGCGCAAACTACAGGGAGGCGTCGCGTGGCAGATCCAAAGCAGAGTTTGTGGCTAAGATGGGTGATTGTCTCAAGGAACTCGATGAAACAACATACTGGCTTGAATTGCTGGTCGAAGGTGGGATCATGACCGAGAGCAACCTTGCGGATTTGCTTCAGGAATCAAGAGAGTTGACAGCGATCTTCGTTACAATCATCAAGAATACAAAGAACAACCTGGGGAAACAATAATTTTGCATTTGCCATTTTTAATTCTGCATTTAAGGGAGGATCTCCTGATCCGTTTGACCGTGAATTTGCTGGCTCCAAATGGAAACAAGGTGACCCCGTCATGATGGATTTGATTACCGAACATATTGCCACCTGGACTGGTGCTGAAATTCCCAAGGCCAATGGCGGGAGGGGGCGCGGGAGAGGGTCGAACGGGCAAAGCCCGCATGGCATTAAGAAGTTGCGGGAGTTGATTTTGGAATTGGCCGTGCGAGGCAAACTGGTGCCGCAAGACCCAAAAGACGAACCGGCCAGCGTATTGTTGGAAAAAATCGCCAAAGAAAAAGCTCGGCTCATTAAGGAAGGCAAAATCAAAAAAGATACGTCCCTGCCGGAAATCAGCGAGGATGAAAAGCCATATGAATTGCCGAAAGGGTGGGGGTGGACACGGCTTGGAAACGTTACTGATTATGGATTTTCAGAAAAAGCTGAGCCTGGTTCCGTTAGTGAGGACACCTGGATTCTTGAATTAGAGGACGTCGAAAAAGATACTTCCAAGCTTTTACAAAAAGTAAGAGTTGCTGATAGACAGTTTAGAAGTTCAAAGAATGTATTTTCTAAAGGGGACGTGATCTACGGGAAATTGCGGCCATATCTCGACAAAGTAATAGTGGCTGATGAAAACGGGATTTGCACAACTGAAATGGTCCCTCTCAAAGGCTATGCTCATATAGCCTCGCAGTACCTCCGGCTTGTAATGAAGTCCCCCTGCTTTATTCGGTATGCTAATGATTCAACTCATGGAATGAATCTTCCACGCATGGGCACTGAAAAAGCCCGGCTTGCTTTGTTCCCAATTACTTCAAAAGCCGAACAACACCGCATCGTCGCCAAAGTCGATGAACTGATGGCCCTCTGCGACAAGCTGGAACAGCAACAAGCCGACAGTAACGATACCCACCAAACCCTGGTGGAAACCCTGCTTGCCACCCTCACCACCGTCGCCGATCCAGCCGAGTTTGCTGTAAGCTGGCAACGCATCGTGGGTCACTTCGACACCCTGTTCACCACCGAAGAGTCCATCGACCAACTCAAACAAACCATCCTCCAACTCGCCGTCATGGGCAAACTCGTCCCCCAAAACCCCAACGACGAACCCGCCAGCACCCTGCTGGAAAAAATCGCCAAAGAAAAAGCAAAACTCATTAAAGAAGGCAAAATCAAAAAGCAAAAAACTTTGCCGAAAATCAGTGAGGATGAAAAGCCTTTTGATTTGCCGGTAGGTTGGGGGTGGGTAAGGCTGGATGATCTCGCTTTACGTTCTGAAGCTGGATGGAGCCCCAATTGTGAGCCCACCCCAAGAAAAGATAATGATTGGGGTGTTCTCAAAGTAAGCGCAGTTTCGTGGGGCCAATATAACCCAGATGAAAACAAAGCATTACCGGCTAATTTAAGACCGAGACCTGAATTTGAAGTTTTTCCTGATGATTTTTTGATTTCGAGAGCTAATACATCAGAACTTGTAGCACGTGCTGTTATAGTCCCGAAAGAAACTCCTCCTCGTCTTATGATGAGTGATAAAATTATCAGATTTGTATTTTCACGGAGCAGCAATACTCAATTTGTTAATTTGGCGAATGGGAGTTCTTCCTCCCGTGAGTATTATTCAAGAGTTGCCGGTGGTACGAGTAGTTCGATGAAAAATGTTTCGAGAGATCAAATTCGTATGTTGTTAATAGCACTGCCCCCACTAGCCGAACAACACCGCATCGTCGCCAAAGTCGATGAACTGCTGGCCCTCTGCGACACCCTCAAAGAACGGTTGCACGACGCCAAAATTACCCAAGTCCAATTGGCCGACGCCATCGTCGAACAGGCGGTGGCATAATGCTTTTTTTTTGTTCTGATAAATCATAAGACGGCAAAAACAATCATGAGCACATATAACATCTACTGTGATGAATCCTGCCATCTGGAAAACGATCACCAGAAGGCCATGGTGCTGGGAGCCATCTGGTGCCCGTTGGACAAGACCAGGGAGATTGCCGTCCGGTTGCGCGAAATCAAACAGAAGCACGGACTGCCGCCGCATTTTGAGGTGAAGTGGACCAAGGTTTCGCCTGCCAAGAAAGAGCTGTACCTTGATCTAGTCGATTATTTCTTCGATGACGACGATCTGCACTTCCGTGCCTTGATCGTGCCGGACAAAACTCTGCTGCACCACGACGCCTTTCCCGGCCAGGACCATGACGGCTGGTATTACAAGATGTACTTCGACATGCTGAAAGTCATCTTCCGGCCCGATGCCAGCTACCGGATATACCTCGACATCAAGGACACTCGCGGGGCGGAGAAGGCGGCCAAGCTGCACGAGGTGCTGTGCAACGACAGGTACGATTTCTCGCAAGAGGTGATCGAACGGTTGCAACTGGTACACTCCCACGAAATCGAGCAGTTGCAACTGGCCGACCTGCTCATTGGCGCGGTTGCTTACCTGAACCGAGGATTGCAGGGGAATGCCGGGAAAATGGCGCTGATTGAACGAATGCGGCAACGCTCCGGCTACTGTTTGACCAAATCGACCCTGCTACGCGAGGAAAAGGTTAATCTTTTCCGCTGGCACGCGTCGGAGATTTAGGGATGAGCGCAACGCCGGATTGGCTGCCGCCGCTGGTCCTGTTCAACGACTACCACGGCAACTGGGATGCATATCTGGATGCCGTTTACGCCTGGTTCAAGCAAGACTTCCTCGACAGCAAGCCTCTGTTTCAGGGACGGCGGCTCGGCTTGAAACGGCACCCGCTGACCCATGGCAAGGAAGCGACCTTCTGGCACATGATCCAGGACGGAGATATTGAGGAAGATCGTACGCCAGATTTCCGACGTTGTGAGCGGATACGCTGGCCTCGACCGATCATTGAACACGACGACGATCCGGCCATTAAGATCTGGCGCAACCGACGTGGCAAGGAAGAAAGGGTGTGTTTATGGTTCGCGCAGGAAAACTACTTGGTCATCCTGGCAGATCGCGGCGATTACATTCTTCCGTGGACAGCCTATCTGGTTGAACAGCCGCATCGGCAACGAAAATTGCTGAGGGAACATGATGACTATTGGCGAACGAATAGTCAAAAAAGCTGAAGCCGCCCCGAGGACGGCTTCGTTACTCCTTCCACACATGGTAGATGAGCTGCCTACAATATCGGCTCAATGTGGGGGGAAGTCAAGTTTTTTGTTTGCCTGGATTTGCTTGACTGTTGCTTGACTGGGTGGAAGCCACAATCCCGTAATTTAAATAAATTACTTTGCAATCAAGTGGTTACCTGTTGAGAATTGCTTGACTAGCGTTTGAGAAGGGGTGCCGTGGCTCTACAATGAATCACGCCATGAGTTGTATCCGCAATTCCGGTGACATAATACTCAATTCCAGTCAACCAAAAAACAGGGACTTTATTTTTCTCATATTATTTCAGTCAGGTAGGCCATTCTCGGGCAGGCCAAAACCGCTGAGCCTCGGTCCACCGGTTTTAGCCTGTTCTCTCAGTGCTCTATTGATTCTCCACAACCAGATCGTCCTGCATCAACGCCCACTGTTTTTCATACTCCATGATATGGGCGACTGTATCGACGAACTCGCTTGAATATCCGAAGCGTTTGAGGATGTGGAAGCCGACCTCAATTCCCGAGGTGATCCCGCCGCCGGTGATAATTCGCCCGGTATCGACCACCCGGTGCCGATCGATTACGCACTTGGGAGCCAGTTGCGCCAACCGATCGATGGGCACCAGCACTTCGCTTGGGTCACCGTTTTTGCGATTGGTGGCCTTGATGCCGTCCAGCAGGCCCGCCACCCCATACACCCAGGAACCGGTGCAAACGCTGACCAGCAGGGTCGTAGCCGGTAACGATTTCACAAAGTTCAGTAAGCGCTGGTTGTGGATTTCCCCTCTGGTCCCCAGGCCGCCGGGGATCAGGAAGGCGTCCATGCCGGGTTGATCGTTTAAGCCGTACTTGGGCAGCACCCGCAGGCCGCCGGTTGCCACCACCGTTGTCATGGTGTCGCCGATCAGAAAGGTTTCGAGTTCAGGGTCCATTCTCCTGGCCACCGCAATCACTCCGGTCGGCCCGGCCCAGTCAATGACCTCCGCATTGTCGAAGATGTAGATTCCCAGTCTTTTGCCCATCGCTTTCCTCCATGCTCAATGGTTGTTGTTTGCGCACGGGCAGGTCTGTCCATGCGCCGATCAGAATTTCCCATACAGACAGGTCTGTCTGTATGGGCGTAAAAAAAATCAGCGGCTCAAGAGCTTCGCTACTGCCTCTTGCCCGGCGTCGATGGGCCAGGAGGCATGGTAATTCTGGCTGGCAACAATTGCCCCTTCAACCAAAACATAGACCATGCCTGCCAGCTTGTCGGGATCGAGGTCGGTCCCGGCCTGCTCCGCGACAATATCGTCAATGATTGCCTTGAGATACTGTTGCAGGGCATTCTTGTGTTTGATGACCTCGGCGCGAATCCTGGAATCGCAGACCGGCACCTCGGTGGCAATGTTCAAAAAGGCGCAGCCCCGATAGTCGCTCTCCTCCATCCATTTCTGGAGAAACGAAAAAACCCCGAGAAGCCGTGCGCGGCCTGCGGGATGACTTTCGACGCTCATCCGAAGCCACTCCATCCAGCGGAGATGCCGGGCTTGCAGGTAGACGATACACAGCTCTTCCTTGGAGGGGAACTGGGCGTAAAAAGTCGCCTTGGCCACCTGTGATTCGGCGATGACCTGATTGATCCCGGTGGCCAGATAGCCCTGCCTGTAAAAAAGGTTCAGGGCGGTTTCGATAATCCGCTCGCGGGCGGTGCTGGAATCTTTGCTTGTCATACGCAACAGGGATAATCTAGACAGACTTGTCTGTCAACATCTTTATGTCTTTTTTACAATATCAGGGGCCAGGGCTTGCAATAGTGCAGCCCGAATCCGTCGAGGCACCCGCAACGCAAGCACCGACGCCAACGCGGCAACACAAGCAGCGCGGTGTTTCCTCTCAGGCTCCGCACAACTCCATTCCAGCCCCGAGCCAGTCGGTGGGGTTTAATTCGATTTTCTTCGGAGACTTGATCTTGCTGCGTTCACGGGGAAGCCCGGAAAACATCTGGACAACACCGTGGCAAATGACACTGTTTGCCGATTCAGAGGCATAATTCATGTAGATTGACCGCAAAAGCCGGTCTTGGGTTTCTCCGATAGGCTCTTTATCATTTTCCCACCGGGAAATGGTTTCCGGCCTGATACCCAGGGCGGCTGCAAGCTCCTTGGATTTGAGATGTAAATCCTTGCGCAAAAATTTGATCTCCGCCGAGGTAAGAAGAGATTTTCTTTGAGAACAAATAAAGCCGCCGATCACCCGATGGAGTTTCTCAATATTGGGAAGAGAAACATACACCTCGCCGCACTTCTCGCATTTGAATTGAGTTAATCCATGGATAATTACGTCTAGCCCACATTCATCATACGTGTACGGCTTATTCTTGATCGAGGTGATTTTTCCACCACACTCAACGCATTTTTTCATGTTCAATTTCCTCCTCCGGCAAACATTTTCCCCGGTGCACAATCAGCTTGTGACGGTGATGATCTGTACCGAATATTCGGAGACGATGGCGGTCACAACTCGCCCTTCTTCCCCTTCAAGATCAACGCCCCTGATCGAATAGACCCAATTCTCGTATTCTTCCCTGTACTCTTTCCCGCTTAATTCGCCATGCTGAAGAATGAAAAGAATATCCTGAATCGTGAAGCGTCGTTCGCGCATGCGCTGTTTCACGTGCCCACCATAAATCAGGTTATTCTTGGTGGCAGCTTCCCTGATCAGCGCAAGCGCTTTTTCGTTGTCTATCTTTTCGGTCGGATCAAAAGTCATATAAAATATGTAAGCAGGAAATTGATCTGAGCGCAACTTTTAATCTGGGAAAGCCTCCCTGTCAAGCAGATACAATTGGGGCCAAAAGGCTCTTGCCGCGGAACAGGAATGGTATGCCGAAACGGGAAAGAGTCTGGCATTTCTGAAAGAGAAGCATGCTTAAGCTGGATCTGACCAAGAAAGCCTTGGGTTTTCTCGAACAGTTGCCGCCGAAGCAGTTCAGGCAGGTGGCGAACAAAGTGTTCGGCTTGATGGAAAACCCTGAGCCAAACGACTCAAAAGCGCTGGTTGGTTACCCCTTTCGCCGTGCCGATATTGGGGGTCAGCTTTTTTTGCCTAATGGACCTGTCACAGCAGATTATAATTCGCCTTCATCTCCTGATAAATCATGTCAGAAACCTGGCGAATCACGTTGCCCCTGGCCATTGCCCAGTGCCCGTAGTTGCCGGCGGCTCTTTGTTTTTCAATGATCCCCACCACCACATAGGGATAGCGGCGGCCGTTCTGTGCCTTGGGGGCCAGGATGCCCATATCCCCGCAGAGTTTCGCGGTGGTGCCGGTCTTGTTGTAGACCAGGGTGCCCTGGGGGATCGAAGTGCCGCAGTAGATCCGGTCGCGTCCGGGCAGGGCCATCAACCGGCGAAGCTCATCGTCGTGGGGGAGTTCCTTGCGCCAGAGCGCCACCAGGAACCGGCCGTAGTCCTTGGCCGAGGCCTTGTTCCGGTAGGTTTTCCCGCCGCCGGGGATGTATTCGACAATGCTGGTTTCGCGGAGCAGCTGGCCGTAATGCTTGCGCAAAATCTTCTGCGCCGCCTTGGGGCCGCCGACCTGCTTTAAGACCCAGTTGGTGGCGCCGTTGTCGCTGCGTTGAATCATCGCCTCCATTTTGCTCCGGGCCGTGGAGGTGTAAGTCTGTTTTCCCTCTTGGCGCTGGTGGAAATAGGCCAGGGCGATGAACGGCTTGATCATGCTCGCTGCCTGGTAGGGGCTGTCGACGTTGATGTCGACAATGGTTTCCCCCTTGGTCAGATCGATGGCCAGCCAACCGGTTCTCTCATCCTTGTCGACCAGCCCCTTGCCCCGCAACCCATCGAGATACTCCTTCACCTTTTTTTCCAGGGTGCTGCCGGCGGCGACGGTTTTACCAACGCTTTTCTTCTTGTCTCCGCTCAGCAGCGGAACCGGCTCGGCTGCTGTTTTTTGCTTTTTGCCCAAGGCGGATTCCGGCGCGGCTTGCGCAGGGGCGCCCTTCGGATCCCTTTCCTCGTGGTCAAGCAGGCTTGACTCGCCGAAAACCACCTCGTTGTTTTCCTCACGGGTGATGGAGGCGGAGATGCCTGACTTGGCCAGCAGTTTGGCGTGGAGACGGGCCACACCCATGGTCGATTGCTTATCCGTCTGTCTTCTGTAGATCAGGGTGTATTTGCCGTCCGCGCTCTTTTCGATAAAGAGATCCTTGCCGACCTCGGCGCCGAGGTTGCGGTAGATTGCCTGGTACTGTTCGGTCAAGGCCGCGAGGTTCGGACCGTGGCCGTAACAGACATTGTAGAGTTCGTGGTAGTCTTCATCCTTGATGGCCCTGGCATCGCCCAGCTCGACCTTGTCGAGGATGACGCTGTGACGGATGGCCAGCTTTGCCGCGGCAAGGGCGGTGGTGTTGCAGTCATAGATGATCCCGTACTGGTCGCCGCGCTGGATAAGGTGCAAGTCCTTGCCGACCTCGGCGCCGAGCTGGGCCTCCAGCTCCTCCTTGTAATCCTGGAGGTTGCGCAGGTCGGCGTCCCAGATATAGAGCACGTCGTAGCGGCTGGTGTCCGGAACAGCCATTGCCTCTACGGCAACAGAGAGGAGGAGCAGGGGCAAAAGGCAGAGCGTGACCGCGGTGTGCCAAAGGCTGGGGCGGATGATCTTTTTCGATATGGGCGACATATATAATGGCTATGGAAGTTTATTTTTTCAGGGTGAGGATGATTCCCCCTATGAAACCCGACTCCGGCGGGAATTGCAATGCTCCGGGGGGATATTTCTTGTCTTGCGCACGGATTTGCCTTGCCATCCGCTGCTGTTTTGGTGGATCTTCAGGAAGGAAGAGCGCCGCAACAAGATCAATCCATGGCAAAAAACGAGGAATACGATGAAAATCGATTGGGCCTATCTCCGTAAGGGCTGAACCTCCTGCAACAATGCCCGGGAGGTTCTCGAGCAGGAAAAGGTAGTAATTGGCGAGGTGGTTGACGCCCGCACGGTGCGGATGGACAGCGCGGCGGCGTGGGAGGTATTGCGGAACGCGGCGAAAATCACCGTTGCCAAGGGAAAAACGTTTTCGCACTTGCACCCGAGACAGGACGGGAAGGAGGAAATCCTCAAGCAGGTGATGGGCCCGAGCGGCAATCTTCGCGCCCCTGCCTTGCGGGCCGGCGACGAGTTTGTGATCGGCTTTCATCCTGATTTCTACAACCAATGGCTGCGGAAAAAATAGTGGCCATCAGGAAATCGCTGTTTCGCAGGCGAGGAGTTTCCCCGCATGCCGGAGAGAAACAAGTTGAAACCAGCCGGTACACTGGCTATACTTCCTTGTATCAACAATCGTTTCTACAGTAGCGAATGGGGTAACAGTCATGGCGGTTCAACTTGTCAAAAAATGGGGCAACAGCCCGGCGGTGCGCATCCCGGCCGCGATCATGGAATCGGCGCATCTTTCGTTGAATCAGCCGGTGCAGGTCCGTGCCGACCACGGGCGCGTCATCATTGAGCCGGCAGCACCCGAGTACGACCTGGAAGATCTCCTGGCGGAAATCACCCCGGAGAATCGCCATTCGGAAGCAGATTTCGGCATACCCCAAGGCCGGGAAATCCTCTGATGGCTGCGCCATATATTCCCGACGAAGGGGATATCGTCTGGCTGAATTTCACGCCGCAGAGCGGCCACGAACAGGCAGGCCGGCGTCCGGCCGTGGTGCTCAGCCCGAAGGCATATAACAGCCGTGCCGGGCTGGCGGTCTGTGTGCCGGTGACCAATCAGATCAAGGGCTACCCTTTTGAGGTCGTGCTCTCCGGCGCCGGTGCGACCGGCGCCGCCTTGGCCGATCAGGTCAAAAGCCTCGACTGGCAAGCCCGCCAGGCCGAACACAAAGGAACGGCCACCGTGGCCGAGCTGGCTGAAATCAAAGCCAAAATCAAGCCACTGTTAAAGCTCGCCTGAATACGCGAGGCGGGGCCTGGCCCTGAAAAGCGGTCCAGCCAAGAACGATCCGTTTTCCCGCTTTTTCCCTTGGCGGAGATCGAACACCGGATAGGCGGCATTGCCCCCGCCACCCAATACATCTGAAACCCGACTCATCAAGCGCACATGAGATCAGGCCCCATGCCAAGGATGCGCACATGACATCCATTCTCCAATGCCCCGTGTGCCGGAAACCGTTGCTTGCAACCGCGGACGGCTACCGATGCGCCGCGATGCACAGCTTCGACGCCGCCCGCCAGGGGTACGTCAACCTCGTGCTTGCCCACAAAAAACATTCCAAGGAGCCGGGGGACGACCCGGACATGGTCCTGAGCCGGAGACGGTTCCTGGACCTGGGATATTATAACCCGATCTCGGACGGGATCAACGAGGCCATCCGCGCCGTGCTTTCGGGACTGGCGCGGAGCACCGATTGCAGCGTTCTGGATGCCGGTTGCGGCGAAGGCTTTTATCTCCAGCGCCTCAAGGAGGGTCTGTCCCAGGGCCGCGATCCGCGCCTCCCCATCGAGTACCACGGCGTCGATGTGTCCAAGTTCGCGGTGCGCCAGGCCACCCAGCGGGACCGGAGCATGGCCTGGTTCGTGGCCAGCATCAACGATCTGCCCTTTTTGGATTCCTCCCTGGACATCGTGCTCAATGTCTTTTCCCCGGCAAACATCCTGGAATTCGCCCGGATCCTCAAGGAAAACGGCAGCCTGGTCTTCGTAAGCCCCGGCCCGAAACACCTCAACGGGTTGCGGGAGATCATCTATCCCATCACCAGGGAGCATGAAGCGCCCTCGATCACCGGAAAGGCCAAGGAACTTTTTTCCCCGGCCACGGTGTCGCGGATCACCTACCCGCTCGAACTTGAAGGCGCCCGGACGATCATGGACCTGCTGGCCATGACGCCCTATTACTGGAACATCGATCGGGAGACAAAGGGTAAGGTGGCGGCCCTGGAACGGCTGCGGCTGGATGTCGATGTGGAGGTCCGGGTTTTTAAGAAAAAGAGCGGGGGCGGGACTCTCTAGCAGGATGTTGAAAAAAGCCGTCCTGGCTTTTTTCAACCACGATCCATCCCTGGACCGCACGCAGGGCATCGAAAAACGAGTTTTTCAACACCCTGCTAGTCCCCTTTTTCCCGTTGAAACTTCTTCATCTTATCCCCGATCCGGGAGGCTTTTTCGCACTGGGATCCTTGTTTGGGGTTGCAGTCGATGAGGATCCCCATCACCTTGTCGGCGGTTTTATAGCAGTGGGCGTCTTCCAGCCTTCCCAGGAGGCCGGACATCAGCTTGTTGAATTCCACGCATTTTTCGTAATCGGAAGAGGCGCGCTGGTGCAGGCTGGCCGCCTTTTCCAGGTCTTCCTTGATGTCTTGCGGGATTATTTCAGCCATATATTCAGATCCTTTGCGAAAAAACCAGGGGCAATTCGGGATACAACCTCAGCGTTTCCGGGTCAAGGGCGATCCGATTTTTCCACCCTTTTCTGCCGCTCGGCAGCGGGCAGCCCAAGGTCCATGACCATGCCCTGGGTGGAGAGGATCAGCATGCGCGGCTCATCCTCGATCCGCACCGGCTGCGGCAGGATACGCTGCTGGAGCAGCACCTGGATCTGTTTGGCGGTAAGCGCCACCCCCTTGCACTCCGGTTCGAGCACAAATCCGCAGCCATCCTTCCAGCCCGAGCAGCCGTAGGCTCTGTTCCCCTTGACCACCTCCTTGCCGCAGAGGGGGCAGCTGCCCCAGCGGGCGGTGTCCAACCTCTCCGCCGTGCCGCTTTTAATCAGGGTGCGGATGTAGCCGGAGATGGTGCTCATGAACGCGTCGGGGTCAAGTTGGCCGCGCTCGATCTGTTTCAGTTTTTCCTCCCACTCCCCGGTCATCTCCGGGGATTTCAGCAACGGATCCCGGATAAGGGCGATCAGGCAGCGGCCCATGTCGGTGCAGCGCAGCTGTTTCTTTTCGCGCTGGATATAGTTGCGGCTGAGCAAGGTTTCGATGATGGCCGCCCGGGTGGCCGGAGTGCCGATGCCGCGCTCCTTGAGCGCTTCGCGCAGGGTATCGTCCTCGACCAGTTTGCCCGCCGCCTCCATGGCCCCGAGCAGCGAATTTTCCGTAAAGTGCTTGGGCGGCACGGTTTTGCCTTCGCGCAGGGACGGCTCGTGCCCCCCGGTTTCGCCTGTCTCAAAAAGCGGCAGGGTCTGCTCCTCGGCCGCCTCCTGGCTCTGCTTCTTGTTGGCAAAAAGCGCGGTCCAGCCCGGCTCGACAATCTGCGTCCCCTTGGCCTCGAACTTTACCCCGTTGCTGACCCCGTCCACCGTGGTGATATTCTTGACGCAGGCGGGATAAAAGGCAGCGATGAACTGGGTGACAATCGCCTCGTACACCAGCTGTTCGTTGGCATTGAGGCCGCGCGGCGCAACGCCGGTGGGAATGATGGCGTGGTGATCGCTCACCTTGGTGTCGTCGATGATCCGCTTGCCAAAAGGCAGCTTGGCCAGGTTGAGGAGCGCGATCTCTTCGGGCCGCAGGGGCCTGAGCTGTTCGAGGATCTTGGGGATGCGCGGCTGCAGATCCTTGCTGAGGTAGCGCGAATCGGTACGCGGATAGGTGACGAATTTTTTTTCGTAGAGATTCTGGGTGGCGGCCAGGGTATCGGCGGCGGAAAGCCCGTGCGCCTTGTTGATTTCCCGCTGCAGGGTGGTGAGGTCGAAGAGCTGGGGCGGCTGCTCTTTTTTCTCCTTGGCAGCGACCCCGGTGACGGCAAAGAGCTGCCCCATGATCTTTTCCAGCAGCACCTGGGCCTTTTCCGGCTTTTCAAACCGCTTGCCCGTGTATTTGAACACCACCTCCCGGTAACGGGTGGTGAGTTCCCAGAACAACTGGGGCCGGAACTGGAGGATGGCGTCGTCGCGCTCCACGATCATGGCCAGCACCGGGGTCTGCACCCTGCCGATGCTCCAGAGCACCCGGTCGTTGGCGCCGCCGATCCGGCCATGGCGGACCGTGTAATAGCGGGTGGCGTTGAGGCCGACGATCCAGTCGGACTCGCTGCGGCAGCGGGCTGCGGCATAGAGCGCGTCGTAGTCGTGGCCGTCCTTGAGATCCTTGAACGCTTCTGAAATGGCGTCCGGGGTGAGCGAATTGAGCCAGAGGCGGCGGATCGGCTTATCCTCGCAGTTGCACAGGGCCAGGATGTAGCGAAAAATCAGCTCCCCTTCCCGCCCGGCATCCGTGGCGCAGATAATCTCCTCGGCCTGCTGGCACAGGGTTTCGATGACCCGGAACTGCTCGTCCACCCCGCGGTTCTTGATCAGGGCGAGCTTGAACTTCTCCGGCACAAACGGCAGGGTATCGAGGGACCAGTGCTTGAGGGCCGGATCGTAGTCGCCCGGCTCCTGCAGGGTCACCAGATGGCCGAAGGCCCAGGTGATCGCGCAGCCGCGCCCCTCGATATACCCCTTCTTCTTGCCCTTGATCTCGAGAACCTCGGCAATGTCGCGGGCCACGGAGGGCTTCTCGGCAATAACAACTTTCATTCTACGATTTTCTCGCGGTCGATATTTTCTTCTGTTACAAAGGAGACAGCATGGCCATTGACGCCCCGCCGCACATCCGGCGGTGCACCCTAAACCGGATTATCCCTTGACGCAAGCCGGCAAGACCAAAAAAAATAAAACGAACCGTTTAATCCCATGAAAAACAATACGTTACGAGCACAAAAACCGTGAAGATACGTGCACTCACCCCGGAAAATTACCCCAAGGCCGCCGCCCTGTTGCGCCAGGCATTCCCCCGCACCACCTATGAGGTGCAATTGGTGGAAAACCTGCACAAGCATGGCAAACCAATGCATGAATGGGTCTGTCTTCACATCAACGCGGTCATCGCCTATATCGCCTTTACCAATGCCTACAACGGCTCGACGGTCTGCGGCCTGCATCTGGCGCCGTTGGCGGTGAAGCCGGAGTTTCAAAACCAGGGAATCGGCTCCGAGCTGCTGCGCTTTGCCTTGCGGCAGGAGGCGATCAAGGATACGGCCGTCTTTGTTTTAGGCGACCCCCGTTTTTACCGGAAATTCGGCTTTGAGCCCTGCGTGATGCCGATCTGCCCATTTGACACAAACAATGCGCATTTCCTGAGTCTGCGCAACAGCACGACAAGCCGCTTCACCGTGGGGTACGAGGCGGAGTTTGGGGCACCGGCTGGACATGAACAGGGGCGGTTGCCAAAGGACAAATGCCGGAGCAAGTCCGTCCGGCCGAAGGGATAGGGCCACGGCGAGGGGGAGTGAATCTTCCCGACACTACTTCATCTTTGACTTCAACTTGATCCTTTCTCCCCCGACCATGAAGTTGCCGCTGCCGAGGTGGTGGATCGTCCGCGGGTTTTTCACCGCGGGATCGATCCAGGCCTTGACCACCTCAAGGACGAACAGGCAATACTTGGCCACCATCCCGGTGTCGGCCACCCGGCACTCGAGATTGGCAAAGCACTCCTTGACGAGCGGCGCGCCGACCAGCGCGGCAGGCTCGGGCGTGAGGCCAAACCTCGCGAACTTGTCCAGATTCGCCCCCGAGGTGTTGCCGCACCCCACGACCTTTTCCGCTATCTCCACCGTGGGAATATTGATGACACATTCACTGGTTGCCCGCAGCAGGCCGAAGGAATGACTGCGATTGCCGATGACGCAACCCACCAACGGCGGCTCGAACTCGAGCATGGTGTGCCACGACATGGCCATGATGTTTGGGCGCCCATCGCGGGCGGTGGTGAGCAAGACGACCGGCCCCGGCTCGAGCAAGCCGTACACCTTGGGCAGGGGAAAGGATTTCCTGGCCATGTCATCACCTCCTTGCGGCAGCAAGGCAACCGGTTGGGGGACACCACCCTCAATGGTATGTAATCCGGGAGGTGTCCCCTGAACCCTGTTGCAACAACGCCGCCCTTCTCCCCCCGGCAAGGCCGGGAGCGTAGGCTTATTCCCTCACCCAGTTGAGGCGGATGCTTTTTTCGCCATCTCCGTAGGCAAAATCGAGCTCGCCCTGATAGGCGTTTTTCAAGGCCTCGCCGATCCGCCGGGCCAGGTGGATGCCGGTGGTGGTCACGAGGGTGCGGTCCTTTTCCGCCGTGATGGCCATGAGCCGCTCCATGGGGTGCGCTTTTTTCTCTTGCTCCTCCAGGTTGCGGATCAGGTTGTTGATCTCCTCGCCATGGGTTGCGAAAAATCCCCCCCGGATCTCCAGGGTGCCGGCCGGAAAATTATCCTTGATCCGCTGGCAGGCCGGACAGACGATGGCATGGGCATTGACCGCCGGATCCCACCACGCCCAGCGGCCTTCCAGAAACACGGCCCGGCATTCGCTGCACACCGTGGGCTCGGGCAACTTTCTCCGTTCATGGTAGGTGTCATGCCGCTTTTCCTGAATCAGCCGGTCCCTTCTTCCAAATTGGCCTTTGTCCATAGGGTTTCTCTCCTTGTCTTGTGCGGTTCACCTTCAGGCAGCATCACGTTTTCAAGGGCAGACCGGCCACGTCCGTATCGCCATGATGGTCACTCCCCATGTTTAAATTATACATCCAGCCGCAGGGTAAAACACAAGGACCAAATCAGATTTATTTACGCGCCTCCGCCTCTCCCCTGCGGCATGCGGTTTCCGAGGTATCCAGCCATTTTTCCGTGGAAAGATCAGCTTGACATTCTCCGCCTCGATGATCCATCATCTTTAACAGGGCAGATAAATTTTTCTTTTTTTGGGGAGGGAATCGTTATGGATATGTCGAAAATCAAGGAAAAGGCAAAACAGCTTGGCATCCAGGCCGGAAGAATGAAGAAGGTGGACTTGATCCGGGCCATCCAGAGCAAGGAGGGAAACTTCCCCTGCTTTGAAACGGCAAAGGATTACTGCAATCAACTCTCCTGCGCCTGGCGAAAGGCATGCCTGCCCTCGCAGGATCTTGAAAAAAAATACGAACAGACCAAAAAGCTCTACCTCAAAAAAATAAAGGCGGAGCTGGAAACCCTCACCGCCAAGCTTGCCGACCTGAAGAAGAAATCACAGAAAACCATGGGGGCCGGCAAGACGGAGGCCCTCGCCGACATCCACAAGCTCGAAAAGAAGATCGAGGATCTCAAGAAAAAATCCCATGGCCTTGCGGCGGCAAGCGAAGATGCCTGGAACATCACCAAGCAGGGGGTCGATAGGGCATGGAATGAACTGCGCAGTTCGGCCAAGAAGGCCTTGGCGAAATTCAGCTGAATGGTTGGGGTCTTTTGCGGATGATCCCCCGGCCGGACATCCGCAAGAGATCATGGCGCGATGGCGAAATCCCACCCCATCTCAATGGCCAGCCATTGCGGCAGCAGCATGAGTGTCCGGCTGAAATCCAGGCCTGCCTCCTCGATGTGATCCCGCATCACCAAGGAAAACGGCCCTGCCGCCGCCACCACGGTTTTGAGCACCACCGGAGCATCTTCCCCGGAGCCGGGATCATTTGCCGCATTGCAGTATCGGGAAGGTGACGAGACAAAATGCGCCCGGCACACCACCGGCCTCACCGGATAGACGCTGCAGGCCCCATCGACCACCAGAGGGCAGCAATGCTCGTAGCCGGAAAGATCCGTCTGCTCGTTGATGATGGCCGACGGCCTGCCCGGCCTGGAATTATCCCACTCATGCCACTGTTGGGTTCGCATCCGCAGATCGTTTATCTGTTCCGCGGACAATTCCCGTTTGACGTATTGCGCCAGGGTGTGGGCCTCGGCAATGTTGGTCAGGATATGATAGCGGCAGCAGTGGCAACAGCCCGACTTGCAACTTGACACAACGCCATCTTCGCTGCGCAGCCGCAGCAATTCGCAGGCAGTCGCCGCATCCACGGCAGAATACACGTTGTTGACGAAGTTCTCTTCCGGGGCAATCGGCATCTCGGCCCCCCATTCCTTCCGGGCCGCGGCCAAACCGCTCATCTCAAGCAAAGGCATCATTCTCCATTTTTCTTAACAGGACTTCAGGCAGGCAACAAGTAGGCGGGCACCATACTTAATTCCGGGGAATCAGGCGATCTTTTTCGGTTGACTCCCTTCCGGCCAGGCAAGATCGCGATACTCGCCATACCGGCCCAGCATCCGCAGCATCTTGTCCCGATGACTGCCCGGCCAGTAGATCTTGCCACACCCCCGGCACCGGCGAAAAGAGTCGTAGTATTTCTTGGTGAGCGGCTCCAGCTGGTCGATGATCTCCTGCTTGCCGACCGGCTGCAACTCCCCATTGCAGCGCAGGCATCGGCTTAACGGCTTGAATTGTTCTTTGATTCCGTAGAGATGGACAATTTCGGCCAGTTGTTTTTCCGGATGGATTTCTCGAACGAGATACCCAAAAACAACCTCTTTGCGTTTTAGAAGATCCGTGTCCTTGCTCAACAGGATGCGCTTTTCCCGTAGCGCAACCGCGATCAGGTCCGGATCGGAGATGTCATTCCTGTAAAAGGTGTCGAAACCTGCCATGCGCAGCAGGGTGGCCAGCTTGCCGACGTTCATATCCACCGCAAAGGTGACGGCGCCCAAAACCTCCGGCCGAAGCAGGGTTGGGGACGACACATCCACGGGAGCGCACAGGGGATGGACCTCCAGGATGTCACTATCTACGCCGGGCCAGGAAAAAGGGATCTCTCGGCCGGCAACGGTAAGGCGTCCGACCTCGGTATGGGGAACGCCGCAGGCTTCGATAATATCCTTGACCGAAGCCTGGCGGGTCAGTTGGTACTCAATCCGGCTCAGCCCCCTGAATTGGGGCCGCAACAGCTCTTTCAGGTTTCCCCCAAAATTGATGATCATGGCTCACACCCTCATCGGATGCCTGTTGAACCCATAAGAATGAAACCGGTTGTGCGAACGGCCGTTTTTCAGGTCCTGGAAAAGACGCGAGGCGTCACAGCGTCCGCACCTGATTGCGCCCCCCGGTCTTGGCCTGGTACAGGGCCTGATCCGCCTTGCTCAGGAGCCCCTCGAAGGAGATGGAGTCTTCGCCGAAGCTGGCGACCCCAAAACTTGCCGTGATACTCTCCCCTCCAAGGTCAGCCATGGGGGTGGCGGCTATTTTGTTACGCAGCTGTTCCGCAAGGCCGCAGGCGAGCTCCTTGCCGGAATTGAGCAGCAGCACGGCAAACTCCTCGCCGCCATAGCGGCACACCATATCGCTGCCGCGGATACTGTTCTGGAGCACCGAGGCGACTTGCATCAAGACCCGGTCCCCGACCGGATGGCCATAGGTATCGTTGACCCGTTTGAAGAGGTCTATATCACAGATAACGAGACTGAAATGGCCGCCATATCTCCTTGTCCGCTCCACTTCATCCAGCAGCCGCTCGTTGAAGAAACGCCTGTTGTAAAGGCCGGTGAGTTCGTCATGTATCGACTCCCGTAAGGTCCGGGAATAGACCTTGGCGTTGTTGATCGCCCCGCCCACCGCGTGGGCGACGATGGAGAGCAGGGTCACCTGTTCCGAATCAATGGGGCGATCCGAAACCGAGTTGTCGACCACCATCACCCCTTCGACGGCATCGACATCCTGTTGGGCATAGACCTCGCACTCCCGGCACATTTGCTCTTTTTGCCCGCGATCATCCATGGGAATATCGCCGCACTTGGTTCCCGGCACCAGCCAGCAGCGCAGCCATCGCTTGCCGAACGCCGGGCACTCGTTCTTGTAGCATTTGAGGATCTGCCAACAGGAAAGGCGCTTCTTGTTCACGATGGGAACAAGGGCAAAATTCGTCAGGCCCATCTTAAGAATGTAGGGATCGGCTGCCGCCGCCTCCTTATTGAAAACAGGAAACCCTGTCACCAGCGGTCTGGTCAACAGGTTGTCGGCCGTCACCGGAATCTGGAGAGAGCTGATGGTCCCCGCGTCAAACCCCCGGCACAGTTTTCCCTGCAACATTCCCTTGCGATGTTTCACGAAAAAAAGGCCCACCCGGTCAAAACCGAAGATCTCGGCGGTAAGATTGACAAAGCGCTCCTCGATGGCATCGATATCCATTTCCTCGTACACCAGGGAAAGCATCTCAAGCAGGGCTATTTCCTTGGGCGGGAACGTATTTTCGGGCTGAGACATTTTCTCCCTCCGTGATGGCCGCTGGATAATGAAAAAACTGAAAAAAACCTATCTCGCGTTGCATTGCGTACAACTTAGCATTGCCGCTCTCGGATAAAAAAGCAAGTCCGCCGAACTTGCGACTTATCTTCCATCTCTCCTAAAGGCCTGGATGAGATATTCCGGTTTTTCGGTTGAAAACGGCATCGTGTATTTGCCAAGAAACTCCGCGGTGAAATGAGGAAGGTCGCGATATATCTCCTTGCAGCCGAACCTCTCGAAAATATCCCGGTATTCCGAGTCGGTCCGATTGCACACAGGGATCCTCACCCCTTTTTTCAGCTCCATATACCCGGTCCGGCCATCCCTGAACCCCGTAAAAACAGTATCGCCCGAGTTTTCTTCTATGAATTCGGGGTTGAAAACAGCAGAGACGAGTAACCCGTCGGGCTTTAAGAGGGAGATGATCTTTTCCGCCGTTGCTTCGATATCCTCGACAAATTGCAGCACCATTATGGAAGTTATCAAGTCATACCTGCCCCGCTGTGCCGCGAGAGTGGCCGAGTTGGTT
This sequence comes from Desulfurivibrionaceae bacterium, assembly GCA_041675265.1. Classification (GTDB taxonomy): domain Bacteria; phylum Desulfobacterota; class Desulfobulbia; order Desulfobulbales; family Desulfurivibrionaceae; genus Thiovibrio. Next base: position 44,941 of record JBAYUD010000005.1, on the reverse strand, counting down.
ACCGTCACCCCCTCGGGGACATTGACACGGGCCGCTTCGACAAGGTCTTCCGACTCGTCGTAACCCGTTACCGCAAAGCCCATTTCGTGCAGTTTCCGGCAAAACAGCCCGCCTCCGCAGCCGAAATCCAACGCATTGAGCCGGCTTGGCTTGCCAAAAACCTTTTCAATGCAATGAATAATCGAGGGCCAGGCAATACAGATATTGTCGGCGGCGCACTCCGGGATGGCGTCTTCACTCCACTTGCATCCAAAAACATCCGTGAGTTGGTTCCATTGGTTCATGTCCGTTTCTCGCATAACGCGGCAAAGCGCGGGGTAAGCTTGGAGTTCCCGGGTACGTTCAAGGAATCACCCTATCAAGATATTACCCCGACATAAAGCCAAAAACACCATGAAAAAAAACCGGCACGATTCCGATTCCGCCGCTCCGGAAAAAACCGCTCCGCACCGACCGCTGATTGGATTTGACAACGCTTCCCCCCTTGTGCTGTACTGAAAGAAAAGAGTCTTTGCGTCCGCGCCGGGATCGTTGCCGGAAAACGCCGGACTCCGGCATGGAAGAGGAGGAGGGGCATGGAGGATATTTTTGCTCTCGGGGATGTACTGGGCCCGGCCAAGGTGATCCATGTCTCCCAGCCGCAACTCGGCCTGAAGGGCGTGCTGGTGGTGGACAACGTGGCCTGCGGCCCCGCCATCGGCGGCTTGCGCATGGCCGAGGACGTCAGCACCGGTGAATGCGCCCGTCTGGCCCGGGCCATGACGATGAAGAACGCGGCCGCGGGCCTTCCGCACGGCGGCGGCAAATCCGTGCTCCAGGGCGACCCGAAGATGGACCGGGCCGACAAGGAACGGTTGATCCGCGCCTTTGCCTTTGCCTTGCGCCGGGAGGAGGACTACATCTTCGGGCCGGACATGGGCACCAACGAAGAGTGCATGGCCTGGGTCAAGGACGAGATCGGCCGTTCGGTCGGCTTGCCCTGCGAGGTGGGCGGCATCCCCCTGGACCGGCTCGGCGCCACCGGCTGGGGACTGTGCCAGGCCGTGGAGACGGCCATTCCTTTTTGCGATTTCTCCCTCACCGGCGCCCGCTTGGTGGTGCAGGGGTTCGGCGCGGTGGGCAAGCATACCGCCCGCTTTCTCGCCGAGCGGGGGGTGAGCCTGGTGGGGGCCTCCGATTCAAGGGGCACCCTCCATGACCCGGCCGGGATCAAGATTGAGGAGCTGATCCGCATCAAGAACCAGGGCGGCTCGGTCCTGGATTATCCCGGGGGCTGCAAGGCGGACCGGGACGCGATCATCGATCTGGAATGCGAGATCTGGGTACCGGCAGCCCGTCCCGATGTGCTGCATGAAAACAATATCCACCGGCTGAAAACCAGGCTGGTGGCCCAGGGCGCCAATATCCCCCTAACCCTCGGCGCGGAGCACTATCTCCATGACCGGGGCGTCCTCTGTCTGCCGGATTTCATCGCCAATGCCGGCGGGGTGATCTGCGCGGCCATGGAGTACCACGGCTCCACCCAGACCGAGGCCTTCCGCGCCATTGCCGAAAAAATCCGCGACAACACCCAGCAGGTGCTGGTGGAGGCCAGGCAGGATGCGATCATGCCCCGGCAGGCCGCGATCAATCTGGCCACCCGCCGGGTGGAACGGGCCATGACCTATAAGCGGTGGGGGATTTTCTAAAGGAAAGGAGGAGCCATGTACCGCATCCGCTTGCACGGCCGCGGCGGCCAGGGCATGAAAACCGCCGGCCGCATCCTCGGCAGTGTCTTTTTCCTGGCCGGCTTTGAGGTGCAGGATGCCCCGCGCTACGGCGCGGAACGGCGGGGCGCGCCGATCTTTGCCTATGTCCGCGCCGGCCGGACGCCCATCCTCGAACGCGGCGTCATCAGCCGCCCCGACCTCATCATCGTCGCCGACGACCATCTCTTGGCCATGCCCGGCGCAGGCGTGCTTTCCGGCGCTCAGCCGCAAACAGCCTTTCTCATCCACAGCCACGAAAAACCATCCCTCTGGCGGGAACGCCTCAACCTGCAAGGGCCGGTCTTCACCCTGCCTGGTTTGCCTGAAAACGAACTGCGCTTCCGCGGCGCTGCCTGCGCCGGTGGGGCCGCGGCCCTGATCAGCGAGCTGAACATCGACCTTCTCGCCGAGGCGGTGCAAGAAGAGCTTGCCCCCCTGGGTCCGGAGCTGGTGGCAATCAATCTCGGCGTGGCCCGCACGGCCTATGCTTCCCTGGCCGCGCATCGCGGCGCGGTACACGAAGGAGGCCCGATTTCCGCCGAGGAGTACACGCCGCCCGGCTGGCTGACCCTTGCCTGCGAGGAGCCACTTTTAAGCGCCCCGGCCATCCATGCCGCAGCCACCAGCGAGCTGTCGCAAACCGGCCTTTGGCGGACGGAAAGGCCGATAATCGATGGATCCCGCTGCAACCGCTGCTGGTGGATCTGCTCCACCTTCTGCCCGGAGGGCGCCATCCAGGTGGATGACGAGCGCAGGCCGCGCATCGATTATGGTCACTGCAAGGGATGCCTGATCTGTCTGGCCCAGTGCCCTGCCCATGCCATCAGTGCCGTGCCCGAAGAGGAAGCCGCGGCCCAGGGGGAAACGCCATGACCCGGAAATTGCTCACCGGCAACGGCGCTGCGGCCTGGGGGGCGCGGCTGGCCAGAATCGACTATCTGCCCGCCTTTCCCATCACCCCCCAGACCGAGATCATCGAAACCCTCGGGAGCTGGATCGAAGGCCGGGAATTGGAATGCCGCATGGTCACCCTGGAGTCCGAGCACTCCATGCTCACCGCCGCGGGCGCCGCGGCGGTTACCGGGGTGCGGGTCTTCACCGCCACCTCGAGCCAGGGCCTGCTCTATGCCACGGAGATGCTCTACACCGTGGCAGGTTGGCGGGTGCCCCTGGTAATGGTCAATGTCTCCCGGGGTCTCTCCTCGCCCATCACCCTGGAGCCGGACCACAACGATGTCCTGGCCATGCGGGATTGCGGCTTTCTCCAGCTCCACTGCGCCACCTGCCAGGAGGTGCTGGACAACCTGCTCATCGCCTACCGGCTGGCCGAGCACCCCACGGTGCGCTTGCCGGTACTGGTCAACCTGGATGGCTTCTACCTCTCCTTTACCCGGGAGCCGGTGCTGATTCCCAGCCAGGCGGAGGTGGATCGGTTCCTCCCCCCCTTCAACCCGGGCTCGATCCGTTTCCGGGGGGGCGAACCCCTGAGCGAAGGGGTGGCGGTGCTGGAGGGGTCGGCCTACTCCTATTTCCGTTACCAGGCGCATCTCGCCTCCCTGCAAGGGCTTGCGGTCTACGAGGAATTGGGGCAAGAGTTTGCCGGATTGTTCGGCAGGAGCTACACCGCTCTGGAGTGTTACAAAAGCGAGGATGCCGAGATCGTCTTGGTGATGATCGGCTCCTTTGCCACCAAAGCCAAGGAGGCGGTGGACCGGCTCCGCGAGGCGGGCAAAAAGGTGGGGCTGGTGCGGCCCCGGCTGGTGCGGCCCTTCCCGGCCGCACCCTTGCGTGAGGCGTTGGCAGGCAAAAAAGCGGTTGCCGTGATCGACCAGAATCTTTCCCCGGGCAAGGGCGGCATCCTGCATGGGGAGCTGGCCTCCGCCCTGTACGGGATGGCGGAGGCGCCGCCCGTACTCGCCTCCTTTGTCGGAGGGTTGGGCGGCAGGGATATCAGCAGCGAGGAATTTTTCGAGATCCACAAGGTGGTGCAACAGGCAGTGAACGAAGGCGTCAACCCTTTGCCCCGGTTGCTCTACACCGAAGAAGAGCTGCGCGGCGTCCGCACAATGCAGAGCGTGGCCCGGGCCGCCGACACCAAGCAGGGAGGCGGCGCATGAGCGAGACACACTACCACCACCTCAGGGATCTGCCCTCCCGCCATATCCTCGGCGCCGGAACCCCCATGTGCGCGGGCTGCGGCGGTCTTGCCACCCTGCATCAGGTTTACGACCTCATGGGTGAAAAATGCGTCATCGTCAATGGGGCCAGCTGCCTGACCCTGCTCTCCGTCTACCCCTATACCCCCTTTCGCGGCTCCTGGCTCTACACCGCCATGGCCTGCGCCCCGGCCGGGGCACAGGGGGTGCGGGACGGGCTCGATATCCTGAAAAAAAAGGGACGCATCAGCGAGGCGGAAGACCTTGCGGTGGTGGTGCTTACCGGCGACGGCTCCGCCTACGGCATGGGGCTTTCCGCCACCTCCGGGGCCATGGACCGCAATCTTAATTTCCTCTACCTCTGCTACGACAACGAGGGGTACGGCAACACCGGCCAGCAATTTTCCCCGGCCACGCCGCACGCGGCCCACACCGCCACCAGCAAGGGGCCCAAGGGGTACCCCGGCTACAAAAAGGATCTCTTTACCATCTGGGCCGCGCACCAGCCGAGCTACGTGGCCACCGTGGTTGCGGCCGAGCCCCTGGATCTGGCCCGAAAAATCGAACGGGCCAGATCCTTGACCGGCCCCCGCTTGATCCTGGCCCTGGCCCCCTGCCCCACCGGCTGGGACTATGAGCCGAGCGCCACCGTGGAGATCGGCAAGCTCGCCGTGCAAACCGGGATCTGGCCCCTCAAGGAGTATGTGGACGGCACGGTAATCCACACCAAGATCCCGCATCCCAGGCTGGAGGTGCGGGAATACCTCAAGGCGCAGGGCCGCTTCCGCCATCTCTTCGCCCCGAGGGAAAACCGGGAAATGATCGCGGAGATCCAGGCCGGGGTGGATCGTTACTGGCAGCACGTGGAGCACGAGCAGGAACAACCAAGATCATGAGCGACCATCTCAGCTACTGCCGCACCCATGGCACCCAGCCCTTGCTGGAACAGACCATCCCGGCCCACCTGGCCGGAATCGTCGCCCGCTTTCCCGGACGGGAGGCGGTGGTTTCCCTGCCCCAAGGGCGGCGGCTCACCCATGGGGAGCTTGACGCCGCCGTGGCCGGGCTGGCCAAGGGGTTGCTGGGCCTCGGTTTTACCAAGGGGGAGCGGATCGGCGTCTGGTCCACCAACAACATCGAGTGGCTCCTGGTCCAGCTTGCCACCGCTCGGATCGGCGCCATCCTGGTGAACATCAACCCCGCCTACCGCGCCAGGGAGCTGGCCTTTGCCCTGCAACGCTCGGAGGTGCAGGGGCTTTTTTTGATCCCCTCCTTCAAGACCAGCGATTACGTGGCCATGCTCACCGAGCTTATTCCCGAGCTTGCCCGCTGCCCCCCCGAGACCCTGGCCACCAAGGAGTTTCCCTTCCTCCGGCGGGTGGTGCTCTACAATCCGGCAAATCCCCTGCACACCGAGCGGCCCGCCCCCGGCTTCATCCTCTGGGGTGAAGTGCTGGCCAACGCCCCCTTGGTGAGCGACACCGCCCTGACCGCATGCACCGCCACACTCGACTCCCACGAACCCATCAACATCCAGTACACCTCCGGCACCACCGGCTTTCCCAAGGCCGTGGTCCTGAGCCACCGCAACATCCTGAACAACGCCTATTTCTCCGCCCTGGCCATGCATTTTACCGAGCAGGACCGGCTCTGCGTGCCCGTGCCCTTTTACCACTGCTTCGGCATGGTGCTGGCCAACCTGCTCTGCCTCTCGGTGGGGGGGTGCATCGTCATCGCCTGCGAGCATTTCGACCCTGGCCAGGTGCTTGCGGCCATAGCCCAGGAGCGCTGCACCGGTATCCACGGGGTGCCCACCATGTTCATTGCCGAGCTGGAGCATCCGAGCTTTCCCGAACTGGACCTCACCAGCCTGCGCACCGGGATCATGGCCGGCGCCCCCTGCCCCCCTGCCCTGATGCAGCGGGTGATGACCGACCTCCACTGCAACGAGATCCTCATCGGCTACGGGGAAACCGAAGCCTCGCCCCTGACCCATCTCACCACCAGGGAAGACACCCTGGAGCGGCGGATCAACACCGTGGGCAGAAACCTCCCCCACCAGGAGGTGAAGGTGGTGGATCCTTTCTCCGGCAAAACCCTGCCCTTGGGCGAGGTGGGGGAGATCTGTTTTCGGGGCTACCATATCATGCAGGGGTATTATCACGATCCGGAAGCGACCGACAAGGCCATCGACCGGGAGGGGTGGCTCCACTCCGGCGACCTGGGGAAGATGGACCAGGACGGCTATGTGCGGATCACCGGCAGGCTCAAGGAGATGATCATCCGGGGCGGGGAGAATATCTATCCCCGGGAGATCGAGGATTATCTCTTCACCCATCCCAAGGTGGCCGGGGTGGCGGTCTTCGGGGTGCCGGACGATTTCTACGGCGAGGAGATCATGGCCTGGATCAAACCCCGCAGCGGCGTTGCGCTTTCCGAGGAAGAGATCCGCGCCTTCTGTGAGGGCCGGATCGCCCATTACAAGATCCCCCGCTACATCTGGCTGGTGGAGGAGTTTCCCATGACCGTCACCGGCAAGCTCCAGAAGTACAAGATGCGGGAGCAGGCCGTGGCCCGGCTGCAACAGGACAAAAAACGGGGCTGCGCCCCCGAACGAACAATCCCCCCGCACCACGCCGAAAATAGAGCGAAATGAGGGGGGACTCCGTGCCTCCGCTTCCGGAGGTATCGTCTCCGGAAACTACTCCGTATACAGGAGGTTGATGATCACCGTCCGGTTGAGCGATCTCCCCTCGGGCAGGCTGTTGTCATAGGGCGGGTTGTTGGGGCCGTTGCCCGCATGGCTTATCTGTTCGGCGGCGACAATCCCGGTCTGGATGGTGGTGTCGTACACCGCTCTTGCCCTCCGGCCGGACAATTCGATGTTGTATTTTTCCGTGCCGATGATATCGGTGTGTCCGGCGATCTCCATGGCAACCCCCTTGAGCTCCGCCACCCTGGCGAGCACCCGGTTGACGATGATCTGGTTGCGATCCTTCAGGTCGGCCCGGTCAAAGTCAAAGAGGATCAAGCCATATTTCTCGATCACCTTGTTCTCGGTTTTCTGGGCGCTGCGTTCCTCCCGCCGGATAAAGTTGATTGCGATCGGAGCGGTGACGGTGCTGAACACGTTGCCCTCCTTGTCCTTCACTTCAAGATCGGCGCTGACCTGCCCCAACTGGGCAAGGTTGCGCAGACCCAGCGGCGCCAGGGCAAAGGAAACCTCCGCCGGCGGAGTTCCCGCACCCTCCTGGGTTGCCAGCACCTTGTCCGCGCCCAGCAGCCTGATCCGCCAATGTTCGATCCCGGCCTCGGCCCGCAGGGTAGGAGTGATCCGCAGCTCCTTGGTGTCGGCCTGTTCCTGCACATAGGTGCTCTTGATGGTGTCGAGGATGGCGGGATGGGTGGAAAGGATTTCAACCCGCTGATTTTCGACAACCCCTTCCGGAACCCGGCTGGAGCTGGGCACGGCTGGCAGGTTCCGGGCCTTGATTTCCATCCGGGAGATATCAATGCCCCAGACGGATTCAAGATAGGCGAACACCGCTTCGGCCCGGCTCCTTGCCAGGGAAATCTTGCCCTTTTCCACTCCGCTGTTGGAGTTGCAGCCCACCAGGGTTATCTTGGCCTCGGGGTTGGCCAGCAGCCGTTTGCCGATCACGTTCAAGACCTGATGGTGTTTCTCCATGGTGTCCTTGAGTTTCTCTTCGGCAAAGGCAGCGGTCTCTGCCGAGGCCAGGGCAACGTACCTCTCGGGGATGCGACTTTTTCCGGTATCGAAATAAACGTGGTTCAGCATGGGAGAGCTGTCCACCACGGTGACCTCCTCGATGTTCACCGCACCAGGCGCGCCCGCGAGCGTCCCGGTGGGGGGCTCAAGAAAGCGGTAGGTGACCACGTAACGGTGGAAGATGGTGGTGGAGAATTTCTTGAGAATGGGCAGAAAATCCTTGGCCGAGGTGGCCTTGCGGATCATGCCGTTATGGCCTTGGGCAAAGGAGGTCAGGAAGGGATCCAGACCGGGTTTGTCCATGTAGTCCACGGCATAGGCGGCGAAGTTGCTCACCCCCTTGGCCGCCAACGCCACCTCCTCACTCTTGAGCTCGCTGTTGATGTCTTCCCCGTCGGAAAAAACGAGCATGAACTTCTGGCTGTCCGCGGGCATCTGGCGGATGATCTCCAGCCCCTTGTGCATGCTGTCATAGAGATAGGTGCCGTCCGTGGTGGCGGGGAAGAAACTGCTCCGCAGAAATTGGTTCAAGGCCTGCGTCTCGCTGGCCTGAAAGGTCCGGGTGGAGAGTCTGGGCTGTTTCGTGCCCGGATCGACAAAGGTGACGACATGGACATTGTCGATGGGCCGGACCAGGGCAAGGAAGCTGTCCATCGCCGCCAGCAACGGCTCCACCGCCTTGCGCTGCTCCATGGAATAGGAGTTGTCCACCACCAGCACGATATTGAGGCCGATGTTCCGTTGCTCCTGGACATCCTCCACCGAAATGATCTTGGCGGTCTTTACCCCTTGCTTGATGGAAAAATCCTCTTTTTTCAAGCCCAGGATGGCCTCCCCGCCCTTGTCCTGAACCGAGACCAGCACCTTGCCTTCCTCCAGGGCCTGGAAGCTCAGCTTCGCTTGCTGGCGAAGGGCCTGCACCTCAAGGGCATCCAGGGCCAGCCCCCGGTCCACCCAAGAAAAAACAGTCAGCAACAAACAAAAAAGACCAACGATTTTTTTCATGCTCATTCTCCTGTGGCGGATGCGGCAGTGCATCATAAAAAGAGGCAAAGGTTTTGCGAGATTATGTAAACAAAAAAAGGTGTGCTGAACGGACTCATTCAGGCGGGGTGTCGGAAAGCCCCCTGCCGATGGCATACTTGATGAGATCGGCCACGCGTTTGATATTGAGCTTTTTCATCATGTTCGCCCGATGGTGCTCAACGGTCCGCTTGCTGATGTCGAGCTTGTCGGCGATATCCCGGCTGGTAACCCCCTCGGCCACCAGCTGGAGGATCTGCTTTTCCCTCGGGGTGAGAACTTCGCCGGACCCCTCGCTGCGGCTGCGGCAGGAGGCGATGACATCCTCGGGAAATTCCCCGGCCAGATTGGGGGAGATGTAGAACTCGCCCTGGCGCACCCTGGCGATGGCCGGCAGCAGCTCGGTGTCGGAATCGTCCTTGAGCAGGTAGCCGTCCGCCCCGGAGGCAAAGGAGGAGCAAAGGTACTGCTCGCCCTTGTGCATGGTCAGCATCAACACCTTGATCGCCGGACAGATCTTGCGCACCTCCCGGATGGCCTCAATCCCGCGCAGATTCGGCATGGAGATATCGAGGATGACCAGATCGGCCGGGGTGGTCTTTAAAAGCTCGATGAGTTCCAGGCCGTCGGCCGCTTCGCCGACCACCTTGAGAGCGGGATCCTCCTCGATCATTTTTTTGACCCCGTGCCGGATCAAGGCATGATCATCAGCCAGCACTATACGACATATACCCATGACACTCCCCTTCCTCGCCAGAAAAATCAGGAAAAATCACATTATATTCCCTGGTTATATACAGTAGTCGGAAATTTCCCGCAGTAAAATTTGCGGCGCGCGATTTTTTCAGGTTACGCCTTCGAGCGATTCCGCTTTGGGGGCAAAGGCATTGTAAGCCAGGCTGATCCCCAGGGCAAAAAGGGTGGTGCCCACCCCGATTACCGCGCCGAGGGTAATCGGCGCAATCAGGGCCAGCCGGATAAGGACCGTGGCAACCGCATAGCCGGAATTACGGAAGGACACCTGGTACTGCGCGCTATAGCGAAGCGAAATGAGCACCACCAGCACATCGCTGAAAACAAGCAGGGTATAAAAGGAGGAAAAGGCATTCTCCGGCAACCCCAAGGCGAAATACCCCCAGAGATCAACCACGCAGATGCCCGCGAACGAAAAAAGCAGCAGCAGGGCGATCATCTTTTTGGCGAGAATGAAATGGCTGCGGATTTTCTCGTCGGCAGTAATGGGATGGGAGCGTTGCGCCTTGTAAAAAAAGCCCAGGACAATAAAGATCAGCAGGGCGCCGACAGCGGAGGCGACAATGCTTGCCAGGGACGGCGCGATCTCCGCCCAGACCAACGGCTCGCTGAAATGGGCGAATTCCTTGAAGGTGTCCCGCAGCAGGATCAAGGAAAGGATCTCAAACTGTTTGCCCACCGACTTGGTCACCGAATGGGAGAGGCTGAAGATAAGGCTCACCACCTCAAGGGCCAGCAGCAGGTTGAAGGCCTGCTCGATGGCCGCGAGATGGGAATGGGAAAAATGCGAGGCAAACGGCTCGGGCACAAAATGCCGCCGGTTCAACTCGATGAGGATAATGGCCGAGATAAAGAAACCCACCAGCACGGTGGCGAAAAATTTCAAGCCCTGCTTGCTTTCCACATGCAGTTCGATCCAGTCGAAAAGAAAGCCGGCCCGTATCATGATGAATTCCATAACTGTCCGTCCCCGCCTCGTGGAAGTAAAATAATCCCTCTCTCTATTTTCTACTAATCTGATTTTTTGGGCGGCACAAGCTTTTAAGAGCCGTTCCGAAATAACTTCTGCCTGCTTGACCATCCGGATGACGACATTCCGTTGTTACAACGGCTTCCTGACCCACCCCATCCCGAGTCGCGAATCATCCCCACGCCCGGCCAATAAAATCTTTGACTTGGGCTGGCCGAATGAGCAATCATGGAAACAGGAGCTGTTCTTGTGCAGTCAAATCCATCCTGTGTGGATCGGAGGTGATCATGAGCGCGAAGATGATCCAGGCCATGCTCCGCACCATTGAAGAAGAATGCCGCTTTACCGGCGGACTCACCGGCCGCTACACCTTGCGCCAGCAAATCTTCGACGCCATGGCCACGGTGCGGCGCGAGGAGTTCGTTCCGGACGAACTCAAGCCCTACGCCTACGACAACAACCCCCTGCCCATCGGCAACGGCCAGACCATCTCCCAACCCTTCATCGTCGCGCTGATGACCGACCTGCTGGAGCCGGAGCCGGACGACACCATCCTGGAAATCGGCACCGGCTCGGGCTATCAGGCCGCCGTTCTCTCGCAGCTGGTAAGGCAGGTATACAGCCTGGAGATCATTCCCGAACTGGCGCGACAGGCTGCCCGCCGTTTGCGGCAGATGGGATACGACAGAGTGGAGGTCATTGCCTCCGACGGCTCTTCCGGGCTGCCGGAGCATGCCCCCTATGACGGGATCATCGTCACCGCCGCACCGCCCAGGATTCCCGCAGCCTTGATCGAGCAGCTCGCCCCTTTCGGCAGGCTGGTCATTCCGGTGGGGCCGCCCCATCTGCCCCAGGATCTGCTGCTGGTGGAAAAATCCGGCAAAAAGATCACCAGCCGGAGCATCCTCTCCGTGGCCTTTGTCCCGTTTACCGGCAGGATGGAAGAGTGACGAGCCCCCCTGCTGCCCAGGAATATCCCATGAAAACAGGATTATTGCACACCGGGCAAATCGAGTGCTACGACGAAAAAGGCGCCGCTATCCCCTGCCGGGGCAGCGGCCAGGACGGGGACTTCCGTCTGGGCCTGCCATGGCCGCTGCCCCGATTTTCCTTGGAAAACGAGACCGTTCTCGACCATCTCACCGGGTTTACCTGGTCCAGGGACGCCAACCTGGGTGAATTCCCCATGCCCTGGCAGGAAGCCCTCGCCTTCATCGGTGGGATGAATCGCCGCAAGTGGGGCGGGTTTACTGACTGGCGGCTGCCAAACCGCCGGGAACTGCGCTCGCTCATGAGCTATCAGACGAAAAAGCCCTCGCTGCCGGAAGGCCACCCGTTCAGCAACGTCTTTCTGGGCTGGTACTGGACCTCCACCACGGCCGCCATCCACCCGGCCTATGCCTGGTGCATCCACCTTGAAGGCGCCCGCATGTTTTACGGACGCAAGGACCAGGACTCTCTGTTCTGGCCGGTGCGCGGCAGCGGATATGATCTGTTGCCGAAAACCGGACAGATAACCTGCCACGATGTCCTTGGCCGGGAAATCCCCTGCCCGAACTCGGGCCAAGACGGGGACCACCGGCATGGCCTCGCCTGGCCGCAGCCGCGCTTCAGCGATCTCGGCGAGACGGTGCTCGACAATCTGACCCGACTCATCTGGTTCAAGGATGGGGATTTGGGAGGCAACCCCACGAGCTGGGCGCAGGCCCTGGATTTCATCGGCGAGATCAACCGGTGCAACCTGCACGGCAGCAGCGACTGGCGGCTCCCCGACATAAACGCCCTGGAATCGCTGGTGGACTGTTCCCAGGCGGAACCGGCCCTGCCCGCGGGCCACCCCTTCCTCCATGTGCGCGAGGCGTATTGGTCAGCCACCACCAGTTTTTTCGAAACAGACTGGGCCTGGGCGCTGTATCTCCACAAAGGGGCCCTGGGGGTCGGCCACAAAAAAGGGGAATCGTTTTCCGTCTGGCCCGTCAGGCTTGCGGGAGAACAGGGCTGAGGCTACCCGAACAGCCCGACCAAAAAAAGGCTCAGCAGCGGAAAATAGGTGATGATCCCCAGGGTGACGAACAGGATCGCCAAGAATGGCAGAGTGGCGGTGTACAGCTCGGCAATGGGCCGCTCGAACCGGTAGCTGGCCAGAAAAAGATCGAGCCCCACCGGCGGGGTGCAGTAGCCGATCTGCAGGTTGGTCAGAAAGATGATGCCCAGATGGGTGAGATCAACCCCATACCCTTGGGCGATGGGGACGATGAGCGGCACCACCAGCACCAGGGCGGAAAAGATATCCAGCAGGCAGCCGACCATGAGCAGAAAGATGTTCAGCAGCAAAAGAAAGGTGTACTTGCTCGAGATATGCTCCCGGATCACGGCAAAGAGCCTGGACGGGATCTCCTGATCGATGAGAAAGCTGGTGGAGGCCATGGAAGCGGCCAGCACCACGAAGATCCCCCCGAACAGGGCCATGCTCCGCACCACGATGGCAGGCAGCCGTGCCGGAGTGATATCCCGGTGCACGCACATCTCCACGAGCAGCACATAGAGGGCGGTCACCGCCGCCGCCTCGCCCACGACAAAGAGCCCCCCGTAAATCCCCCCCAGAACGATAACCGGCAAGGGCAGCTCCCAGGCCGCGGCGCGCAGGGCTCGCCGCCTTTCCCCCTTCGGCACCGGCTGACGGGAGCCGCGGCTGGCCGTGCCTTTTTTGATGCTGTAGGCCCCCAGCAGGAGCAGCATCAACAACCCCGGCAGAATCCCGGCCAGAAAGAGATGGTCGATCCTGGTCTCGGCAATGACCCCGAAAAGGATCAGGGGAAGGCTGGGGGGAAACAACAGCCCCAGGCTGCCGGAGGTGGTGATCAACCCCAGGGAAAATTGCTCGGGGTAGCGATCCTTGAGCATGGCGGGAAAAAGCAAGCCGCCCAGGGCAAAGATGGTCACCCCGGAGGCGCCGGTAAAGGCGGTGAACACCGAACACACCACCAGGGCGATCACCGCCAGCCCGCCGGGCAGCCAGCCCAGCAGCACGTTGGACAGATCCAGCAGCCGCACCGGCGCCTTGCTTTCGGAAAGGATGGTCCCGGCCAGGATGAACAGGGGCAGGGAAAGGAGCATGGGGGTATCGGCCAGCCGGGACATCTCGATGATCACCACCGAGGGATCGACGCCTGCGCCGTGGAAAGAGAGCAGGGCCAGGGCGGCCATCACCACGAAAAGCGGGCTGCCCAGCACGGCCAGCCCGAGGGGTATCAGTTGCACAAGCGGCATATCAGAATCTAGGCCATTTCATCGGAAGATTGGAGGTCTTTCCCGGCCAGGGCACCGCGAACGCCTTGCCAGCAGCCGACCAGAAAACGCAGGGCGATGCCGCCGAAGGCCAGGGGGAAAATCAGGTTAAGCTGCCAGGAGGCAAGCCCGGCCATGACCTGCCCGTTGCCCTGGCCCGCTTCCTGGAGGACAAAATCGGCCGCCACCCAGGTAAGCACCACACAGACAGCCGTGGCAAAAAGATGGCGCACCACCCGCAGCCAGCGCAAAATCCCCTTGGGCAGCAGATGGGAGGCAAGATCAATGGAGATATGCTTGTCCATTTTGGTGGCCACCACGGCCCCGAGAAGCCCTGTCCAGAGCACCATGACCCGCAGGAGCGGATCGGCCCAGGAAAGCCCCCCGCCCCACACATCGCGCAGCACGATCTGCACGCAGGCCAGGGCAATCATCGCCGCGACAAGCAGCAGGAGAACCGCCTCCTCAAGCCGCTCCAGCAAACGGCCCATCCGTTGCATGCTTCCGGAAAGCCAGTCCCTGGAATCGCTCATTTCGCGCCGGCCTGGCCTGGGGATTTTGCCCGGAAATCGGCAAGCAGACGGGTTGCCGCCTCGTGGATCTCCTTGGAAAAGGCCTTGCCAACCAGACGCGGCACGGTTTTTTGATCGCGCACCGCCACCAGCTGGTGCAAGGTCTCCTTGTCCGCCTGAACCAGCTGGATACCGTTTTTCTTCAGGGTGGCAAGGGCCTCTTCATTGCTGCGCCGGGTGTCGATCAACAGGGCGGCGAAATGTTTTTTCGCCGCGGCCTCCATGAGGGCGGCCTGCTGGGGGGAGAGCTTGTCAAAGGCGTTCTTGGAAAAAACCAACCCGCCATAGGCGTAGCCAAAGGGCGTATCGGTGATGTATTTGGTCCGGGTAAACCACTGGAGAACGATGGAGCCGTAAAACCCGTTGAACACCGTGTTGATCATGCCGGTTTGCAGGGAGGAGAGCACATCCGGGATGGAAAGGGGGATGGGGGTGACGCCCACATCCTCAAGAAAGCCGCGGCTCAACGGATCGTTCTCCGGCGCCCAGCATTTGCTCGCCCGCAACTGGGCCACCGTGGTCACCGGCTCGCCGGACATGGTGTAGACAAAGCCGACCTCGGTCATGGCCAGCAGCACCAGATCCTTTTCCAGAAAGGCCTTTTGGAAGCGCGGAAACAGCCCCTCCGCCAGCCGGTCCACCTCGGCATAGGATCTGAAGAGAAAGGGGATGGCCATGATCCGGAAATCCGGCACGGTCTCGCTGATCCCGGTCATGGTGAAGCCGCCGCCCTGGAGCTGGCCGATCCGCATCTTGCGGTACATGGCACGGTCATCGCCCATCACCCCGCCCAGGTAGAGTTTGAAGCCGATCTCGCCATTGCTCTTGGCGGTCACCTCGTTTTGAAACTCCTGAAACCGTCTGGCCCAAACACTGCCCTCCGGAGCAAGGGTGGCAATCTTGAAGAGATGCTTGGGTGCGGCCTCTGCGGTCATCGGGGCCATGAGCGCCAAAAGGGCCATGACGAAGCAGATCATACGAAACAGACGATTCATAACCTTCCTTTCTCCCTAAAAGAATTCATCGACCTGATCCAGCAGTTTTCGAGCCCGCCTCTTGGCCAGGACATTGGGCAGGGTCAGGTTCGGGGCCTGGGCAAGGTCAAAAGCCAACGCCTCTTCAAGGAGCCGGACATAGAGTTCCCGGTCAAAGGTCTGCCGTCCGTAATATTCAGCATAGGCCACCAGGACCGGAAGAAACCGCCGCTCGCCCAGGGCAAGGGCCTTCTCGAAATGATCCCGGCTCACCTCCGGCTTGCCGCCCAGCATCACCGGACGGGAGCCATAGTAGATGCCGAGGAAAAGATGGGCCCCGCCATGGTAAAAGCCCTCATCCAGGGCCAATACCCGCAGCATCAGCTGCTCGACCTTGGGCAGATCGGCCACCGCCGCGGGCGCGCCCTTGCTGGACCCGATCCAGGTGGCCCAGCCGTAGCCGGACCAGAACAGTTTTTCCACCTCCCCGGAGTCGACCGCCTGCAACGCCTCGCTGAACCCGGCAAGCGGCACCTGGCTTGCATCACCAAGCCCAGAGTGCGTGCCAAGCAGGCGCAGGCCGTATTCCTTGGCCCTTTCCGCCAAAATCGGCGCCCGCTCAGGACGGCCGCATTCCGACATGAGGCTCGCGTAGGCGGTATAGGCCTGGGCGCCATGCAGCAGCAGCCGGGCGTTGTCGGGATCTGAAACCAGCAGGCTGTCAAGAAGCAGCAGATACGAGGGGGCGCCGTCACAGACCAGTTCCAGGTCCGCCTGACGGTTGAGATTCTTCACCACCGGACCGACCATCGGGGTTATCACCAGCGAGGCGCACCCCTGGGACAACAGAGCGGCCGCAAACAGCACGACGGCCAAGCGCCCATGCCGCACGAAAAAAAAACGCCCTTGACCAATGAGTTTCCGCATGCCACCCCGATCCTGGTTATCCATATGCCCGGCGCCCAACGCCTCCCTCGCCGAGTATACCATACCCTTTTGCGCCCCGGATACAGGCAACCGGGCCCATACGCAAAAAAATGCCCCGGCAAAAAAATTACCAGGGCATCGCAACAGACTCACTTATTTGCCGGCTCAAGAAATCGCCACCAATTCCAGGGCAAAGGTGAGATCCTTCCCTGCCAGGGGCGGATTGGCGTCGAGAACGACCACCTGATCATCAACCGCCACAACGGTGACCACAACCAGTTCGCCGTTGGGGCCGCCCATCTGCAGCTTCTGATCGACCTCCGGATTGAGATCCGGGGGAACCTGATTCCGAGGCACCTCGATGACCAGCTCCAAATTTTTTTCGCCATAGGCCTTGTGCGAGGGAATGGTGACCGTTTTCTTATCGCCGACAGCCATCCCAAGAACAGCCTCCTCAAAACCCGCGATTACCTGGCCGCCGCCGAGGGTAAACCCCAGGGGCTCCCGTCCGGCCGAGGAATCGAAAACAGTCCCATCCGCCAGGGTGCCGGTGTAATGGATCTTGACGCTATCTCCTTTTTTGGCCTGTGACATACCTTGCTCCTTTTCGTCTTTCCCCGAGAGGGATTTTATATCTATGAAATTACGTTGTTTATAATGGAACGAAACATGGGGCCCCACCTTTTTCACGAATGGTGCTTGCCTAAGGCCCCTTTTTGGCTTTAAGTTGGGAGCCGTATTCCCTTTTTCCTACAACAACCGCCAAAACAGCAGTGCGGCGGCAGCAAAGGACGTGTCAATGTACGAATGGATTCTCACCGGGCTCAGTATCCTGGGAACCCTCTACAACCTGCAAAAACGCGCGGCAGGCTGGGTGATCTGGACCATCGCCAATCTTGGCTGGATTATCAGCTTTTCCCATAAGGGCATGATGGCCGAGGCGTTCCTCTTCTCGGTCTATCTGGTGCTGTCCGTTTACGGCATCTTCAAATGGTGGACACCCCGGCCCGCGGAAGACAAAGGCTGAAACCGCCGGTCATGCGCCCAGCTGAATGGAATCCTCCACACCGAGGGACTGGTAGATATCCAGGGCCTGCCGGGAGTGATTCAGGGTGTAAAAATGGATGCCCCGCACCTCGTTGTCCAGCAGATCGCGGACCTGCTCGGTGGCCCAATGCACCCCGACCTTTTCCACCTGCTCATCGCTTCTGCCCCGATCCAGGGCGCGCAACAAGGCGGCCGGAATCCTGGCCCCGGCGGCAAGCTCGGCCATCCGCACCATGCCGCTCTTGGTGGTGATGGGCATGAGCCCGGCAATGATGGGCACGGTTATCCCGGCCAGGGCGCAACGGTCGCGGAAATCATAAAAATCGCGGTTGTCGAAGAAGAGCTGGGTCACGATATAGTCCGCCCCGGCGTCAACCTTGGCCTTGAGATAGTCCATCTCAAGCAAACGGTTGGGGGTGGCGGGATGTCCCTCGGGAAAACCGGCGACACCCACGCCCATCTGGGGAAAGTTCTTTTTGATAAAAGCGACCAGATCGGCGGCATAGGCAAAGCCGTCCTCGGGCTGAACAAAATCCTTCTGGCCCTTGGGAGGATCGCCGCGCAGGGCGAGAATATTCCTGACCCCGCTTGCCGCGTAGTTACCGAGGATTCCCCCGGTTTCCGCCCGGTTTGAGCCGACACAGGTAAGATGGGAGACAACGGTAAGATTGGTCTCCTGCTGAATCCTGACGATCAGCTTGTGGGTGCGATCCCTGGTCGAACCGCCCGCTCCGTATGTCACGCTGACATAGGCGGGCTTGAGGGGCATCAGATCGGAAATATTGGCAAAAAGATTTTCCCAGCCCGGCTCATCCTTGGGCGGGAAAAATTCAAAACTGAAGGAAAACCTGTTGTTGTCGAGAATGTCCCTGACCAGCATCGTATCTCTAACCCGTTGTTTTGGTGAAAAATTTCAAATATCAAAAGAAACACCTATCTACCCCTTTCACCGGACTTGCAAAAGAGGAGAGAAGCCACATGTCCGTAACATAAAATCAAAGAGTTACCAAGCAATAACTGTTGTAATCGCGTCTTTTTTTTGCGATTTCAACAAATTTACCATCCGATTGCTCGAAAAATTCACGGTCATCAGGAAAAAAATACGCGACCAACAACAAATACGTTGCCGGGTATCCCCATTCGGACAGGGCGAATCCTCATCTTGACTTGACAAAGTCAGGTCCAGGGTTGTAATCAGTTTCTGGTGAAGCAAGCAAACATTGCGCCATCGGGAAGATGGCCGGGGGATCACAAAACGTTGGCACATTCAAACAAAAAAACATCCGCGGCCACCCTGCTGTTCTGTTCTCTGTGCCTGGCTGCCCCAGCCCGCCAAGCCGGAGCCTACACCGAAAAAGACCTTGAAACCCTGAAGTCCACCAACCGGTGCGTGGAATGCGATCTTTCCGGCGCGGATCTGCGCCGGGCAAAGCTTGCCGCCGCCTGCCTGGAGCGGAGCAATCTTTCCAGGGCAAACCTGGCCGGGGCCGATCTGGAAGGGGCAAACCTCAAGGCCGTTGACCTCTCCGGGGCAAACCTGATCGACGCCAACCTGGAAGAGGCTGATCTCTACAAGGCGGATCTCTCCGGCGCCTTTATCAAGGGGGCCAACTTCAAGGACGCCTCCCTCGCCCGCAGCAACCATGAGCGGGCAATCCTCGAAGGCTCGGCATACACCGCCCCGGAGAATGCCCTGACAAGGCCGGAAAAGCCCCTGCCGGAACCGCCCGCCGCCCCGGCACTTCCGGAAAAGGCTGAACCGGCCATACCTGCTCCCCAGCCCGAGACACAGCAAGCAGCACCGGCCCCTCCCGCTGCTGCTCCGGTTGCAGCCAAGGTTGCGCCCACGCTTCCCGTTCCGTCCCCTCCGGCATCGATGCCTTTGCCGAAGCCCGTTCCCGAACCGACTCCCACCCCGGCATCGTTGCCCGCCCTGCCCCGCAAGGAAACGACGCCCGAGATTGCGGAAAACCAGTTGCCAACTTCCTTGCCGGAACCGGCGCGGACGGTACAGGCGGTGGACGCCGTATCTCCGCCCCAGACAGAACCGCCTCCGGCGCAGCCCGCACCGGTCCGAGTCACAAAAAAACCAGCGATTCAACCGCCCGTGCCCTCGGGAGCCACCTCCGAGGTGGAACGTCTGGTCGCCCAAAACGCATGTCCCGGCTGCAACCTGGCCGGAGCAGACCTCACCGGCCTCAATCTGAATCGGGCGAATCTGGCCGGAGCCAACCTGAGCGGAGCCAATCTGGAAGGGGCAAGCCTCAAGACGGCGGACCTGGCCACGGCAAACCTCAGCCAGGCAAATCTTACCAGGGCAAATCTCGCCGGAGCCGATCTCTACAAAGCCGACCTCACCGGGGCAATCCTGACCGGGGCTGACCTTGAGGGAGCGTACCTGATCGGAACGATTATGGAGAAAGAGCGACAGAAAGGCACCAAAGAGGACATCGATGCCTTCCTCGCCCAGTACCGCAGCAAAACCCCTCCACCCTCCAAGAGAAAAAATCCCCTGGAAAGAGATCGCGCCCAGGTGGAAAACCTGTGGGCTCCATCCTTCCAGGCCATGCAAACAACGCCGACGCTGGGTACCCCCGAGCAGGAAAACGACACAGCCGACGTCGCCGTTGCCCCGGCGCCCAGCACGGCCCCGGCCATACCCTCGGATGAGGAGCCCCCTGTCGCCTTGGCCGCAGCCGTTCCCAGCGGTCCGGTCGCAACAGCTCCGGCCGCTGTGACGCCTCCGGCCAAGGCAGCAGCGGAGACAGTGCCGACCGCCACACCCGTCGCCGTCCAGCCCGTGGCTCCGCCAGTCCCGCAGACCCCACCCCCTCCTCCGGTCTTGAGCAAGATACCGGAAGAGGTGAAACCGCCGGAAAGCCCCAAGCTTACCGACCTGGAAAAACTCCTGCAATCCAACCGCTGCGTTGAATGCAACCTTGCCGGACAGGATCTCTCCGGGAAAAAACTGAAAGAGGCTGTCCTTGAGCGCTGCAATCTCTCCGGGGCAAACCTGCGTGACGCCGACCTGGAAGGGGCCAACCTCAAAGGCGCGAACCTTACCGGAGCCAATCTGGAGAATGCCGATCTGGAAGGGGTTGATTTCTACAAGGCTGACCTGACCAACGCCAATCTTAAGGGGGCAAACCTCAAGGACGCATCGGGATTACGGCAGACCGGCGCCCAACCGGAAGGAGCCTCGGGCACAGGTCTGTTCTCAAGATAAACGAAGAAAAGAACTCCGGCAAAGCCCAGGGGGGAGGGGCTTTATCACTTCGCCTTGTTGATCTTGATTTCCTTTTTTTTGCTTTTTGCCGTCTTGGGCAGGGTGATGGTGAGCACGCCCTTGTCGAACTTGGCCTCAATCTTGTCCTCCTGCACCTCCACCGGCAGACGAAAGGAGCGTTGAAACGCCCCGCTGTAACGCTCCAGATAATAATGGTGCTCGTCTTTTTCCTCTTTTTCCTTTTTCTTCTCTCCCTCAATGGTCAACAGGTTGCCGGAGAGGCTCAGTTTGATGTCTTCCGGGTCGAGGCCGGGCAGTTCGGCCTTGACGATCAGCTTGTCCTTGGTTTCCGAGATGTCGGCCATCGGCGCCCAACCCTTGGTGAACATGGTCGGCAATGGCCAATCATCCAGAAACCGGTTCCACAGCCGGTCCATTTCGTTGCGCACAGTGCTGAGTTCCGAGAACGCTTTCCTTGGAATAAGTTCCCTCATGGCACACCTCCTTCAGTGAAGTCCCCCCTGGACTTTACAGAGTTTTTACCGGGTCAACCCCGTTGCGTTGGCGATTATCTTTTCTCAAGGATCCTGACAAGGGCTTCTTCCAGATCCTCCGTGGAAAACGGTTTCTCGATGAATTCATGCACTCCGAGCCGAAAGGCCTCGGCAATGACCGCTTCGGTCATGTAGGCTGTGAGCAGGATCTTCTTGAACCTGGCATTGAGACGCTGCGCCCGCTTTAGGAATTCAAGGCCGTCCATGCCGGGCAAACGGTAGTCGGCGATGATGATGTCGCAGCCATTGCCTTTGACGATCTCCAGGGCGTCCTCCCCTGTCTCAACCGCCATGATCGCGCAATTCTCATTGGCAAAAAAACGTCGCAGGGAATCCCTGATCAACGGTTCATCCTCAACCAGCAACACCTTCATCCCCTGCAATCGCTCAAACAGGTCCATACCGCTCTCCTTCCGGAGTTCACCCGCCTGCTCCGGCGCAGGCTCAGACCACATCCCAGCCCTGTTTATCCAGCATTGCTATTGTTCAACGCGCTGTTTACCGGCATCAAGCACCCGCCGCACCACCTCCGCCAGCCTCACGGGACTGATGGGCTTGAGCAGATACTCTCGCACCCCCAGCTCCAAGGCCTCTTCCTGGGTCATGATATCGCTGTAGCCCGTGGTCAGGATAACCGGGATGCCCGGCCGCAAGGCCAGGATCTTTTCCGCAAGCTGGGTGCCGGTCATGCCGGGCATGGTCAGGTCGGTGACGACCAGGTCAAAGCCCTCCGGATCGGCAACAAACTCGTTCCAGGCCTCCCGGCTGTCGCCATGGGCCCGCACCCGATATCCCGCAACCCCAAGCGCCTGTTTTCCCAATTCGGCCAAGGCAGGCTCATCATCCACAAAGAGGATGCGCTCCGTCCCCCCGGACAATCGCAAATCGCCACCAGCGCCGTTGATCTCCGCTATCTCCTTGATGCGGGGGAAGTAGAGATCGAACACCGTTCCCTGCCCCGGCACGCTGGAAACCTCAATGGCGCCCTGATGGCTTTTCACGATCCCGTGCACCACGGCAAGCCCCATCCCGGTTCCTTCCCCGGTTTGTTTTGTGGTAAAAAACGGTTCGAAGATCCGCGCCACCACATGCTGCTCCATCCCCTGCCCGGTATCGCGCACCCCGAGATGAACATAAGCTCCGGGCTTCAGGTCCGGATTCAAGGCAGCGCGGGACTCATCAATCTCCTCGGGCCCGAGGGTGACGAGGAGGATCCCTCCCTTGCCGCGCATGGCCTGGGAGGCGTTGATGCAGAGATTCATCAGCACCTGGTGGATCTGCACCGGATCGGCCAAAGCCCAACAGGCTTGGTCGCCTATCTCCTGTTTCATCTCCATGGTGCTGGGCAAGGAGGCCCTGAGCAACTTCATGGCCTCCTTGACTATGCTCCGCAATTCAAGGGGTTCCCGCCTTGCCTCGCTGTGCCTGCTGAAGGTAAGAATCTGCGCCACCAGATCCTTGGCCCGCTTGCCGGCCCTGGTCACCTCCGCCAGTTTGGCATAGGCAGGCATGTTCTGCTGCAGATCCATCATGGCCAGTTCCGTGTAGCCCATGACCGCGGCCAGGATGTTATTGAAATCATGGGCAATGCCGCCTGCCAGGGTACCGATGGCCTCCATCTTCTGGGCCTGCAGAAGCTGGAACTCCAGCTTCTTTTGTTCGCTGATATCCTTGGCGAAATGGGCGATGCCGTTTATCTTTCCCTGGTCGTCCATGACCGGGGTGGCGGTGAGCAAAAAGGTCTTTTGCAGCTCGGGATGAAAAATCTCCTGGCTATGTGACTTGCCCTCGTGGGAGAGAAGATACGCCGCGCATCCCGCACAGGGATCGGGGCTCCCCAGGAACACCTCGTAACAATGCCGGCCGACCAACTCCGCCGCTGTTTTTTTCAGGATACGACAGGCCGCCTTGTTTACCCTGGTGAGACGCAAGGAGGTATCCTGCAGGGTAACGATGTCATCCACGGCGTCGAAGGTCCGCTCCCACTCCCGCTGGGCCTCCCCCATCCGTTCTTCGGCAACGCGGCGCTCACGCATTTCCTTGAGGAGCTGCTCGTTTTTCTGGGAAAGCTCCGCCGTGCGCGCCACCACCATTTTTTCCAGATGGTCACGATACCCCTCGAGCTTTTCTTCCGCGGCCTTGCGCTCGGTGATGTCCCGGATGATCACAATGGCCGTCCGCTGCTCCCCATCGGCAATGGGCAGCGCGACCAGGGCAACTCTCCGCCCCTTCAACAGCAGCGCGGCCTCCTCGCCCAGGGCAATGGGGTGCTCGCCGAGTTCGATAAAAATCCTCTCCACTTCCTCCCGGGTGCTTCCCGTAAAAAAACCGGAAAAATCGGCGGCAAGGATCTTTTCTTCCCGTGCGCCCAGGATGGCCGCCCCGGCGGCGTTGACATACACAACCCTTCCCTCGGCGGTGCACTCGACGATTCCTTCGCTGATGTTGCCCAGAACAACCTCGAAATGTTTCCTTGAATTCAACAGCTCCTTGGTGATATCCCGCTGGTACACGCTTTCAATCCCGGCAACCCCGGAAAAACCCAGATCTTCCTTGTTCTTATGGGCGGAGAGCAAGTTGGAGACATGCTGTTCGATGTCGCGGAAAGGGCCCTTGGCGATACAGGCATTGGCGCCGAACGAGGCGTAGTCGAGCGTTTCTTCCGCGGCGATGGCGGAAAGGATGATGATACAGACGTTTTTCAACTCCGGCATGGATCGCACGATCCGGCACAACTTGTCGCCGCTGATATTGGGCATGACCAGATCCACGAACATGATATCCGGAACAAAATCAGCGAGCACGGAGAGGGCTGTCAGGCTGTCGGGCGCGGTTTTCACCTCATAGCCTTTCTTGCCGAGGAAATTGCTCATGAGCCGGAGCATCAGCGGCTGGTTGTCCACTACCAGAATCTTTTCATTCATGGTCGTCCCCAAAACCCTATAGCCGATCGGACTCGCCTCTCGGCCCTGAGTATCCCTGTGCCGCACCGCCTTTTTTTAATTGTAGCACAAGTTTTCCCTCCGCCGTGCGGTTAAAATGTGGACATCCCGCTCCACTCCTGAAAACGGTAGAGACCGTACCGAAGCGGCGAATTTTCGGCAAACTCCTTGTAATCAACGGAATAGACCCCATCCCGGTTCCGCCAGATCCTCTCGAAATAATCGTTTGCCTCCCTGGCCACCGGAGAATCCGCCGGGCCCGTCACCTCAAGGCAGGCCTCCAGGTTCAGGTCGTCAAGATTCCGCCGGGTCAGATTGGCCGAGCCACCGATGAGCACTGTTTCTCGAGGCAGGGCAATCATGGCCAGCTTGGGATGAAACTGCTCGCCGCGCGTCCCGTACCAGCGCACCTGGATTTTGCCCTGGGATTTCTCGACAAGCTCCCGGGCCACCGGCCGGTTGGGGATGCCGTTTTTTTTGCGGCCGAAGGCATCCTTGTTGGGATCAAGGAGCAGCCGCACCTCGGCCCCCCTGGCCGCTGCCCCGAGAAGTCCTGCGATAATCTCGCGGTCGGAGAGATAGAACATGGCCATCCGCACCGAACAGCCGCTCCCGCAACGGGAGAGGGCCGTTAACAGCCGCGCCTTGATCTTCCCTTCGGTGAGCAGGCACAGATGCACGGTGCCGGCTTCGGGGCGATCCGGGATCTCCCATTGGGGCAAAGTCTCGCCGGAAAGGCTTGCCACCGCAGCCTCCGCCGCGACGACATCCCGCACCACCGCCCCTTGGGCGACGATGGCGATGTTGGAATGGTAACCGCTTGCGTCATGGGGGTTGGCGGAGGTGATGAGCGCCTCTTTTTCACTGGCCACCACCTTGCGGTGATTGGCCTTGAAGTTGAACAGGCTCAAATACCCCCGCATGGTCATGGCCGGGCCATTTTTAGCGAAAGGCGACGGCAGCCAGCCTTCCCCGTTGACGCCGAACCATTGGTAAAAAAGCCGCCACCAGGCCGAGTAGATGAAGTTGGAATCACGCAGCTTGCCGGTATCGGTGTAAATGATCCGCACCCCGCTTGCCCGCAACCTCTTGAAATGCTCCGGTTCCTCCCCTCCGTAGCTCCGGTTGATCGGATCGGTGATGAGCACAATGTCCACCTGGGGCGACCGCTGTTTTTTTTCAACGAGCCTGCGGGTCATCTCCTCGGACAGGGGAGGATATTTCTCCCCTGGGGCATGAACGCTGTTGAAGAGAAAAAGGTCGAGCAGAACAAAACGCTCAGCCTTGTCGATGATCCGGTGGATCCGGCTAAAAATGGCTTGCTCGCGCACCGGCTGCCCGTCCCGCTGATAGGTGCGATCGGCCAGAAACTCGACCTCCGAGGCAACACGCGCCACCCCTGCAAACGAGACCCCCTTGGGCAGGGGCTTACCCTTTCCATACGCCATGAGAGCCAACCAGGCAACCGCCACGACAACCACGATGATCCGCAAGAGATTACCCCTCCCAAATTTTGCCTTGCCCATAACACTCCTTGGGGAAATTACATTCGCCTGTCAATTAACGGTCTTGGAACGGGGAGAACCACTGAAGGGCCGAAACGGAGAAAAAAGCTGCAATGGTCATACCGAAGCCAAAAAGATATCCACCAGATTCGGATCAAACTGGGTTCCGGCCAGGGAACGGATGTGTTGGGCAACCTTTTCCGGAGGCCATGCCTCCCGATAGCGCCGGGCCGAGATCAGGGCGTCCCAATTGTCGGCAATGGAGAAGATCCTGGCCGCCAGGGGAATCTGCTCGCCTTTCAAGCCGCGCGGATAACCGGTGCCATCCCACCGTTCATGATGACAATAGGGGATATCCAGGGCCGGGCGCAGATAGTGAATGGGGGACAACAGGTCAAAGGCAAAGGCCGGATGCCGCCGCATAATCTGCTGCTCCTCTTCGGTGAGCGGGCCGGGCTTCATCAAAACCGTATCCGGCACCGCCATCTTGCCGATATCATGGAGCAGGGCGCCGCGGCGGACATGATCCAGCTCATCCTCCCGGATGCCCAAGGCGCAGGCCACCTTCAAGGTGAGCTCCGCCACCCGCTGGGTATGGCCCTCGGTTTCCGAATCGCGCAGCTCCAGAGCCTTTGCCCAGCCCTCGATGGTGGTGTCGTAGGCCAGGGTCAATTCGATGTTCGACTCCTGGAGTTTGCGGAAAAGCGTCG
Source organism: Desulfurivibrionaceae bacterium (assembly GCA_041675265.1). Lineage (GTDB taxonomy): Bacteria > Desulfobacterota > Desulfobulbia > Desulfobulbales > Desulfurivibrionaceae > Thiovibrio. The sequence goes on along the minus strand of JBAYUD010000005.1, from coordinate 18,816 downwards.
CGTTATCGATGGCGATTGCCGCCTGAATGGCCAAGGCCTCAAAAAAATCGGACCATTCCGGGTCGGCCTCAAACCGCTCCCGGGAAAAAATCTCGAAAACGCCCTTCACCTGCCCTTTGGCAATGAGGGGCACAGCATAATAGGTTATGAATTTTTCTTTTATGAGCAACTCATTGCGGACAAACGGATTGGGCTGTTCGTCAATATCCGGAATATGAACGACCCGCCGCTCATAGGCGGCAATCCCGGCCCCGCCTTCGCCAAGCCGCACCTTGGATTTGCGGATGCCGATCCCTTCAAAACCCCAATCCGCCCCATGATCCAGGGTCTGGGTGTGGGTGTTGAGCAAAAGAATGGCCCCGGCATCCATGCCCAGCTGCGACACGGTCTGTTCCAGAAAAAGCTTCATGGTCAGCCGCAGATCCAGACTCGCGGTAATCACCATGTCGATGGCGTGCAGGGTGGTCAGATGCTGGAGCCTTGCCTTGGCCCGTCCTTCCGCCTCAAGCCGGGCGACAATCTCCTTTTCAAGCTCCGTGTTTTTCTGAACAAGGGCGGTATTCGTCCGGACGATTTCCAGGTCCGCCTCATGCACCCTGGTGATGGTGAGCCTGGACAGGCCGATGACCAGGAAAACAAAGAGGGAACCACCGAAAAAAACCAGCCCGGTGATGAGTTCCACCGGAAAAACAAGATGTCTGACCTGAATGATGATAAAGAAAAGGTATCCGGCAATAAAAAACACATTCAGGGCAGACAGAGCCCGCCATTTTCCCACGCAGGAAAGGGGAACCAGCCGCCTGGTCTGCATGCAAAGCCGCGCCGCGGCAATGAGAAAAATGATCCCGGGAATCACCAGGATGGTGGACAACAATTGACTCAGTGTCATACGGTGTTCCGGCAATGCGAGGAATTCCCTCGGAATCCCCGCGGTTAGTAAGCATTCACCCCTGTCCGCAATCAGTGTACAGAGTGGCGGCGTTAAAGTCAAAATCTCCGACCGGCCTTACCCGGTGGACACGGCGGCCAATCGAGACGAATCATTGCTTTTCTGAATGATTTCGCCTACCATAAGGGCATTCTTCGTTAATGGGGGGGGGAACCCGGCCCCGGCGCCAATTCGGGAAACGACACAGGAGAGCACCGCGCGAACATGGAACCGCAGCCACTGGTCATCGAATACCGCTTCCGCCTGCAGGACAACAGCGAAGAGCTTTTTACCATCCGCCTCGCCCCCCAGACCCTTGAATCCCTGCCCGACTCCGCTGCCGAACCCTTGCCGCACTGGACCGCGCTCTCCTTTGCCCAGTGCGCCAGTTGCCCGTTGACGGAGGCAGCCTCTCCCCACTGCCCCGCCGCAGGCAACCTTGCCCCCATTGTCCGGAGGGGAGAAAAGCTTCTCTCCTTTGACCTGGTGGACCTTCAGGTAACAACCGCCGAGAGGATAACCATCCAGAAAACCACGGCACAAAGGGCGCTCTGCTCCCTGATGGGGCTTGTCATCGCGACAAGCGGCTGCCCGCACACCGCCTTTTTCAAGCCCATGGCCCGGTTTCACCTGCCGCTGGCCAACGAGGAAGAAACCATCTTCCGCGCCACCGCAACCTATATGCTGGCCCAATATTTTGTAACCAACGAGGGAAAACAGGCGGATTTCAACCTGGAGAAATTGACCGATCTGTACCGCACCATTCAGGAAGTCAACCTGGCCATGGCGAAAAGAGTCCGGAGCGGCTCAACAACAGACTCGTCCGTCAATGCCATTATCCTGCTCGATATGTACGCCAAGGCCCTGCCCTATATGGTCAAGCAGTCCCTCGAAGAACTCCGCTACCTGTTCGAGCCGTTTCTGAAAACCCTCGAGACCCCGGACAAATCCTGATCTTCCTAACGGCGGCCCGTCCCCCCAAGCGCTCTGTATCTGGCAGCCGCGGCCCTGCCCAGGTTCCCGCGTGAATCAGCCGCCGCCACCTGACCGTATAAGGCATGGGCCTTTGCAAGCTCCCCGGTTTTTTCATAGCTTTCGGCAAGAAAAAAGGCGCTCCCCAAGGTGGGCATAAGCTTCATGCTTTTTTGCAGATGTTCCTTGGCCGAGGCGGGATTGTTCTCCTGCAGGTACAGGTAGCCAAGGCCGAAATGGCTTTCGTGATAATCCCCATCCAGCTGCACGGCCTTGCTCAAATATTTTTTTGCTTGCTCCGGGCTGTCGTTTTTCAGATACGCCATTCCCAGTGCATTTTGCAGCAGAGCCTGCCGCGGGGCTTTGTGAACCGCCTGCTCATACAGGGCAATGGCTCCGGCCAGATCCTTAGCCTGCTCTTTTTCCCTGCCCTTATCGTAATCGTCATACGCCTCCTTGGTTTTCCTCAACGGCGCCATGGCCCGTTGGAACTCTCCGGCCCCGGAGACATACGCCTCATTGTTCATGGCCCAGTTGTAGTTGCTGTCGATGTAGTACTGGTTATCCCGCATCCGTTCCTTGGAGAAAGGATGGGTCCGGAACAGCCCTTGGAGCCACAGGGCTTCCCCCTCTCCACTTTTTTGGGCCAAAAATTCCTGCAACTCCACGGCACCCTTGGGGCTGTACTGAGCCTTCACCATATAATCAATACCCAGCCGGTCAGCCTCCCGCTCCTCCTCGCGGCTGTACGAGCTGTCCAGCAGCGCGCCTGCCACCTGCCCTGCCTGCTGCGCCAGGATGCCGTAAGAAGTTCCACTGCTCCCATAGGACAAAACCTGCAGACCGATGTTGAACAATATCCCGCGTTGCAGGTTCTGCAACGAATGCCGGGCCGTGACATGACCAAGCTCATGCCCCAGCACCGCGGCAAGCTGGGCCTCGTTTTCCAGGGCAACCAGCAGACCGCGGGTGATGGCGATATTGCCGCCGGGCATGGCAAAGGCATTGGGGCTGGAGTCGTTCACCACCTTGAAGGCATAGGGAAGATTGGGCCGATGGCTGACCTTGGCCAGGCGCATTCCAATCGCGGTGACGTACTCCTTAAGATGCGGATCATCGTACTCCCCCTGCATCCGTTGGATTACCTCGGGAAAGGCCTTTTTGCCGAGGGAGACTTCTTCCTGTTCGCTCAAGCTGTAAAAAGCCAGCTCGGACTTGCCGGTAACGGGATTCATCGCGCAGCCGGAGAAAAGGGACGCCAGCACCGCCAGCACAGGAAAAAAGAATCGTAAACGAATATCCATGGGGACACACCTGTCAGTTTGTGCTTGAAAAATGGCACTCACGATATTTTCAAAACTATATCAATTCATCCATCCCGCGCAAGTGGGTTCGCTACACCTTGCCGTAGACTTGGCAAAACTGGAACAGCACATGGTCAGAAAAACCATAAAAAAAGGGTGGCCAAACGGCCACCCTCTGATGCCAAAACAGTCTTGCTCGTGCGTTAGAAGCGGCAGTCGAGCAGGAAATAGAGATTGTCAAGATCGGTGATGGAATCACCAAAATCGCCTATGTGCATTCCGCTATTACTATAGTTGTAGTCGATATGGGTGTATCCCAAGCGGCCAAAAAGATTGTCGTTGAACGGCTGAATGTAGTAGAAATCATAAGCATCGCCGCGCGCAGCCAACTTGTTGTACAGTTCGGCGCTGCCCCAGGTAAAGCTGAACCAATTGTCGCTGCCATGATTGTACTCAAAGCCGACCTTGGGGTTGTTCCATGGCTTATACGCAATGTTGTAACGCAGGCCGGCATGGAGAGCCCACCCGGAATGTTCATCGTTATTCGCCCCAGTATTCATCAACCCGAGAGCATACCCGTTGTAAGGACCACCAGTAATAGTGGCCGTTGCGCCGTTCGGGTCTGTTTCATTGATCCCTGCTGAAGCAAACAGATCAAATCCTGAATCCATCAGATTATTGGCCTGCGCATGAACACCATACAAATTCATGTCACCGATATCTACCTTGGTAGTGGTAGTTGCACCAAAATATGAGGTGTCGGCATTCAAATTCTTCACCTGGAGAGCACTTAAGACGAGAAGACTGTCCCGCACCCCAGGAATCTCGGTCTCGAAAAACATGGCATAAACATTGGTGTCATCATACATTCCGCCAGCGTTATCCATGTAGCTTACAGCAGTATTGGTGTCTTGGTAAGCCTTGCCCCATGCAAAACGGAGACCGGAGTTCTTCCACCCCAGATACCGCTCCAAACCAACGGTGGCCACCACGCCGTCCGCCTCGCCGTCAAACAGAAGGGAGGGGTAGGTGGACTGGCGGAGACGGTTCTCCTTCAACTCGGAGGGAGGGCCCTCGGAGGAAGGATGACGGCCGAAGGTCAGGGCCAACGGGATGGGCATGTCCTCGGGAATCCAGTCCACATAAGCACGATCCAGCTTCAAGCCGCTGTCCCCAGGCACATGGGCCGCATTGGAGTCATTAGCAAACGCATTGTTTTCGTTGTTGGCAAAATTCTTGTAGGCAGTAACACGACCGGTGAACAACAGGTTCTTTCTGATCTCGGAATCAAGATTCAGACGGAAGCGGTTGCTCCAGTAATTGTCGTTATGCTCTTCTGCCACCAAAGATCCCGGGGTTAAAGATGTGGAGTTTTTCAAGGTGAAGAAATCAGCCCTGGTCCGCAACTCCGCACCCAGGTTGATCCGATCCTTCAAGGTCTTGGTTTCAACCTTGTCCAGGGTATCGAAGATGGTTTCCACATCCTTGGCCAACTTGCTCGGCATGGCGGCGGAAGCTGCCTTGCCGGAAGGGCTGTCGGTTTTTTCCATCTGGTCAACACGCTTCTGCAAGGTGTCCAGACGTTCCAGAATCGCTTTATAGTCTTCTACCGGAATGGCTACAGTCTGGCCACCTGCTCCAGCAACGGCGCAGCCTGTCCAGGCCAGCAATGCACCTGCGGTCAATAAAATTTTTTTCACTTATTCTCCTCCTCCCAGTGAATATCTTTTTTCGCCAGTGAATTATTTGGGGATAACCGCCGCTGCCGGTTGGTCACTGTCGGCTGCGTGCTTCACCAAATACTTCACCACCGCCTGCAGGTCTGCATCACTCATGCCCATATCCGCCGTGTGACGTCCACGGGCAAAATATTTCTCCCACACCGTACCGGCCTTGTCGGCAGGGTTCACAATAGACGCCTTGCCTCCCTTTTTGTGGCATGCGCCACAGCTCTGCAAAAAGAGCGCGTCCCCGCTGGCCGCCAAAGCGACAGTAGGAAGCATCAGCGACATTGCTGTCAGCATTGTTACGATTCGCTTCTGCACCAACTCACCTCCCATTTCAAAAATTGATAACAGAAATCCTGTTTCCTGAAAGTTTATAACTGGTTACTTTCAAAAAAGTCAACAAATCATCTGTGTTTTTCTCTTTTTCTTCCTGCCGGCAAACCCTTGTTGTTCTAGGAATTGCTTTCCATTGGCCCGGATCAGCATATTCTCGGCAGCTGTTCGCCCACCGGCATATCCACAATCCTTTGCGCCCCTAAGGCTGTACGCATGGCCACCAGCCCCCGGTTGCCTGCAACAACCTCGCCGATAATCGCGGCCTCCCGCCCCTGGGGATGGCTTCGCATGGCGTCCACCACCGTGCCGGCAACCTCCGCCGGAACAACGGCCACCAGCTTGCCCTCGTTGGCGACGTACATCGGGTCGATGCCCAGCACCTCGCAGGCGCCCCGCACCTCGGGCCGCACCGGAATGGCTGCCTCCTCCAACATGATGCCGACCCCGGAGGATGCGGCAAACTCGTTGAGCGTAGTGGCAAGGCCCCCACGGGTGGGATCGCGCATGGCGTGGATGGCGGGAGAGGCGTGCAGCATCCGGTCCACCAGGCCATTCAGAGCCGCCGTATCGCTGTGCACCCGTGAGGCAAAGGAAAGCCCTTCCCGAGAGGTCAGGATCGCCATGCCGTGATCGGCAATGGTGCCGGAAAGGATGACCTTGTCCCCCGGCTCGAGATTGGCCGCGGAGATGTTCACCCCTGCCGGCACCAGCCCCACCCCGGTGGTGGTGATGAAGAGCTTGTCGCAGCAGCCCCGGTTGACCACCTTGGTGTCCCCGGTCACGATCCGCACCCCGGCGGTTTTTGCCGCCTTTTCCATGGAGAGCAGAACGCGGTGCAGGGTGGCCATGGGCAGACCCTCCTCGATGATAAAGGCGGCGGCCAGATAGAGCGGCGTGGCCCCGCCCATGCAGACATCGTTCACCGTCCCGTTGATCGCCAGATCGCCGATATCGCCGCCGGGAAAGAAAAGGGGATCCACCACAAAGGAATCGGTGGTCAGGGCCAAGCGGCCTTGGGGAAAATCGACAACCGCCTGATCCTCCAGCCGGTTCAGGGTTTCATTGCCGAAGCGCGGCAGAAAGAACCGGCTGACAAGCTCGGCGGAGAGCCGCCCGCCGCTGCCGTGCGCCAGTTGGATGGTCTCATATTCCATGATGGGCAGGGGACAGCTGAAGTCTTCCGGATTCAGATTATGCATGGGATGTCCTGTGATACTTGTAATAGGCAGCGCAAGCGCCCTCACCCGAAACCATGGTCGCCCCCAGGGGGTGCTCCGGGGTGCATTCGCGGGCAAAGGCAGGGCAAGCGTCGGGCTTGATCAGCCCCTGCAATACATTGCCGCTTTTGCACAACTCCGATTCCCGCGCCTTGATGGTCTCCACGGCAAACTTTCGTTCGGCGTCATAGGCGGCGAGATGATCCCTGATCACCAGGCCGCTGGCAGGCAAGACTCCGATCCCCCGCCAGGCGCGATCGCTCACCACGAACACCTCGGCCATGATCCGCTGGGCCGCCGGGTTGCCCTCCCGGCTCACCGAGCGGCCGTACTGGTTTTCCACTTGGTGGCGCCCCGCCTCAAGCTGCCGGAGCACCATGAGTAATCCGGCAAGGATGTCGACGAGTTCAAAGCCGGTGACCACGATGGGCACCTTGAATTCCTCGGCCAGCGGTTCGTATTCCCGCCAGCCCATGACCGTGCAGACATGGCCCGGGGCCAGATACCCCTGCACCCGATTCCCGGGCGAGGAGAGCAACCCCCGGATGGCGGGCACTACCAGAACATGGCTGGCCAGCAGGCTGAAATTCGTCAACCCCTCGCGCTTGGCTTGCAGCAGGGCCATTGCATTGCCCGGCGCCGTTGTTTCAAAACCCACGGCCAGAAAAACCACCTCCCGCTCCGGGTTCTGCCGGGCCAGGGCCACGGCTTCCAAGGGCGAATAAACCATGCGCACGTCAGCCCCGGCGGATTTCGCCATGAACAGGCTGGAGACGCTGCCCGGCACCCGGAGCATGTCGCCGAAGCTGGTGAAAATCACCTCGGGCCTGGCAGCGATGGCTACGGCCCGATCAATGGTCTCCACCGGGGTCACGCAGACCGGGCACCCCGGCCCATGCACCAGCTCGACCTGGGCGGGCAGCAGCTGATCCAGCCCGTTTTTCATGATGGCATGGGTATGGCCGCCGCAGATCTCCATGATCACCCAAGGACGGGTCACGGTCTGGCGGATTTCATCAAGAAGGCGCCCGGCCAGGGCCGGATCGCGGTATTCATCGACAAATTTCATGGAGAAACAAGGACCTCTTTATTTATCGCCTCTTGCAAAACTCTGCCAAATTGAACCCCCTCTCCCTAGCCCTCCCCCCCCAGGGGGAGGGAACTTTTGGGCCTTTTGCAAACGGCTATTTCTCCAGCGGATTGCCGAAGATATCCGTGCCCTGGGCTGCCACGGCCTGGGTCAATTCCTGCCAGGCCGCGAAACTCTGTTGCGCCTCTTCCTCGTCGAGCACCGACAGAGCAAAGCCTGCATGCACCACGGTGTACTGGCCCACCGCGATCTCCGGCACATACTCAAGGCAGACCTTGTTGACCGTGCCGCTGTAATCCACATGCCCCATGAGCAAGCCGTTCTCCTGAAATATCTCCACCACCCTGCCGGGAATCGCCAAACACATACCGTCACCTTTTTTTGTCACTACTCAGGTGGACAGACCGAAGGCTGAAGGTTTTCTTCAGTCTTCAGCCTAAACACCCAGATGACTATCACCCTTTTTTCAGCGCCTGCCTGCCGATCACCGCCTGCCCCAAGGAAATACAACCATCGTTGCAGGGCAGTTCTTTATGCACCAACACCTGAAACCCAACGCGCCCCAGGGAGGCAACCAGCCCTTCCAGAAGCAGCCGGTTCTGGAAAACGCCGCCGCTCAAGGCCACGGTATTGATCTTTTCCCTCTGTCGCGCCTCTTCGGCCACCTGGGTAAAGGCCGCAACCAATCCGGCGTGGAACCTGCGGCTGATTTCGCTTTGCGCCATCCCGGCCTGCACGGCTTGCGCCACCTCCCGGATCAAGGAACACACCGAGATTTTCAGCATAGCATCTTCCTCGTAGACTTCGCAGGGAAATACTTCCGCCCCAAGCTCCCCGCCCGCCACCTGCATCAGCTCAATGGCAGCCTGGGCCTCATACTGAATGGTCTGCCTGCCCCCGCTCATGGCGGCCACCGCATCAAAAAGCCTGCCGCAGCTGCTGTTCAGGGGAGAATTCAGCCTTTTTTGGACCATGTCAAGGATCACCCCGCACTCGTGGTCACTCAAAAAAGGCAGGTCGGGCAATTCCGCGCCGTAGGCGGCATGGAGATAGCTCAGGGCTATCCGCCAAGGGGCCTGCACCGCGGCATCCCCCCCCGGCAGGGGCAAGGATTCCAGGGCGGAGAACCGCTGATACCCGCCGGCATCTCCCAGCAGAACCTCACCGCCCCAAATGGTCCGGTCCACCCCATACCCTGTCCCATCGAGAATAATACCGATGGCCGGACCTTCATGGTGGTTCTCGGCCAGACAGGCGGCCAGATGGGCATGGTGGTGCTGCACGCCCAGGGTGACCACATTTTGTTCCTTGGCCCAGCGGCTTGAAAGGTATTGGGGATGCAGGTCGTGCGCGATCAGCGATGGACTGATTTCAAAAAGAGCCCCCATCTGACCGATACTTTGCTGAAAAACCCGGTAGGCCTCAAGATTTTTCAGATCCCCGATGTGCTGGCTGAGAAATGCTTGGTTTTCCTTGAGCAGACAGACGGTATTCTTGAGTTCCGCCCCCACCCCGAGCACCATATCCCCGGTTGCCGCAAGCCCGATGGGCTTCGGGGCAAAGCCCCGGCTGCGCCGGATCTGGCGGATCACCCCCGCCTGGAGTCCGACCACCGAATCATCGCAGGGCAGGTGAATCCCCCGGTCATGGATGAGGAAACAATCGGCAATCCCACCCAGACGCTGCACCGCCTCGTCGTTATCGATGCAGATCGGCTCTTCGCTGCGATTGCCGCTGGTCATGACCAAGGTGCGCACCACCCCCTGCAAGAGCAGATAGTGGAGCGGCGCATAGGGCAGCATGAGGCCGAACTGGTCGCACCCAGGCGCAACCTCTTCCGCCAAGCCATGCCCGTCTTGTTTGGCGGCCAGGACGATGGGCCGCTCCTGGCTGGTAAGCGCCTGCTCTTCCATGCCCTCCAACCGGCAAATCTTCCGGGCCGCGGACAGATCGGCAACCATCACCGCCAGTGGCTTGGCCTCCCTCCCCTTCCTCTGTCGCAGACGGCTTACCGCCTGAACATTGGCCGCGTCCACCGCCAGATGAAACCCACCCACCCCCTTCACTGCCACGATCTCGCCCGCTGCCAACCGCAGGAGTGCCTCGCGAAGCGCCTCATCCCGCTGGGCCACCAATCGGCCGTCCGCCGCGACCAAACCAAGCTGCGGGCCGCAATCCGGGCAGCAATTGGGCTGGGCGTGAAAACGGCGGTTTTCGGGATCATCGTATTCCCGCCGGCAGGGTGCGCACATGGTAAACCCGTGCATGGTCGTATGGGGACGGTCGTAAGGAATGCGCTCGACAATGGTATAACGGGGGCCGCAGTTGGTGCAGTTGATGAAGGGATAGCGGAAACGGCGGTCGGCCGGGGAAAAGAATTCGGCCAAACAGGCATCGCACACGGCGACATCCGGGGAGATCAGGGTGGCAACCGAACCGGAGGCTGCCGAATGACGGAGGGCAAATTCGCCATCATCGCCAAGAGGGATGGGAACAGCAACGATCTCGCCGACCTGGGCCAGGGGAGGCGCCTCATCCCGCAGGGCGTCAAGAAAATCATCAAGCTGCGCGACCTGCCCCTGGGCCTCGATGGCAACCCCGTCCGAGGTGTTGGCCACAAAGCCAATCAGGGATCGCTCCTTGGCCAGGCGGTAGACAAAGGGCCGGAAGCCGACGCCCTGGACAATGCCGCGGACCGATATCTTCCAGCGCTCGGTGGGCATCGCATCCTTCAGATCTGACTGCGCAGCCAAGCCAGCCAGCCAGGCATGCCCTCGCCGGTTCTGGCGGAGATCTCAAAAAACTCCAGCCGGTGGTTCACCCGCAGTCCATATTCCCGGCACCGGGCCACGTCAAAATCCACATGGGGAAGCAGGTCTATCTTGTTGATCAGACACAGGCTGGCCGCATCGAACATGGCCGGATACTTGAGGGGCTTGTCCTCCCCCTCGGTGACGCTGATAATCACAATCTTGGCCGCCTCGCCCAGATCGAACATGGCCGGGCAAACCAGATTGCCGACATTTTCGATAAAGAGCAGGGAGTTCTCCGCAGGCTCCATCCGGTGCAGGGCCTGATGCACCATGTCCGCGTCAAGATGGCACCCGGCCCCGGTGTTCACCTGCACCACGTCCACCCCGGTGGCATCGATCCGCTCGGCATCGAGCATGGTCTGTTGATCCCCTTCGATGACCGCCATGGGGATATCCTGCCGCAGCTCCCGGATGGTCCGTTCCAGGATGGTGGTCTTGCCCGAGCCGGGAGAGCTGACCAGATTGAGCGCCACGATCCGCTGTTTCCTGAAAAACTCCCGGTTGTGCGCGGCAATCCCGTCGTTTTTTCCCAGCACCGCCTCCCGCACCTCAACAACGCGGCCTTGAGCCCGATACGATTGATGCGAATGGTGGTGGTCTGACACGCCGGGGCCGGGGTCGGACCCAACCTCCCCCGGCCTCGTGATGGTCACACTGTTCTCCGGCCGGCTGCAACCGCAGGAATCACACATGGCTCCGCCTATTCTTCGTTTTATTCATCAACAATGAGGGAGACAACCTTCAATTCCTTGCCCTGCAAGGTCTCCACCGCATACCCGCCGCATTGCGGGCACTGGGCGAGCAGGGAATCAAGCGCGAAGACATGACCGCAACCCCGGCAACTGCCGCGCCCGTCGAGTTCACGGACCAAAAGCTCCGCCCCTTCCGCCGGGGTGTTGCGGGCGGCTGCCTCAAAACAGAAGACCAGCGCCTCGACCATCACCCCGGAAAGCTTGCCAGCCTCAAGTTCGACCGAGGTCACCCTCTTGCCCCCGGCTTCCCGCGCCTTTGTCGAGACAAGCTCGACGATGTTCATGGCCAAAGACATCTCATGCATGGGTTCATGATACACAAAGGCGCGGGCTTGTTCCAGGCCGGATCGGGCCTGAAGCTCTTTTTTCCGGCTTGCCCGGCGGATTATTCCCGGCAGGCAAGCTGCTGAAGGTCGTCAATCTCCGGGCCATGCACCGGCAGGGTGACGATGAACCGCGCCCCCATGCCCGGAGAACTTTCCGCCGTGATGGTCCCGCCATGCCGTTCGACAATCCGTTTGCATACGGCAAGGCCGATGCCGGTTCCCTCGTATTGGCTCCGGCCATGCAGCCGCTGAAAAAGGCCGAATATCTTGTCGGCGGACTCCGGGGCAAAACCAATGCCGTTGTCCTCCACCGTAATGCGGCAAAACTCCACCGCCCCTTCGGCATCGGGGGTAGCGATAATCCGGCTCGACACCAAAACGTGCGGAGGAACATCGGGCCTGCGGTATTTTAGGCCGTTGGCGATGAGATTCTGAAAGAGTTGCCTGATCTGGAGGGGATCCGCCTTGATCCGGCACAGGGTGTCAACCTCGACCCGCCCCTTGGTCTCGGCGATCCGCATCTCCAAATCGGAGATCACCTGCAGCACGATCTTCCCCAGATCAATCTCCTCTAAAGGCTGGGCCTTGGCGGAAACCCGCGAATAGGCCAACACCCCGGAGATCAACTCCTGCATCCGCGCGGCAGCGGTTTCGATCCGCCGGACATATTCCAATCCCTTCTCGGGAAGGTTCTCCCCGTAGCGGGCCCGCAGCCTCTCGCTGAAAGCCTGAACAAGAACCAGCGGCTCGCGCAGGTCGTGGGAGGCCATGTAGGCGAAATCCTGCAAATCCCTGTTGCTCTGGGTCAGCTCCACCGCAAACTTGTTAAGGGTTTTCTCGCTCCACTTGCTGCCGGTGATGTCCCGGTTGCTCGCCCTGCTGCCCAGGAATTCACCGGACCGGCCATACACAGGCTGACAGGTATGCCCAACCCAGCGTTCCTGCCCGCTTCTGGCAATGATCCGGAATTCCAGCATGCACACCCTGCGCTCCGATACGACATGCTTGAAATGATTTTCCATCTGGGCTCTGTGGTCGGGATGGATGAGCCCCAGGAAAAGACCGGGATCTTCCTTGAATTCCTCCGGGCGGTATCCGGTGATCCGCTCCGAGGAAGGAGAAACGTAGAGAAAATTACCCGCCGGATCCATCCAGTATTCCCAGTCGTAGGTAAAATCAGCAACGGTCCGGAACTTTTCCTCGCTGACCAGGATCTCGGCCTCTGCCCTTTTCCGTTCGGAGATCTCGGTCAGCAACGCCGCGTTGGCATACTCCAGCTCCTCGCTTTTCCGGGCAAGACGGTCACGGGATTGCTGCAACGCTTCCTGGGCCGCATCGCGTTCCGCGACACGCCGTTGCAGGAACCCGCCGCCGAGCAGCATCCCGGCCACCCCGATACCCCAAATCAGGCCGGCCCTGAGGAGATGGGAAAATATCTGTTTTTTCTGGAGGGCCAGCGCTTCCACCATTGACAAGCTGACACTGATTCCGCCCCGGATATCCCCTTCTTTATAGCCTTGATGCCCGTGACAGAGAAGGCAGTCCCGGGTAACCATCACCGCTTGAATCAACCGCAAATGCGGCACGCCGCCGATCTGGGTAAATTCGATCTTTTCCGACTGCCGGGAATGGACAAACTCCTCAAGACACCGACGCTCCCACGCATCCGGCGCATTCTCGGGACGCAGCGGGTTGAGGCTTGTCATCCTGACCCCTCCCCCATAGAGGCTTGAAAAATGCTCTCCCACCTGTCGCATCATATAGGCAGGGTTCATCAAGGTCAATGCCCTGCCGGAGGGCGTTGTCAGATCACGCTCGGGAAGATGCGCGAGATATGGGCTCCCCGGGGTTCGCTCGTCGACAGGCACATACACCCCGCCATGGGAAGCCCCCCATGTGCGCAAGGCGCGATCCTTGTTGCAATAAGCCCGGATCTCGCTGATGGCCAGTTCCCTGGTGATCTGCCGGATACCGTCTATTTCGTGAAAGGAAAGCCCGGAGAGAAACAAGGTCCAGACCCCGACCAGAATCCAGGTAAAGCGTTGGACAGGCACAGGCATGATTTTTGAATTGTTCGGCTCCGCAGAATCGTTCACACACCCACCAAGAGGTTAGAGAAAGCCATTTCCGGCTTGCAGACAAGGCTATTTTTGCAGAGTGGCGACAACCGGGACACGGACCGGTTCCCCCAAAAACAGAAACTCCTTACGAATCAGGCCAGAGATCGGGATCGGCCACGCCGATCTTCATGGCAAACTTCAGCATGGCCAACGGATCGCTCATGCCGAGCTTTTTGCTGATGTTGGAACGGTGTTTTTCCACGGTTTTCGGGCTCAGACACAAAAGTTCGGCTATGGATTTGGTGGGGTTGCCCTCGATGACCAGCCTGAAAATCTGCTGCTCCCGGTCGGAGAGCATATCGTACCTGCTCGACTCGGCGGATTTTCGCTCCTCGTTGTTGAGATATCCGCGAATGAGCTCGGAATTTATCTCCCTGCTCAGAAAATATTTGCCCTGCGCCACCATCCGCACCGCCTCAAGAACCTCGGCCCAGGGGGCGGTTTTTAAAACATAGCCGAGAGCGCCCGCGGACAAGGCCTGATGCACATAAATTTCGCGGGCGAACATCGAGAGGATCACGATTGCCGTGTCCGGAGAATCGTTTTTAATAAGCGGGATGCATTCAAGGCCGCTGACCATGGGCATGGAGATATCAAGGATCGCCACGCCGGGCTGCAACCTGCGGATCTCCTTGACGGCAGCCTCGCCATCCGCAGCCTCGCCAACCAGCGTAAGGGTGGTGTTTTTGACAAACATCTGCCGCAACCCTTCCCTGACGATGGAATGATCATCCGCCACAAAAACCGAGATCTTGGACATCCTTTCTCCTTGGGAAAAAACAGCCGGGCCGCCTCCAGATCAGACAAAGTGTTTCATAAAATACTATTTGGCGGAGAGGAGCAAGTTTTTTTCCAGAGACAAGGCGCGGCGGAGATCGTCCGGCATCCACGGAGAATGGCTCAACGGCTTGCCGCGCCCACCTCGACCCCCATCAGGCCAAGCTCTTTTACCACGGCCAGAACCACTTGCCCGACTGCAACGTTGACCTCGGGGGACATCTCGATGCCGGTGGACAGATCACGGGGGACAATACCGAAGAGGGTGATGGATGGGGGCAGACAATCCTGCATGGCGGCAACGGCCAAGAGCTCGGAAAGCCCGATCTGATGCGGGGAAATTTTCTGCCGGAAATAGGCGGGGGGATCAAGCAATTTTTCAATGACCACCGAACCGGGAGGCTGCGTCGAGCAAATGGCGTCAACAATAAAAAGATGGGTCTTGCCGTCCAGATATCCCAGGAGGTCAAGCCCCATGGTGCCGCCATCGATCAGCTCCACCTGGCGAGGGAACGCATAGCGGTGCTGGAGCTGCTCCACCGCCCGCACTCCCGCCCCCTCGTCGGCGAGCAGCACATTTCCCACGCCAAGCACCAGAATATTGTCAGACATACGCCTCCTTATAAAACAGGCCGTCCCGGGAATCGGGGCGGCCTGTTTGCAATGGACAACAAAAAACAACAATCCTAGACAGTGGTCCTGACCGTGACGATTTCCCGGCTCTTGGGGTCCAGAAGGTGGATGGCGCAGGCAAGGCACGGGTCAAAGGAATGGACCGTGCGCAACACTTCAAGGGGTTTTTCCGGATCAGCCACCGGATTGCCGACCAACGAGGCCTCGTATGGGCCTGGGGTGTCTTTACTGTTCCTGGGCCCGGCGTTCCAGGTGGAGGGCACCACGCACTGATAATTCTTGATCTTGCCGTCCTGGATCACGACCCAGTGGGACAACACGCCGCGCGGCGCTTCATGGAAGCCCACCCCGCGCTGCTCTCCTTTCGGGAACACCGGCTGGTTGAAGGTCGCATAATCCCCTTTGCCGATGTTGTCCATCAGGGCCTGCCACTGACCGAGCAGGGAATCGTGGAGCACGGCGCAGCGCACCGCCCGCGCGGCATGCCTGCCGATGGTGGAATGGAGCGCGGAGATCCCGACCTTGGTCTTGGCCAACGCGCTCACCTTTTGCAGCAGTCCGTCGGTATAGAGCTTGGTCGGGCCGTGGCCCGCGGCATACATGCACAGGACATTGGCCAGGGGACCGACCTGGGCCGGCTTGCCGTTGAAGGTCGGGGACTTGACCCAGGAATACTTGCCGTTGTCCTGGAACTCGGTGTGCTGGGGCACGGTCTCCTCTTCCCAGGGATGGCGGTCCCAGTCGCCCTTGTACCAGGAATGCTTGACCCCCTCCTTGACCCCCTGTTTGAAACCCTCGTCGTTGAAGCTGGTGATCGCCTTGAACGAGCCCACGTTGCCATCACCGATGTACCCGCCGGGCAGGGCGAAGGCTGTCCCCTTGGTGTCCAGAGGCAGATCCGGCACCGAGAGATAATTGGTCACCCCGGCGCCGTATTGCGTCCAGTCCGAGTAGAAGGCGCCGATGGCCGCGACATCGACCATGTAGACATTCCTGATGAAATCCCCGATCTCATCGATCAGGGTTTTGATGTGATAGAGCCGTTCGATGGTCAGGGTGGACTGGCTGTCCGGGTTGATGGGGTTGGCCACGCCGCCCACGGCCAGGTTCTGGATATGCGGGGTTTTGCTGCCGAGGATGGCCACCACCTTGTTGATCTGCCGCTGGTACTCCAGGGCCTGAAAATAATGGGTGGCGGCAAGGAGATTGACTTCCGGGGACAATTTCATGGCCGGGTGGCCCCAGTAGCCGCCGGCAAAGACCCCGAGCTGGCCGCTCCCGACGAACCCTTTGAGCTTTTCCTGCACCGCCTTGATCTCCTGCTCGCCGTTGCGGGGCCAGGGGGAAAGCTGTTGGCCAAGGGCCGAGGCCCCCTTGGGGCTGCCCTTGAGGGCGGAAACGATATCCACCCAATCGAGGGCGGAGAGATGGTAAAAATGGACGATATGGTCGAATATCCCGTGGGCGGAGATGATCATGTTCCGGATGTACTGGGCATTGAGCGGCACCTCCAGGTTCAGGGCGTTTTCCACGGCCCGCACCGAGGCAACGGCATGCACCGTGGTGCAGACCCCGCAGATCCGCTGGGTAAACACCCAGGCGTCCCGAGGATCGCGGCCCTGGAGGATCAGCTCGATCCCGCGCCACATCTGGCCCGAGGACCAGGCCTTGGTCACCCTGCCATTGTCGATCTCGCAATCAATCCGGAGATGCCCTTCAATTCTGGTGATGGGATCAACGACGATTCTCTTGGCCATGAACAATCTCCTTCAGGTGTAACTGCCCAGCAGCACCGCATCTGCCTTGTCATCGGCCTGCTCGTGTGCAATAGCACACTTCGCAGACCTCTTTCGCGCATCTGCGGCACTGCTGAACAGTTACGTTTCGTGTTTTATGAACCTTTCCAGCCCTGAGCTAGATAGTCACCTTCAAATTCATGCCCTGGTGAGCCTGGGCAACACCGGCAAGGTCTTAACAAACCACAGGTAAGCCATCACTTCGGCGGCAATGATCCCGAAGGTGATGAACATTTCCGGCACCGAGGGGAAATACCGCCAGCCGGTGCCGGGGTCAAAGCCGACAATATAGGTGTTGAACCGGTACATGCTCCCCCCCAGCAGCATGGCGCAGGAGGCGATGAAGAGCAGTTGCGGGCTCTGCCGGTTGCTGGGATAGGCCAGGATCAGCAGGGCGGCAAGGAACAACAGGTTTTCCAGCAGAAAAAGGTTCCCCAGCAGCCCCCCCTCAAAGGCCAGGGGCAGATAGCCGCGCAGGTTGACGTCTTCGATGCGGACCACCAGATAGAGGCCGAGCAGCCAGGGCATGAGCGCCGAGATTTTGCTCAAGAGATGCATCTCCATGGGCCGCTTGAAAGCGAGGGAGGAGACGAGCGACTCGAAGATCACCGCTCCATAACCGATGACCACGGCGGTGATGAGGAAAAGCAGGGGCAGAAAGCCGCTCCACCAGAGGGGGGAGAGCTTATGCCCAGCCATGAGCATCATGGTGCCCAGGGAGGACTGATGCATGGTGGGGAGAAGAATGCCCAGAGCGATGAAGACGAAGATGATCCGGTTGAGCCTGGCCTTGAGCTGATCCGCCTTGAATTTATCCAACAGAACCGGGGCGAACTCCATCCACAGCACCAGGATATAGGTGCCGATGCACAAGGCGACCTCGAACATGACCGAATGCAGGTTGCTGAGCCAGGGAAGAAAGATGTTGTAGGCCTGCCAGTAACGGCCGATATCGAAGATAACCGAGATTCCGGCCAGGGTGTAGCCGAACATGCTGGTCATCAGGGCGGGCCGCACCAGGGGCGAATACTCCCCCTTGTTGAACACATAGACGATCAGGGCGATGGAGTACCCGGCGCAGGCCAGGGCGGTGCCCACCACCACGTCATAGGCGATCCAGATCCCCCAAGGATAGCCGTCGTTCATGTTGGAAACCGAACCGATCCCGAAGATGAACCGTTTGCCGATGAAAAAAAGGCCGATGAGCGCGATGGCGGCGCACACCTTGAAGGGCACGGTGAGCACCTTGCCTCCTAATGCTTCTCTTTCCTGCATGGGAACACTCCTTTCCGTGAAAAGCCGGGACTTGCGCCCCTACTCTTTTTTCTCTTCCCTGTTCCGGATGATGTAGATCAAACCGCCCAGAACCACGATGGGATAGACCATGCCCTTGTAAATGGCGTACTGGATGCCGTCCGCCAAGGCCACATAGGAATCCTCGGGCAGATCGGGCAACCCGAGATTGGCAAAAGGCACCCCGGCCAGATAGAGGACCTGGGAGCCGCCAAGCTCCCGCTCGCCGTAGACATGCCTGACGTAGCCGCCTGCCCGGTGCTGCTGCACCTCGGCGGACTCGATGTTGGCCACGGGAAAATCGTAATACTCGCCGGGCTTCATTTCCAGCCGCCGCTTGGCCTCGAGCCGCAGCTTTTCCACCGGCCCGAACAGGGAGGCCCCGGTGGGACAAGCAGCGCAGCAGGCGGAAATACCGCCCTTGGCCAAAAGGTGGGCGCACATCTGACACTTGGTAATCTCCGGGAAGGGCGAATCCCACTCAAACTTGGGGATATTGTACGGGCAGGCCACTTGGCAGTAGCGGCAGCCGATGCAGGCCTTTTTGTTGTAGGTCACTACCCCGTTCTCTGAATTTTTCACCAGCGCCGAGGCAGGGCAGGCCGAAACGCAGGCCGGATCGATGCAGTGCATGCAGTGCCGCTTGATAAAGGCAAAACCCTCCGCCGAATCCTTTTGCCCCTCGACGCCGTAGCGTTTGATGATGTTCAGGGTTTTAGCGGAAAGATCCTG
>JBAYUD010000004.1:0-91690 GCA_041675265.1 Desulfurivibrionaceae bacterium | reverse complement strand
TCCCAGGGCATCGACAAAGCCGTTATGGTCGAAGATCTCCCCGGCCTTTTTGCGGGCTCCGGTGATGTGCGTTTTCACCGTTTCGTTGGTGCACAGCTCGTACATGGTCTGGAAAATCGTATCGAGCGCGAACAGATACCGGGTCCGCTTGACCGTTTCCGGCGCAACCTCGGCCAGATCGAGCACCTCTCCCGCCGCAACAACCTCCCCGGCCGGTGCGGGGCCACCTTCCTGCAAGGCGGCAATCAGCATATTGGCCTGAACGATCTTCTCCTGAAGATTGGCCAGAGTTGCGGTGGCCGAATGGGCGCCCTCCTCTCCGGCCGCAACGGCGGCGGCCTGAAAGGCGCTGTGGGTTTTGAGGGAGAGCAGCAGCTCCTTTACGCCATCGGTCTGATTCTGGACCTTCTCCACCTGATCCATGATCTCCATGGTGGCCCTTTCGGTCATGGAGACGATGTCGTGCAGCTGGTTCTTGGCATCCTCGATTTTTTCCCCGGCCTCGTCCAGCTCCACCCGTTTCATGCGCCGGTCTTCCATGGGGATCTCCCCCATGGTCGAGCTCAGACTCTTTGCCAATTTACCGATATCATTGAATATATCGGTGGATACCTTTTTATAGTAATCATCATCCAGGGTCTCACCGGCCAGCCGGGCAAGATCAAAGTTCCCCGCTTCCGGCGCGGGCGCGGCAAGGGAAGGAGCCGGCGGTTTTTCCTCGGCCAGGATATGCCGCACCACCTGGGTGGCCCCGCTCTCCTGCCCGCCGAGAACCGTGATGTTGTACACCACCGTATCCGTGGATATCCTGAAAAACCCGGCGCTTATCTCAAGATTGACTTCCGATTTCCCCGCTGTGGACATGATCAGCCTCCCGCTGCCTTTCCTTTGCCTGCTTCCCTGCCTGCGCCATACGAGGCGTACTCCTTCCCCATCGGCAACCTGCCAATTTTCTTAAATATTTTGCGGAATAAAAAACCCTCTCAGGCAGTAACCCGGCCGGAAAAAGAAACCCCGGTTTCATACTTGTCCGGCGTGGCCCGGCTGATTGCCACCCAGGAGACCATGCCGACCGCGCGCAGCACCCCGACATCCTCCTCCACCTTGGTGGCGATCCATTTTCCGTCCGCCACCGCCTGCCAGCCGGGAAACTCAAGGACCATCACCAGCTGACTGCCCAGGGGCAGCGCTTCCTCCGTCAAGAAACAGAGGCCGCCCCCGCTGATATCCAGCAATTGCCCATCCCGGTAGGGAACATCGGCCAGGAGATCTTCAAGCCTGGTAAAACGGACAAACAGGTTTTTGGCAAACCGTTCCTCCTGACGCCGCTCCTCGCCCGCATCCTTTTGCTCAGCCATGGCATGCCCTTTCCTTGCTCTTTGGTTACCGACCCGACAAGACCATTTTTACTGTTCTACCTGTTTTTTCCGAAAAGAAGCAACATCATTTGATAAAGGGCAGGATGGCCTTGAACGCCGGAGTACCTGCCTTGTGCAGCCATTCGTAGATGATCATCTCCGTATTGGCGACAATGCCGCCTACCTCGCTGATCCGGGCAAGTCCGGTCTGGTAGTTCTTCTCCGCCCTTGAGGCTACTCCATCTGCGGGCACCCACATCCGGTAGCCTTGCATCAAGCCGCCCAGCACCGTCTGGTAGATACAGATATGGGTTTCCACCCCGCAGACCACGATGGTGTTGACCGTTCTCGGCAATTTTTTCGCCGCCTCGCTGATGGCCCCGTTGTCAAAACAGCCGAATTCCAGCTTGTCGAGCGGGACAACCCCGCCCAGCTCCGCCTGAATCTCCGGAAGCAAGGCGCCGATCCGCGCCGCATACTGGGTGGTGGCAAGCACCGGAACCTGGAGGATGTTGGCCGCCTTCATCAGCAGCACCGCGTTTTTGACCACCTCGTCCCTGGCCGGGATGGCCTGCATCATCCTCTCCTGGATATCCACCACCAACAGGGCGCACTGTTCCGGCGCCAGACGGTACATTTTTTGGCTCATCGCCTTCTCCTTTTTCAACCAAGAATCAGTCTGTGTATTTCTTGTACCTGGAAAAATGTATTGCAAAGAACCATTATTTATCGATACTTAGAAAAATTCTCAACAACTCTTCAATGCACCCGCCGGACACAATCGCCCATGAGCACATACTTTCGCATCGCCCAACTCCTCAAAACGCAACCCCTCGGCCAGACCGTGGAAATCAAAGGCTGGATCCGCACCCGCCGGGACAGCAAGGGTTTTTCCTTTCTTGAGGTCAACGACGGCTCCTGCGTGGCCAACCTCCAGGTCATTGCCGAGGAGAGTCTGCCCCGGTATCAGGAGGATATCCTCCGCCTCACCACCGGCTGCTCGGTGCGGATCAGCGGCCAGCTTGCCGCCTCGCCCGCCAAGGGCCAGGTGGTGGAACTCAAGGGTGCCGAGGTCGAGGTCTACGGCTGGGCCGACCCTGAGGCCTATCCCCTGCAAAAGAAACGGCACTCCTTTGAATTTCTACGCGAAATCGCTCACCTGCGTCCGCGCACCAACAGCCTCGGCGCGGTGGCCAGGGTGCGCAGCGCCCTTTCCTTTGCGGTGCACCGGTTTTTTCAGGAGCAGGGCTTCCAGTACATCCACACCCCGATCATCACCACCAGCGATTGCGAGGGGGCGGGCGAGATGTTCACCGTCACCACCCTGGACCTGAACAACGTGCCCCGCAAGGATGGGCACCCTGATTTCAGCGAGGATTTCTTCGGCCGCCAGGCAAGCCTCACGGTGAGCGGCCAGCTTGAGGCGGAGATCTACTGCCTGGCCCTAGGCAACGTTTACACCTTCGGCCCCACCTTCCGGGCGGAGAACTCCAACACCAGCAGGCATCTGGCCGAATTCTGGATGATCGAGCCGGAGATGGCCTTCTGCGATCTTGACCAGGACATGCGGGTGGCGGAATCCTTCATCAAATATCTGGTGCAGTATGTGCTGGACCATTGCCCGGAGGAGATCGAGCTTTTCAACAATTTCGTGGACAAGGGGCTCAAGGCTCGCCTTGGGGCAGTGCTGGAGCATGATTTCGCCCGGATCACCTACACCGAGGCCATCGACCGCCTCACCACCTGCGGCAGAACCTTCAACTTTCCGGTGGCCTGGGGCGCGGATCTCCAGTCGGAACACGAGCGCTACCTCTGCGAGGAACTCTTCAAGCGGCCGCTGATCGTCACCAACTATCCCAAGTCCATCAAGCCCTTCTACATGCGGGTCAATGACGACAACACCACCGTGGCCGCCATGGATATCCTGGTTCCAGGCATAGGCGAGATCATCGGCGGCAGCCAGCGCGAAGAGCGCTACGACAATCTGGTCAGCCGCCTGGAAGAGATGGGGCTCAACCAGGAAGATTACAACTGGTATCTGGATCTGCGGCGGTACGGCACCGTGCCCCACGCCGGTTTCGGCCTGGGCTTCGAGCGGTTGATCCAGTTCGTCAGCGGCATGGCCAACATCCGCGAGGTGATCCCCTTTCCGCGCACTCCGGGCTCGGCCGCCCTGTAGGCCGAACCCCATGCCCCGCACCCCCCGGACCGGCCGCATCTATGGCCACGCCCGCTACACCGCCCTCTATGATCTGGAGCTGGGCGATTTCCGCGAGGATCTCCCCTTTTATCGCAAACACCTGCCCGCCCCCCCCTGCACCATTCTCGAACTGGGCTGCGGCACAGGGAGGGTCAGCCGGGCCCTGGCCGCGGAGGGCCATCGGCTGACCGGCATCGACCTCTCCTTCCCCATGCTTGCCGCCGCGGGCCTTGCCGCATCGACACCCGCGCCGCATTACGCCTGCATGGATATGACCGCCCTGGCCTTTCGCGCCACCTTTGGGGCGATCATCGCCCCGTACAATACCCTGAATCTCCTGACCAACCCCGAGGATCTGCGCGGTTGCCTGAGCCAAGTCCGCCACCTTCTTGCCGAAAACGGCGTCCTCCTGCTGCAACTCTATATCCCTGACCGGGAACTCCGGGCCCTGGAAGGCAAAAAACGCTTCCAGTTCCGCATCTTCGAACAGACGGACGGCTCAAAGGTCATCAAGGAAATCCTCAAAAACATAAGGCCGCACTCGAACTTGGTGGAGATCACGGAACGATACCATCTGCGCTTCCAAAAAGACCAGCCCAACGAGGACTGGCAGTACACCTACCAGATCCTCGGCTACGGATTTGAGCAATGGCGGGATATTTTGGCCGAGCAGGGCTTTCGCCTGGAGGCGGCCTACGGCGACTACGATCTTGTCCCCTTTCTTCCGGAAGAGCATACCTCCTTGCTGGTAGTGGCAAAAAAAGCCGCCGACAGCCCAAAATAATTTATTTGCTATTCCAAACCCTTTTTGGTATCAAAAAATTAGTAGGTATTGTGCAGTATTTCTTTAGCTTTGTTAAAAAGTTTACCGCACAAACCCGAGGATGGGTGTGCGGTATTTTTTTTACAGATCAAAAAATACTGCGAGTTTCAAGTTAGGGTTCCAAGCAAGGAACGGAGGAATGACATGTTTGAAGGCACAGTGAAGTGGTTTAACGAATCAAAGGGCTTTGGGTTTATCGCACAGGATAACGGCAAGGATGTTTTTGTTCATTACTCCGCGATCAACAAGAATGGTTTCAAAACCTTGCAGGAAGGTGAACGCGTCCGCTTCGACATTGTAGACGGTCAGAAAGGTCCGGCCGCGGCCAATGTGGAACCGCTGTAAAGTCTAACTCCGACGTCTGAGCATCCAAGGGCCCTCGCGAAAGCGAGGGCCCTTTTTTTTGGGTTCATCCGGGAATTCCCATTGGCACGCAACCGAGCCCCGGAAAAATTGCCGGAATGTGATATCCGGCATCCCTCTTCGCGCCTGGCTGGTTACATCAACAAATTGGATATTATGGCGTCTGTTTCTTCGGAATATTCGATTTGACTTTAGGCCTGCGCTTCGCTAGTTTCTGGAGTTTACATGTCCCATCCCCTTTTCAAGGAGAGCTGTTTTGAAGCGTATATTGCAGCACATTTGAGCAATACTCCGGCGTAAGCCGGCCGGCCCGGTTCGGGCTGGACGATATTGCGGCTTCTTCTGCCTTTCGCACGGTCCAAGGCGTCAACACGGGTAGTTTTCCCCTTGTTCGCTGACGTTGTCCGCCGCCGGCTGCAGAGAGCCGCGGCATTTCCGGAATGAGATTTTCCGGCAACGTACAGTGAAGGAGGAACTATGCACGCCCCCGTTTCCAATCCGTCCGCCCCGCGGACGGTCGGTTCTGTTCTGGTGGTCGGCGGCGGGGTGGCCGGCGTTCAGGCCAGCCTTGATCTCACCGAACTGGGCTACAAGGTCTATCTGATCGAAAAATCCGGCGCCATCGGCGGCGTCATGGCCCGGTTGGACAAGACCTTTCCCACCAACGACTGCTCCCTCTGCATCCTGGCCCCCAAGCTGGTGGAGGCGGGACGCGATCCCAACATCGAAATCCTGACCCTGTCCGAACTCGTTGATCTTACCGGCGAGCCGGGCAATTTCACGGCCACGGTCCGCAAGCAGCCCCGCTACATCGACGAGGATATCTGCACCGGCTGCGGCCAGTGCACCCTCTACTGCCTCAAGCAGATCGGCAACGATTTCAACGAGAATCTCGAACACAGCCACGCGGCCCATATCGATTATGCCCAGGCCGTGCCCACCTCCTATTATATCGACGCCAAGGCATGCCTCAGACTCAACCATGATACCTGCGGCCTCTGCGCCTCTGTATGTCAAGCCAAGGCCATTCGCTTCGACGACACGGAAAAGGTGATCGACATTCCGGTGGGCGCGGTGGTTCTGGCCCCCGGCTTCGGCCGGGTCAGCGACGAGGTCATGGCCCGCTACGGCCTGGGGCAATTCGAGGACGTGGTCACCGCCTTTGAGCACGAGCGGCTGATGTGCGCCTCCGGCCCGACCGGCGGCGAGATTTTGCGGATATCCGACAGCAAACACCCCAAGAAGATCGCCTTTTTGCAGTGCATCGGCTCCCGCGATGAGAACTGCGGCAACAACTACTGCTCCTCGGTCTGCTGCATGTATGCCATCAAGCAGGCCACGCTTGCCCGCGAGCATGACCCGGAATGCGAGATCACGCTTTTCTATATGGATGTGCGCACCCACGGCAAGGGCTTTGACGCGGCCCGTGAGCGGGCGGTGCGTGAGGGAAATTTCCGGTTGATCTACTCCCGGCCGCCACGAGTGGAGGATGTTTTCGATGGAGGCCTGCTGCTCACCTGGGCCACCGAGGATGGCAAGCACCACAAGGAAAAATTCGACCTGGTCGTGCTCTCCCAGGGCTTGGAGGCGCCGGAGGGCGCGGAGGATTTGGCCAGGGCCGCCGGCATACATCTCAATGGGTACCAGTTTGCGCAAATCGACACCTACACCCCGCTGGCCACCAGCCGGCCCGGTGTCTACGTGATCGGCGCCTTCCAGGGGCCCAAGGACATCCCGGATTCGGTGACCCAGGCGGGCGGGGCGGCCGCTCTCTGCGCGGGCCAGCTTGCCCCGGCCCGGGGCACGGCCACCATCAAGGCAAGCTTCCCCGAGGAGCGGGATATCGCGGGCGAGGAGCCGCGCATCGGCGTGTTTGTCTGCCATTGCGGCATCAACATCGGCGGAGTGGTCAAGGTGCCTTCCGTTGCCGAATATGCCAAAACCCTGCCCCACGTGGTCTATGCCACGGACAATCTCTACTCCTGTTCCCAGGACACCCAGCGGTTGCTGGTGGAAACCATCCACAAGCACCGACTCAACCGGCTGGTGGTGGCGGCCTGCACCCCGCGCACCCATGAGCCGCTCTTCCAGGCCACCCTGCGCGAGGCGGGGCTGAACCGCTCCCTTTTCGAGATGGCCAATATCCGGGACCAATGCTCCTGGGTGCACATGCACGAGCCCGAGGCGGCCACGGAAAAGGCCAAGGACGCAGTGCGCATGGCCGTAGCCAAGGCCGCGCACCTCACCGCCCTTGCCGAGCAACAGTTGCCCGTGACTCCGTCCGCCCTGGTGGTGGGCGGGGGGCTGGCCGGGATGACCGCCGCCATGACCATCGCGGAGCAGGGCTTCGAGGTGACTCTGGTGGAGAGGGAAAAAGACCTGGGCGGCAGGGCCAAGCTGCTCACCGCAGACCGCTTTGGGCTTGATCCGCGCAAGGCCTTGACCGAACTGATCGCCAAGGTCAAGGCGCATCCGAAGATCACCGTGCATACCCAGGCGGCGGTCGCGGCGGTTTCGGGCTATGTGGGCAACTTCACCACCACCCTGGACACCGGCAACGGCAGCGTGGTGGTCAATCACGGCGTCGCGGCCATCGCCACCGGCGGCAGGCCCTATGAGCCGAAGCAGTATCATTACGGCGAGTCGCCAAAGATCGTCACCCAGTTGGAGCTGGAAAAGAAACTGGCGGGAAGCAGGCCGCTGGCCAAAAACGCCAATCAGGTGGTGATGATCCAGTGCGTGGGCTCGCGCGGCGAGGATCTTTCCTATTGCAGCCGGGTCTGCTGCGGCCAGGCGCTCAAGAACAGCCTGCGTCTCAAGAAACTCAGGCCGGAGCTGGGCATCACCGTGCTCTACCGCGACATGCGGGCCTACGGCTTTCTGGAAGACGATTACCGGGCCGCCCGCGAGGCCGGGGTGATCTTTGTCCGCTATCACGAAGAAAAGAAACCCGAGGTGAGCGTGGGCAAGTCCGGCGCGGTGAAGGTGCGCTACCACGACCCGTTGCTCTCAGACGATGTGGAGCTTGCCGCCGATCTGCTGGCGCTCTCGGTGGGCATCGTGCCGGAAGACCCCACCCAGTTGGCCCGGATGCTCAAGGTGCCGGTCACCGCCGACAAGTTCTTTCTCGAAGCACACGTAAAACTCCAACCGGTGGACCTGCCGGTGGACGGCACCTATGTCTGCGGCCTGGCCCATTCGCCGCGCAGCATGGATGAGACCATCGCCCAGGCCCAGGCCGCAGCCGGACGCGCCTGTCAGCCATTGGCGCGCGGCTTCATAACGCCTGCGCCCATCGTCTCGAAAGTCGATCCGGAGTTGTGCCTCGGCTGCGGGGCCTGCGAGTCCTTCTGCCCCTACAAGGCCATCGAGATATACAAGGAAGACAAGGGGCGGAAGGCACGCACCCTCACCGCCTCCTGCAAGGGGTGCGGGGTCTGCGCAGCCCGCTGCCCCACCATGGCCATCGACATGGGCCGCTTTACCCTGAACGGCATCATGGCCCAGATCCAAGCCTTTGGCGAAGCATACGGAGAACACCATGCCTGAACAATACAGCCCCAAGATCCTCGGTTTTCTTTGCAACTGGTGCTGCTACACCGCCGCCGATTCGGCCGGGGTGGGCCGCTACCAGTACCCCCCCAACCTGCGGGTTATCCGCATGATGTGCACCGGCCGGCTCGATCCCTCCTTTCCCCTGGAAGGATTGGCGCAAGGCGCGGACGGCATCTTCGTGGGCGGCTGCCATCCCGGTGAATGCCACTACATCGACGGCAACTACCATGCCCTGGTTTCCGCCTCCCTGGGCCATGCGATGCTGGGCAAGCTCGGCATCGAAAAGGAACGTTTCCTGATCGATTGGGCCTCAGCGGCCGAAGGCCCCAACTTTGTGAAGATCATCACCGCCTTTACCAAAAAAATCAGCGCCTTGGGGCCGTTGGGCCAGGCCGAGGGCAAGGACGGCGAGGGATTACGGCTTCAGCTCGCCGCTGCGGCCGAATCGGCCCGGGGGCGCAAGATCAGAACCGGCCTGATCAACGCCAGTAAAGAGATGATGAAGGGAGGGGATTTTTCGAGAACGGCCATTGCCGGGCTGGTGGCGGAAAAATGCGATAAGGCTCTGAATGAGTTGTTTATCTGAAATCTCAACGGGCAATTCAACCACACAAGGAGAAGACCATGCTTGAAGTAACGGAATCAGCGATCACCAATCTCAAGGAACATTTTGCAAAGAACAACATCGACTCGGCTATCCGGGTGGTCATGCAGAGCGGCTGCTCCGGGGTGGGGCTGGGCCTTGGCCTGGACGCAAAAAAGGACTCGGACACGGTGTTTGAGGAAGGGGGATTCACATTTCTCGTGGATGGAGGGATGTTTGCCACCACCGGGGCCATCAAGGTCGATTTCGTCAAATCCACCTCGGGCTGCGGTTGCAGCGGAGACGGCGGCTTCAGCGTCACCTCGGAAAAAAAATTGGGCGGAGGCGGCTGCGGCGGGGGTTCCTGCTCCAGCGGTTCCTGCGGCTGCTAGGTGGAACCGGCAACCAAGGCTTCCGGCCCCGGGTATTCCGGGCCGGAAGCAAGACCTCAATAAGGAGCAATCAATGACCTCTACACCCTTTGAGATAAAGCCCTACCCCGAGCTGTGGGCCGGACTCGACATGGACGTGCCTCGCTTCGACAAGGCCCGCCTGATGCTGGGCGAGGCGTACGCGAAAACCTATCTCTCCCAGAAGAACCGGCCCGTCGGGATGGCCTATTTCGACACCATGATCGCCGAAATCCACGGCGGCCGCATCAAGGAGCTGCTGGCGGCCAAGGCCGAGGGCCGCCCGGTGATCGGCACCTTCTGCGTCTATATCCCCGAGGAGATCGTGCTGGCGGCGGGCGGCATCTGCGTGGGTTTATGCGGCGGCTCCCAAGGCTCGGTGCCGGATGCGGAAAAGATCCTGCCGCGCAATATCTGCCCCATGGTCAAGTCGGCCTTCGGTTTCAAGGCGGGCCGGATATGCCCTTACTTCCAGGCGGTGGATTTCGTCTATGGCGAGACCACCTGCGACGCCAAGAAAAAGACCTGGGAGATCCTCGACACCATGGTGCCCACCTATGTCATGGAGATTCCCCAACTGAAAAGGCAGCGGGATCTCGATCTATGGCTGGCGGAGGTCAAGGATTTCAAGACCAAGGTGGAGGAGGTTGCGGGCAAGACCATTACGGAAACGGATCTGGCCAAGGCCATCTCGGTGATGAACAACAAGCGCAAGGCGCTCCAGCGCCTCAACTCCCTGCGCCATCACAACCCCACCCCGATCTCCGGCAAGGACGGCCTGCTCATCGAGCAGATCGCCTTCTACGACGAGCCGGTGCGCTTTACCCAAAAGGTCGACGCGCTCTGCGACGAGCTGGAGGAACGGATCAAAAACAACGTAGCGGTGCCAACAAAAAACGCCATCCGGGTGATGGTGGCCGGTACCCCCATGGCCCTGCCCAACTGGAAGATCCACAACCTGGTGGAGGGGGCGGGCGCGGTGATCGTCAACGAGGAGTCGTGCATCGGCACCCGCTATTTTAAGGATCTCATCGACGAGAAGGCCCCCACCATGGACAGCATGCTCGTGGCGCTCACCGACCGCTACAAGGAGATCGACTGTTCCTGCTTCACCCCCAACGACGAGCGGATCACCCAGGTGATCAAGGAGTTCCGTGACTCGCACGCCCAGGGCATCATCAACTATTCTCTTCAGTTTTGCCATACCTACAACATCGAGGAAATCCGCATCCGCCAAGCGTGCGAGCGGGAGAACATCCCCTACCTGTTCATCGAATCGGATTATTCCGCCGAGGATATCGGCCAGCTCCAGACCAGGATCGAGGCCTTCCTTGAGCAGATCGGGGGGTAACCATGTACATCGGGGTTGATCTGGGCTCCCGGACCGTCAAGATGGCGGTCTGGGACGGGGAGCGGCTGGTGGATCACCGGATTGCCGCCTCGGGTTTCGAGCCGCACCGCCAGGCGGAGAAGATGATCGCCGACTACCGCGCCAAGGTTGTGGTGGCCACCGGCTACGGCAGACATCTGGCTGCCGAGCATTTCGCCGATGCGGTGATCACCGAGATCAAGGCGCACGCCCGCGGCATCTTTCATGAGTTTCCCGGCTGCGCCACCATTGTCGATGTGGGCGGCCAGGACTCCAAGGTGATCAGTTTGGATGCGGCAGGCCGGGTAAACAATTTCCAGATGAACGACAAATGCGCCGCAGGCACCGGGCGATTTTTGGAGATCATGGCCGCGTCCCTCGCATATACCCTGGAGGAGTTCGGTGCGGCGGCGCTCGGCACTGACCAAGAGGTGCTGATCAACTCCATGTGCACGGTCTTTGCCGAGTCCGAGGTGATCTCCATGAAGAACCGGGGCATTGCCCGTGACCGGATCGCCAGGGCCGTGCACTCCTCGGTGGCCGACCGTCTGGCCGGGATGCTGGCCCGGCTCGGGCATGGCGAGGTGGTCGCCTTTTCCGGCGGGGTGGCGCGAAACCCCTGCATGGTGGAGCTGCTCGAAAAAAGATTGCCAAGGGCGCGGGTGCTGGTGCCGAATCTGCCCGACATCACCGGCGCTCTGGGCGCGGCCCTGCACGGGACAGGGGTGTGAGCATGGAAAAGGTTCTCCTGGCGATTCATCAAACCCGGAGATTTGCAAAACGGCTGGTGGCCATGGCCAAGGCCGGCAAGAATGAGCGCATCGTGGCCGAACGGGCACAAAGGATCATCGCCGATCTGCAAACCAATCCCCTGCACGAGGAAGCGGAATGCAAACGCACCCGCCACGGCGAGCTGCGCCTCAATGATTGCCGCAAGTACGATCTTTCCTGCGGATTCCGGCTCATCGCCTTGAAAAGGGAGCAACGGCTGATTTTCACCTATATCGGGAGCCACGACGACTGCCAGCGCTGGATAGAAAACAATCGTGACTATCAGGACGAGATCGAATCCGTACCCGTCCCCCTGGCGGGTGCGCAACCTGAACCGTTCGCCGAGGCAAAACCGGAGCCTGATGCCCCGGAAAAAGATGAATATGAAGAACAGTTGATGGCAAAAATCGATGAACGGCTGTTGCGCGAAATCTTTGCGGGGCTCTATAAAAATGATGGAGCCCGCCAAGGGTGAGGAGCGACTCGTTGATGCCGAGGAGATGCACATCGTAACCTGACGCCATCTTTTCCCAAATTCCCGCCGAACCTTTCAGCTCCCTCCGCTCTCCTCTTTTTCCCTTAAAAGCATCTCCCTGTTTGCACTGATCCTCTTTCCCCTATACAATACAGAAAAGCCTCCCGGCTTCCTCCTTTGCAGAAGAAGACTGAAAAACTCGATCCACACAGGATGCAGCGCCATGTTCGATTTTTCGGATCACATAAAGTTCATCATCTCCCTCTTCGCCATCGTCAACCCCATTGGCGCCATCCCCATCTACATCAGCCTCACCGACGGCTACCGCCCGGAAGACCGGGCCCGGATCGTCCGGATCACCCCGGTTGCCGTGGTCGGCATCCTCCTGACCACCCTGGTCAGCGGCGAATTCATCCTCCGCTTCTTCGGGATCTCCGTTGACTCCTTCCGGGTGGGCGGTGGCATCCTCCTCTTGCTCATGGCCACCTCCATGCTCCAGGCCAAGACAAGCCGCGCCGCGCATACCAGCGACGAGGCCGAGGAAACCGCGGACCGCGAAACCATCGCCGTGGTGCCTCTGGCCATCCCCCTGCTCTCCGGACCCGGCGCCATCAGCACGGTTATCGTCTATGCCTACAAGGCCAAGGGGCCATTGGCCTACCTGATTACCAGCGCGGGCATCCTCCTCATCGGCCTGGCCATCTTTCTTTCCCTGCTGGCCGCGCCCTACATCGCCAGAAAACTCGGCAGGACCGGGATCAACATCATCACCCGGATCATGGGCCTTATCCTGACGGCCATTGCCGTGGAGTTCATCACCAACGGGTTGAAGAACATCTTCCAGACCCTGACCTGAGCCTTAAGGCCCCCCGGCCGCACAGAGGAGATAGTCGGTCATGAAAGTCATTGCCGCGATGAACGGCCTTGTTTCCTCGGATGTGGCGGCGCTCTATGCCCTGCGCTACGCAGCCCTTTTTGACCATACCCTCTGCCTGCTCCATGTGCTCAACCCCTCCGACCGCAGGGAGGAGGTGGAACTGAGCATGACAGAAGCCGAGGAAGCGGCCTCCCATTACGGGGTCAAGACCGAACGGGTTTTCCTGACCGGGGAACCTACCCAAGCGATCCGCGAATATCTTGCCGCCACCAGAACCGACACCCTCTTCTGCAGCACCCGGATGCACCGGCGGTTTTTCCAGGATTCGCTCAGCGAAAAACTGAGCCGGCTCTCCCTGCCCGCGAACCTGGCCGTGGTCCGGGTGGCCCATGTGAACGCGGTTTTCGTCACCGAAAACATCCTGCTCCCCATCCGGGAAAACCGGCTCTCAGCACAAAAATTCGCCTTTTTCAGCTCCCTGGCCAAGGCATTCGGCGCCGCGACGGAGATATACAGCATCCATCCCACAAACAGGCGCAGGCTGGCCACCATGGATACCCACACCGCCAGGATGCTGTTTCAGAGGATCAACACCCGGTTGAGCCACTACGTCAACACCATGCGGCTCCTGGACATTCCCCTGACCATCAAGCACGCCCTGACCGGAAGGGAGATCGACCAGATCCTCCACCACCTGGCCCGCCATGATTTCCAGCTCATGATCATCGGAGGCAGGAGGGGTTCCCTGCTTTCCGGGTTCCTGAAGGAAAACCCCATGGAGCGGCTCTTCTGGCACACGCCGGTGAACACCATCGCCTTCTACGCCAGGGACGGAAAGTGATGCGGCTCTTCGCCCTTGACCGTCAGGCCCTGCTCCAGCGGCTGAAGAGTTCGGAAAACGGCCTGAGCCCCCAGCAGGTAGCCCGGCGGCTCAGGGAGTTCGGCCCCAACGAGCTGGCAACCGCGGCGAAAAAAAACTATTCTCTTGCCTATCTGGGCCAGTACACCAATTTCTTCGCCGTTCTTCTGGAGGGAGCCGCCCTCCTCTCCTTTGTCGCCGACCATTATGACCCGGGCCAGGGCAGCGATATCCTGGGTTATGCCATCCTCGGCGCGGTCATCGTCAACGCCACCTTCACCTTCTGGCAGGAATACCGGGCGGACAAGGCCATGGTGGAGCTGCTCAAGCTGATGCCGACCAGGGTTTCCCTGCGCCGGGACGGGGTTGGTATCACCACCACGGCCCGCGAGATCGTGCCCGGCGACATCATGCTTCTGGAAGAGGGGGACAAGGTCGCGGCGGACGGGATTCTCCTTGAGGCAAACTCCCTCTATCTCAACCTCTCCTCCCTTACCGGCGAATCAGCCCCGGTGGCCCGCACCCTTTTGCCGGGCGAGGCAAAACGGCACCTGGAGGCAAGGAACATGGTCTTTGCCGGAACCACCGTGCTTTCCGGCAGCGGGATCGCGGTGGCCAGCGCCACGGGCAACGCCACGGAATTCGGCAAGATCGCCAGCCTGACCAAAAACGTGCGCAAGGCCATCACCCCCATGCAACGGGAGATCATCCACATCACCCGCATCCTCACGCTCATCGCCCTGCTCATGGGCGCTTTCTTCTTCGCCCTCGGCCTGTTTTCCGGCAAGGGGATCATGCCCGCCTCGACCTTTGCCATCGCCCTCATCGTCGCCAATGTGCCGGAAGGGTTGCTCCCGACCATTGCCCTGTCGCTCTCCCTGGCCAGCCAGCGCATGGCCCGGCGCAATGCCCTGATCAAAAACCTCGATTCCGTGGAAACCCTGGGCAGCGTCACGGTCATCTGCACGGACAAAACCGGCACCCTGACCAGAAACGAAATGACCGTAAAACACCTCTGGCTGGCGGGCGGGGAACAGGTTGCCGTTTCCGGGGAGGGGTATCGCGAACCGGGGGAATTCTCCTTTACCCGAAGCAACGACACCTCGGCCGGGCGCCTTGCCGCCCTGCTCACGGCAGGCTTGCTCAACTGCCGCGCCAGGATCGACGAGACAGGGTTGCACGGTGACCCCACCGAACTGGCCCTCTTGGCCGCGGCCCGCAAAAATGGACTCATCCCGCCTGCCATGAAAAAGGTTCGGGAATTCATCTTCACCAGCGAACGCAGGATGATGTCCTCCGTGTATCAAGAGGGGGAGACGACTTGGCTCTTTGCCAAGGGCGCGGTGGAAGCGCTGCTGCCCGGATGCGCCTCCTACCTGGCCGATGATGGCACCATCCGGCCGTTGACCGACGCGGAAAAAGCCGCAACCATTGCCCAGGCCAAGGAGTTCGAGGGCCAGGCCCTTCGGGTGCTGGCAATCGCCCGAAACGACAAGGCATCCGAGGAAGGCCTTACCCTGTTGGGCCTTGCCGCCATCATGGACCTGCCGCGCCACGGGGTGTCCGAGGCCGTGGCAACCTGTAAAACCGCCGGCATCCGGACCATGATGATCACCGGCGATAACCCGCGCACCGCCGCCGCCATTGCCGGACAAATCGGCATGACCCATGACCGGGTTATCACCGGCCCCGAACTGGAAAACTTGAAGGATGAACAACTGGAGGAAATCCTGGCCCGCGAAACCGTGCTCTTTGCCCGCATGGCCGGCAGCCAAAAGCTGCGCATCGCCACGGCCCTGCAGAATCTGGGCGAGGTGGTGGCCATGACCGGCGACGGGGTCAACGACGCGCCCGCCCTCAAAAAGGCGGACATCGGCATCGCCATGGGACTCTCCGGCACCGAGGTGGCCAAGGAAGCGGCGGACATGGTGCTGCTCGACGACAACTTCTCCTCCATCGTCGTCGCCATCGAGGAAGGGCGCACCGTCTATTTCAACGTCAAGAAGTTCGTCACCTACATCCTCTCCCACAATGCGCCGGAGCTGGTGCCCTATATCCTGCAATTCTTCCTGAAAATCCCCCTGCCGCTCTCGGTGATCCAGATCATCTCCATCGACTTGGGCACGGACATGCTCCCCGGCCTGGCCCTGGGCAGCGAAAGGCCGGAAAAGAACATCATGACCCGGCCGCCGGTGGGGAGAAAGGAGAAGATCCTCGACCGGGAGGTGTTTCAGCGGGGCTATTTCTTTCTGGGGCTTATCGAGGCAACGGCGGCAATGGCCGCGTTTCTTTCCTTTCTGCTGTTGCACGGCTGGCGATACGGGACCGTGTCCCTTGCCGATCCGTTGCTGCACCGGCAGGCCATGACCATGACCCTGCTGGGCGTGGTCTTCTGCCAGATGTTCAATGGCCTCACCATGCGGAGCTGGGAGTTTTCCGCCATGCGCCTCGGGTTCTTCACCAACCGCCTCATGCTGCTGGGCATGGCGGTCAATCTGGTCTGGGTGTGGGTGCTTCTCAACGTGGCCCCGGTACAGCGGGTGTTCAACACCGCCCATGTGCCGCCGGCCGACCTCTGGATCCTGCTGCCCTTTCCGGTGCTGCTTTTGCTGGGGCATGAAGGGTACAAATGGCTGCGCCGCCGCGCATAGCGCAAACGACTCCATCATCACGCCAGGACCATTTTTTCATTGGAACCTCTTTAAAACATGATACCATTGCCAAGATACAATAATCGGCCGGCAGCCGACTGCTGCTTTCTCCCATCAATCGCACGGATGCGCACCCCATGACCACCATCGATTTCAACGCCCAGCGGCTTGATCACGCCAAGCAGATCGTCAGCAAGATCAAGCTGCCGGCCCAGCCCACCATCGTCATCGAGATCAACAAGGAAATGCGCACCGAGCATCCCCACTTCACGCGCATCGCCAATCTGGTGACCCAGGACGCCTCCATAAGCGCCAAGGTCATCAATGTCATCAACTCCCCGTTTTTCGGCCTGGCCAACAAGTGCGAATCCATCGTCAAGGCTCTCACCTTCATGGGGCTAGAAAATTTCCGCAAGGTGGTGCTCACCGCCTGCCTGCAGGATGCCTTGGGCGGCGGCACCGCAACGGACAAGATTTTTTGGGATCACTCCCTGCACACCGCCGTGGCGGCGGAGTCCCTGGCCAAAGCCATGCGCGGCATCCTGACCTCCGAGGATATCACCCCGGACATGGCCTACATGGCCGGGTTGTTCCACGACTGCGCCATTCCGATGCTGCTGAAACGCACTCCGGCATACGAGGCCTTCACCCATGCCGCCCTCAGCCACAAGCGCGACATCATCCAGGAAGAAGATGCCCTGGTCGGCTCGGATCACTGCGTGGTTGGGGGGCTGCTGGCCAAGACCTGGTCGCTTCCCGAAGCGGTGTGCAAGACCATCATCCACCACCACACCTCCAATCTCACAGGGCAAGGCCCCGTGCCGACCAAGCTCATTGCCCTGCTCAAGGTTGCCGATTACATCGCCTACACCTTTGGCTATTCCATCGGCTTGATGGATCGGATCATCGACAACGAATGGGATCCGGAGGAATGGAGCGAACTCAACGAGGGTGTGCTGAGCGAGTTGCATCTGGGGCCGGACGACCTTGTCGACATGAAGGATAATATCTTCGAGCAGCTCTCCGCTCAGTGATTCTCGGCGGTTGCCGTATTTTTTTTGCAAAAAAGGCACAGGCCGGAATTTCGGATAGTTGCCCGCAGCCCCCGCATCCATTTTCCCCGGCTTTACGGATTAGCGGCGGAATATCCGAAACTCTGAGCTGACCCCGGAAACCTTCCAGTTGTCGACAACGCATCGACAACCGAACCTCTGTAACACCCGTCCCACCCCCCATGTCTGCATCCGGCAACAAGAGATAATCAGGGATTTTTCCGCAAATCAGGATTGACGAAAGCGGAATATTGCGCGTATTATATCACGTATAATAATGCGACAAATAAGGAGGAAAATAACATGCGGGCAAATTTTACACGGGACGAGATGATCAGCGCCACTGCTGCGGCAAAGAATTTCGGCAGGGTGGTCACGGACCTTGCCGAACACAAAAGAGACAAGACCGCCGTGGTCAAAAACAATGAAATCACTGCGGTCATCCTGCCGGTCGAGGAGTATGAATACATGGCGGACATCGTCGAGTTCGTCGAACACCTCGAAATTTACGACCTCGTCACCAAAAGAAAAAAAGACCCCGGCAAACGGATCCCCTTGGACTCGCTCCTGCAGGAGGAAGGCGTTGCGTTATAATGTGGTGTTCACCGAGGACGCGGCCGCCGATTTCAGAGCCCTGGACGGTTCGCTCAAGAAGCTGGTCGCCGCGCAGCTCAAAAAGCTGGAAGCCTCCCCCCATCTCGGCCAGCCGCTCGGCAACATGCGCGGTTTTGACCTGACCGGTTATTACAAATTGTATGCGGTCCGAAAATCGATCCGGGTGGTGTACCGGATCGTGGAGGATGAAGTGGTCGTCGAGGTGGTAGGGATCGGCAAACGGGCGGATTTCGAGGTCTATGCCGAGGTGGCCAGGAGATTGCTCAGGAAGGAGTGAAGACGTCAGACGGCGGGCGGGATACCGGGTGGTGGTCCTGGGTTTCAAACTGTCGGGGGTTCCGCATTGCGTCCTCGGAATGTACGCAATCCACGCGCCCACGCGGGGCGCGACCTAAGAAAGCAAACAACATTTTGGGTGCTATCAAGTTTCAATCCACGCGCCCACGCGGGGCGCGACGAGGCTCGGCCGCCGTCTACTCCGTTACCCATCTGTTTCAATCCACGCGCCCACGCGGGGCGCGACCGGTGACCAGAGACAAGGCATTGGCGATGTTGATGTTTCAATCCACGCGCCCACGCGGGGCGCGACCGCTCAATCATCTCAACATCTACCAGTGCTACGAGTTTCAATCCACGCGCCCACGCGGGGCGCGACATCGCAGGCCGTTATGGGCCCGGTGTATCCTCCGGTTTCAATCCACGCGCCCACGCGGGGCGCGACCGAGACCAAGTCAACATCGCTGGCGGTGAGGCTGTTTCAATCCACGCGCCCACGCGGGGCGCGACACTGCAATGACTGCGTTGCACCAGCGGGTATGCTGTTTCAATCCACGCGCCCACGCGGGGCGCGACCTAGCAACATTGCTGCGGGTATGCCTAAATACCTGTTTCAATCCACGCGCCCACGCGGGGCGCGACGCATCAAGGGCAGACTTCAACCCCTTGGTATCGGGTTTCAATCCACGCGCCCACGCGGGGCGCGACCAGATGTACCGGTACCGAAAAGGCGCGCGACAAGTTTCAATCCACGCGCCCACGCGGGGCGCGACATGAGGGTGAGGAGGATGGTGCTAGGGCATTCGAGTTTCAATCCACGCGCCCACGCGGGGCGCGACGGCGGAGAGCAGCAACCGCACCTCGGCCTCGGTGTTTCAATCCACGCGCCCACGCGGGGCGCGACTCACGAGATGCTGATTGATGGTGTCCTCGATGAAGTTTCAATCCACGCGCCCACGCGGGGCGCGACTGAAAGCGTCCCAGTATCTTCCCATATCCGGCTGTTTCAATCCACGCGCCCACGCGGGGCGCGACCGCTCTGTATCATCCCAAGTGTCGCAAGATCGAGGTTTCAATCCACGCGCCCACGCGGGGCGCGACCCGCCGCTGCCGACAAATAACCATTGCCCAAGTCGTTTCAATCCACGCGCCCACGCGGGGCGCGACTTTCGCAATTTGATATTAACCGTGTTGTGGTCAAGTTTCAATCCACGCGCCCACGCGGGGCGCGACAACGCTCTGACCTTCAACCACGTTTTTAATGCTGTTTCAATCCACGCGCCCACGCGGGGCGCGACTCAACGGCAATCATGCTGTGTAAAACGTCGTGGGGTTTCAATCCACGCGCCCACGCGGGGCGCGACGAGGTCATCGGCAACAAGATCGTAAAAGAAAAACTTGTTTCAATCCACGCGCCCACGCGGGGCGCGACTTGATGGTCTTGATCTCCTCCCACAGCAGGTCGGTTTCAATCCACGCGCCCACGCGGGGCGCGACCTGGATAGTGAAGCATTGATGGGCATTCGTATGTGTTTCAATCCACGCGTCCACGCGGGGCGCGACACCAGCCGACAGAGATCACGTCCGAGTTTATAAGTTTCAATCCACGCGCCCACGCGGGGCGCGACCTCCTGCACATTTTCAGCCATATCTTGCCAATGGGTTTCAATCCACGCGCCCACGCGGGGCGCGACTTTTGTGTTAAAAAACTTCTCGGCCATGAAAAGCGGTTTCAATCCACGCGCCCACGCGGGGCGCGACCTCGGCAAATCGGTAGCTGTACGGTTTTTCAGAGTTTCAATCCACGCGCCCACGCGGGGCGCGACGTCCTCATGCGACCATTGCCAGGTAGTTACGCTTGTTTCAATCCACGCGCCCACGCGGGGCGCGACCCGGGTAGGCCGGATAGGTAACCGGCGATACATCGTGTTTCAATCCACGCGCCCACGCGGGGCGCGACGTCCAATATTGCAGCAGGGATGCCGAAATACCTGTTTCAATCCACGCGCCCACGCGGGGCGCGACTCCTTGTGTTGTCGTGGCTGTTATTAGCCAATGTAGTTTCAATCCACGCGCCCACGCGGGGCGCGACCCGGCACAGCTTTCCGGTGGTACGGCATTCAAAAGTTTCAATCCACGCGCCCACGCGGGGCGCGACTATGTTGCAGACTCAGGCTAACAAGGCCATGGCCGTTTCAATCCACGCGCCCACGCGGGGCGCGACCAGCGGGAGCAGGTTCGGGTCGCTGGTCTGCGGTTGTTTCAATCCACGCGCCCACGCGGGGCGCGACTGCCGAGTGGGTAAAGTAAAATCCATCGACAATAAGTTTCAATCCACGCGCCCACGCGGGGCGCGACTATTTTATCTTTCAGCACAAGACCACCATTAATATTGTTTCAATCCACGCGCCCACGCGGGGCGCGACCGACACGCTAGTACAGATTGACGAGCAGAGCGAGTTTCAATCCACGCGCCCACGCGGGGCGCGACTTTTCAGGGAAGGCAAGGGCCGGGGCTGGCAGAAGTTTCAATCCACGCGCCCACGCGGGGCGCGACGGACTCACCGCGACCAATGTCGACCTAGTGTCGAGTTTCAATCCACGCGCCCACGCGGGGCGCGACGTGGGCTGCAAGCGCATCCCGGCTGCCCTGGCGTAGTTTCAATCCACGCGCCCACGCGGGGCGCGACGAGACTCGGAAAGCTTGATACCGTACATATCCTTGTTTCAATCCACGCGCCCACGCGGGGCGCGACCATGCCCAGACGGAAACTGCACCGGCGTCATAAAAGTTTCAATCCACGCGCCCACGCGGGGCGCGACTGTGCATCAAAAAAATCTTATAATTTCAAAAACAAACAAGGCATTCAGCGCGAATCGTTATGCAAGCATTCGTCACGCAACACCCTATCAGCCATACAAAATAATTCATACAATAAATCCAACAGATTACCTTTCCCGCGAAAGGTTATAGGAAATCATGTCCGCTTTGGGTTCGCGCATCTTTTTTTTACACAATGAGCGGACCTTCCGGATCATAAGCGGGCTTGGCCCCCACATGTTCCACTCGCCGTTTCCAATTGCTGCCGAGAAAATAGAAGCGCAAGCTATCCTGGGCCTCATCAATTTCATCGATCAACCGTGCCCGCAGGGCAGACCATTGCCCAGGGTCCACCAGACACTCGAAAACAGAAAACTGCACCCGTTGGCCGCAATTTTCGCAGGCCCTGGCCACGCGCCGCAATCGCTTGCGGCCTGCCGAGGTTTCCGTGTTGACGTCATAGGTCACCAGCACCAGCATGCCAACACCTCCTACTTCCAGAGATAGGGGGGATATCCATCCAGATCGCCCCGCAAATAACGGCTCAACAGCAGGGCTTGCACATACGGCAACAACCCAAGTGCGACCTTTTCATCAATGAATGGATGCTGCAATTCTTCTTGCTTCCGCTTCTGATACGCCACCAACACCTCCTTCCGGGTCTCGTCATCCATCACCACCGCTCCGGTTTCCGTGGTCTTGAACCCCTTTCCCTTGACCTGCTGCCGGTTGACCAAAGAAAGGGCAAGCCGATCCGCAAGCACGGGCCGCAATTCCTCCATGAGATCCAAGGCCAAACTCGGCCTTCCCGGCCGGTCACGGTGCAAAAAACCAACCGCCGGGTCCAGCCCCACCGTTTCCAGCGCGGAGCGGATATCATGCACCAGCAAGGTATAGAGGAAAGAAAGCAGAGCATTCATGTTATCAAGCGGTGGCCGCCTGCTCCGTTCCCGAAAGAAAAACTCCTCCTTCCGGGCCACGATGAGGTGATCGAACACTCCGAAATAACGCCGAGCCGCGTCCCCCTCCATACCCCGCACGCTATCAAGCGAATGCGACTTCTGGAGTACGGCCAGAGTACGCCCCAAATCATCACCAGCGGCTTTGATCTCTGAACCGGCAGCCATTTCCGGATGATCCCGCAGGGCGCGAAGAAGAACGACCCGCTGATTGGCGATTTTGGCGGTAACTACGGCGCGGGCGATTTCGGCGGATTGCCCGTGGTTATCAGCCCACCGGTACTGCTCCCGCCGCAAGAGCACGTTTCCCGAGACCGGCCCCTCGACCCTGGCCCAAAACCTGCCGTTCTCGCTCAAAAAGGAGATTCTCACCCCGCGCTCGGCGCAAAGCTGCATCAGCGGCGGCGAGCAGGAGACCTGGCCAAAGCAAACAATTCCGCCCAGGGTATGGAGCGGCACCCGAAGCCGCGTTTCGTGTTCGACCCGGACGGCCACGGTTTCGCCATCCCGCGCCAGATAAGCGCCCTGGGTCGTCACATAGAGGGTGTTCAACAGATGTCGCATGATTGCCTCAGTCCTGGGCAAGGGCCTGGGCCATGTACCTCCGCACGCTCCGGTGCGCCCCGGTTACTTTCGGCATGCAGACAGACAACATGGAACAGCTCTCGCATTTCTTTTCATACCGCGCCTGGGGCGTGTGGCCGCTGTTAATCAACTCGTGCAGCCGTCGCGCCGCCTCCCTGGTTTTCTCCCGCAACAATTCAGCAAACACCACCGCTAACCGTCGGCGGGGCTTACCGTAATAAAGTGCTCCCTCCGGGACCGCCACCTCCAACATCTCCTCAAGGCACAGGGCTTGGGCGCAGAGCTGGACCAAATCGCAATCATTCTGCTTGGGCTTGCCCCGCTTGTATTCCACCGGGAAAGGCCGCCAGACCGAGGCGGCATCGGACCCACCATCTCCTTCCCGGTGAAACTCAACGGCATCCGCCTTGCCGGAAAGGCCGAGGCGCAAGGAGCGGAGCGGCAGGCCATTCGCCGTACGCACCCGACCTCGGGACTCCCGGCCAGCCTCGTCCACCCGCTCGTGCATGATGCGGCCCTCGGCGGTAAAACGATTCTCCGCCCACGCCTGCTCGATATGAATGAGGGCGCACTGCCGCTCGCAAAACAGCAGATGCTGGAGCGCGGAAAGCGGGAGAAGTTCGTCTTCGGTGAACATCATCAATCCTTGGAACTTCGTGATTTCTTCGCTGCCAACCGCTTCCGGCCTTCCGGCTCAACCAGATAATTTTCCGGGGTCACCACTTTTTCTCCCGTTTCCTTCTCCAGATTCTCCCGCGCTTCTCCGGCAATCCGGCCACCCTTGCGGGCCGCAGTCTTGTTCTCGCCAAAGCCTTGGGCATCATGCCTGCGGGTGATCTCGGTGGTGGCGGCTTCGCCGAGCATGGAGAAGATCAGCTCCAGATCGGTCATGTGGTCACGCAGATTCTCCCGCTCCAGCCCCTTCAGGTTCTTGTATTCCGTTGGGGTGAGGCCAAAGGCGGCCTTGGAAATCTCGGAAGTCAAAATGGCATACTCCGGCTCGTCCTTGACGCCGCGTTTCTTCCATTCATCGGTCAACTCGGCCCGGACGGCAATGCCGCGCACCCGCTTCTCGATCCAGGCGTCGGAATACCCCTTGGCACGATACAGCGCCTTGGTCCGCTCGGTGGCCAGCTCCGGATTTTCAATCTCCTGCACCCGCTCGTAGCCGACCTTGGCCAGCCAGCGTTTGAAGGGCTCGGCCTTGGGCGAGGGGATGGACTGGATGATGCGGAAAAGCCCCTCGGTATTGGAGCAATCGGTTTGCCGCATTTTGCCGTCAGGGGCGGGGAGTTTCAACCCGTGACAAAATGTCACGACTTCACTCCCCTCCGCGCTGAGACGTTGTTTCAACTTCCGCCAGTAGGCGCCAGCGTCTG
This sequence comes from Desulfurivibrionaceae bacterium, assembly GCA_041675265.1. GTDB lineage: Bacteria > Desulfobacterota > Desulfobulbia > Desulfobulbales > Desulfurivibrionaceae > Thiovibrio. The sequence goes on along the minus strand of JBAYUD010000004.1, from coordinate 67,709 downwards.
GGCTGTCAGTAAGAGCGCCACAGACATCGGCAATCGAGAACCACCACTCGTTGTTGTGCAAGGTTCGACGGATTTCCTTGTTTTTGAAAACAACCAGTTTTGTTTCCATGGTCGCCTCTATTCCTATCAAAAACGACTACAGCTTTTCAATAACCGTCACGCCTTCCGGCATGTCGGCCTGAGTAGGCGCGATGATGACGTACTGGCTGAAATCGCGGATCACCTCGCCTTCATTCTTCGGCGCAACCTTAACCATCGCGAAGAGCTTGTGGGATGGGGCATTACCCAGGGCGGTGTCGTGTTTGAAAACGATAAGCTTACGGGCATTCATCTTGCCGCGCGCAGCCGAATGGTCATGGTCAAACATGTTGATGAGAGCAGCCCATAGCATCTCCAAATCATTGGCTGAAAAACCGGTCTGGGCCGCCAGATGGGCGGAGATATACCCTTCGGCACGGTAGAGGCCGTAGGGAACAATGGACTTACGGCCCATGGTGCGATTGTCGCCGCTCTGCTTTTCAGCCTCCGCCTCGGTGGCCACCGCCATCCGGGTAATGCTCACATCGAGCGGCAGTACCGGCCCGATACTCCGGGCGAAATTCAGTTGCACCGGACCACGCACCTGGCCGCAATTAACGCCGGTGGACATGACGGCGCCGAAAGTACGAACATCAAAGAAATTACTGCACATCCAAGCCCGTGCCTTATCCACCTCGGCACCGCTGCCCTTACGTTTTTTCTTCTTGCCCTCCTCGTCGGCCACTTCCACCACCCCTACCGCTTCATGTGCCTCCTGATGCAGCTGGTTAAGAATCGCCTTCTCACGAACATAAATCCGGTTGGGAGCCTGGTTATTGTGCACGATTTCGACAAAATTCCGGACTTTGCGTTTCAGGCAAACATCAGTGACAATGCCGTGGCTGGTTTCTGGGTCGATGCGCGGCATGTTGCCGGCGTCCGGATCGCCGTTGGGGTTGCCGTTCTCGACATCAAAAAGGTAGACGAACTCGTAGCGGTTTTCGATTGCATTGTTCATGGGTGATTCTCCTTATTCGGATTTTTCGGATTTCGGGTAGAGGGCCTGACGCTGCTGGTAGTACCCTAAAGCGAATAACCCCTGCTGATCCAGACTTAAATGGGACGGGAATTCGGCAACTTCTTGCAATATCTCCTCGATATTCTTGTCAGACACCCTTCCGTATTCGGACTTCTGGATATGGTGTTGCGCCAACCGGATGAGCTGGGGAAAGACCGTCTTGGGGGTAGCCGATGCCGAACCGTAATATCGGTCTCGGATTGTTGTGTTGATGCCGGGCAAGGCGTCCCGCTGCACCTTTTCAAGAGCAGCGAACAGCCTGCCCAGCCGATAGGCCACGTTGGTGGATTCCTTGTTCAGTGCCATTTTGACCTCCATGGGGTTCTGTTGGGTAAGTCTGAATTTTCTTACCAGGCATGCCTTGATAAACACGGCGCGCAGGTAGTTGATGTTGTGGTCGACACGGATACGCTTGATGACGGCGGCGAGCAGACTTTGCGGGTAGGGCTCGCCGGTAAAGACCGCCCGCGCCACGGCCCCGCCGAGCAAGGGCTGGATGTTTTCGCTCTTGCCCTGGAGGGCGGTTTCGCGCAGCAACCGCCACAGGTTCGGATACTTGGGATCAAAGTCGAATTGCCGCTCGATTGCGAGATCCCGGAAATGCTGGCCGACGTTTTTGGATATCTCGCCCGTCGAGCTGAGCAGCCAGAACCGCACTGACAGCCGGGCGGCGTTTGGTGAAAGTCCCAGGATGTGAAACCTGACATCCGGATCGATTGCGGGAAGCCTCTTGCCGTCACGGGCCGCCTCCAGAAAATCGCGCACCGCCTTGGCGTCAGCCGGATCATCGCTCGGTTCGGCGGTATCGCCAAAGACGTTACCGAGAAAATGTTCAACGGGGGTTTCCCGTTCGGCCCAGAAAACAAAGGTGGTGTCGCCGGTCAGAACTTTCTGACGGCTGTCGAACCTGAGCAAGTGGTTAAGGGCCGTGGTGTAGGCAAAGGCGACATTTTCGCTGACCGGCGCGTTGAAACTCTGCTTCTTACCGTAGGATTCGAAGGCGGAAAGATTGAAGGAAACAATGGCCGCACCACTTGACTGTGCCCCTCGCACCCCCTTGATTGCCGGATGCAACCGGGCCACCGGCGAGACCTCGCCGGTCACCAGGCAAGGAGCGGTGATTTCCGAACCGTGCTGCTGAGAGTAAGCACGCCAGACCGCCCGGATGGCGGGCCGTTCATGGATGTAACGGTTTTCGCCGTCAAGCTGGAAGACCACATTCTGTCCGGCCATTTCCTCCCAAAAGGGCAAACCAGTAGCATTTTCCGGATTCCATGCATCAAGAAAGCGAAGAACCGCCATCATGCCCTCGTCATCGAGGCTGTCGCCGACAGCATGCTGGAGTTCCTTGAAAGCAGCGAAACACTGCAGTGCACGCTCTGGACTATCTTTGTTGTCGGCGCCCAACACGTATCCGGTATTGTCCCAAAGGAAATTGGCCGCGACCCCAGCGGTCCGCTTTACCGCCTCAGGCACAATCAACGCCATCGGCGTCAGCCTCCTCCCTTCCCTGTTGCGGAGATCAACCGGCCCCTGAACAAGGGTGCCGTTGCTGTCGATCACCAAGGCGAAATGGATTTTCTGCGCGCCAAACCCCAAGAGCGGGATAGCGCTGACAGGGTCATCACACAGTCGTTCGTAATATTGGTTTAAGGCGTGCAGGATCATGCCTTGACCTCCTCACCGGTAAACGGAGGGACCTCGATGAGCCCATTCCGCATGGTCGCCCGGAAAAAATGGGCTTCCATGTTGTTGGCAAAATCAAGGTCGTGGAGCATCCAGCCCAAATCCCGCTCGCCGGAAAGCTCCGAGGCAGGGGGCCGCACCTCGATCAACTCAAAGCTGGCCGGAAACTCGCGGCAGCCGAGGTAGGGGTGATGGAAGCATTGCCCCTTGCGAGCACGGCGTTCGAACATTTCTTTGTGTTTGGCCGGGTTATTGTCTTCCTCACCGGTAAACTCGAAATGCGCCTCGATCACGTAGGCAACATCCCGCAGCACCAGGGCGGCACGCTGTTGCCGCTGTTCCTCGACAAAGAGCCCGTCCGCCCGAGGCGACATCACGCAGCCCACCTCATTGCGTCTGACATTGTCGAAGCGGATCGGCTTGAGCACCTGAATACTGTCCACCACCCAGCGGATGACCGGTTTCCAGTAGATTGCCTCCAGGATGCCCCGCGCCGCCGACGGGGTGATCACGTCGTAGCTCACCCGCTCCACCTTCATTTCCGGCCGGGTAAAACAGGCGTAGTCACCCCAAACCTTGAGTTGTATTCCGTAGGACATCTTCTTTGCCTCCCTTGCCAAATTCAAATAATTGTCAGGCAAAACAAACAGATAGCTATTCCGTAAGGAGCCAGACCACTAAAATGATGCTGGCCAAAATTATGCATACAACTCCGGAATTAACTCCCGAGATAGAGATCTTGTAACATGCCGACTCGACATGCATTTTTGCTCTACTTCGTGTCTTTTCAGCAAACAACAGCCGGTACCCGATAAAAGCGATAGTGGCGAAACCACCAAACACAACGGCGAGTTTCCCAAATTCTTTGATCGTGACGGTGTCAAGCATGCTTCGTTTTCTTGCCGTAGTTGTGTTGATTTTTGGGAGCTATGGGACCACGTCCATGGGGTATTATGGACGTGATCCTTAGCAACCATTTTGCTTTTCTCGTTTCTATCCACGTGCCATATAAAAAAAGAAAATGACGGCGACGACATATTTACCATATTTCTTTTCTCGAAGTTGTCAATAAGTTTTTGAACGATCAAAATTCACACCACCAATTTTTCCGCGTCGATAAAGGCTTGTTTCCCCGAACAGAGTCCGATCTTTTCGCTGTAGCACGCAGTGTTAATCAAGATATTGAACTGCTCCCGAAGCCGCTCGACATCGCCGCCAACCCGAAGTTCCGCCAGAGCGAAACGCGGGATCTGCACGGTATAGCGTTGCAACCGGCGGCTGAATGATCCCGGATAGTCGGCACGGCGCACGGCGGCAATCAGTGCTTCCGCCTCGTCGTCCCAAGGAATAATAACAGGCTCCATCTCGTTTTCGATGAGCTTGAACTTGACGTCCACATCGCGGAAGGGGTAGTTCCCCTTGCTCGCCCCCTCTTCTAGATCGATCAGGATGCCGTGCTTATCCAAAAGCTGTTCCCGCCGCCAGTAGTGGGTCTGGAAATAGTCATGCACCGCCGCCAGCGAAAGGGGATCGGCATGGCGGCGCAGGACTGGGTCGGCCGACTGGGCTGTATGGCGAGCAGGTCCAGCACCCAGTCCCTCTTCCGGCTCGAAAATGAAAACCTGACCAAACTCCGGCCGGCCTTCCCGATTACAACGTCCGGCTGCCTGGGCAATGGAATCAATGCCGGCCACAGACCGGTAGACCACAGGGAAGTCGATATCGACACCCGCCTCGATGAGCTGGGTGCTGATCACCCGGCAGGGCCGGTCATTCACCAGCTCCTCACGAATACAAGCCAGGGCTTGGGAGCGATGAGCGGGACACATGAGAGCGCTCAAGTGATATACGCCCTCCTCCCCTTTTGCGGCCAGCTGTTCATAAAGGCAACGGGCATGGCGGCGGGTATTGACCACGCAGAGTACACGCTCATGTTCGGCCAGGCGATCAACCAGTTCTGCGTCCGTCATTCTCCCCAAGTTGCTGGTCTGCACCCTGATAAGCGCCTCGTAGAGTTCTTGCGGGTTAGCAATGACCTCCCGCACCTCCCTCAACCCTTGCTTAAAGCCATCTTCTTCGCGCAACGCTGGCTGGGTGGCGGTACAAAGGACCACCGAGGTCCGATAGGCAGCGGTCAGTTCCCGGAGTACCTCCAGGCAGGGCCGTAGCAGTTCGACCGGCAGCATCTGCGCCTCGTCGAGGATGACGACGCTGTTGGCGATGTTATGGATCTTGCGGCACCTGGAAGAGCGGGTTCGGAACAGAGACTCGAAGAACTGCACATTGGTAGTCACCACAATGGGCGCATCCCAGTTCTCCGCTGCCAGCTTGCTGCGCCGGTCATCCTCCGGCGGTTCGTAGTTACTGTGGTGCTCCAACACCGCCCGGTCCCCGAAAATGCCACGGAAAACCATGGCATTCTGTTCGATAATCGAAGTGTAGGGGATAACGTAAATGATCCGCCCAAGATTGTGGCGCAAGGCATGGCGGAGGGCAAAGGCCAGTGAAGAAAGGGTCTTTCCACCACCGGTGGGAACGGTCAGAGAATAGAGTCCTCGGCGATCCTCCGCCGCGTCAAGACATTGGCGGAGAATAGCGGCCCGGTGGTGATTGACCTTGGAGGGCGTGGCCTTCTGTTGTAAAACAAGCAGGTGGGAATCAAGCACGGGCCACAATTCAGCCAAGCTCGGGTACCCCTGGCGTTGTGCCGCCCGGTCGGGATCGATGAATTTCTCGGTATCGAGAAAATCAGCATCCACCAGGCATGAGTAAAGCATGCGCACGAAAAACGAAAACTGCAAGCCGTTTCGTTTTTTGTCCGGCGCAAAAGGAAAAGATAGATTCTCTCTGGATTGCCCACACGCCAAATTCTCCGGATGGGCTGAGGAGTCCGGCACCGTTCTGCGTAGCCGCTCTTCCAAGCAGGAAGAATCGTTGTCCTTGCCGTTCGGAAGCCCTGCATGGTGGCCTGCCAGAGCGTAGGCCAGGAGTCTGCCGTGCCCGCCGAGCAATGAAACGGCGTGTTGGGCGCCAGCGGTGGCGTGATCCACACGCGATCCTTCCCCGGCGATGTATTTCTGAAATTCCCTGGAATACTTTCCGAGGTCATGCCAGAGTCCGGCCAAATATCCCCACTCACCAGCTCCGAAGACAGAAGCAAATCCCCGTGCCGTTGCCGCTACGTTGAGAAGATGTTCCTCCAGCGGCTGCCATTTCTCCGTCGTCTGATTTTCAAGACTATGAGCATAAAAATTCCTGTCCATATGCCGCACCACCCCATTTTTTCGCAACGCAAACTCCATGTCAGGATTCACAATATTGCACCCGGCAAATTCCGGCAAGAAACAAAGGGATTCCCCGTAGTTTTTCCGTATCCCGAGGCCGGAAATTTCCCCTACCATGCGCAGAGCATACCACCCCACCTGGGACAAATGGTGTCCTAGATGAACAAAAAAATGAGAACAGCCGAGGAAGGTTACGAAAAAAGCAAAAAAAGGGACTTGCCCAGAACAGCTGCGAAAGCGTAGGGCTTTATCGAATCAGCCGGACGGCCTCATCGACAAGAAAGAGCAACTCTCTGCTCAATGATCCTCGAAGGCAGGCTCGTTCTTGGCAAAAAAGGCAAGGGCACGTTCCCTGGCCTCGGCAACGGAAGCGCTGGATTGGATGGCCGAAGCAAGGCTGTGGCCGAAGGGATAGTTCTTGGCGAAATAATGGCTGAACTCCTTGAGGCGGCCCAAGCGCCGCTCCGGCAGGAAGCTTTCCTCAAGCAGTTCGATGAAGCGTAGATAAAGAGCCGGTTTGTCCACCGCCCCAACCTCCTTGCCGATGCCATACACCCCATGGGCAAGCTCGGCAAAGATCCAGGGTTGGATAGCGGCAGCCCGGCCGATCATGAGGCCGTCCGCCCCTGATTGGGCCAGGCAGTTTCGGGCGTCCTCCACCGAGAAGATCCCGCCGTTGGCAACAACCGGGATATTCACCCACCCCTTGACCTTGCCGACCCATGGCCAGCGCGGCTTGCGCACGAAGGGCTCGCCCCGCAGCCGGGCGTGAACGGAAAGCAGGTCAATCCCCTCGCCTTCCAGCATCAGGCAGAAATCGCGCAGCCTTTCCTCATCCAGGGTCTCGCCCAGCCTGATCTTGGCGGTAAGCGGCAGGTTGGTCTCTTTTCTTGCCGCCGCCACCAGAGCCTGCACCAGAGCGGGTTCCTCCATGAGACGGCTGCCCGCCCCCATGCGGCGCACGGTGGGGGCCGGGCAACCCAGATTGAGGTCAATGACCCCGGCCCCCAGAGCATGGAGCTTGGCAATGGCCGGGGCGACCTCCTCCACCCGGCTGACCAGCAGTTGATAGGACAAAACCTTTTCCTGATCGCTGCGCACCAGATAGGGAGAGAGTTGCGGGCTTTCCGAGGGCAAACGGGCGGCGGAGAGCATCTCCGTGGACAAGAGGCCGATGCCGCCCTGCTCCAGAATGAGACGGCGCAAGGCCGAATGGGTCAAACCTGCCATGGGCGCCAGAAAAAGCGGGGGGGAAATCTCCAGGCCCTTCAGCTTGATGGACTGCACCTTATCCACGCAGGCCATCCTTACAAAGCGCTACAAAGAAAACCACCATATCTATTCCCTGCCCAACAGCTTTTTAGCCAAAGCCCCCAGCTTTGATTCCCGAAGCCTAAGAAACTCCAGATCGGCCTTGGCTGCCAACTCCGGCCGCTGGGCAAGAATCAATTGCGCCACGATCTCGGCCCCGCCCACGGTCAGCTCCTTGCAGGTCGCGCCGTTTTTTTCCTTGCGCCGTTTGAGCAGCACCCGGCAGCAGGTGGCGGAGAAACGGGCGCGAAAGCGGTCGTGCATCTCCTTGGCCACCTTCTCAAACTCCTTGGCCTTCATGCCCCCCGATTGCCGAGGCCCGAGAAAAAGACTCAACGCGACCTCAGCCCCGGCCAGCGAACCGCAGGTGCAGCCGGCACCGCCCATGCCGTGACAAAAACCCGAACCCAGGCGCACGGCCATTTCCGGGCTGAGATCGCCGCGAAAACCCTGGTTGATGACGACAATAACCGTTTCGGAACAGCAGTAGCCCCGGGCCGTAAAAATATTAGCCGCCCGCTCACCGACCAGATCAACTATGCGGGAGATATTTTCTTGGTTCTTCATGTATTACACCAATGCCAAAGATGACGGAGTCGCAACAACTCGGAATTTGTTCAAAACTGGTGCTTCGACAGGCTTGTATGGTTTTTACAGCTTGTATGGTTTTTACAGCTCATTTTTGAGAAGCTCTAAGAAGAAGAGCCGGGGTGGAGGGACTTCGACTGGCATCTGCCGCGCTGCGGACAGACTTACTGAGAAATCTCCCACCCACACCCCAAACGTCGATGAAGAATCTAGCGGCATATGTATTGACCGCCGATTTGAACGCAAGCTAACGTCGGTGTGTGCCACCCCAGCATCATTACTTTACTTCTGGAGGCTATCATCATGCAAACCTTTCTGAACGTAGGAGTGGATGTTGCCAAAGATGCCGTTGTCGTTGCTTGTGCCGCGCAAAGCTTTCCTGTCCACAGTGTTGTCAATCAGCATGCAGCGTTGCTGGCTTGGCTGAAATCCTTGCCCGCAGGCAGCCGTATCGGTTTGGAATCTACCGGCGGGTATCACGAGTTGCTGGCTGATCTTGCGCATTCACAAGGTTATACCGTATTCCTGCTCAACCCAATGGATACCCGCCACTACGCCAAAGCCATGGGCAACCGCGCCAAAACCGACCGTGTGGATGCCGAGCTAATCGCCCGCCTCATCGCGCAAGAGCACACTCGTCTGCGCCCATACACGCCCCCCACTGCCAACCAGCGCAAACTGGATCATCTGATCCGGCGGCGCGCCAAGATCGTCCGCATCAAGAGCACACTCAAACTGACGATGGGCAATCTGGGCGGATTTGCCCCAGAACTCAAGGCGGTTTTGTGCAAGCTCGACGCCTTGATTGCCAAGATCGATGCCAACATGGCAACGATTGCGGCCCGTTCTCCGCAACACGAGGAAGCGCAACAGCGGTTGCAAACCATTGTGGGAGTCGGCCCCCTGGTGGGCATGGCGCTGACCAATACACTGGAACGGCTTCCTTTCCGCAATGCAGATGCGTTCGTCGCATTCACCGGTTTCGACCCCAGAGCAAACGACTCCGGTCACAAGGCTGGCCGTAGACGCTTGTCCAAACGGGGCTCCGGCGAATTGCGCCGTCTGCTGTTTAATGCCGCGATGTCCGCCGTCAAAACCAAGGTCTGGAAATCTATCTACGAATATTACCGCAGCAAAGGCTGGAGCACGACCGCAACGCTGGTGATCATTGCCCGAAAAATCGCCCGAGCCGCCTGGTCTATTCACCATTACCGCTCGACATTTAACCCGGAACGGCTTACAAAATGCTTGACGTAAACCATAGAATCTCAGCACGATCGGAAATCTATACGTTAAGACAACATCCGCTCGCCCTGAGCCTGTCGAAGGGTCTTTTTTTATAAATCCATCAAAACAACCAGATTAAAGACCTCCTACCCTTGCCACGACCATCCCATATACCACAAAAGGCCGGCCGGATCATCCACAATCCCGGCCGGCCCTTCACCTTGCGCCTTTAACCTTTAACCTATCCCTATCCCCTGCCGAAGGTAAGCCCTGCCTCGCCCCGGTCCACCACGATCCTGTCGCCCTCGGCAAAGGTGCCATCCAGAATCTTCATGGCCAGCCCGTCCTGGACATAGCGCTGGATGGCGCGTTTGAGCGGCCTTGCCCCGTAACTCGGGTCGTAGCCCACCTCGATCAGATACTCCTTGGCCGCGTCGGTCAGGCTGACGCTGTACTTCTGCTCGGCCAGCCGCTGGGTGAGCAGTCCCACCTGGATGTCGATGATCCTGGCAAGATGCTCCTTGCCCAAGGCGTGGAAGATGATGATCTCATCGATCCGGTTCAAGAACTCGGGCCGAAACTGGGCATGGAGGATGGCGTCGATCTGGGTTTGCATCTCGGCCCGCCTCCCCTCGCCCAGCTCCATGATCAGCTGGCTGCCCAGATTCGAGGTCATGATGAGGATGGTGTTCTTGAAATCCACGGTCCTGCCCTTGCCGTCGGTCATCCTCCCATCGTCCAAAATCTGGAGAAGCACGTTGAACACATCCGGGTGGGCCTTTTCGATCTCGTCAAAGAGGATGACCGAATAGGGCCTGCGCCGCACCGCCTCGGTGAGATACCCCCCCTCCTCGTAGCCCACGTAGCCCGGAGGCGCGCCGATCAGACGGGAGACCGAATGCTTTTCCATGAACTCGGACATATCCAGCCGGATCATGGCCTTTTCCGTGTCAAAGAGGAAATGGGCCAGGCTCCTGGCCAGCTCGGTCTTGCCCACCCCGGTGGGGCCCAGAAAGATAAAGGATCCCAGGGGCCGGTTGGGATCCTGCAACCCGGCCCGGGCGCGGCGCACCGCGTTGGCCACCGCACCGATGGCCTCTGTTTGGCCCACCACCCGCCGGGCCAGCTCGGCATCGGCATGGACCAGCTTTTCCTTTTCCCCGGAGAGCAAGCGGTCCACCGGGATGCCAGTCCACTTGGCCACCACCTGGGCCACATCCTCCTCATCCACCTCTTCCTTGAGCATCTGCCGGTCCTTCTGGATCTCGGCCAAGTGGGCGTTCTCCGCAGTCAGCTGTTTTTCCAGCTCCACGATCTTGCCGTAGCGGATCTCGGCCACCTTACTGAGATCGCCCTGGCGCTCGGCCTGCTGCTCGGCCACCCGCGCCTCGTCGATGCCGCTTTTGACCTTTCTGATCTTCTGAATGATATCCCGTTCCAGACTCCAGTGGCCCTTCATGGCGGTCAGGCTCTCGTTCAGCTCGGCAAGCTCAGCCTCGATCTTGGCCAGTCGTTCTTTCGAGCCGATATCACTTTCTTTTTTCAGGGCCTCCCGCTCGATTTCCAGCATGATCCGCTTACGATCCACCTCGTCGATCTCGGTGGGCATGGAATCGATCTCGATCCGCAACCGGGAGGCGGCCTCGTCGATGAGGTCGATGGCCTTGTCCGGCAAAAAGCGGTCGGTGATGTAACGGTTGGACAGGGTCGCCGCCGCGACGGTGGCCGAATCCTTGATCCGCACCCCGTGGTGGACCTCGTATTTTTCCTTGATCCCGCGCAGGATGGCGATGGTGTCGTCCAAGGAGGGCTCCTGCACCAGCACTTGCTGGAAGCGGCGTTCAAAGGCGGCATCCTTTTCGATGTACTTGCGGTACTCGTTCAGGGTGGTGGCGCCGACGCAGTGCAGCTCGCCCCGAGCCAGGGCGGGCTTGAGCATGTTGGAGGCGTCCATGGCCCCTTCCGCAGCCCCGGCCCCGACCAGGGTGTGGATCTCGTCGATGAAGAGGATCACCTCGCCAGCCCGTTTCTCCACCTCCTTGAGCACCGCCTTGAGCCGGTCCTCAAACTCGCCCCGATACTTGGCCCCGGCCACCAACGCGCCCAGATCCAGGGACAACACCTGCTTGTTGCGCAGGGTTTCCGGCACATCGCCGTTGACGATGCGCTGGGCCAACCCCTCGACAATGGCGGTCTTGCCCACCCCTGGCTCGCCGATGAGCACCGGGTTGTTCTTGGTCCGCCGGGAAAGCACCTGGATCACCCGCCGCACCTCGTCGTCCCTCCCGATTACCGGGTCGAGCTTGCCCTGCCGGGCAACATCGGTGAGGTTGCGGGCATATTTCTCCAGGGCCTGATATTTTTCCTCGGGATTGGGATCGGTGACCCGCTGGTTGCCGCGGATGGCGACCAGGGCCTGCAAAAAGGCCTCCCGGCTTATCCCTTTGCGCTTGAAGGCCTGGGCCGCCGGAGAGTCCTTGTCGTCGAGCACGGCCAGAATCAGATGCTCCAGGCTGACGTACTCGTCCTGCATCTCCCCGGCCACCTTGAAGGCCCGGTCCAGCAGGGCCTGAAACCGTTTTCCGGCATAGGCCTGGGTGTACCCGCCGCCGCTCACCTGGGGCAGCTTGGCCAGCAGCCCATCCATCTCCTGCCTCAGCAGACCAGGGTCCACCCCCAACTTCTGGAGAATAGGCACCACGATCCCATCGGGCTGGTCCAGGAGCACCCGCATGAGATGCTCGGGCTGGATCTCCTGATGCCCCTTGCCCTGGGCCAGATTCTGGGCCCCCTGCACCGCTTCCTGCGATTTCACCGTGAATTTATCAAACTGCATATCCGTTGCTCCTTCATCGGAAAAAATGAACCAAAGACGTCCCCCGCCCTGTACTGCGAATACCGTAAGCGCGCCCCCAGCCGCTGTCAAGGGCGGCGGATGTCAATCTGTTGACAGAGGCGATTGCGCCGAATTTGACTGATGATCCAAGGCAGAAAAAACGATTTTCTTGGTTCCTCCAGTAATTTTAAGGGAGGCGAAGAAAGGAGCCTTTCTGCTGTTCTCCCTTTCTTCTTTTGCGTGCCCAAAAGAAGAAACAAGAAAAAGGCACCCCAGCCAGTCCTGGCCCTGCGGGCTTCCCTTACTTCTCGACGAGGGCGGGACGCTAAAAAACTCGGGCTTCGCCCTCAGACAGTTTTAGCGTTTTTTCCCGCCCCCGTCTGCGAGGCGCGGCAGGACAAATGGGGGGGGAGAGGAAAAATCCCATTGGCACGCAGCCGAGCACCGGAGAGGCTGCCGAAAAAGGGATTTGCACTGTTTGAGCGCAGCGAGTTTGCAAAGCCCCGGCAGCATCGAGGAGCACAGGGCATCCCGCCCACGGCGGGACAAGAGACACAGGGTGCCCTTTCTTTGGTTCGTTTCTTTGGGCACGCAAAGAAATGAACAAGCTAATTTCACGTTCCGGCCAGTTTCAGCCCCCTGAATTCCAAAACGAACCTTTTTTACAAATCCGCCCCACATAACCTTTGCATTGCCCAAGACCTGAGGGATATATAAGCAAATCCGATTTGCAATCTTTCCTCAGGATAGCACATGCCAGACCTTGCCGTTGCCATCTTCATCATAACCTATCTCGGCGTGGCCATCGGCCGGATTCCCGGCCTGATGCTGGACCGTACCGGCATCGCCCTGTTGGGGGCAATCGCCATGATCGCCAGCGGCGCGGTGCCGCTCACCGAGGCCATGGCGGCCATCGACCTGCCCACCATCATCCTGCTCTACGGACTGATGGTGCTTTCCGCCCGGCTTAGGCTGGGCGGCTTCTACACCTGGGTTGCCAGCAGCACCACCACCCTGCTGGACCGTCCCCGGCTTTTCCTCCTCGCCACCATGCTGGTGGCCGGGCTGCTTTCCGCCCTGCTGGCCAACGACATTGTCTGCCTGGCCTTCACCCCGGTTCTCTGCCTGGCCCTGCTTAAAAAAGGACTCAACCCCCTGCCCTTTCTCCTGGGCCTTGCCGCAGCCAGCAATATCGGCTCGGCCGCCACCATCATCGGCAACCCGCAGAACATGCTGATCGGCCAAGTCGGCCATTTGCATTTCGGTCGCTTCCTGCTCTGGTGCACCCCGCCCGCGCTCCTCGCCCTGGGTGGCGCCTACGCTATCCTCTGCCGCGCCTACAAAGGCCGCTTTACCCTGCCCTCGGCCCCCAAAATCACAGAGGCGAGCTCCGAATGGCCCGAGTTCGACCGCTGGCAAAGCGCCAAGGGGCTCATCGCCATGCTGGTTCTGGTCACCCTTTTCTTTACCCCCATCCCCAGGGAGCTTTCCGCCATCACCGTGGCCGGGGTTCTGCTGTGCAGCCGGAAAATGCACTCCCGCCGGATCATGGAGCTGGTGGACTGGCACCTGCTCACCCTGTTCTGCTCCCTGTTCATCGTGGTCCACGGCATAACCAGCCGCGAGATTCCCAGGCTGCTCATGGAGGCCATGGCCGGCCACGGCTTGGCGATCACCAATCTCTTTGCCCTCACCGGCATCTCCACCATCATGAGCAATCTGGTCAGCAATGTGCCCGCCGCCATGTTCCTGGTCCGCTTTCTCGACCCCGGCGTGCCGGAACAGTGGTACGTCCTGGCCCTGTCCAGCACCTTTGCCGGAAACCTGATCATCATCGGCAGCATCGCCAATCTCATCGTCATCGAGCAGGCACGAAAATTCCACATCGAGATCAGCTTTAGGGAACACGCCAAGGTCGGCATCCCGATTACGCTTTTTTCTCTGCTCGTTCTGGTTTTGCTGCTATACTCGCGGCAGGCATAAAACCATCTCCACGTCATCTCTTTTACGGAAACATCTCCCATGAAAAGCCTCTGGCTTTCCACTGTCAGCGAAAAGAAACTCGACGCCGTCACAGAATGGCTGCTCGAACATGTGCTCACCTACGACCACTTTATCCAGGCGATGGTGATAACCTGCGCCCTGCTGATCGCCTTTCTGGCCGGCAACAGGATCAAGCAACGATTTTCCGCTCCCGATTTGAGCCGGAGGCGTTTCGGCCAGTTCCTTGCCACCGTGCTGCCCCTTGCCGCGCCCCTGATCTGGCTTGTGCTGCTGCTTATCTCGCTGCTGGTGGCCGTGGAAGCCGAATGGCCGCACAACCTGCTCACCATTCTCGTGAATCTGCTGGCGGTCTGGATCCTTATCCAGGCCACCTCCTCACTTTTCAACAAGACCTCCTGGGCCAGACTGGTCGCGGTCATCGCCTGGACCCTGGCGGCCCTCAACATCTTGGATCTGCTTGGCCCCACGGTCAGACTGCTTGACCGGCTCTCCCTCAAGCTTGGCGCGCTGCGCATCTCGCTGCTCACCGTGCTCGAAGGGTTCCTGACCCTGGCCCTGCTGCTCTGGGGAGCCCGCATCCTCTCCCATCTGCTGGAAAAACGGATCCGCGAAAACTCGGCTCTCTCGCCGTCCATTCAGGTGCTGTTCATAAAACTTTCCAAGGTCTCGCTCATCGGTGTCGCCATCCTGGTGGGATTGCGGATCGTGGGCATCGACCTCACCGCCTTTACCATCTTCACCGGCGCGGTGGGCGTTGGCATCGGCTTTGGTCTGCAAAAGATCGTCTCCAACCTGATCAGCGGCATCATCCTCCTGCTGGACAAATCCATCAAGCCGGGCGACGTCATCACCGTGGGCGAAACCTATGGCTGGGTCAACTCGCTGGGCGCCCGCTATACCTCGCTCATCACCCAGGACGGCAAGGAGTTTCTGATCCCCAACGAGGATTTGATCACCCAGCGGGTGGAAAACTGGTCGTTCAGCAACAGCACGGTACGCTTGAAGATTCCGGTGGGTATTGCCTACAGCTCGGACGTGCGCAAGGCCATGGCCCTCTGCGAGGAGGCGGCCAGACAGACAGAGAGGATCATCCGGACGCCGCCGCCCATTTGCCTGCTGGCGGGATTCGGCAACAGCTCGGTTGATCTCGAACTGCGCGCCTGGATCAACGATCCGGTCAACGGGGTCAAGAATGTGAAGAGCGATATTCTGTTAAGGATCTGGGAGAGCTTTCACGAACAGGGCATTGATATCCCCTATCCGCAGCGGGATATCCACATCAAGAGCATGCCGGTGGAAGCTGAAAGCCGTAAGCTGTAAGCTATTAGCTATAGCTACACCTCAAAGGCTTGGTGTGGTTCCGGTATCTCCACCATGGGGAAGCCGAGCTCCTGCCGCAGGCTCTCGGCAAAAGCAGTGGCCACGTCCTCCTCGCCATGCACCACAAAAGTGCGGGCCGGTTTCTTGCGCATGGCCCCGGCCCAGGCCAGCAACCCATCCCGATCGGCATGGCCGCTGAACCCGGTGAGGGTTTCCACCTTGGCCTTGAGCGGAAATTCCTCGCCGAAAATCCTTACCGTTTCCTGCCCTTCCACAATCCTGCGGCCCAGGGTATTGGGCGCCTGCCAGCCGGTGACCAGAATGGTGTTTTTCTTGTCGCTGATGCGCTTGCGCAGGTGATGCAGGATGCGGCCACCCTCCATCATGCCGCTGGCGCTGATAATGATGGCCGGCTCCCGTAAAAAATTCAGCTCCTTGGAATCCTCCACGCTCTGGGTGTACCGCAGGGTGTCAAAACCAAAGGGGTTGCTGTGGTTATCCTTCAATAAAAATTCCCGGATCTCGCTGTCGTAGGTTTCCGGATGCAACCGGAAGATATCCGTAACCCGGGTGGCCAACGGGCTGTCCACATAGATGGGCAGCCTGGGGATATCACGCTTCAAAAACAGCCTGTGCAAGGCATAGACCAGCTGCTGGGTCCGGCCCACGGCAAAGGCGGGAATCAAGAGCGTCCCGCCCCGCTGGTAGGTCTCGTTGACAATCCGCTCCAATTCCTTTTCCGACTCCGGGTACGGCGGATGCTGGCGGTTGCCGTAGGTGCTCTCCATGATGAGGATATCCGCGCCCTCGCTCAGCACGGCAGGGTCGTTGATGATGGGGATCCCACTCCGTCCGATATCCCCGCTGAAAACAAGGCGAAGATCGCGATTCTTCTCCCGGTCATGGATGTCGAGAATCACGTTGGCGCTGCCCATCATATGCCCCGCATCCACCAGGGTGAGATGCACGCCGGGCAGGATCTCCCGCTTGCGGTTATAACTGATGCCGACAAACTGGTCCATGGCGACCACGGCATCCTCCTTGGTGTAGAGGGGCTCGAACTCCTTCTGCCTGTTCTTTTTGCGTAACTTGTTGGCAAACTCCACATCCTGCTCCTGGATATGCGCGGCATCCATGAGCATCACCGCGCAGAGGTCGCGGGTGGCCGAGGTGCAGATGATGTCACCGGTAAATCCTTTTTTAACCAGACAGGGGATATTGCCGGAATGGTCGATGTGGGCATGGGAAAGAATCAGGCAGTCAAGATCCTTGCCCGCGCAAAAGCCGGTGCGGTTGAGCTCGAAGGCCTCCTTGCGCTTGCCCTGGAACAACCCGCAATCAAGGAGGATGCGTTTGCCGTTGACTTCGAGCAGATGCTGTGAGCCGGTGACGGTTTTCGCCGCGCCGTGGAAGGTGAGTTTCATGGTTGTGCTCCCTTGTTGGGTGATGTGCTTTGATTTCAGCATACAAAACCGGTGGGGGAAACAGAAGAAAAGATTTGGTGTGCATGGGGCTGACGATGCACGGACGGCACACCGTTTCGCTGGTTATCCGATTCTGATTTTTCCCCGCCTGCCTGAAACGAAGATAATTCTTGAATTGCTCCATGGTGTCAGGTAGACAGATAATACTCTGGCTAAAATTAGCCGGAATTATACAGCTTGCTCGATAATACCCCCATATGGGGTGGACATATGGCTATTTAAGCAAAAAAATACTCAGCATCTGCCCCCAAAAGATCACTTAATGGGCCGGAAATCGAGCAAAAACAAACAACCCGAGCTAGCTCGATAATATTATTAGCCTGGAAAGCATATGGCAGGAAGAAAACTCCGAGATCGTGAAGCAAAGGACATCCTCCTCGGATGGCCCACACGGACAAAAAAGCTATGGCCGCCTCCAGGTGGAAAGGGCTATTGGATTCAGGGGCAGCCCAAAAAAGCCAGAAACATGCCGGGGCCATGCCTATCGGCGCCGGGAGCGGCACTTTTCAAAACTCAGCCAGACGGCCTTTGGGTCCATTTTCAGGGGCAAACAAGCTGTGATGTTGTCGTCGTGGAAGTTTGTGGCACCATTCAAAATCTGAACGACAAGAGGTCTCGCTACGTTCCATCGAGTCACAGCCTCGTTCTGTCGTGCAAGAAAGAGTGGTTGGATGAAAAGGTGTCTGTAAACAAAGGGGGGCAGTTTCCCCGGTGGAAGGCTTCTGCATCATTTGGCAAAGCGCCCCATTTGGATTTGTCTGTGCCCGTTCGTCACTTGCGCGTTCTATATGCACTGCCAAATGACAATTATCACGAGTGGTGTGCGGAGCATGTTCCTACAGGATATGAGTTCTTCTGTCCGCATTCATCTCTTGACAGTTACAACAGTCAGAGGATGCAAACCTTTCTCCGACAGATGTCCATCGCAGCACAGTTCTACACCAAACCAAAGCCGGGCTGACCAGCTCATGGAAAATGACGGGAAAACCTTACGGCCTTAACGGGCAAGGCTTTTTGCCCGGACCTCATGAGCGGCGTTAGACCACAAGGAGATATCGTGGTTGAGAAAATTGGTCCAATTAAGAATCCGCTGACGATCATCGCAATATTCGCCGCTATCGCGGAGATCAGCGGCACCGTCGTTCTGCCGTTCATCGCCCCAACGAACCAATCCCTCTATGTGTGGTTCTTGATCATCTTTCCAATTCTGCTGATTGTCCTATTTTTTCTTACGCTGAACTTCAACCATAAGGTTCTCTACGCGCCGTCCGATTATCAGAATGAGGACAACTTTCTACGCTCACTCCCGAAAGCGACCTTTGCAGAGAAAGTTCTAAAGATAGAAGCCGAAATTGCAGAAGAGGAAACGGTGGCCAAAGATCTACCCAAGCCCGAGACGGTCCCCGCAACAATAGTCGGCGCAACCACATCTACCACTCGAAACTCAGCATTTTCTTATCAAACTCTTGTCCGCCGCAGTACCCAAGCTGCCTACATGCTGGCCGAAGACCTCATATTCCAGAAATTGAGCAAAGAATTTTCGACCGAAATCCAAAGAGAGGTCAAGCTAAATTCTTTAGCGGGTCGGTACATATTTGACGGCATCGTCAGGGAAAGAGGCGTCACAACAGTTATTGAAGTTAAGTACCTGCGAAATGCCTTGATGTCAGGCACGCAACTACGTGACACTCTTGCGCGCATTCAACAGAGTGTGAAGCTATTGCCTGCCGAACAAACCTCAAACTTTCGTGTTCTCCTTGCGTTAGCAACCGACGAAGGCGGCGTCAGCCACGGGCGAGTTGCGGAGCAAATTGACCACTATCGAAAAGACTTTTCCTTTCCCATCGAAATCAGGTTCTACAACCTTGCTGAGCTTGAGCGCGAGTTCAATGTTAAAGCCTAACCCTGCACCTTGGAGTTAGCACATGGGGTCTGGCCAAGGCAACCAATTGATTTAGTGAAGAAAAAACATGAAAAACGGGCCATATTCTGCCTTAATGGCACCATTCTAAGGGACAAAAGTGGCTTTTAAGTTCGTAGGTCGGGTAGAGGTACGAAACCCGACGTTTAAACGACAACATCATCTACAGCTCTACTGAAAATTGTCGGGTTTCGCTTTGCTCTACCCGACCTACAAAATACAAACTGCCGGAGTTCCGGAACAATATATGGAACTATTGTCACGGGCAAAATGGGGGCGGAGCCCGATATTTCTATTTTCCTGACTCTGCGCAGGGAAAAAGCAATAAAAAAGGCCATGCCCGATCGGAGCAGATTTTCCCTCTGCTCCAGCCAGCCATGGCCTGATTGCTTCTTTTGTTACGGGCTAGCCGAAACTCAGCCTTCCTCCACGCACACCCGGCAACGCCCGGTCTTTTTTGCCTGGTAGAGCACTTCATCGGCCCGCTGCAGCCACTCGTCCTTGCTCATTTCCGGGCTCCACTGAACAAGGCCGATGCTCACCCCCAATCTGCTGCCGTCCGCGGCATTCAGCTCAAGGCTATCGATGGCGCTGCACAGCCGCTCGGCCAGAAGCCGTGCCGGTTCAAGGGCGGTATCCGGCAAGACCAGCACAAACTCATCGCCGCCCATGCGCACCAGGAGATCGCTGTTGCGCACCATTCCGGTCAAGGTCTTGGCCACCATCTGCAAGGCGTTGTCCCCGGCGGCATGCCCCAGGGTATCGTTGATCTGTTTGAAATGGTCCAAATCCATGCTGGCCACGGTGATGGGCCTGCCATGGCGACGGGCGGTTTCCAGCATGGGCCCGATGCGCTCCTCAAAGACCCTGCGGTTGTCGAGGCCGGTGAGCATGTCCCGCCGTGCCTGGGTGAAAAGATCTTCATACATCAGGGCGCGTTGCAGGGGCTCTCCCAAAATCTCCAACGCATCGCGGAGAATCTTGGACTCCTTCGCATCAATGCAGGGTTCCCGACGCAGCAGCATCAGGCAGCCCTGGTTGGAGGCAAAGGACATCCGCCACTGCTGCACGAAGAATGAGCCCCACTCGCAACAGGTGTCATCCAGTTGACAATCTATCTTCTCGAATACCTCCTCGGCGGTCTGCATGGCCAGACGCCGGTCCGGCCCGTGGCAGGAGCAGATGATATGCACCCGGCTCCGGTCAAGGCTGCGGTAGGCAATCAGGTCATGCTCGACCAAGGGGGTCAGCCACACGGAAAAAGCCTCGATCATGCCTTGCAGGTCGGTGGCCCCGGCCAGTCTGGCATGCAGCTCGTTGACCTGTTTCAACCATTCCGATTGGCGGCGGTAGCGGTCGAGCTCCACCATCAGATGGTCCAGGTTGATCGGCCCTATCGTTTCCCTATCGGAGAGAGAGATTGCGGCATTCATTGCAACGGCTCCTTTCATTAAAAATGATTGTTACCTGGAGACAATGCCATATTCATGCCAAACCGCGAAAGATCACCCAGCCGGAGGCCTTGCCTGGCAAGGGAATAGACAAAAAATAAAACGCATCATGCTGAAATTAAAAGAAAAAATAATATTTACCGTAAATAGACCCAGCGTATTCCCGGACACCGTCCCTCCGGCATAAAGGGAAAAATTTTCCCGCTCCACCTGTCATCCTGCTGACACCATGGAAACTCTTTCGCCATTCCGGCAACACTGCTCCGCACGCAAAACAATCGTTTCCTTGCATCCACGACCGAAGCGGATATCATGAAAAAAACCATTCGCCCGCCAATTCAGAAAGAGACGTTTCCGCAGCCATGACTCCCCCAGCCAACCGCCGCATCATCCACCTCGATATGGATGCCTTTTACGCCTCGGTTGAGATCCTCGACAATCCCGCCCTCCGGGGGTTGCCCGTGGTGGTGGGCGGCAACAGCAATCGCGGGGTGGTTTGCGCCGCCTCCTATGAAGCGCGAAAATTCGGGGTCCATTCGGCCCTGCCCTTGCTCGCTGCAAGAAAGCTCTGCCCGCAGGGGGTGTTTCTCCCGGTTCGCATGGCGCGGTATCAGGAGGTTTCCCGCCGGATCATGGATATCTTCCAGCGCTTCACCCCGCTGGTGGAACCCCTCTCCCTGGACGAAGCCTTCCTGGATGTCACGGCCAGCCGGCAGCTGATGGGCACGGCGGAGGATATTGCCATACAGATCCGAGCGCTGGTGAAAGAAACCATGGGCCTCACCGTCTCGGCCGGGGTCGGCGGTTCGAAACTGGTGGCAAAGATCGCTTCCGACCTCAACAAGCCGGACGGCCTGACCATTGTCCCTCCCGGCGAGGAAGAATCCTTCCTCGCCCCCTTGCCCATCGGCCGGTTGTGGGGAGTGGGCCATACCACCAGGGAGGCCCTGGCCATGATCGGGGTAAAAACCATCGGCGACCTGCGCCGCATCCCCCTCGCCATCCTCACGGCCAAATTCGGCAAGGCAGGCCTCATGCTGCACGAATCGGCCCTGGGCATCGATTTTCGTCCGGTTGAACCGAGACAGGAGGCCAAGTCCATCGGCCACGAAGAGACCTTTGCGGAGGATCTGCGCGACAAAAAAAGGATCCAACAGGAGCTGCTGGCCCTGTGTATCAAGGTGGGCAAACGGACGCGGGACAAAGGCTTGGTTGGCAGAACCGTGACCATCAAGGTCAAATACCGGGATTTCGCGCAGGTGACCCGCTCGCTCACCCTGGCCGAGGCGGTGGCGGACGACAGGTCGCTCTACCAGACGGGATGCCGGCTGCTGGCCAAAACCGAGATCACCCTGCGCCCCATCCGCTTATTGGGGATATCGCTTTCCAACCTGATCCCGGCCGAGGCGTCGGGCCAGTTGTCCCTGTTCGGCCAGAGTCGGACCAGGCTGAAGGATTGCCGCCTCTACAAGGCGATCGACACCATCAGCGACCGCTATGGCAGCGGCAGCATTGTGCCGGCTGCCTTGGTGGAAAAAAGGGAGGAAGAATCGTAAGGAGAGAGGGCGAGCCTTGCGGGCATCACCCGGGGGAACACAAAATGGGCACGGAGGCCCCTTGTTTTGGCGTTTTCCTATGCCTTCTCCGCGACCCAGCCGCAAAAAAGATAGGCCTGAAAAAATTTATGGATATTTTTGAACCCGGCCTCCCGCAACAAGCTGTTCATCCTGTCTTCGGTGATGAACCGGATGTCCCGGACGATGTGCGCGAAGTCCTTCTCAACCTCTTCGGCATCCTCCCCCAGACGAAGCTGCCTTGCCTTCCAGGTTGCGAGAAACACCTCGAATTCCCTGGAGGTGTTGTCTCCGACCAAATCAATGATGATGAACTTCCCTCCTGGTTTCAGCCGGGAGGATATTTCCCGCAGGTATTCCTCCTTTGCCCCGTTGTCGGGGATGAACTGCATGACAAGGATCGAGGTGGCGGCATCAAAGGGCAGCTCGTTGCGCAGATCCTTAACCCAGCCCAGATGCAATTGGACCCGGTCATATAAATTCAAATCCTCGACATGGATCCTGGCAACGGCAAGCATCTTTTCCGTCGGATCCACCCCGGTAATCCGCCAGGAGGGGTTTGCCTGGGCACACGAAACAGCTTCCTGGCCTGTGCCGGCCCCGGCGACAAGGATCTCTGCCTGTGAAGGGAAATGGCTATGGAGGAGGCTCAGGGAAAGATCATGCATCGCCTCGTAACCAGGCACAATTCTCCTGATTTTTGCATCATAGACGTTTGCACGGTTTGCATCGAAATGTTTGGTGGCATCAAAATCACGATTGTTCTCCGCCATGGCAACTACCCCCCAAGATGATTTGAGTTCCCCTCAATACCTCAAGCCAACCCGATCCCGCACCATATCCAGGGTGACGATCGCCTTTTCCCTGGCCTTGCCGGCGCCGCGATGGAGAATATCCCGCACCTGGCCCGGATCGGCCAGCAACTGCTCCCGCTTCTCCCGGGCCTCGCGGAAATATTCCCAGAGCAGATCGAGGAGTTCCAGCTTGATCTTGCCGTACATGGCCCCGCCGTTCACATAGAGGCCATGCACCTCGGCCAGCCGGTCCGGTGGGGCGAAGAGCTTATAGAGGCTGAAGAGATTGCACTTCTCCGGATCCTTGGGCTCCTCCACCGGGGTGGCGTCGGTGACAATGGCCATGACCTTTTTCTTCAGCTCCTTTTCGGTGGCGAAGATGGGGATGGTGTTGCCGTAGGATTTGGACATCTTCTGCCCGTCCAGGCCGGGGATGGTGGCCAGGTTGTCGTCGATGACCGGCTCGGGCACGACAAAGGTCTCGCCATAGGTGTTGTTGAACTTGATGGCGATATCGCGGGCCACCTCCAGATGCTGCTTCTGGTCCTTGCCCACCGGCACCCGTTCGGCCTGATAGAGCAGGATGTCGGCGGCCATGAGCACCGGGTAGGAAAACAGGCCGTGGCTGGCGGCCACCCCTTTAGCGGTTTTGTCCTTGTAGGAATGGCACCGCTCCAGCAATCCCATGGGGGTGAGCACGGAAAGAATCCAGGTCAGCTCGGTGACCTCGGGCACGTCGGACTGCACCCAGAAGATGCACCGCTCCGGGTCAAGGCCCAGGGCGAGAAAATCCGTGGCCGCCTCCAGGGTGCCGCGCGACAAGCGCTCCCGATCCTGCACCGAGGTGAGGGCATGAAGGTCCACGATAAAGGCGTACAGCTCGCTGGAATCCATGCTTGCGATCATGGAACGCATCATGCCGAAGTAGTTGCCGATATGGAGCTGGCCAGAGGGCTGAATCCCGGATAAAATTCTCATTACAGTTCTCTCTTGATAGCGGACAGGCGGAGGATGTTGCCCAACCGGGCGTAAGCCGCCGGATTATCACTGCACCTTGCACTGATACTGTGAGGCAGTGATGTTAAAAAAAAAAGGCAGGGACGTCCATCTTTTTCTGTCCCCGCGTTCTTTGGCTTCTTTTTTGCGATTGACAGCCCCCACGCCCGGCGGTACACCTTTCCATGCAGCCCCGCATGTTCGAGGCCACGGAGAAACCATGAAAAAACATACCTGTATCCCAACCTTGCTCGCCCTTGTTTTCCTTGCCAACGGATGCACCCTGCCCCCGGTGCATGACCCGTCTTCCCGCCCGGACAAAGAGACAACAACAGGCAAAAGCTCCCAGCCGGAAAAGCCCGCCCAAACGGCTCACCCGGAAACAAAAGGGAAACGGGTTTCCCTCATCCCCCAGGAAAAGGCTGCGCAAACCGTCAAGGAAACGCCACCGGACAAGGGGGGTGCTCCGGCCCAGGAAGCGCAACCGGCTCCGCCGCAGCCGCCGCCCCAGCCGCAGGCCCAGATCTTCACCGATTACAACACCGGCCTGATTTTCACCTACCCCCGGCCCTGGCGTGTGGTCTCGACCCAGGGAGAAGGATCCATCCTTGGCCGCGACGGCCAATCACAACTGACCACCCGTTTTGTCACCCTGACCGCGGACAAGGACAAGAGTTCGCAAAGAGGTTATTTTTATGCCCCCGAAGACAGCCTCACCGGGACAATCGGCAAAACCCTGAAATCCATCCTCGGCATCGCGGACAAACAGGCCGCACCGGGAAAACCGCCCATCGATGTGCTGCTGACCCAAAAGCATTTCCCCAACCTCATCATCGAAAAACGCTATCGGGGGAACAATGGCGGAGTGATTGTCCAAAAATGCCGCAACAAACAGCTTCCGGGGTCGATCCAAGTGTACCACATCTTCATCGGCGACAAGGCAGCCTCGTTCAGCCTCGCCGAGGTGAAGAACCGCCAGGTCAAACTCGAGATGCAGCAGATCGTGCTTTCCACCAAGAAACCATAAAGACTTGAAGGCCATGGGAACGAAGATGGAGCAAACATGACCAAACCACAATTTCCCAAACCATTCAAACACGAGCATCCGCCGGTACAAAACGTCAACCAAATCATTGCAACCCAACTGACCTTCGGACAAAAAGCCTCCGACTGGGTTGCAGCAAATCTGGGGAGCTGGTGGTTCATCATCATCCAAACAATAATCCTGGCAATCTGGGTTATTGTCAATATTACCGCCTGGGTGCGCCACTGGGATCCCTACCCCTTCATTTTCATGAATCTGGTCCTCTCCCTGCAAGCCGCCTATGCCGCGCCCATCATCATGATGAGCCAGAACCGGCAGGCCAATCGAGACCGGCTGGAGGCACACAACGATTACCTGATCAATAAAAGGGCCGAACATGAGGTCCGCGCCATTCTCGAACACTTGGCGGCGCAGGATGCGGCTCTGCTTGAAATACATCGATTGCTTGCCGTGTTGCAGGAGCAAAAGAGCATCGCCGGACCGAGCTCCACATAGCCAAAAATTAGCTGAACACACGGGCACGCTCTAACAAAAAAAGCCTCTTCCCGCAAAGGAAAGAGGCTTTTTTTTGTAACACAGACCTCGGGGGCTATGAGTTCAGGTACTGATTGATCCCATCGGCAATGATCTTGAAAATCTCGGTGAACCGTTCCTCGTTGCGCTCAAGTAAGGTGATGCGGAAGCCCTGCAACTCGGTGGCAAACGAGGAAAGCGGCACCACGCAGACGCCGGTGGCCCCCAGCAGGTAATAGACAAACCGCTTGTCATGGGCCACATTGGGGCCACCCACCAGAGCCTCCACCTGGGTGCGGACCTCCTTGCTGCCGATGGAGAGGGTTTGCCGGCTGTTCAGCCGCCCTTCCTTGAAAACCACGCTCATGTAAAACGCGCCGTTGGTCCGGTTTACCAGCACGCCGTCGATGTCCTTCAGAGCCTCGTAGGCGATGTTGGAAAACTTCTCGTAACGGCTGATCCTCTCCTGCAGATAGGGGACATACTGCGGGTGGCTGAGAATGGCCGGAATCGCCCGTTGCGGCAAGGTGGTGGAGCAGACCTCCACCATCTTGGCATTGAGGATCGAGGTCACATACTTGGCGAACATGGGATCGCGGTCGGCGTTGTAGACTTCGATCCAGCCGCAGCGGGAGCCGGGCCAGGGCATTTCCTTGGAAATACCCCGCATGCAGATGGCGGGCACATCCCCGATCACCTCGGCCAGGGGCAGGGTTTTTTGGCCGTTGTAGATGATGGCCTGGTACACCTCGTCGCAGATCACGAACAGGTCGTACTTCCGGGCCAGCGCCACCATGCCCCGCAGGATCTCCTCGGGATAGACCGCGCCGGTGGGGTTGTCCGGGTTGATGATCAGGATGCCGGCCACGGCGGGGTTGTACTTGATCCGTTTTTCCAGATCATCGAGATCCGGATACCAGAAATTATTGGGGTTCAGCCAGTAGGTTACCGGCCGGTCTCCGGCATGGGCCGCTTCCGCCGAGGAATGGGTGGTGTAGCTGGGCGAGGGTACCACCACGCGGGCGGTCGGGCGCAAAAAGCCGAAGACCTTGCTGATCGCATCACCCAGGCCGTTGAAAAAAATAATGTCATCGGGGCCGATCTGCGCCCCGCCGCGCTTGTTGGTCCTGGCGGCAAGAAACTCGCGGGTCGCCAGCATCCCCCTGGTCGGACAATAGCCGTAGGTGGCATCCTCCATGACCAGATCGGCAACGACCTGCTTCATCCATTGGGGAATCTCTTCGCCCTTGGCAATGGGGTCGCCGATATTTTCCCAGTACACCTTGGTTCCCAGCTTCTGCAACTTCTCGCCGACATTGACGATGTTGCGGATCTCGTAGGTCAACTCCCCGGCGCCGCTATGCAGGATATCAGTACGCATGCACGCAATCTCCCTTGAAAAAATCGTGGCTGTATTCGTTGCGACTGGCGGGATTTACAAGCAAATCAGGAGAATACACTCTGCGGTGTGGCAACACACCTCGCCCAGGCGCAAGGATAAAGGGTATTTATTAACACCAGCCATTATCAGAAGTCAATAAGTCCTTTACCAAGGGTGCGACATTGCCGATAGAGAGGGTAACAGATGGGCACGGAAGCCCATGATCAGCCCGCACAGGCAGGAGGTATCGGAATGGCAATCATTCGGTTTTCGATTCTCGGCGATGTGGTTCGATTCGGAGCCAGGGAGAGGCAAAAAATCACGAGCAAAGGGTGCAACGAGCCGTACAAGGACCGCTACTGGTGCCCGAGAAAGAAATGGTTCAACACGGAACCGTGCCCATTTCGCTGTCAGCGGGAATGCGAAAACTACCAGGCCATGTGCGGAGTGATTTAACTCCCCGTGCCGATCAGACGGCGATATGAAACCGGGCGGGCGGCCGCATGAGTCCGGCCATGATGGCGGCGGCGGGATTTTGCCCTTTCGGGGGTGGCTCTTGCCCGGAGGGTTCTTCCTTGCCGGGCTGATCCTCGGACACCGCGCCCTTTTCCCCGGTTGCGGAAGGAGATGCCCCTGCCGACCCGGCCTCGGGGATCGCCTTGCCCTCCGCTTTCCCCTTGGTCTGCTCCAGACGGACCATCTGCAACTCCTGGCTGGCCTCGGTAATCACCAGGGAAGCCCTGGCCGCGACCTTCTGGTCCTGGGGAGAGGGGTCAGCCGGCGCCAGGGCCGCGGCCCGCACCGTCTGCATCTTGCTGATGGTTGCCTCGGGGCTCGATTCCTTTCCGGTGTCGATCCCAACCTCGCCGCCCACGGCATACTGTTTCCCGTCAGGCCCTTGCGCGTATTGAAAATTGGCGCCCCCGGTGGCATAGGAACCGGCGGCGGCCAGATGCGCCATTTCATGGGCACGGACCTTGGTGTCGATCATCTCAAGCTCGGCTACCTGAAGCCGCTCCGCCTGGGTAAGCACCTCGCCGTCCGCGCTTTTTGGCCCGGTGGCCGCTTGTGGTTTTTCCTTTACAGGCTCGGCGGTCTCCTGCCCAGCGGTCTCCTGTCCCTTGCTCACCGGGGCGGATTTTATCTCTCCGCGTACGCCTGAAGGTTCCGCTCTCTTTTCTTCTTGTTCCGCAGCAGCCACCGCAGGAACGGGAACATCCTTTTTCACCCCGGCCTGTTCGGCATAGGCCTGCGCCGCGCAGGCCGGACACGTTTTGCACCCGCAGGGCCTGGCCCCCGCCGTAGCGGCCGGACTTGCGGTGGCCATGTTCTTCCAAGGCTGCCCCTGCACGAACACATCCGCCGAACCATTGTCTTGCCTTGCGCTTCCCGCCGCGCCGCCGGAAAGAGGAGACGGATTTTCTCCCCCCCTGACCGCGACAGGACTCAAACCTGAAAGAAGAGCGTTGATCCGCATAATCTCCCCCACGACTGCTGTGCCGATTCTCAAGAAAAAAACTTACCTGTTCCTGTATCGACATCCTGCGCGCAAAACTTGAGCATTTTCTATTTTTTATTGTGATGGGGGTCGAATGCCCGCCGACACCGGATCATGGCACAAAAAAAACGGGTTGGCCACCTGCGGCCAACCCGTTTTTATCCTGTCATCCTTCCAGCCGGCTGTTCTTTTCAGGCCCGCTCGGTAAGGGGCACAAAGGGCCGCCGTTTGGGGCCCACGTAAATCTGCCTGGGGCGGCTGATCCGCCAGTCGGGATCGTCCCACATCTCCTTCCAATGGGCAATCCAGCCGGGCAGACGCCCAAGGGCGAACATCACCGTGAACATATTGGTGGGGATGCCGATGGCCCGGTAGATGATGCCGCTGTAAAAATCCACGTTGGGGTAGAGGTTTCGCTCCACGAAATATTCATCCCGCAGGGCCACCTCTTCCAGCTCCTTGGCGATGTCCAGCAGGGGGTCGGAGATGTTCAAGGCCGCCAGCACATCGTCGCAGGCCTTCTTGATGATCCGCGAGCGCGGGTCGTGGGTCTTGTAAACCCGATGCCCGAAACCGACCAAGCGGAAGGGATCGGCCGGATCCTTGGCCTTGGCGATATATTTTTTATAATCCCCGCCTTCCGCGTGGATCTGGGAGAGCATCTCCATCACCGCCTGGTTGGCCCCGCCGTGGAGCGGCCCCCACAGGGCGTTAATTCCGGCGGAGATCGAGGCGTACAGATTGACCCGGGCGCTGCCCGCCACCCGCACCGTGGCGGTGGAGCAGTTCTGCTCATGGTCGCCGTGCAAAATCAGCAACTTGTTCAGGGCTCGGACCACCGTATCGTTGATCTCGTAGGGCTTGACCGGCGAATCGAACATCATGTTCAAAAAGTTGGCGCAGTAGCTCAGGTCATGCCGGGGGTAAACCAGGGGCTGGCCCATGGATTTCTTGTAGGAAAAGGCGGCGATGGTCCGCACCTTGGAGAGCAGCCGGGCCGCCATCTTGTCGATGTTTTCCAGGGGGTTGTCCAGCATGTCCGGGTAAAAGCTGCACAGGGAATTGACCATGGAAGACAGAATGGCCATGGGCGGACTGTTGGGCGGATAGCCGTCGAAGAAGCGGATCATGTCCTCATGGACCATGGCGTACTTGCCGAGCATCTGGCTGAACTTACTCAGTTCCGCCTGGGTGGGCAGGCTGCCGTGATCCAGGAGATAGGCGACCTCGACAAAGGTGCAATGCTCGGCGAGATCCTCGATGGCATAGCCGCGATAGCTGAGAATCCCCTGCTCCCCGTCGAGAAAGGTGATGCTGCTGCAACAGGAGCCGGTATTCATGAAGCCGCTGTCCAGGGTGATGTAGCCGGACTGGGCGCGCAAGGCCCGGATGTCGATGGCCTTTTCCCCCTCGCTGCCGACAACAACCGGCAGCTGGTAGACCTTACCGTTAAGCTTCAACTCCGCTGTTTCTTTCCCAACAACCACGTTTCCCATAAGTGCCCTTCGCTGCGACAGCGCCTCAATCAGACGGCTCGCCTCTGTTTTCTAAAAACCGTAATGAAAGATCATCTCAAATCGTTTAGTATACTTGGATACCTTTTTTTTTCAAGTCCCAACCTGGAATCCCCGCCCGCAAGGAGAGCCGTGGCAATGCAGACAAAAAACGATTTGTACCGGCAGCGGCTCGAAAAATTTATCGAGGAGGTCACCCTGTACCCTGTCTCCTGCGAACGGCTGGCCAAGGGACGCGACGACATTGCCTGGCTGGACGCGGTGCTGGCCGGGGGGGCGAAAATCGTCCAACTGCGGGACAAGGAGTCCGACGGACTGCGCCTCTGCGAAAAGGCCAAGATCTTCCGCCAAAAAACCCTGGAAGCAGGCGCCCTGTTCATCGTCAATGACCGGGTGGATATCGCCCTGATCAGCGGCGCCGACGGGGTCCATCTCGGCAACGGCGACATCCCGGCCCCGGAGGTCCGCGCCCTGGCCCCGGATCTCATCATCGGCGTTTCCTGCAACACCGAAGAACAGGCCGCCACCGCCGAGAACCGCGGGGCCTCCTACTTTAACATCGGGCCAATTTACGCCACCCAGACCAAGGACGGCCTCTCCGCCTTCCTCGGACCTGCGGCCATAAAAAGATTCAGCGCCCGATGCCCCCTGCCCTTCACGGTCATGGGCGGCATCAAAAAGGAACATATCCCGGAGCTGATCGCCATGGGGGCCAGACGGTTGGCCGTGGTCACGGCCCTGACCCAGGCCGACGATATCAGTGCGGAAACCAGCGCTTGGCTGGCCGCGATCAAGCACCTGACAACACTTGCCTGAGGCAAGAGCACAGCAAAGGAAAACCCGTGCCTACCCTTAACCAACGACTCGAAGACATCAAGCTGCTCATGCAATACGGAGTTCCCCCGGAGGCACTGGCCAAAGCCACTGCCCTGGTGGAAAAACACGACACGGACAGCGTGGCCCTGAACATCTTCCACTCCTTTTACAGCTATCTGCCCGAGGGATTGGAAGACGCCATCACCGTGCTTCGCCTGCTGGACCGCAGGCAGGGAACATTCCTGATCTGCGCCAGCACCGGGCAAAATGACTATCTCTACCTGGCCGCCAGCGAACAGGCCGAATTCCTTGGCCCCCTTTCCGAGGGCATCTGGGAGGAGGAGGTTTTGGCCTTCTTCAACCATGAAAACCGCGAAGCCTTTCTCAAGAAATATGCGGATCTCGCAGCCTTCCCGGTCTATGTGCCGGCCCACCTCCACCCCGATCTCTGTCCGGTCTGCCATGTGGCGGACGGCGAGATCCACACCCTGGGCTGCCCGGTGGAGATCTGCCCCTGGTGCGGCGGGCAGTTGACCTCCTGCGGATGCCGCTTCACCCTGCTCAATCGCACGGACCTGAAAAGCGAAGCCCAGCTTGAAGAGCTGCTTATCCTGCTCAACAAAAAAGGGCGGCTCCCCTTCTCCGCCGAGGAACACCGGCCCGCCTATCCCCTCACCCCGCTCGATTTGGAATAACCCGTTACTTGAGGGTTTTCAAATACCGGTAAAACGGCGAGTCCGGAGAGATCACCAGCCGGGTGTTTTCCCCCATGGTCTGGCGGTAGGCATCCATGGTCTTGGTAAAGGCGTAGAACTCGGGATCCTGATTGTAGGCATCCGCATAGATCCTGGCGGCTTCGCCATCGGCCTTGCCTTTGATCTCCTGGGTCTCGCGGACAGCCAGGGAGCTGACTTCCTTCAATTCCCGATCGAGCTTGCCGAGGATCTCGGATTTCTGCCCCTCGCCGGTGGAGCGCTTTTCCGCCGCGATCCGCTTGCGCTCCGAGATCATCCGCTCGTACACCCGCTGCTGGACCGTGTCGATGTAGTTGACCCGTTTGAACATCACATCCACCAGCTCGATGCCGTACTGGGGCGTCACCTTGGAGGCGGCGGCATGGATCATGGCGGAAATCTTGTCCCGGCCGTATTGGATCTGCTCATCCTTGCCCGCAGGGCCAAAGCCCATCCCTTCCGGATCCCAATCCGAACTGCGAATGATCTCGACCAGATCGTTCTTGTTCACCAGATCCCGGACCGTGCCGTCGATGATATCATCGAGGATGGTCATGGCCCGGTTCTCGTTGTTCACCGCCTGCAGAAAAACCAGGGCGTTGGAGATCCGCCAGCGCGCCGTGACATCGAGATAGACAAAGGTCTTGTCATTGGTCGGGATCTGGTTGGGATCCCCGTCCCAGATGAGGATCATCTTGTCAAAAAAAGTGACCTCCTGGATAAAGGGGGTCTTGAACTTCAACCCGGCCTCGGTGATGGGCTTGCCCACCGGCCTGCCAAACTGGGTAATCACCGCCTGCTTGCCCTCGGGCAAAACGAAAAACGCATTGGCCAGCACCACTCCCGCCGCTATCACCGCCGCTATCAACACACCACGCAGTATCCTGTTCACTGGCTTCCCCTGTCTTTTTTCTTGGGCCCTGCTGCAACCTGGACGAAGAATATCCCCCTATCTATGGGGTCTTCGGCGCACCCTTGTTCCCGCCCCGCACGTCGAGAAACGGCAGAATCCCGCCCTTGTCCCCGTCAACCACATAGATCTCGGTGACCTTGGGCAGAACCTCCTGCATGGTTTCGAGATACATCCGCCTGCGGGTGACATCCTGGCCGCCCTTGTACTCCTTGAGGATGGCCAGGAACCGGGAGGCCTCGCCCTTGGCCAGGTTCACCCGCTCCACCGCGTAGCCGTGCGCCTCTTCCAGCATCTTTTTCGCATCGCCCCGGGCCTTGGGCACCTCCCGGTTATAGGCCTCCTCCGCCTCGTTCACCAGCCGTTTCATATCCTGATCCGCCTCATTGACCTCATTGAAGGCAGGTTTTACCTGATCCGGGGGATTGACGTCCTGCAGCTGGACAGTGACGATCTTCACCCCGGCCTGGTAGCGGTCCAGGGATGCCTGCACCTCGCGCTGGGTGGCGGCCGCCAGCACCTCCCGGTTGCTGAGCACGTAGTCAAAGGTCATGTTGCCGACGATGCGGCGCAGGGCCACCTCGGAGATATCGCGGACCGCCTCCTTGACATTCTTGACCTTGAAGGCGAAGAAGATGGGATCCTGCACCTTGTACTGGATGATCCACTCCAGATCGATGACATTGCGGTCGCTGGTGAGCATGAGCGATTCGCCCTCATACCCGGTCTTCACGAACTCGGTGCGCTGCCCAGGGGTCTTGGTCCGGAAGCCGAACTCCTCCTTGCGGACGTTTTCCACGTCGACCTTGATGACCTCGTCCATGAAGGGCAGCTTGAAATTGAGCCCCGAGGAGGTGGTTTTGACGTATTTGCCAAACCGGAGCACCACGCCCTTTTCGCCGGGAGCGATGGTATAAAAGGCGGAATACAGGATGTTGCCCAGAAGGAAGATGCCGATGACCAGGCCGATCCTGCCGAAACGGCCCCAAAGGCCCGCGCCGGGAAAACCCTGGCCCGGACGGCCGGGAGTGCCGGTTTCGCCCTGCCCCCCGCCGGTGCCGCCCCCTTCAAAGAACTCCTTGATCTTGGTGAGCAAAAGGGCGATAACCTCTTCCGGGGTTTGCGGCCCTTTCTTCTTGCCCCAAGGTGGCTGCTGATCATCCCAAGCCATGGGCTTGACTCCTTTTTTAAATTTATACCCGGATTATCCCGCGGCATGGGCGAATCCGCCCCCTGCCCGATCAGGGCACATCTCTCTACAACAGACCTTCCCACGGATACAGGGCGTACAGCCAGCACCCGACCACCATCGCCAGGCTGCCGATAAAGAGCAGCCATTGCCCAAGGGGAGGCAGAACCCGCTTCCCGGCAATCCCCAGCAGGGCGCCGAGGCTCATCCCGGCCAGCAGCCCTACAACGACTCCCCAGAAATGCGCGCCCAGATCGGTGCGCTCGCCGGAAGAACCCATGAGTGCCAGCAGGCTTGCCGCGCTGCCCAGGGCAAGCACCATCTCTTGCCAGCCGCCGATCCGGCGCAACCGCATGCCGCTCAGCATGCCGACCATACCGAAAACCGCGGTGGAAAATCCGATGGAATGATAGGCATCATCGTGAAAAAACACATTGATTCCATTGGCAAGAACCCCGACAAGCAGCACCGAGAACCAGGCAATGCCGCTGCCAAGATGCCGGCAGAGGGAATAGACCAGCAACCCGCCGAAAAAGACATTGCCCAGAAGATGCACACTGTCGGCATGGAGGGTCAGGGCGGTAATCAGCCGCCACCACTGCCCGTCGCTCACCACCCGAACCCGGTCGAGTCCGCCGCCGGCAAACCAGTGGCTGTGGCTCTCCCAACCGCCGGTGACGGCATGGAAAACGACCAAGGCTCCGATAACCGGCAACACGGGCGGCGCGTGCTCGACAATGGCCGCCCCCTCTGGGCGTGCCGCCCGCTCCGGCGGCCAGTTGTGGTTTTCTTCGGTGAAAAGTCGCAGCTCTTGCGTGGCGCGGGAGAGGTCTTCCTCTGCGACCAGAAGCCGCCAACCCGCTTGGTCATGGCGCAGGCCATGCTCGATGGCTGCGGCGTGCAAAACCAAGGACCAGAGATGGGCCTGGTCCCCATTCGGAGTCGCTCCGGCGGATACCCGCCGCTCCGGCCGGGTGTCATGCTCGTATCCGGACAGCTTTTCGGACTGCGCCCCCATCGGCTATTCCGCGCCGAACTTCAGCGCCTCGCCCTGGGCTCCCTTGCTGGAGAGCATGACAATATCAACCCTCCGGTTGACTTTCCGCCCGTCCTCGGTGGCGTTGTCCGCAATCGGCCGGTATTCACCATACCCGGTCACGGAGAGCTTGGAGCCCTTGAAACCGTGCTTCTCGATGAGGTAATGGACAATACTGTTGGCCCGGGCGGTGGAGAGTTCCCAGTTCGAAGGAAAGGCAGGGGAACTGATCGCCACATTGTCCGTATGCCCTTCGATGCGGAGGGTGTTGTCATAGCGGGAGATGGAGGTGGCGATCTTGTCCAGCAGGGGCAGGGCCTCGGGCTGCACCTTGGCAGTGCCGGAGGGGAAAAATCCCGCCTCTTTCAGGCTGATCACCAATCCCCGTTCGTTGATGGTCAGCTGCACCTCGTTTTTGGCGCCATACTCCTGAAGCGTGTTCTGGATATCATTCTTGACCTGGCTGAACTCCTGGGCCTCGGCCGCGGCAGTGGCCTCATCCTGGGACTGGGACGGCACCGGCGGCTCCACCGCTTCGGGGATCAAGCCGAAATCCTTGTTGCCGATAACCTTGAGCGCCGGAGTCAGGGTCTGAGGCCCGGAGAAAGAGGATTGAATGGAGGCCTGCACCTCCTCCATCTTTTTCTGGTCCACGATGGACATGGCGTAGAGCATTACAAAAACGGCAAAAAGCAGGGTGATGAAGTCCGCATAGGAAACAAGCCACCGCTCCAGATTCGGTTCCTTCTCGTGGGCTTTTTTCTTCTTCGGTCTGTTCATGGGAATCGCTCCCCCAGGGTATTAGGATTTCCGTAGCCACAGGATGACAAGCGTTCAGCAGCACTGCTGAACGCTTACCGCTCATGAACCGCCGGCGCCCCGGCTGTAGATGAGAACGCCGCTGGTCAGGGTAAAACCCCGCAGCCGTTTTTCGATCATTCTGGGGTTCTCGCCCTTCTGGATGGCAAGAAGGCCCTCGATCACTATTTCCCGCTGGAGGATCTGTTCCTTCAAGCGTTTCTTGAGCTTGGTGCTGATGGGAATGCAGACGATATTGGCGGTCATCAGGCCATAGATCGTGGCCACGAACGCCACGGCTATGCCCGCGCCGAGCTTGGAGGTGTCGGAGAGATTGTTCATTACATGGATCAGGCCGAGAACCGCGCCGATAATGCCGATGGTCGGGGCAAAGCCGCCGGCGGCCTCAAACACCTCGGCGCTGACCTTGTGGCGCTCCTCGAAATTGGTGAGTTCGATCTGCAGGACCGCCATGACCTCCTCGGGGTCCATCCCGTCCACGACCATCTCCAAGCCCTGGCCCAGAAAGCGGTCCTTGACCCGCTGCGCATCCTGCTCCAGGGTTATCAGGCCGTTCTTTCTGGCGGTGCTGGCAAAACCGACCAATTTACCGATCAGATCCTCGGGATCCTCCTCCTGGGGCAAAAAGACCGTAACCGCGCTACTGAAGGCCCGCAAAAGATCCTGAAGAGGAAAGGAAACAAAGGTCGCCCCAAAGGTTCCCCCTAAAACGATAATGGCCGCGGTGGGCTGGAGAAGGGCATCGATGTGGCCGCCTTCAAGTATCTGGCCGCCGATCACGGCTCCGAAGCCCATAACCAGGCCGATAATGGTAGCTATATCCATATGCTCTGCGACTCCGTTGAGTTATCCAAGGGGAAATGCCAGATTATAGCACGGTTCCCCCATCCCAGGTCAACAAAAAGAGAGGCAGGAGTGCGGAGAGACCGGAATGCCGGGCTCTCGCATCCAGCAGGCCCAAGCCGTTGCGCACGGCAAAAAAAAAGGTCATGCCGAAGCATGACCAGATTTTTCACCGCAAAACATTTTTCAAGATGGTGCCGAAGAGAAGACTCGAACTTCCACGGGGGTAACCCCACTAGACCCTGAACCTAGCGCGTCTACCAATTCCGCCACTTCGGCACATCGTGAGAGGCGATAATAGTTTTTCCGGGTGCTGTTTGTCAAGAAAATTTACAGACCCTCCACAAAAAAACACGCCGGCCGACGGCTTGACCTTTTTCCGGTTGTCGCCTATTGTGTGTCCACACTTAATCAGGACTTCCATTATCATGCAGATATACACAACCCTCAGCGAGATACCAGGACCTTTCCCCAGGGCCGCGGTCACCATCGGCAACTTTGACGGCGTCCACCTGGGCCACCAGATCCTTTTTTCCGAGGTGGTGAGCAGGGCTTACCAAAACAAAGGGACCAGCGTGGCTGTCACCTTTGAGCCCCATCCGCTCAAGGTGGTCCGGCCCGACATCGGCCTCAAGCTCATCTCCACCGCCGAACAGAAAAAAGAACTCATCGCCCTGGCCAATATCGACGCGCTGATCATCCTCCCCTTTACCCGGGAATTCGCCAACACCCCGGCCGAGACCTTTGTGGATGAGGTCTTGCGCAAGGCCATCGGCGTCCGGGATCTGGTGGTGGGGTACGACTATGCCTTCGGCAAGAGCCGCCAGGGCGACATCCCCTTTCTCCAGGAGCAAGGCAAAGCCAAGGGATTCACGGTCTCGGTGGTCGAACCGTACTATGTCGAAGGGATGCTGGCCAGCAGCACCAGAATCCGGGAACTGGTGGGGTTGGGCAAGATGGTCGATGTCAAAAAACTGCTGGGCCGCTACTACCAGATCCGGGGTGAGGTCAAGATGGGCAAGCAGCGCGGTGGCCCCCTGCTGGGCTTCCCCACCGCCAACCTCGCCATTGCCGAGGAGGATCTCTGCCCACGCCTGGGCGTATACGTCACCCAGGTAATCTACGACGGAAAGTGCTATGGCGGCGTGCTCAACATCGGCTACAACCCGACCTTCGAGGGACAAAAACTTTCCGCCGAAACCCACATCTTTGATTTCAACCAGGATATCTACGGCAAGCCGATCAAGATAAACCTGCTCCGCTTTTTGCGCGGAGAAAAAAAGTTTTCCGGCCACGAGGAACTTGCCGGCCAGATTGCCCAGGACGTGGCCGAGGCCAAGAAGGTTCTCGCCGATGCCCGGAAGGAAATCCGGCTCTCCTGCGAAGAGAAATTCAACCGATAAAAAAAGCCCGCCTCTTCCGAGGCGGGCTTTTTACTTTCACAAGCAGGGATCAAAAATCCTCAAACTTCTCATCATCAAGGGGAATGACCTCCTCGGGCTTTTTCTTCGCTGCCGAAGCTTGCGGCAAGGCCTTGGGAGCAGCACCCCCCTTCGCCTTTACCGGCGCCTTCAGGGCCGGGCTTGGGGCTTTGCGGGACACCCTCTTCGTGCCGGCCGCGGGCGGCCGCTTTAACACCGCGCTGCTCTTCTTGGCGCCGCCACTGACCAGCACTGCCAGATCATCCACATACTGTTTCATATATTCTGCCTGGGCGCTCAACTCTTCCGAGGCGCTGGCCGCCTCCTCCGAGCTGGCCGCGGTCTGCTGGGTGACCCGGTCGATCTCGCTGATCGCGGTGTTGACCGAATCAAGCCCCGTGGTCTGCTCCCCGGAGGCAATGGCAATCTCGTCAACCAGACTGCCGACCTTGGCCGCCACCTCGGCAACCTCGCAGAAATCCTCGTTGGTTCGAACCAGCAGATCCTCGCCCTCTTTCACCTTTTTTACCGTGCCTTCGATGAGAGTTGCCGTGTTGTGCGCCGCCTCGGCCGCGCGCATGGCCAGATTGCGGACCTCATCGGCGACCACGGCAAAACCGGCTCCGGCCTCGCCGGCCCTGGCCGCCTCGACCGCGGCGTTCAGAGCCAACAGGTTGGTCTGGAAAGCGATCTCGTCGATGGTTTTGATGATCTTCGAGGTCTGCTCACTGGCCTTGGATATCTCCCCCATGGCTGTCGTTTGCGCGGCCATGGACTGATTGGCCTTGCCCATCACCGCATTCACCTCGCGCATGAGCGAATTGCACTCGGCGGCATTGTCGGCATTGCGGCGGGCCATGGTCGAGACCTCTTCCAGGGAGGCAGAGGTCTCTTCCAGGGAAGCAGCCTCCTCGGAGGCGCCTTCGGCCAGGGTATGCGCCGCGCCGGCCAGCTGCCCCGAGGCCGAAGTCACCTGGGTGGCACAGTCCTCCAGGCCATCGATAATCCGGCCAACCGGAGTGATGACAAAATGGGACAAGCTCCAATACACGGCGAAACAGAGGGCGATCACCACGCAACCGACGGCGAGAAGGATGACAATCCCCAAGCGCCAGGAGGCTGCCGTCAGTTCATCCTGGGTGGTTTGCACCAGTTCCTCGATGCGACGGGAGACCTCTTCGGAATTTTTCTCGACCCCGGCAAGGCTCAAGCCCACCTCGACGGAACCGACGGTCTTGCCGTCAAAGAGGATTTCCTTGCGCAGGGTTTCTTTGGCTTGCTCCTGATCCTTGGCCTCGGCAAGCACACTCTTGTCCTTGCCGTAAAACACCACGGAGACAACGTCTTTGTCATTCTTGGCGTTGGTGGCAAGCCTGGTCATGGAATCAAAATCATACCCGATGATCAGCGCCGATCCTGTTTGGGCAAGGAGCGCGGCGATGGACTCTCCCTTCTGCCTCAGCTCCCCGGCCAACAGCTTTTCCTGCTCAGCCTGCTCGGACTTCAACCGGCTGACAAATCCTTCCGCCTGCTTTTTCTGCGAACTGCTGGCGGTGTAAATGGCCACCACCGCCAGCACCACCATCAGAGCCTGCGCCAGAATTGAAACGATGAGAATAAACCTGGCGGCAATTCCTTTATTTTTCGAAGCCATTCACGATCCCCTTGCTGGATATGCGCTTGTATCTTTACAAAATTATTTGGCCATCTTGGCGTCAACCTTTTTGATAATGCTAAACAGACTGGCATAATCGCTCGGTTTGGTAACGGCAAAACCGGTATAATCTTTTTGGATCGAGGTATACACCTTCGGATCTTTCCCATTGATCAGCGCAGCCTGGATCTTTTTCATGGTGGCATCGTCAACTTTTGGGCCAACACCAATGACATGCTCGTACACGGGCGCGCTCTCGGCGATCACTTTGAGTCCCTGGCCCATGAATTTCTCGGCGACATCCGGCTTGAGGCCGCCGGCGTCATGCCCACCTTGCAAAACAGAATTGGCCACGTTTTCGTGCTTCCCAGTAAAATCATATTTCACGGAATCAAATACTCCCGCATCCATCAGCATTGCTGCGGGGATATAACAGGAAAGGG
Organism: Desulfurivibrionaceae bacterium; assembly: GCA_041675265.1. Taxonomy (GTDB): domain Bacteria; phylum Desulfobacterota; class Desulfobulbia; order Desulfobulbales; family Desulfurivibrionaceae; genus Thiovibrio. Next base: position 28,321 of record JBAYUD010000004.1, on the reverse strand, counting down.
TGGAATCGCGGTCGCCAAAGGCAATTTTCTTGCCCTTGAGATCGGCCAGGGAATTGATGGGACCATCCTTCTTCGCCACAATCACACCCTTGAAGGTCGGCTTGCCCTTACTGAGAGCCGTGGCCACCAGACGCACCTTGTCCGGATGCAAGCTTGAGAGTTCGGCGTAGATCGACGGCCCCATAAAAAAAATGTCAATCTCCCCCTTGAGGACGGCTTGATTGAATGCTTCGTAATCCTTGGCGCTACGAAAAGAGACTTTCGCGCCTGTTTCCGCCTCGAGCAGGGAGATCAAAGGCTTGAAGATGGTTGCCAGCTCCGCCGGATTCTTATAGGGATGTACTCCGAAAACATAGGTTTCCGCCGCGAATAAGGGGGCAGCGAAACATGCAATGATCAGGGCTGTCGCGAGAATTATTTTGATGCGCATGCGTTCTCCTTTGTGTGTGATAGCAGGTGTGCTATTTTTGCGAATCACGCCTCGCCCGGCGGCCACAATGGCGCCCCCCGCTTGCCAAACCAGCACAAGGCGTGAATCCTCAACACCTCGGTCTAGTTGGCAAAAGCCCCATATTTAAGGGCCTTCAGGCATTCCCGCACGCTTTTGAAATCGGCGGGCGGCGCCCAGCCGATAATCCCGGCCTTTTTTGCCGCAGCGGAATCAGCCTTCACCGCGATGAGGGCATCGCCGAGCTTCTTGGCCTTGGCAGGGTCAACGTGCTTTGCCGCGGCCATGGGCCACTCGGGATACAGCTCGGTGCTGTGCACATAGGGGAAGCCGTCTTTGATCTGGTTGATGATCTTGAAATCAGCCATGGAGATCTTGCCTTCCTTTTCCATGGCCTCCAGGGTATCGCTGCGAACGGTGCCTGCATCCATGGCCCCGTTTTTCACGGCCAGAACCACGTTGTCATGCTTGCCGCCTTCCTTGAATTCGGCAAAATCCTTCTTGTAATCGATGCCGTTCTGGAGCAGAAGACGCAGGGCCATCTGGCCGCCGCCAAAGGAGGAGGCCTTCACCACCATGAATTTCTTGCCCTTGAGATCGGAAAGCGTATTGATGGGGCTGTCCTTGCGCACAAAGATCACCCCGCCGAATTCCTTGACCGGCTTACCGCCCGCCGAGTTGACCTGCATGGCGATGGGCTTGGCGCCGTAGAGCTTTTCCATCTCCACGAAAAAGGCGGAGTTCGCCAGCATGAAATCGATCTTGCCGTCCTTGATCATGGGTTCAATGGCGTTGAATTCCAAGGGCATAATGGTAACCGGCTCGCCCATCTTGCCGGTGAGGTATTCCCCGGTCGCGGCCCATTCCTCCATAACCTTGGGCGCGCCCCGCAGGGCCAGGATGCCGATCTTGATTTCCGCCTGCGCCGCCGCGGCAAACATGGCCGTGGCCAGCAACGCCAAACAGATCATGCCGAATCTCTTCATGCCATTTGTCATAAGACGTCTCCTTGCTGTGTTTTTTTCATGCCTCCCCGGCCCGGACAAAATATCCGGAAACCAACACACCGGAAAATCGTACCCCATCTCTGATAATGCTATATGCCGCGAAGGAATACTGTCAAACACTATTGTCCTTATTTAAAAAAAAATGGCGCAGTATTGTAGCATTACAGCAACATCTTACAGAGAATCAACCATGCAAAAATAGCGAACAGGAGGAATACGACAGGGAGAACAGGAGAGCGCAATACAGAGGGGACTTTCCGGCTCCCGCAAGGGCACGACCTGCGGGAACCGGAAAGAAGAATCAGGAACGATAATCGGCGTTGATCTTGACGTAATCGATGGAGAAATCGCAGGTATGGATATCCTTGTTCCCTTCCCCGACGTGCAGATCGATGGTGACCACGAACTCCGGCTTCTTGAGCACCGCCGTGGCACGGGCCTCCACCTCACTGCCCTGCCCAAGGCCATGTTGCACCATGAGCACGTCGTCAAAGGCGATGTCCACCTTGTGCTGATCGAACTGCGCGCCGGAGCGGCCCAAGGCGGCGATGATCCTGCCCCAATTGGCGTCCTCGCCGAAGAAGGCGGTTTTGACCAGATTGGAATTGGCCACGGTCCGGGCTGCCTGATCGGCCTCTGCCTCCGAGGCCGCACCCTGGACCCGGATGGTCACCAGCTTGCTCGCCCCTTCACCGTCGCGGACGATCATCAGGGCCAGTTCCTTGCACAGATCTTCCAAGGCGGCGCCAAAGGCGGCAAGCGCCTCGGGCCGATCCTCGGCAATGGGCGGGTGTTGGGCCAGGCCGTTGGCCATGAGCAGCACCGTGTCGTTGGTGCTGGTATCGCCGTCCACGGTTATGGCGTTGAAGGTTTTTGCCACAGCCTTTTTCAGCGTGGCCTGAAGAAGATCGTGATCGATTTTCGCATCGGTGAGGATGAAGCCGAGCATGGTTGCCATGTTGGGCATGATCATGCCCGCGCCCTTGGCCATGCCCAGGAGCTTGACCGGCTTGCCGTCGATGAGGGCGGTGCGCGCCGCGATCTTCCGCACCGTATCGGTGGTCATGATGGCTGAAGCCACATCGCCCAGGCCCTCTGTGGAAAGGGACTGGGCCGCCTTGGGAATCCCCCGTTGAAAACAGGCCAATTCCAGCTGCTGGCCGATGATGCCGGTGGAGCAGACCTGCACCAGTTCCGGATCGATATTCAGGGCATCGGCGGCCATGGCCGTGGTCAACCGAGCCAGACGCATGCCTTCCTCGCCGGTGCAGGCGTTGGCGATGCCGGAATTGACCAAAATGGCCTGGCCCTTGCCGGTCTTGCACCGTTCCATATCCAGAAGCACCGGCGCCGCCTTGACCAGGCTGGTGGTGAATACCCCGGCCACCACGGCGGGCTTGTCGCTGACAATCAGGGCAAGATCGAGCCGGTCCTTGCCGCGTATTCCGGAGTTTACCGCCGCAGCCCTGAAGCCTTGAACTGAAAAATTTTCCGCAGCCATCTCACTTCTTCCCGCTGCTCTTGCCGCAACACCGTTTGTATTTCTGCCCGCTGCCGCAGGGACAGTCGGAGTTTCGCCCTACCTTGTCTCCCTCGCGGGAAAAGGGCGCATGTTGATTTTCTTCCTCTTCACCGTGCTTCAGCTGCATGGGTTGCCGCTGCTCCCGCTGCTCGCGCTCCAGTTCGGCCACCTCCTCGTCCCGCACCAACTGAAGCCTGAACAGGGTGCTGACGGTCTGGTTCTTCATGGTGGCGATCATCTCGCCGAACATGTTGAACCCTTCCTTCTTGTACTCATCCAGGGGATTCTTCTGGCCATAGCCGCGCAGGCCGATGCCTTCCTTCAGATGATCCATGTTGAGCAGGTGCTCTTTCCAGTGATGATCCACGACCTGCAGCAGGACAACCCGTTCCAGGTGACGCATATTGGCCGTGCCGATCTCCTGCTCCCGTTTGGCGTAATGGTTGTTCAGCGCCGCAAGGATCAGCTCGGCCAACCCGGCGGAATCGAGATCCTTTTTCTCCTCCTCGCTCCACTCCCCGGCAAAACCGAACAGCCCGAACATCCTCTCGGAAACCCCATTCCAGTCCCACTCCTCGGAAGAGACCCTGGCCTCGGCGAATTCGCCCGCCACCATCTCGGCCAGCTCCGGGAACATGTCGGTTATCACCCCATGCACATCATCCGAGCCCAGCACTTCGCGGCGCTGGCGGTAGATTACCTCACGCTGCTTGTTCATCACGTCGTCGTACTCAAGCAGGTGCTTGCGGATATCGAAGTTGTGTCCCTCCACCTTGCGCTGGGCGTTTTCAATGGCCCGGCTGATCATGGTGTGTTCGATGGGCTCGTCCTCTTCCATGCCCAGCTTGTCCATGATCCCGGAGATGCGGTCGGAGCCGAATATCCGCAACAGATCGTCTTCCAGGGAGAGATAGAAACGGGAGGAGCCGGGATCGCCCTGGCGGCCGGACCGGCCGCGCAGCTGGTTGTCGATCCTCCGGCTCTCGTGGCGGCTGGTGCCCAGGATATGCAGCCCGCCCAGATCGGTGACGCCCTCGCCCAGCTTGATGTCGGTACCGCGGCCCGCCATGTTGGTGGCGATGGTCACCTTGCCCTTTTGTCCGGCATCGGCGACAATCTCGGCCTCCTTCTCATGCTGCTTGGCGTTGAGCACCGCGTGGGGCACGCCTTCTTTTTTGAGCATGGCCGAGATCTTCTCGGAAACATCGATGCTGATGGTGCCGACCAGCACGGGCTGGCCCTTCTTATGCAGTTCCTGGATCTCGCGGATGATGGCGCGATCCTTGGCCTTGGCGTTTTTATAGATCACATCGGCGTAATCCCTGCGGATCATGGTGTTGTGGGTGGGGATCACCACCACGTCGAGGTTGTAGATCTTCTTGAACTCCGCCGCCTCGGTGTCCGCGGTGCCGGTCATGCCGCCGAGCTTTTCATACATCCGGAAGTAGTTCTGAAAGGTGATGGAGGCCAGGGTCTGGTTCTCCCGCTCCACCTTGACCCGCTCCTTGGCTTCCAGGGCCTGGTGCAGACCGTCGCTGAAACGGCGGCCCTCCATGGCCCGGCCGGTGAACTCGTCCACGATCACCACCTGGCCGTTGCGCACCAGATAGTCCACATCCCGCTTGAAAAGGACATTGGCCTTCATGGCCTGGTTCAGGTGGTGCAGCCACTCGATATTCCGGGGGTCATAGAGGTTGTCCACCCCGAGGAGCTTCTCGCCCAGGGCCACGCCGTCCTCGGTGAGCGAGACGGACCTGGCCTTTTCATCCATGGTGTAATGCTCGTCGACCTTGAACTTGGGGATGATCCGGTCCACCTTCTCGTAGAGCTCGGTGGACATCTCGGCCGGGCCGGAGATGATCAGCGGGGTCCGGGCCTCATCGATCAGGATGGAGTCCACCTCATCGACAATGGCGTAGTGGAACTCGCGCTGACAGAAATCCTTGAGGTCGAATTTCATGTTGTCGCGCAGATAATCAAAGCCGAACTCGTTGTTGGTTCCGTAGGTAATGTCGGCACCGTACGCTTCCCGGCGGGCCGCGTCATCCATCTCATGCAGGATGGAACCAACGGAAAGCCCGAGAAACCGGTAGAGCTTGCCCATCCATTCGGCATCGCGGCGGGCGAGATAATCGTTGACCGTGACCACATGCACCCCGCGGCCGGTAAGGGCATTGAGATATACGGGCAGGGTGGCGGCCAGGGTTTTTCCCTCGCCGGTTTTCATCTCGGAGATCTTGCCCTGATGGAGGATGATGCCGCCGATGAGCTGCACGTCAAAATGGCGCATGCCCAAAACCCGCCAGGCCGCTTCCCGGCACACGGCAAAGGCCTCGGGCAGGAGGCTGTCCAGGTCCACCCCGGCGGCGAGCCGCTCCTTGAAGAGCACGGTCTTCGCCACCAGAGCGGCGTCATCGAGCTTCTGAATCTCGGGCTCCAGCTGGTTGATCGATGCCACCAGCGGTTGAATGGCCTTGAGAACCCGTTCGTTTTTGGAGCCAAAAACCTTTTTTAAAACAGAAGCAAGCATATTTCACCCCAGGAGATCAACACCGGCCTGCATGCCGCAAGGCACGCTCCGGCGCGAGCATCTTTTGTTTAGGAGCCGTTACGCAACAATCTTTGCCTTCTTGGCCCCGGTTCTTTACGGCTCATTATGCCGTTTTGGCGTATCCCGTTACCGATACTATTGTGCGACAACGGCGCATTTTTCCCAGATCAGGGCTTCTTCGTTGCAATCCGGGAATTTCGGACATTGAATACAATCACTCCACACCTTATGGGGGAGCTCGTTCTTATCGATGTGCCTGAACTTCAGCCGCTGAAAAAAAGCGGGCTGATAGGTCAGGGTAAAAACCCTGTGGATCCCGAAATGATCGGCCTCGGTCAGACAGGCCTCGACCAACTGCCGGCCAAGCCCCTGGCCCTGGGCTTCTTCCACCACCGCCAGGGAACGGATCTCCGCCAGATTTTCCCAGCAGACATGCAGGGCGCAGATCCCGAGAATCTGTCCGGAGGAGGCATCATCGCCGTCCTTGACAAAGACCTTGAAGTCCCGCAGCTGATCATAGAGGGAACTCAAGGAACGGCCAAGGAGCAGCCCCTTGTTGGCAAAATGCTGCAACAGGGCATACATCACCTTCACATCGTCCATCCTGGCATCACGAATCATGACAACCTCGTAAGAAGGAAAGCGGTCAAAGGTCCGCAAAAACAAGCAATCGGTACAACGCAATTGCCACAATCATGACGGCCCCTCTCATTTTCCGTCCCGCCCGGCGGAACGGAACCCGTACGTTCTACCATACCCGCATGCAAAGAAAAAGATTTAGGAGCCGCTACAAGATACCCTAATGCTTTCCTGACCGTTTCCTTACGGATTCCTAGCCGTTCCGTCCCGCAAGGTGACAACATCATCGGGTTATCACAAGGGCTTCTCTAAAAAATCAGGGGGCCTGAAGCCGGGAAGCAGGCAGCAGGGCGATGTAGGCCTTGACCTTCTCCTCTTTTTCCAGCTTGGCGAGGAGCTGGTTGGCATCGGCCAGCTTGTCGAATTTGCCTACATAGACTCGGACAAACGGATCATCCGCATCCTCGGGCGGCACGGAAAAAGCCTCATAGCCCCGACCCCGCCACTGGGCCACCTCCTGTTGCGCCCGTTCCTGATCCTTGACCGCGGAAACCTGCAGGGCAAAAACCGAGGCCTCGGCCTCGGCCCATTCCGTTTCGGCGGCAGGAGGAGCCGATGATTCCGGTTGTGTCCCCGCCGCCTCCGGCGCCGCATTCTTCTTTGGTTCGGAAGGGGCGACGGGCTCGGCAGGAGCAGGATCTGCCTGCTTCAATACCCCGGCAATCTTAGCCAAGGTGGTCGTTTCCTCCCCCGGGGCCGGCTGGAGAATGGTCTGCCCGGCCCAGATGCCGATGATGAACATCCAGAAGAAGATGCAGCCGGTGACCAGGGTCAGGCTGAACATCCCCAACAACCCCAGCTCAAAACGGACAACAAACCCAAATCTGCCTTTCTGCTTCGGTGCGGTCATAAGCGGATTATCCGTTGCCGGGCAACACCGGGCAACGCCTCCTCATGCTGATCTTTAGGTAACGGTAACATGTATGGCGGAGATATTCCCCGCGCCCTACATGGATTCCGGGGCGCTCACCCCGATCAGGGCAAGGCCGTTGCGCAAGACGATCCGCAGCCCCATGGCCAGCCAGAGGCGGGCCCGGCTCAACTCCTCGTCCTCGGAAACGATCCGGTGCTTATTGTAGTAACTGTGGAACTGTCCGGCAACATCCTGAAGGAAAAAAACAAGCCGGTGCGGAGCCAGATCAAGGGCCGCGCCCTGAACCAGCCCGGGAAATGCCGCCATGGCCTTGAGCAATTGGATCTCGTCATCCAGGGTGAGCCTGTTAAGCGGCGCATCCGCCAAGCTCCCCATGGCAACCCCCTTGGCCTCGGCCTGCCTGCGGATGCTGTGCAATCGGGCATGGGCGTACTGAACATAGTAGACCGGGTTTTCCTGGCTGGTCTTGGTGGCCAGATCCAAGTCAAACTCCAGCTGGCTGTCCGCCTTGCGCATGAGAAAAAAGAACCGGGCCACATCCGCGCCCACCTCGTCGAGCAGCTCATCCACCGTCACGAAATTAGCCTTGCGGGTGGACATCTTCACCTGCTGCCCGTCGCGCATCAGGGTGACAAACTGGTGCAGGACCACGGTCACCTTGCTTGGATCATACCCCAGGGCCTTGACCCCGGCCAGCACATCCGGCACCGTGGCGATATGGTCGGAACCGAAGATATCGACCATCCAGTCAAAGCCGCGCCGGAATTTCTCCCGGTGGTAGGCCATGTCCGGCAGCCGGTAGGTCGGCTCGCCGGTGGACTTGATGATCACCCGGTCCTGGGGCAGGTCGAACTCGGTGCCCTTGAACCAGACCGCCCCGTCCTGATCGTAGGCCAGCCCCTTTTCCCGCAGGGAGGCGACCACATCGTCAACCAGGCCGTTTTCGTAGAGGGAATGCTCGTTGTAGTAGTTGTCAAAGACAATGCCCATCCGGTGCAGGGTATTGTTGATGTCATCAAAGATGACCCGCTCGGCCTTGGTCTTGAAGGGCATGACATCCGGCTCATCCTTGAGGGAATCGCCCTGTTCCTCGATGAGCGCTTGGGCGATATCCCGGATGTACTGCCCCTGATAGCCGTCTTCCGGAAAGGTGAAGGGCAGACCCAGCGCTTCCAGATACCGGGCCCGGGTGGATTCCCCCAGCACCCGCATCTGCCGGCCGGCGTCGTTGTAGTAATACTCCCGGGTCACCTGATGGCCGGTGGCGGAAAGCAGACCGGCGATGGCGTCTCCCAGAACCGCCTGCCGCCCGTGCCCGACACTCAATGGCCCGGTGGGGTTGGCGCTGACAAACTCGACCAGCACCTTTTTTCCCTGCCCGATCTCGCTTCGACCGAAGGTCGCCTCGTTGGCACAGACCTCGGGCAGCACCGACTGCCAGACGTTCTTGTTGAGATAGCAATTAACAAAGCCGGGGCCGGCGACCTCCACCTTGTCCAGCAGATCGGTATGGGGGGTGAGCATCTCCACCAGCTGCGCCGCAATGGCACGGGGGTTCTTCTTGTCTTTCCCCGCCACCACCATGGCCAGATTCGTAGCCAGATCGCCCTGCCCCGCATGCTTGGGCTCTTCCAAGGAATACCCGCCCGCCGCGGCGGCGGACCAGAACCCGGCCTCAACTCCCTGGTTGAAGCAGTGGTCTATCAATTTCTTCAGGCGTGTCTTAATCATCGCAGTAATCCAGAAAAAAAATTTTGTTGAAATCGCAGATAAGCGCAAGACTTCGACAAGCCGCGATTACAACGGTTATCGCTTTGTAACTCGTTGCTTTTGTGTGACGGACCTGTGACATTTTTCCTTTTTCACAAGTCCGTCATTCTTTCAGCAAACAGGCGGTGTTCCCGGTTGTTCACTATCATAATAAACCTGCCGATTGCAGGATCCGAAAAGACAGAGAATCTCGTAGTTGATGGTCTCGGACCAGCGGGCAATTTCCTCGGCCCTGATTTCTCCTGTCCCCTGACACCCGAGCAGCACCGCTTCATCCCCAACCTTGACCCCGGGGATATCGGTCACATCGGCCATGCAGGCATTCATGCAGATCATCCCCCGCACCGGCGCCCGTTGCCCGGCCAGGAGCACTTCGGCCTTACCCGCCATCCGCCGCAAATAGCCGTCATCGTAGCCCACCGGCAGAACCGCCAGCCGGGTGGGGTGCTTGGTCACATACCTGTAGCCATAGCTGATCCCCTGCCCCGCCGGAACCTCCTTGACCTGCAGCACCGTGGTGGCAAAACGCATGGCCGGCCGCAGGTCCAGACCGGAAGCCGAGCGCAGCCAATCGACCGGGTAACAGCCATAGAGGGAAATACCCGGCCGCACCATATCACAGCGCATTTCTGGATACCGCAACAGAGTGGCCGAATTGGCGGTATGGATGATCCGCTCGTCACCGGCGCCCTGTATTCCGGCCAGCAATTTCCGAAAAACTCGGTACTGCTCTTCGGTAATGGCGTCGTCTTCCGCATCGGGCTTGGGGAAATGGGTAACGATCCCCGCAAGAAAAAGGGAGGGAAAGCGGCCCAGGGCTGCGATGAAGGGCTCAAGCTCGTGGGGAAGAAGACCGAAACGCCCCATGCCGACATCGACCTTGACCTGCACCCCTTTCCGGCAACCAACCTTTGTTGCCTGGGCGGCAAGCGCTTCCACGGCTTCCAGGGTATAGACCACGGGAGTCAGATCATGGGCCACCGCCTCCGCCGCCCCCTGACGGTCAACGCCGAGCATGACCACGATCTGCCCGGTTATCCCGGCCTGACGAAGTTGCACCCCCTCTTCGACCTCGGCCACGCCAAAGGATGTGGCCCCTGCCTCGGCAAAGGCCTGGGCCGCCGGGATAAGGCCATGCCCATAGGCGTCGGCCTTGACCACTGCCAGAATTCCCACCGCCGGGCCGACCAGCTGTCGCACCTGCCGGAAATTATGGCGCAGGGCGGCACGATCAACCTCCACTCTATTCCAGGAAGGTGTTCCCATACCAAGCAACCCGATCTTTCAGCGCAGAGCCTTGCGCGCGTTCCACTCCTGCCAGATGAGCCTGCTCGACAACAGCAGAGCCCAGCCGACAGCAATATATATAACACTGACCACCAGGGGAGGCACGGAGGAATTACGCAACAGGCGGCCGCCAAGCATCATGCAAACGACCATTCCCCACATCCCCCAGGAATAGACGCCGCCAATGCACATGCCATCGGGGCGCGCCACGATCCGGGCGATATTCTTCCGGGCAGCCCGTTCGATAACCAAAACCGCCTTCAGAGTGCCAAGCCCCAAGGCCAGCGCCCGAAAAGGCCAAGAGAGCGCCGGGGCCAGAAGGTAGCCCCGCACCATGAGGTAGAGACCGATGAAACTCCACATCCCGGCGGCAACCAAAAGATTGGTGCCGGCACTCGCCCCCGGCTTCAACCGCGCCAACCAGCGCATCATTTTTTCCTCCGAGCCTGCCCTGCCATATCACACCAGCGCCTCGCAGCAAATAAATAGGCCTATCCCCAATCGTGGGAATAGGCCTACACGCATCACAAGATGTTCTGCAAATTCTACATTACACCTCGGTGACGGTGATTGCACCCTCGGGGCAAACCTCAACACAGGTCTCACAGCCCAGGCATTCGTCGGCATTCACAGCTTCGGCCTTGCCGTCAACCATCTCATAAACCTGAGCGGGGCAAGCGTTTACGCACTCTGCATCACCAACGCATTTGTCCTTATCAATGTCAATCTGCCACATAGTACTCCCTCCATATAAGGTTAAAAAAATTGATAAACAAGATCGCACTGCCACGGAACGAGGCAGAATATCGAGCCCGTTGCTTCCGGAAAAGACACAAATTTCCCTTTCCCTCTAATGCACCACCATTTTTTTGTCAATAAAAAAGAATCCCTGCCACAATCAGCGACGGCACGAAGGAAAAGACGATTCAGGTTGACCAGTTTGCTCCGATCTTTTAGGATACCAGCCGTTGTTTTTTTGCAGGCGTTCCCTGTATCGTTCTCAACCTGTCCGACAAAGGCCATTGCATGAGCAGCAAACCAAAGATCAAGAAAAAAACCACACCAAGCACGGAACTCAAGGCCCAGAAAAACGAAGAGGCCATGATTGCCGGCATTCTGGAAGGAAGCCCCGACGGGATCGGGGTGGCGGTTATCCGGCTGGAATGCGGCTGCCGGAAAATGGCGGCGGTTGACTGCACGGGAGAGCCGGCCAGCAAGGTGGTCATCTACCGGGACGAAGCCGAGAGCATCTGCGAGGCGTGCAAGCAGGACAACGGCGCCTTTGCCAGGGTGGTGACCCAGTTCATCCACTGGCAGGAACCCATGCCCGACGGCGCCACCCGGATGAAGATCGAGGCCAAGGTTCTCGGCAGTTACACCAGCCACTGATTCGCCTGGGCGGCATCACGCTACTTGCCGCATACCCCCAGGTATTTGCCTTTGGTTTTCACGACCTGCCGGGTGGACTGTCCCTGGCCCTCGGTGGTCATGGTCATCGTGCTGTCCATGACCTCGCCGGTGTAGGTGGCGACCCCGGTTCCAGTCATCTTCATCCCTGCGTCGTTGCAAACGGTAACCCAGTTGATCGTATTGCCCTTGCGTTCCATCTTGGTGGTTTTGCATTTGTTGTCGCTTTTCTGATCGGAGGCCGGAACCAGATCCTCCTTGGTGATGCACTTCACAATCTGCGAGTGCATGCTGTTCCCCCGGGTGGAGACCGATATCCCCGGAGGAAGCTTGACGCCCGGCGGCAAGGCGGGCATCTGCGGCATTCCCTCCATCTGCATCTCCGAGGTGAACTCCCACTTTCCTTCACGGATGGAATCCGCACCACCTGCCACCCCAGCCAGAAACAACACCGCCGATACGCCCAGAACCGCCAGCCGCATTCCCTGCTTCATCCGCATCCCTCCCCTTTTTTATTGAAACACTCTCACCCCGCGACAGACACCAAAAACCTCAGCCCCGCGCGGCACGATATTCCCGCGCCCTGTCCACCAAAGCCGGGGCCCAAGCCGGAGTCCCCAGCGCGTGGATATGGGTATACAGCGCCAGCACGTTCTTGAAGACCAACCCATCCCGGCCACCGGCAAATCCCACCCCGCGCTCCATCCGCAGGGCAAGCTGCTCGGGTTGCCCGCCCCACTCCTCCACCCGGCTGTAGCGAAATTCATGCCCCTTGATCTCGGTCCCCTCCGGATAATACGGATTGCGGCCCTCCGCCTTCAGCACGGTATAGCCATGGGCCTGGGGCTTTTTCATCAAGCCGAATCGCACCGGGAAGAGGCCCACCAGAGGGAAGACCTCACCCCCAAGCACCATGCTCTCGCCAAGATAGATCAGGCCGCCGCATTCAGCGTAGATGGGCAGACCGCCCTCGGCCGCCCGTTTCAGGGAGTCCCTGAATGAAACATTGGCGGAAAGCGCCCCGGCGCTGGTCTCCGGAAAGCCGCCGCCGATATACAGCCCATCAAGCTCCGGCAACTCCGCGGCGGTCAGGGCATTGATCTCGACCAGTTGGGCGCCGCAACGGGCCAGCGCCTCCAGATTTTCCGCATAGTAGAACTGAAAGGCCGCGTCCTTGAGGATTCCGATCCGCACCACCTTTTCCGCCCCACCCGCTTCCGGGCGTCCCGCTTCCGATCCGCCGGCGCAGGGTGTCATCATCCTTTCTATCCCGGCAAGATCCAGATACCGTGCCGCCTTCCCGGCCAGAACCTGCACCGCCGCCTCGGCGCCCGCATGCTCCGGGCAGGGGGTTATCCCCAGATGCCGCTGCGGAAAGGCATCCTCCTTGGAACGGGGCATGGCGCCCAGAACCGGAATGCCGGTGTACTGCTCCACCGCCTGCCGGACAAGGGCCTCGTGCCGGGCTGTGCCCACCCGGTTCAAAATCACCCCGCCGATCTTCACCTCCGGGTCAAAGCGCTGGCAACCCAGCACCAGAGCCGCCATGGTACGGGTGGTCTTGGTGCAGTCAACAACCAACAGCACCGGCAGACCAAGGCTCTTGGCAAGCTCGGCCGTGCTGAAGGTTCCCTCGGCGTCAACCCCGTCATAGAGCCCCCGGTTGCCCTCGATGATGACCAATTCCCGCCCATGCGCATGGGTGCGGAAGGATTGCCCCAGCGCCTCCGGACTCATGAGATAGGGATCAAGATTGTAGCAGGGATACTCGGCGGCCAGGGCCAGCCAGCCGGCATCGATATAGTCCGGCCCCTTTTTGAAAGGCACGACCAGGCGGCCCTGCCCGGCAAAAGCCGCGGCCAAGCCCACCGCAACGACGCTTTTTCCCGAGCCGCCTCCAAGGCCGGCCACCACCAACCCTTTTGCTGAACATCCTTTCTCCGCGGCCAAGCCCATCCCTCCCGTAGTCAACATCCAACCGAATTCCGCCTGCTGATCGTCCCGCGCACAGGAAACCATCTGGCGCCCCGGCTGTCAAGCGGTTGCGCCGGCCAACCCGCGGAGCCTCTCAAGACCGGCAAAGATTTTGACGAAGTTTTCGCCATATGGTACTTTGGCCCACTTGCACACCGGCTGGTCCATGCTTATATATATCCCACTTTGGCTGTTTGCCGGTGCTTTCCGCACCAAGCCTTTTTTCCGAAACGCCATCTGCTTTTTTTCGAGATTACAAAGCGGATTTTGGATTTTCAACCATTTTGAAGGATGAGGACGCCCCATGTCTGCCCAACAGGAAGATCTGAGCAAGATAATCGAAGAACTGGAACAAAAATGCATCGAACTGCCGGACAATATCGTGGCCCATCACCATCTGGCCCTGGTGTATCGCAAGGCAGGGAGAAGAGATGACGCCATGCGGTCGCTTGAAAAATGTTTAGAGATCGACCCCCACGCCGTGGAGGCCCTGATCAACATCGGGGCCATGCATTTTGAGCAGGGCGAACTGGACAAGGCGCTGGCCGCAAACCAGGCGGCGGTGCAGGTCAATCCGGCCCTTGCCCAGCCCCACAACAACATCGGCCTCATCTGGCAACAAAAGGGAGAAAGCGGCAAAGCCATCGAGGCCTATACCCTAGCCACGATGAACGACCCGAAGATGCACATGGCCTGGATCAACCTGGCCTCGGCCCAGGTCATGGCCGGCAATTTCGACCTTGCCGTCAAGGCTGCCAAGGAAGCGGTAAAACTTGAGCCGGACTTCCCCATGGCCCACAACAATCTCGCGGTGGCGCTCTATTACAACAAGGATTTCCAGGCGGCAAAAAAATCGCTGGCCAAGGCAAAGGAACTCGGCTATGCGGTTGACCCGCGTCTTGTCGAGGCCATCGAGAACGAGCTGTAATCATGGTGAAAGACGCGCAGATAAAAGTTCGACCCTGGTGCCCGTTCTGCGGCCAGGTGGTTGGGCGTCCCAAGGAACCGGTGCAGCGCAAGCTGGACGAATTCACCGTGGGCGAGTGCCAATGCGGCGCGACATACACCTGCGACCCCACCGGCTTCAATGTCGGGGCGGCCATGGTCGAGGCCATAGTCCATGCCTGCGACGACAACTGGGATCTCGCCTGGGAGCTCATGCCGGAGGAGGATTACCTCACGGGGAGAATCGACAATTACGACGAGCAGACCCATCAGGTCTACGAAACCAAGAATGTCGACGGCCGCAAGGTGGCGGGGGTTCTCTACTTTGTCCGCCTCAACCGGGAGCTTGCCACCCTGGCCAACCGTCTCCACGCGGACAAAAATGCCAAGGACAGCGCCCTGCTTGCGGAAGATCCGGCAAGCGACCTCCCGGCCATGGAGCCGGTCCGCGACCCGAAACGCAAAAAAAAGCGGGCCGACAAGGCGATCATCACCCAGATGGTGGCGAACCAGGATATCGACGGCCTGGTGGATCTGGCATTGGACGACCTCAAGACCCTGCGCTTCATGCAGCGGTTGCTCTATGATCCGAACGAGGACAAACGCTGGCAATGCGCCCATATTCTGGGACAGGTCTGCAGGCGGGTCTCCACCCGGAAACCAGGGGCGGTGAGCGACCTGTTGCACCGGCTCTACGAAGCGTGTTCCGATTCAGCCGCCACCCATTGGGGGCTGCTGGAATCCATCGGCTCCATCATCGCGGCCCGGGCCGACATCTACGGAGGCTTTGCCAGGCACCTGCTCATGCACCGGGCCGCTCCCTCCAGCAGGGTTCAGGCGCTATGGGCCTTGGGCACCCTGGCTGAAAAACGGCCGGACATCGTGCGGGCCACGCCGTTTTACAGCCTGTTCCCCTTTGTCAGCCATCCCGAACCGATCACCAGGGGGCACGCCGTCCGGCTCTTCGGGAGGATTGCCGCCACCGAGGTGGAAAGCGAGATTGAAAAACTGACCGGCGACGAAGCCGGATTAACCATTTATGAGCAGGGGCAACCCGTGCGCACCACCGTGGCGGAACTTGCCAAGGAAGCACTCGCCCGGCTGCACAGCGCAAAAGAGCTAAAAAATGACTGAACAACAAAAGCAGGAAGAGAAAGAAGAAAAAAGCCAGGCCCAGCTCGACTACGAGGCAGGTCAGGAATTCCTCAAGAACCTTGAGCCGGCCCAGGCAGCCAACGCGTTTCACAACGCGCTTATTGCCTTTGAACTTGAAGGCAACGAGAACGGCGTTGCCAATGCGTCCGACAAGCTGGGCGATATCTGCGCGGCACGGGGGGATGTGGCAACGGCCATGACCCATTACGACCGGGCCTATGGGGTCTGTCAGAAACACTCGGACCGCTTCAGCCTTTTTGCCATCGAAAAGAAAAAAGCCAAGCTCATGTACGACGCCAAGGACTACGACCAGGCGATCCGCCTGTATTCCGAGGTGCTCGATGAATACGGCGCCCTGAGAAATCCTCAAGGGTCGGTGGACACCCTGGAGACGCTGGCGGAAATCTATCTGGCCAAGGGAGATAAAAACCGGGCCGCGGATGCATACCGCACGGTGGCTGCGATCCACAAGAGCTTCAAACACAGCCGCCACGCGGAAAAGTTCCTGGAGAAAGCGGCGGAGGTAGAGAAGAAATAGCTCCCCGCTACAATCCTCTTTTCCTCATGCGCCAATCAGGCGGTCGATAAAAGCGCTGAATGGCGACGGCTCAAGAATCACTGCGGCGATGGGCCAGCGGCTGGCGCCCAGTTCCTCGCCTGCCAGCCAGACGGAAAGGTCGTGGAGTATCCGCTGCAGTGAGGCGAGGTTGACCGTGGGGTAGGATGTGCCCGGCTCGAATCCGGAAAGACCACAGACATGCCCCTTGCCATCAATCACGGTGGGGATCCCGTAAGTCCGGCAATTTACAGGGCGTGCCTCGTAGCAGAGACAAGCCCCTTGTTCATCAAGGAGCGGACACCTGATCCGGGCCACGGCCGGGTCAAGACGTGACTCCATGATCTGCTCCCAATCCCGCACTCCCTTTTGCGCCGCCTCTGTTATCTGTTCCCGCGCCGCGGGGTCCAGCCCCTGAAAGCAGGCCTGAAGATTGACCGCCTCGACAAGGGAGACATCAAAAACAGCGTGGCAGCAATCCGCGCACCCTTTTCCGCAGGCAATCGCCTCGGGGTGCGCCTTGCGCACTACCTCGAATGCCTGGTCAACGGCGGCAAAGAGCTTGTCCAATTCATGGTGCATGCCAGTCTCACTTCCCAAAAAGCTGACAGGGTCACCTTTGCCGGTTCCCCGTCACAGCTGACCCCGTAAAATCACAAAAAAAAATGCAGAGGAAAACCTCTGCATTTTTCATATCCAGCTACAAACAAAGAACTAGCGATGCTCTTCGTCCTTGGCCCGGCCTTTTGCAGCGTACATGGTGGTGCTGCCGCTGGACCAGAAGTCCATCTTGCCTTCCTTAACCAGATCGTTGGCCGCGTTCTTTACGTCACGGGGCTTGGTGTCGGGGTAACAGGCATAAAAATCCTTAATATAGAGCTGGGGCTTGGGAGCAGTCATCGCTTTCTCAAGGATGGCCGCTTTCAACTCGTCTTTGCTTAATGCCATGATACTTACTCCTTTCAATAAGGGTTTTAGCAAGCACATCAACAATCAACAGAACAAGGCCAGCAGCTCACAAGGAAACTGCTGACCCTGATTCTAGTGAAGACCGTTCACATTACTTGATATGGCTGGTGAACTTGAACTGAGTGGTGGTTCTCCAGGTATCATAAGCCAAACGGTAGTCGTCAACAGACTTGATGGTGAACGGAATACCGGTCTTTTCGAAGAATTTCTCCCAACCGATCCGAGCTGCCCACTCGCCAACACGCTCGTATTTGCGAGCGTCCTTGGCGTAGGTCTCAAGAATGTTCTTCACCGCGGCAACAACCTCCGGCCACCGGGGCGGAGTGTTGGGCAGGAAGGGGATAACCAGCTTGGAGAACATCGGCGCCTTCCTGGAGTTGGAAACCTTACCGCCAACCAGGATAGCGATACCATCACCGTCCGGATCAGCCAAAGGCATGGCCGGACACATGGTGTAGCAGTTACCGCAGAACATGCAGCGCTCGGCGTTAACCTTTACGGACTTGATGTCCTCGCCTGCGCTGTTCTTCACGGTAGCAGGCTTAACAGCGCCCAGAGGACATGCGGAGATGGCCAGGGGCAGCTCGCAAAGGCCGCTGATTGCATCGTGGTCGATCATCGGCGGTTTACGATGTACACCGAGGATGGCGATGTCGGAAGCATGAACAGCGCCGCACATGTTCAGGCAGCAGGCCAGGGCAACACGAACCTGGGCCGGCAGCTTGTGGCTGACGAAGTAGTCGAACAACTCGTCCATAACCGCCTTAACAACGCCGGAAGCGTCGGTGGCCGGAGTATGGCAGTGGATCCAGCCCTGGGTATGTACACAGTTGCTGACGGATGCGCCGGTGCCGCCAACCGGGAAACGGTTGCCACGGCCTTTCAGGTCGTCCAGCAGAGGCTGAACCTTGGCCTTGGAGTCAACCATGAACTCAACGTTGTTCCGGGTGGTCCAACGAACGTAGCCATCGCAATGCTTATCGGCAACGTCGCAGATCTCGCGGATCAGTTCGATACTGATAAGACGGGCTGCGCCGACACGAACGGTGTAGCACTCGTCGCCGCTCTCGCCCTTGTGCATCAAAACACCGGGCTGAATGATCTCGTGGTACAGCCATTTGCCGTAGTTCTTTTTGACAACCGGCGGGAAAAACTGCTCGTAATGTGGCGGACCGATGTCTGTGATTCTGTCGGCCATCGGATTCTCTGGATCGTAACCCATGATAATTCCTCCTTATATTATAAAGTCAAATAAGTTCAATGTAGTATCGGCAACAGCCACGCACATTACTGGGCGTTGCGTTTGCGGAATTCCTTAACATCACGTTCAAAGCCGCCTTCAACCTCGTCTTCCTGCCAGAACACATAGGGGTTGGAGCGGGGCTCTTTCACGTGCTGCGGCAGAGGCGTAACTTCCATGACCTTCAAGAAGGTGGGCAGACCGATACGCATGATGGTCTCACCAACGCGCTCGCGGTTTTTGCCGACTTCCATCCACCAATCCCAGATCTTCTCGATAACCTCGACGACTTCGGCGTACTCGCCGTCCTCGTTCTTTTTGACTTCGATGAAGGGGATGGTCATGGTGGCGAACTGGGCGCCGTCAAGAATCGGGGCCTTGGCGCCGACACAGATGGTAGCACCCTGCTGTTTGCCGGGGCGCAACGCGCGGGGCATTACGTTGATGCAATGCATGCAGCGGGTGCACTCGGAGTTGTCGATCTTGAGGGTGTCGCCTTCCATCCACATGCATTCGGTGGGGCAGAGGTCAAGAACCTCTTTCTTGATGTCGAACTTGCCCCAGTCCTTGCCGGAATGAGCGCCGGCGTTGGGAAGGAACTCGCCCTTAACATAGCCCTTAACCGCAGCCTGGTCGATGCGGATGTCGTCACGCCAGGTACCGATAACAGCAAAGTCGGAACGGGCGATGGCGGCAACGCAGTCGTTGGGGCAACCGGAGAACTTGAATTTGAACTTGTAGGGGAAAGCCGGACGATGGATTTCGTCCTGGTAGTGCATGGTCAGGGTGTGGCAGAGATCCTGGGTGTCGTAGCAACCCCACTCGCAACGAGCCCGGCCCAAGCAGCACTCCGGGGTACGCAGGTTGGAGCCGGAACCGCCGAGATCCTGATTCAGGTTGTGGGTCAGGTCGTAGAACAGGGGCTCCAGGTTCGGGGTGGTGGTGCCGAGAAGAACCAAGTCGCCGGTGGAACCGTGCATGTTGGTCATACCAGAACCGTATTTCTCCCAGAGGTCACAGATGTCGCGAAGTTTCGCGGCGCTGTAAAACTTACTGGAAGGCTGGTTCAAACGTACGGTGTGGAAGTGGGCCACGCCGGGGAACTTGTCCGGCACGTCCGAGTAACGGCCGACAATACCGCCGCCGTAACCGAAAACACCAACGATACCGCCGTGTTTCCAGTGAGTAATCTTGTCCTTGAAAGACAGCTCAAGCTGACCCAGAATGTCAAAACATTCGGGTTTTTTCTCAGCCTGACGCTTCAGGTCAGTGACGAAACTCGGCCACGGGCCTTTTTCGAGCTCGTCCAACAAAGGCGTATCATGCTTCGGCATTGTCGATTCCTCCCTTACTAAGGTAATTTAATATAGGTTTCCAATAAATAAACAGTTCGCCCCACGCCGTTAGTTCCCACTCGCAGCACTGAGAGGGCTTTCGAGGCAGGGGGCGATTGTAACTACAGACAAATTGTGAACAGTGATTCATTCAGTCAGAGGACCATAGCCAGTGCCGCACTCTTTGTCAATAAAAAATGATATGTTTTCCCCGGTGTTTTCATCCCCGCGCCTGTCCGTTCTTTTCCCTCGGCACACGGGCCTTGCCGGGCTGATTTCCGGATGCGGCACAACGACGTCGGCCTCTCCTCTTGTCCGTATTTTCTCCCATGACTCGACAATCACACGAAGGGGTTTATCTCCCCCTTTTTTTCCTGTACAGTAAAGCCACTGTTTAGGAGCCGTTCTTGTCCTTCGGACAACGCCTGAAATTTTGCCACGACAGCCTTTACCTTCAAGGAAGCGCCTGTGCCAAGACCAAAAAAAATACGCCATTGCCAAGGGAGGCTCTGCGGCAAGGCCTTCAAACCCGCCCGCATCCCCCTGGCGGAATTGCAGCACATCCCGCTGCTTCAGGATGAGGTGGAAGCCTTGCGGCTCTGCGACTTACAGGGGTTGACCCAGGAGCAGGCCGGCCGGCACATGGGGATATCCAGGGGAACGGTGCAGAGAATCCTGACTGCGGCCCGGCGCAAGGTAGCCCAGGCGTTGGTGGAGGGGGCCGCCCTCATCATCGAGGACAGCCCCGCGCTTCAAGCGGAAACAGAGGGATAAACTCAGTGCCCCTGCCCGTGGCAGTTGCCGTGTCCTTGGCAGGCCTGGGTGGGCTCCATCAGAATCAACTTGTTTTCGAGCATGCCGGACACAGCCTCGGCCACCGTTTCAAAGGCATGCCGGGCGGCAAAGTAGACCTCGATGCCGACCTGGGCAAAGCCCTGCAGCGGCCTTGCCCCCATCCCCGCCACGACAATGGTCTGCACGCCATGTTCCTTGAGCATGGCCACCGGCTCCATGCAACCGCCCGCGCCATGCGCGACACTGGCAACGGTATTCACCCCGACAACCTTGCCGTCTTCCACATCGACCAGGGTGAACAGGTCACAATGCCCGAAGTGCTCGGAACGTCCGCCCTCAAGTCCGCCGGGGTTGTTTGATGGTACAGCTATCCGTTTCTTGCCCATGATATTTCTCCTTCCGTTTCGCAACGGGTTTGTTTTTTTTGTGCGCTCTTCTATTCCGTAGCGGGCGCTGGCCCGAATATCCTGTCGGTGAACTTCACATACCAGGCAGCGGACTGAACCTGGATAATATAGGAGACCGCGATGACCAGGGCGGCGTCCGCGCCCTTGGCGCCGAAGGCATTGATGGCGATGGCCAGGGCAATGGACAGGTTGCGCATCACCGTGCCGTATACCAGGGCGATGGCGTCGCCGCGCTTGAAAAACATCCTGCCGATCACGGTGCTCAGGCCGAAATTCAACCCATACATGATGAGCAGCGGCACGAGAATGCCGCTTAAAATGGCCGGGTTCTCGGAGATCCCCTTGGCTTTCAGGGCAATGGCCACAAAGACAATGCCCAGCACCCCCACCGTGGACAGGGACGGGAACCGGGGCGCCCAGGTCTTTTTGAATTCCTGCGGGCCATATTTTTTCAGGAATGCCTGCCGGGTGCAATAGCCGAGGAACATGGGCAGAAAGACGATGATCACGATCTGCTTGACCACCAGCATCAGATCAACGTCCACCTTGGCGCCCATGAGCCCCTGCACATAAAACGGAGTGGCCAGCGAGCCCAGGGTGAGGCCGATAACGGTCATGTTGACGGCCGCGGCCAGATTGCCCTTGGCAAAGCCGGTCCAGGAGATGGTCATGCCGCTGGTGGGCAGCAGGGAGGCAAGGAGCAGCCCCAGGGCCATGTATGGCTGGTCCCGAAAGAAAACCAGCCCCAGGCCATAGGCGACAAAGGGAACAACCGCGAAGTTGATGCACTGGGCGGAAAGCTGCAATCCGACGTTCTTGATCCCTTCCTGCAGGGCCTTGATGTTCAGGGTCACCATCATGGGGTAGACCATGAGGAAGGTGAAGGGCAGGATCAGTCCCTTGAGAAAGCCCAGGGATGCCGGGGCGGCGCCGAGACCGAACAGGTAGCCCGCCGCCATCATGGCCGGGATCACCACCACCAGCCGCTTGTTGATCTTGATCAAAAAATTCCACATAACAGACTTCCCTCCTTGTTGTGCCCGAACATCCCCTTTGCCGACGACAGCCGAGTCTATTTCGCTTCTTCAATCATCTCAATTATTTTCTTGTAGGTCTCGGCCAGGGATGCAGGGAACTGTTCATCATCGATGACCGCCCTGATATTGTCGGCGCTGTAGCTCAAAAAACGGATCTGGGTTTTGCCGTTTTGCGTGAAGGTCATGATGAACTTGGGCATCAGCACCGCCCGCTCGGGGTTGGCGGAAAGGCTTTTCGCCGCCTTCTCCGGCTTGCAGATCTGGATCATATGCAGATCAAACCCCTCGGCAACCTCGGCGCCATGCTTGCCAAAGGAATGGGCCATGGCCATTTTCTCTTCGTTGTGGATGATAAATCCGTACTTTTTGACCACTGAGCCGAAATCCTTGACAAACTGCGTGTTGCTCTTGCCGGTTTCCGTTGCAAAAAGATTGTCCCGCTTCATTCCTCTGTTCTCCTTGCTCTGTATTTTTTATAGGGGCGGACGAAAAGTTTTGTGCATATACTCAAAAATACAAAGCCCGAACCAACTCTGTCAAGCGGTAATTTAAGAAGATAATAAAATATTGAGATGCCACTCCGAAACGTTTGACAGCCCGATTCTTTCGCGATAGGGTACGCCATTCTCCGGGGAACCAGACAGCTTGACCAACCTGTTAATGATAATGAAGGAAACGACCATGGGAAAAAAAATCGTGATCATCGGCGGGGTTGCCGCCGGACCAAAATCCGCCTGCCGGGTGAAACGCCTCCTGCCCGACGCCGAGGTAACCATCATCGACCAGGACAGCCTGATCTCCTACGGCGGCTGCGGCATCCCCTATTATGTTTCCGGCGATGTCTCCGATGAAAAGGAGCTGCGCAACA
The DNA here is from genome assembly GCA_041675265.1 of Desulfurivibrionaceae bacterium. Classification (GTDB taxonomy): domain Bacteria; phylum Desulfobacterota; class Desulfobulbia; order Desulfobulbales; family Desulfurivibrionaceae; genus Thiovibrio. The sequence continues at coordinate 5,536 of JBAYUD010000004.1, read as the reverse complement.
CCAGCTTCCACATGACCCGGGACGAATCCTTTTTTCTCAAGGCCAAGGGGGTCACGGCCAGGACCAACACCCTTGCCTTGTCCATCGACCGCAAGGAAAAACTCGTGCTTGTCGAGGATGTTACCTCCGGCACCCAGGAGTCCATCCCCTACGACAATCTGGTGCTCACCACCGGCGCCCGCCCCAATGTCCTGCCCATCCCCGGCGCGGAGCTTGACGGGGTATTCACCATCAGCGACCTGCACAAGGCCATTGCCATCAAGGAACGGATCGCCCGAGGCGAGGTAGGCAAGGCGGTGGTCATCGGCGGCGGCGCCATCGGCATCGAGATGGCCGAGGCCTTCACCGATCTGTGGGGAATCGACACCACCATTCTGGAGTTCATGCCCCAGGTTCTGCCCCGCTTGGTTGACTGGGATTTCGCCCGCATGCTGGAAACGCATCTTCGGGAAAGCGGGGTGACGGTGTTCACCTCCGAGGGGGCTTCGGCCATTGAGGGGAAAGACGGCAAGGTCTGCCGGGTGGTCACCCCCAAACGGACCCTGGAGGCGGATCTGGTCGTGATGGCCGTCGGGGTCCGGGCAAGAAGCGAGCTGGCCCAGGCGGCCGGACTGCTCGTCTCCCCCATGGGCAACATCGTGGTCAACGAGCGGCTGCAAACCTCGGACCCGAACATCTATGCGGCCGGGGATTGCATCGAGGTGAAAAACAGCATCACCGGCAAGGGGGGCATCGCCCCCATGGGCTCCCTGGCTAACAAGGAAGGCAGGATCGTCGGCGACAACATCGCCGGTATCCCCACCAAGTACAAAGGGTGGATCGGCAGCTTCACCATGAAGGCCTTCGAGCGCAGCATCGCCGCCACCGGCCTTTCCCTGGACGCTGCCTTGGCCGAGGGGTTTGCCGCCGCCGCCGTGACCACGGCCCAGTCCGACCGGGCCCATTTCTTCCCCAGCCAGACCGTGATTCCGCTGCGGATCATCTTCGACACCAAGACCCGCAAGGTCCTCGGCTGCCAGGGCTTCGGCCCCATGAGCGATGCAGTGCTGGCCCGGATCGACGCCGCCGCCGGGATCATCGGCCAGGGCGGCACCATCGACGACATCAGCCAGCTGGAAATGGCCTACGCCCCGCCCTTTGCCACGGCCCTCGACGCCCTGAACGCCACGGCCAACGTGGCCGACAACCTGTGTGCCGGGCGGCTGCGGTATGTGAGCACCAGGGAGTTTCTGGGCTGGATGGACGATTTTTCCAGCCAACCGGACTGGGTGGCCCTTGATCTCCGCCACCCCAACGAGGCCGGGGTCTTTGTCGAGAAATACGGCAAGGACAAATGGCTCTCCGTCCCCTACATCGAGATCCGGGACCGGTATCAGGAGTTGCCCAAGAACAAGACCATGCTCATCATCTGCGACGCAGGCACCCGTTCTTCCGAGATCCAGATCATCCTCGATCATGTAGGGTTGACCAACAATCTGGTCCTGGGCGGCGGCTTCAACCTCATCCGCCGGATGGGCGTGGCCTGGTGGCCCAACTGATATCCTTGAATATCCAACGGGGGAGGATGACCGCCGGACCGATCCCCTTGGCGGTCATCCTCCTGTTCTGCCTGCTGGCTGCGGGCCCCAACGCCCAGGCGAAAGCCAAAGTGCCCGGCCAACCCGGCGCAGTCCGTGCCCTGGCCGACGCGGCTTACTACGACGCCCTGACCGCGCTGATCAACAACGCTACCCAGCGTATTGATCTCGCCATGTTTCTTTTCAAAACAAATCCGGCCGGCGACAACCGGCCGGCAGCACTCGTCAGAACCCTGGTGGCTGCCAGACAACGGGGGGTGGCGGTGCGGGTTATCCTGGAATATTCCAGCCATGACCCAACGCTCAACCGGACGAACCAGGAAACTGCCCAAGCCCTGCGAAAAGGCGGGGTCGCGGTATTTTTCGACTCCCCAGGACGGACCAGCCATGCCAAGCTGGCGGTCATCGACCGCCGCTACTGCCTGGTGGGCAGCCACAACCTCACCCAGTCGGCCCTCAAGCACAACCACGAATTTTCCCTGCTGCTTGACAACCCACCCCTGGCCGAGGAGATCTTGGCCTACATGGAGACGATCCTACAGTAAGACTGGAGCTGTAAGCTGACAGCTTTAAGCGGATAGCTGCCACTTCTCATGTCTTCCTCCTGACAATCCGAACCTTTCGTGTTGCTCCGCCGCTCCCACCGCTTCCCGGAGCAACACGGCGCACCAGCACCTTTTTTTTCAACGGCGCACCGGCAACAGGCTCCTGTCCCGCATCGCTGGTCCCGGACAGGGGCCGCGAAAAAGTGCAGCCGGCCCTGGGGCATCGCAGGGAGAGTCTGCCGTCAAGCGTCTTTTTCTCCACCAGAAACGGCGAGTCGCATACCTGGCAGGCAATGGAATGGGGCCTGGACCAGGCCATGAATTCACAATCCTGCTCGGGACAGACATAAAAAATCTTGCCGGTGGGCGTATGCTTGGTCACCACGGTGCCGGTCCGGCACACCGGACAGAGCAGTCCCGGCCCGCCGTCTTTTTCGTAGGACTCGGAATGCCGGCATTCGGGATGCCCGGAACAATACCAGTACTTGCCGAAACGATCCTCCTTCAACAACAACGGCCGACCGCAGTCAGGGCACGGTTTCCCGGGCTCGGCCGCTGCCGGCGCCGCCGGTCCGGCGGCAGGAGGAACATCCGCCGGTGCAGCCGCTGCCGCCGACTCATCCATGGAAGCCTCGGCCTCGGCAAACATCTTTTCCGTGGCCGCGGCAAGCTCCGGAGAAACACCCTGCTCCGCCGCAGGCTCCTCCAGCACGATGGGCTCCTGCCCCTCTTCCTCGGCGGGGCGAGCCTCTTCCCCCTGGCTTGCGGCGGTCTCTGCTGCTGCGCCGCTTGCACCACCACCCTCTTCCGCCTGAGCCACCGGAGCAACAACCTCTTCCGGACCCTTCTCCACCGGCGGCTGTTCAGGCGCAACCGCTTCCGCAGGCTCGGGCGCGGACACCGGCGCCTTTTCCGCCTGAACAGGGGGCGCCTCTTCCCGCGAATCCTTTCCTCTGCCGCCTACCTCTTCTTCCGGCAGCCGGATAACGCTACGCGAGCTGATTCCCCGTTTCTGGGCGGCAACCGGCACCGCCATCTTCACCAGCACCTCGCCCCGCATCATCATGGTCTGATCAAACTGCTGCAAGGCCACGGCCAGCGGTTTTCTCCCGCTCACCGCCTCGGTGATGGTCTGCGCCAGATAGGCGGAAAGATGAACTCCCTTCATGGTCGGGAAAGCCCGGTTCATAACGCTGATAAGCTTGCCGGTATTCTCCGCGCACCTAAAAGAACCGTCCGGCATCATACGGAGATAATTACTGTCAAGCATCTGCTGGAGCATGGCCACGGTCATCGGGTCGATCTCCAGCGAAAAATCGGCGAGATCCGCGGCCAGACCGTCAAAGCTGTAATACTCAGGAGGAATTCCGGTATTTTTCTCCGGGATGATCTGCACGCAGCGCAGCGTTTGCCCCGGTTGCGCACCGGCCAGGGGGGATGGGGGCGCCAAAAGCTCATGCTGCTGGCAGCCGGGATAGATGGCGAGAAATCCCTTGTCGGTCACAACCTTGGCGCTGCCCTGAAAAAGGCAGTCTTCCCCGGCCGCAACCGTCACGGCAAGAAGCTCCCCTTTGGCCTCTTTCATCTGGCTTGCCAGAGCTCTGGCCCAGACCAGCCGATAGATCTTGTCCTCCGCCGGACCCAACTTACCCGAAAGCGCTTCCGGGCCAAGCGCAGGCTCGGTGGGCAGGATCAGCCCCCGGGTATTTTCCGGACGGATTTCCGGCCCCAGGCAGGCTGCTCCCAGTCTTTTCCCAGCCTGCTCCCTGATCTTGCCAAACAAGAGCCCAAAGACTTCCTGCTCCATGTCCGGAGGCAGAAAGGCGGTGACCAGCCCCAGGCAGCGGCCATCCACATGCACCCCATAGTACAGGTTGCGGATCGCGGCCATCGCCGCCAACGGCGAAAGTCCTCCCTGCGCAACCCCGTCCCGCAGCAGCTCCATGAGACGATACGGCTCCGGAGGAGCAACCACGAGGGGCGAACCCGCCACCTCGCGGACCTGGAACGACTCTTTGTTGAACAGGTTGATGGCGGCATGCACCTCTTTTTCATTACGCAAAAAACCGTCATCCGTGATGCCGTATGCCTCATCCAGACTCAGGGCGCACTCCCCCGCCTCGCTGCTGATCTTGACCTTCACCTTCCATTTGGCGATTGGGGTGTACATGCGAATCTCCGTCTCCCGCTCCGCCAGCAGAAAAAGGACAGTGAGACTCGGATAGGTCAGCGGCAGACCACTGGGCCCGGAACGACTCCCCAAAAGGCGTTGCAGGTGCCGGGCCAGATAGGACTCGAACAGCATCTTGACGTAGGCTGCCGGCCCCTTTTCGTCGCTGACCGGCTCCACCCGCCGGAAGGATTCCCGTAGCGCCTCTCCGGCAAGGCCGGTCAAACCAAGTCTTTGAGGCTGTTTGCTGCCGGGGGCCACCGTGTTCCAGTAGCCGCTGATCAGCCAGGCCCAGAACTCCCCGCGCCAGTCGCCGTCAAGGGCGAGATATATTTCCCTTCCCTGGCAGGCGAGAAGCCTGTCCAGAAACATCTTCTCCTTGGGTTCCGCAACAAAATCAAAATGCGGCCTTTCCCGCCGCAGATGGTCCTTGGGGGAGAGATAGGACGCCTTCGCCGGAGCCGCCTGTACCAGAATGGTCTCCACTTCTCCGCCAAGCTGCTCTTCCAATGCTTTTGCCTTGGCCGCGGCCTCGACAATAACTACGGACTTTGCCATGCAACTCTCCCTTCGGGTTTTCCAGCGACAAAAGGGGCTTGACCCCAAAAAAACAGTGGAGGAAATCCCTTTCCTTCACGAAAAATAGCATATAATCTGCAACGACTTTATACAATCAATTATGATAAACAGCAGAAGAAGTCGTCACCCCGGCAAAAACCGGTGTCCAGCCTGTTCCCGGCCATCCAAGCATACTGGATGCCGGCCTTGGCCGGAATGACGGAATACCGCATTTTTTGCGGGCTTTTTTACGATTTCAAGCAATTACCCACCAACTCTCACCCCCGGAGCCCCCATGCCTTCGCTGATCACCCTCCAAGGCATCGATGAAACCCTCGGCAATCTGGAATTGAAAGAGGGAACCCTAGGCGGAACTGGCCGGGGTTATCCGGTCGTATTTCGTTGACGATCAATCCGTGCAGTCCATCACCAGCATCCCCACCGACGAGATCGTCCTGAAAATCTGGGGGCCTTGCCAAGGCGAGGAGCTCAAGGCCAAAAAGAAAAACTTCAGCTCCCTCAAGTCCTCACTCAACAAATCCCTCAAGGACCTCGACAAGGCGGGAAAAAATCAGGCCGGCATCATCCTGGGCCGGGACAATGTCTTTATTGTTTCCGAAGAGCGCAAGGACGACCTCCTCAAACAGATGGGGCTGTCGCCGAACTCCCCGCATCTTCTCCACGAC
>JBAYUD010000003.1:0-93992 GCA_041675265.1 Desulfurivibrionaceae bacterium | reverse complement strand
GGCAGGATAAAGGCGCCAACAATGAGTATCAGGGCCGGGTGCAGCCAAAAATCAGTTATCATAGTAATCCTCACGGGTCATGATTCCCAGGTGGCCATACCACTTGGAAACAATGATGATCACCACACAGGCGACAAAGCCGAAGGCCGCCCAGAAGCCTGGGATATGCTCAGCCGCGGTATGGGCATGTTCCTTGGAGACAAAGAGAACGTCCCAGGCCACCAGAAGCGCCAGTCCGACATAGGACAGACGGATGACCAGTTGCAAGCGGTCACGCAAAAAATCAATCAATTTCACTATCATCCCGTCACCGCCTTGACAAAGTTCATCATAAAATCAGGGTAGATGCCGATAACCACCGAGATGATCGCGGCAATCATGATGGGCACCACCATGGTCAGGGGCGCCTCCTTGATTCCTTCATAGACCTCGCCCTCCGGGCGTTTGCCGAAGAAGGCCCGATAGGTCACCGGGGCGAAATAGGCCACGTTCAGCAGAGTGGAGGCCAGAAGCACCAGCAGGATGCCGATATAGTGGGACTCCATTTCCATGGTCCCGACCAGAAGCTTCCATTTGGTGACAAAGCCGGCAACCGGCGGGGCGCCGATCATGCTGAGCGAGGCGATACCGAAGGCGGCAAAGGTAAAGGGCATGGTCCGGCCCAGGCCGCTCATCTCGGAGATGGATTTCTTATGGGTCGCCACATAGATGGCGCCGGCGCAGAAGAACAGGGTGATCTTGGAGAAGGCATGGTTGGCGATATGCACCAGCCCGCCCTGAATGCCGCTCGGGGTAAGGAGAGCCACGCCGAGGATGATGTAGGAAAGCTGGCTCACCGTGGAGTAGGCGAGCCGCGCCTTGAGGTTATCCTTGGACAGGGCGATGATCGAGGCCACCAAAATGGTGAAGGAAACAAAATAGGCGGTGGGGATGCCCAGGTTCAAGCCCTGCATCAGATCGGTGCCGAAGACATAGAGCATGACCCGGGTTGTGCAGAAGACACCGACCTTGACCACGGCCACCGCATGCAAGAGCGCGGAGACCGGAGTCGGGGCGACCATGGCGCCGGGAAGCCAGTTATGGAAGGGCATGATGCCGTTCTTGGCGAATCCCAGGATGCAGAAGACATAGAGCATGGTCACCAAGGCGCCGTGGGCATCAACGGTTCCGCCGGAAAAGATGCCGGTGCGGATGTTGTCGGCAAAATCAAGGGTGCCGGTGAGCACATAGATGAGGATCATGGCCGGCAGCACCAAGCCCTTGGCCGTGGTGGTCAGATACACGATATACTTCTTGGCCCCCTCGTACCCCTCTTCATCCTGATGATGGGCGACCAGCGGGTAGGTGCAGACGCTGACGATCTCGTAGAAGAGATAGAGGGTGAAGAGATTGTCGGAAAAGGCCACGCCGATGGCGCCGAACAGGGCCAGGGCGAAACAGGCATTGAACCGGGTCTGGGCATGCTCGTGCAGGCCCCGCATGTAGCCCAGGGAATAGAACACCGCCAGCATCCAGAGGAAGGAGGCGACCACGGCGAAGATCATGGAAAAGGCATCGACCCTCAGGGTGACGGAGATGCCCGGCAGGATGCTGAACAGCCGATAGACAATGGTCTTTCCCTCGCCAAGGGGCGCCGGGGCAACGGTGGTGATCATCGAGGCGATGATGGAAAACATCGTCACCGCCGCGATAAAGGACCATGACTCCCTGATATTGGGCTTGCGGCCGGACATCATCACGAGAACGGCGCCGGACAAGGCCGTCAGTATGGCGAGCAGCGGTTTTACGGAAACAATTGTATCCATGACCCTTATTCCTTTCTCTCTAACCTTGCAGATCCACGACATCTTCGGTGTCGATGGATTTGTAGTTCCGATAGACGGCGATGATTATGCTCAGGGCAATGGCGCACTCCGCAGCGGCAATGGCCATGATGAACAGGGTAAAGACCTGACCCACCGTGGGATCGGGAGCCAGGAAACGGTTAAAGGCCATGAAGTTGAGGGACGCTCCGCTCAGGATCAACTCCGCGGAGATCAACATGCCGATAAAGGTCGGGCGCTGGACCAAGCCGTAAAAGCCGATGCCGAAAAGCAGGGCGCCGATCACCAGATAGGTGTGCAGGCTGTTGCTGAGTACCAGAATCTCCATTACTTATCCCTCCCATGCCGGGCCAGAACCAATGAGCCGACCACCGCCACCAGCAAAACCACGGAAATCAGTTCAAAGCTCATGCTGTAGGTGGTGAGCAAAGACTGGCCAAGATTCTCAACCGTGCCGCGATTGACCAGGCAGGGGGAAGCAAGCCATTCCGTTTTCACGGCCAGCCCGGCCAAGGCAAAGACCAGAATGCCGCTGGCCAGAATGGACAGGGGCCCGACCAGCCCATTGCGCCGGGTGAGTTGCTTCAGCTCCGAGGAGCCGGCCAGCATCACGGCAAAGATAATGGTGACGCAGACAGCGCCCACATAGATCAGGATCTGCATCAAGGCGACAAAGGGGCTGTTGAGATAGTAATAGAGCCCGGCCACCCCGAGAAAACAGAGGGCCAACCCGGCCACGCTGCGGATCAGGCTGCGGGCGCTGGTGGCAATAACGGCACCGGCCAGAGTCAGCCCGATGAAGCCGAAAAACAAGAGGCCGGACAGGCCTTCCATCGTAAACAGGGACACCATCAGTTCTTTGCCTCCAAGCGTTTTTTGAGATCAAAGATGTATGCTTCCTTTCTGACGCCCGCGAGGTTGTAATCCTTGGAAAAGGTGATCGCCTTGGGCGTGCAGCTTTCGACACAAAGCCCGCACAGACTGCATTTGGTGAAATCCAGGATGTACTCGGTCAACACCTTGCCCTTCACCCCTTCGCGCTTTTCGCCGTTGACCGTGATGCAGTTCGACGGGCAGGCCTTCTGGCACATGCCGCAGACGATGCACCTGGTCTCGCCGGTTTCCTCGTCCTTGACCAGCTCGATATGCCCCCGGAAGCGCGGGGTCATGGGCAGGGTCTGGTGCGGATACTGCACCGTCACCACCGGCTGGAAAAAATACCTGATGGTAATCCCCAGGCCGACAAACAGGCTCCAGGTCCCGCTGATAATCTCTCTCAGATAGTCGATCATGGTTAAAACACCTTCAACATGGCACTGGTAAGAATCAGGTTAACAAAGGAGATCGGGATCAAAATCTTCCAGGAAAGATTGAGCAGCCCGTAAAACGTTGTTCTCGGATAGGTCCACCGGATCCAGATGACGGTGAAGATCAGGAAATACATCTTGAGCAGGAACCAGTGCACCCCCGGAAAAAGCCCAAAGGGACAATCCCAGCCGCCCAGAAAGAGAATGGTTGCCACACTGGCGCCGATGACGATATTGGCATACTCGCCCATGAAAAAGACGCCGAAGCCCATGCCGGAGTACTCGGTAAAGGCGCCGGCAACCAGTTCGCTCTCCGCCTCGGCCATGTCGAAGGGAGCCCGGTTGGTCTCGGCCAGCATGCAGATAAAGAAGATCAGGAAGGCTATGGGCATCAGGGGGCTGGCAGTAAGATTGAGGATGTTCCAGTGCCAGAAGCCGCCCATCTGCAACCCGACGATCTTGGAAAGGTTCATGGTGCCGCTGATCATCACCAGGGTGACCACCGTGACCAGCATGGGAATCTCGTAGGCCACGTTCTGGGAAACCACACGGGCCGCGGAGATAACCGCGTACTTGTTGCGCGAGCCCCAGGCGCCCAGGAGAAGCCCGAGCACGTTCACCGAGGCAAAGGCGAAGATGGCCAAGAGACCGATATCAAGATTTCTCGCCACCAGCGTGTCGCTGAAGGGAATGGTCACAAAGCTCATGATCGCCGGGACCATGACCAGGATCGGGGCGATCTTGAACAGGACCGGATCAACCCCGGCCGGCACGATGAGCTGCTTGGTCATCAGCTTGATGCCGTCGACCAGGGGCTGGAGCAGGCCAAAGGGGCCGACCTCCTTGGGTCCGATCCGCCGTTGGATATGGGCGGCCTCTTTCCGTTCCAGCCAGACCAGGTAGGCGGCGTTCAGGGCGGCAAAGGCGATCACTCCGATGAGGAATGCCAGCAGCCGTATTATTTCAGGATCCACATACATAACAAAGCTCCTTTACCCTGTTACAATTTCCCCGGCAAAGCCTGCAAAAAAGGCTAGCCCAAGAATAAGCGGCCACAGGGTGCCGCAGATGCGCGAAAGAGGTCTGCGAAGTGTGCTGTTGCACATGAGCAGGCCGATGACAAAGCAGATGTGGTGCCATGTGGCCGCGCCCTCCTTACCTGTCTATCTCGGGGATGACCAAATCCAGGCTTCCCATCAGGGCAAGGGCGTCAGGCAGCAGCATGCCCTGACAAGCCTCGCCGAAGAGGCTCAAATTGGAAAAGGTTGGGGAACGGAGTTTCAAGCGGTACGGGGTGTTGCTCCCGTCGCTGACCACCCGCACGCCGAACGAACCGCGCGCCGTTTCCACGGCATGGTAATAATCGCCCTTGGCCGGCTTGAGGATCTTGGGAACCTTGTCCGCCATGACCGGGCCGTCGGGGAGTTTGTCAAGGGCCTGTTCGATAATACGCAGACTCTGCTCGATCTCGTCCATCCGCACCATGTAGCGGGCCATGGAATCGCATTGGTCGTACACCGGCACATCGAAGTCGAATTCCGGGTAGATGGAATACGGCTCATGCTTGCGCACGTCAAAATTGATGCCGGAGCCCCGGCACACCGGGCCGGTTGCCCCGTACTTGCGGCACATCTCCGCGGAAATCGGGCCGATCTCCTGGAGCCGTTTCATCAGGATGATGTTCTTGGTGACCAGATTGTGGTACATGGGCATCCGCTCGCGCAACCGCTTGATAAACGCCCTGGTCCCGGGAACAAAGTTGTCGTCGATGTCGTTGTACACCCCGCCGAAGCGGAAATAGCAGTAGGTGAGGCGCGAGCCGGTCACCGATTCCAGCAGGTCCAGGATCTGCTCCCTGTCGTCAAAGGCATAGAGCAGCGGAGAAAACCCGCCCAGATCCAGGATAAAGGCGCCAAACCAGAGGAGATGGCTGGAAACCCTGTTCAACTCGGCGGTGATCACCCGCAGGTATTCGGCCCGCTCCGGCACCTCGATGCCTGCGGCCCGCTCGACCACGGAGACATAACCGTGGTTGTAAGCCAGGGCGTGGAGATAATCCATCCTCCCGGTGTTGGGCAGAAACTGGGCCCAGGTCCGGTTCTCCCCCATCTTCTCGTGCATGCGGTGGATATAGCCCAGAACCGGCTCCGCCTCGGCGATGTACTCGCCGTCCATGGTCAGCTTGACCCGCAATACGCCATGGGTGGCAGGATGCTGGGGCCCGAGGTTTAAGACAAATGTTTCTTTGGCTTCACTTTCGGCAAAGGCGCTCATGGGCGGAAATCCTTCAGCAAAGGATGATAATCAGCATCTTCCGGCAACAGCAACGGCTCAAGATAGGGGTGGCCGACAAAGGTGATCCCGAAAAAATCATGGGTTTCCCGCTCATGCCAGTTGGCGCCGGGATAGATCTGCGTAATGGTGGGCACCTCGGGCTTGCTGCGGGGCACCCGGGTTCTGATCGTCACCCGGCAGAGCGATTCGTAATGATTGAAGTCGTATACCGCTTCCAGCGCATCCTCGGGAAGCTCGCCCTGTTCGGCGACCGGTTCGGCAGGAGGAGCTTCTTCTCCCGCGGCTGCCGCGGCCTCGGCTTTAGCCTTGGCCTCGGCAGCGGCTTTTGCCTCCGCCTCCTTGCGCAAGGCCGCCTGCTCGCCCAGCCAATCCACGCCGGTGACTGCCTCGATGAAAAACCCTTCCGCATCAAGCGCCGAAACGGCGGCGACCAGCTGCTCCGGGGCAACCTGCACGTCCAGGGCAAAGCCCTTGCGGGCGTATTCCGTTTCGCTTACCGATCCGGCCCCGATGGCGGCCAGTTTCTGTTTGATCGCAGCACGATTCATGATCAGCCCACCTCCACTCTTGGCCATCTGCGGGAACCCGTCACCTTTTCCTCAAGCTCCAGAATCCCTTCGATCAAGGCCTCCGGCCGCGGCGGGCAGCCGGGGATAAAGACATCCACCGGGAACAATTTTTCCGCGCCCTCGACAATGCCGTACTGGCCTTCATAAACAAAAGGGCCGCCGGAGATGGCGCAGTTGCCCATGGCGATAACCCATTTGGGTTCCGGCATCTGGTCGTACAGGGTTTCCACGGCAGGGGCCATCTTCTTGCTGATGGTGCCTGCGACAATCATCACATCGCACTGACGGGGAGAGGGCCGAAACACCTCGGCGCCGAACCGGGCCAGGTCAAAGCGGGAGGCGCCGGTGGCCATCATCTCAATGGCGCAGCAGGCAAGGCCGAAGGTCATGGGCCAGAGGGAATTGGCGCGCCCCAAGGCAAGCAGTTTGTCAAGCTGGGCAAACTGAACTATCGCGGGTTGTAAATTTTGCGTTCCCACTTGAACACTCCCTTTTTCCAAGCATAGATGATTATCAAGGACAGGATTCCGACAAAGATCAGGATCTCGACAAAGGCCTGGAGGTCACTGACATTGAGCCCGGACTCCCCTGCCCTGTTGTACACAAGCGCCACTGGAAACAAAAAGAGGATGTCCACGGCAAAAGCCACGAACATCAAGGCATAGAGATAGTAGACGATGCCGAAACGGATCCAGGCATCGCCGATGGGCTCCATGCCGCATTCGATGAGTTGCTTTGTTTTTTCCTGAGTATTTCTGGTGGAGCGGGGGGCGAGAAGAAGGGCGATAATGAACGGACCCACCGCAAAGCCCAGGCCACCGAGAAAAAAGGCTGCCACATAGAGAAGATCAAGAGTTGCCTGCTGTTCCACGACTGTATGCTCCTTAGGTTGAAGCGCATTATGCGAATAGCTTCCGGTCTAAATAGCCCTATCAAAAATCGATGTCAAGAAAATACTGAATGGGTATTCAGAAAAAGCACCCCCCCTGGAAACAGGGCGAAAAATCACCATTTTTTCCATTTTTTCAAGAGGTTAAAAGCAGAGCTTCGCGCGGGGATTTCTTCCGGGACAACGGAAGCGAAGAACGAAAAATCAGCACAAATTCACACTGTTAGCCAAGGTACAAATACCGTGGCGACAACTACCTAGCCGATTCTTTTTTTCTCGTTTTTTTTTACATCGGACCTGCGGCAGCTTGACTCAGCAGCTCGAGAAGCCGCTGGTGAATATTGTCAAACCCGCCATTGGACATGATGGCCACCACATCACCCTCACGGACGCTGCCATCAAGATAGGAAAGGACATCTTCGGTTGTCGAAAAATACCGGGAACACAAACCACGGCCAACCAGATCTTCGACCAGCCGGCGGGAGGAAAACCGATCACCCTCCGGGATATTGGCAAGGGGCGCGGGTTCGCGCACCAAAACCTCTGCCGCGGCATCAAAGGCAGAGGCGTAGGCCTCCTGGAAGACTTTGCGCCTGCTGGAGTTTGTCCGGGGCTCAAAAACAGCCACCAAACGGTGGCCCGCATAGGCGGCTGCCAAAGCACCCAAGGTTTCCCGGACTGCTGTCGGGTGATGGGCAAAGTCGTCGATCACCGTCACCCCGCGCGCCACCCCCCTAACCTCCTGCCGCCTCCGCACCCCTTGAAATTTTCGCAAACCCCGGGCAACATCCTCCCGGGCAAAACCCAAAATATCAAGAACCGCGATCACCGCCAGGGCATTCAAGGCATTGTGCCGGCCGGGCAGCACGTTTTCAAACACGCCGAAGGAAACGCCATGCCTGTCAACCTGAAACGAGGTGGCAGCCGGGCGGACCGATAGATCGGTAATCCGCCAGTCACAACCGTCGGAACTTCCATAGCCGACCACCGTGCATGTTGCCCCCTGGCACACCTCCCGAACGACCGGGTCATCCCAACATGCCACCAGAAAACCGTCCGCGGGCATGCTCGCGACGAGCTTGGCAAAGGAGACCTTGATGGCCGCAAGATCGGCATAGATATCCGCGTGGTCAAACTCGATGCTGGTCAGGATGGCGATCCGTGGCCGGTAATGCAAAAATTTAGGCCCCTTGTCGAAAAAGGCCGTGTCGTACTCATCGCCTTCGGCAACGAAGTATTTTCCTGCCGTCACGTTGAAATTCCGGCCAAAGGCCTGCACCAAACCACCGATCATGAAACTCGGTTCCGCGCCGATTTCGCGGAGCAGACTGGCCAAAAGAGAAGAGGTCGTGGTTTTGCCATGGGTTCCGGCAACAACCAACGAGGTCTTGTCGCGGATAAAGAAATGGCTCAGGGCCTGGGGAAAGGAGACATAGGGGATGCCGCGCTCGGCCAGGGCCAGCGCTTCCGGGTTATCCCGCCGGATAACATTGCCCACCACCACCAGATCCGGGCGCGGCTCGAGGTTGTCGGGGGAATATCCGGACTGGACACCGATATTTTGCCCGGCCAAAAAATCACTCATGGGGGGGTAGACCTGCTGATCCGAGCCGGTCACGGTGAACCCGGCGTTTTTCAGCATGCCGGCCAGGGCGCCCACCCCGGTGCCGCAAATGCCCATGAGGTGGATGTGCCCGATGTTTTCAGGAAAACGGTTGAGAGCGGGGTCAAGCCCCACTGGAGAAACGGACACGATCAGGACCTGACGGTATCCCGCACCGACTTGTAGATGGCGCGGAACATCTCGTCGAAATTGGACGGCGCAAGCCGGCCCACCTCGATGAATTTCACCACGATCTCCTTGGAAACTTTGAGAATGGCGTCCTCGGAAACAGGCTTCAGGGCGGACTCGGGCGTTTTAACGGAATGGCTCATGGAGTTCTCGGGGGAAATGACCGCCAAGGAAAAGACAAGAAAAAAACCTCTGCCATACACGAAGAAGGCCAATTCTTAAGGCTGGCAGAGGCTGACCCGTTGAGAAAAACCTGAAAAGCCCTCCCCAAGGGTGCGTTTACAAAGAGTGGTGGAGCTAAGCGGGATCGAACCGCTGACCTCTTGAATGCCATTCAAGCGCTCTCCCAGCTGAGCTATAGCCCCACATGTTCTTGAAGCATCCGGCAACGACAACCCGCCGGATACGCTGGTTCAAATACCACCCGGTGCAGGGCATGTCAAGCGTTTTCTCCGCGAAAAGGACTGCCATTTTTCTTGCCAAGGCCAGATGAGTCTGTTACAGTCTGGAAGATTTTCTTCTATGGTCATAACTCTCTGGAAATTAAAGGCATTCTAATAACACGTAGAGGTAACCGCATTATGTTCTCGCCCTTTGACTCGCTGTTCGGATGGCTCTCCAACGATCTGGCCATTGACTTGGGAACTGCTAACACCCTGGTTTTCGTAAAAGGCAAAGGCATAGTATTGAGGGAGCCTTCGGTGGTTGCCATCCGCAAGGATGCGCGCACCAACAAGGTCCTGGCCGTGGGCAAAGAGGCAAAAATGATGCTGGGCCGCACCCCGGGAAATATCGTCGCGGTCCGGCCGATCAAGGACGGCGTTATCGCCGACTTCGAAGTTACCGAGGCCATGCTGCGTTACTTCATCAACAAGGTTCACAATCGCCGCACCCTGGTGCATCCCCGCATCATCATCAGCGTCCCCTCGGGAATCACCCAGGTTGAAAAACGGGCAGTCAAGGAATCCGCTGAATCCGCCGGCGCCCGCGAGGTGTATCTTATCGAAGAGCCGATGGCCGCAGCCATCGGCGCGGGGTTGCCCATCACCGAGCCCACCGCCAACATGGTGGTTGATATCGGCGGCGGCACCACCGAGGTTGCCGTCATCTCCCTGGCGGGCATTGTCTATGCCAGTTCCCTGCGGGTGGCCGGCGACAAGATGGACGAGGCTATTCTCCATTACATCAAACGCAAACACAACCTGGCCATCGGCGAACACACCGCCGAGGTGATCAAGACGACCATTGCCGATGTAATGCCCGAGCCCCCCTACGACAGCATGGAGGTCAAGGGCCGCGACCTCGTTTCCGGCGTGCCGAAAACCCTGACCATTACCTCGGAAGAGATCCGCACCGCCATCACCGAACAGGTTGATGCCATCATCGAGGCGGTTAAGATGGCCCTTGAGCTGACCCCGCCGGAACTTTCCGCCGATATCGTCGACCAGGGCATCGTGCTCACCGGCGGCGGCGCCTTGCTGCGCAATCTCGACAAGCGGCTCACCGAGGAAACCGGTCTGCCCATCATTATTGCGGAAGACCCTCTTTCCTCGGTGGTGCTTGGCTCAGGCAAGGCCCTGGAAAATATCGAGATCCTCAAAGAGGTGATGACCACCTGATGCGCGGCATCCCAGGCCGTCACCCTGTTTTTTTTATTGTACATATGTCCCAGGCGCACCGTTTCCTCTTTAATTTCGAGCAAAACATGGCGACATACAACCATTTTCAGAGTCTGTGATGAGGAAAAAAAACAAACGCGCCAGACAGATCAGACTCTTCCTTTTTTTCGGCCTTCTCCTCACCCTGTTCATCATTCTGATTGTCTCCACGGTAGGTCGCCAGGAGTTTAACGCCCCCCATAAACTGGCCCTTGAAATCATCGGCACGGCCCAGTATGGCATAACCAGGGTGACCGGGAGTTTCAAAAACGGCTGGCAGAACTACACCGCGTTGATCAACGTCCGGGAGGAAAACGCCCGGTTGCGGGAAGAGCTCCAAAAACACAAGGCGGTCAATAACGAATACCGGGAAGCCGTGGCAACCAACGTCCGGCTGGCAAAACTTCTCGAGATGAAGGAAACCCTCCCGGCCCCCACCCTTACCGCGGAAATCATCGGGGTGGATCCTTCCCAGTGGTTCAAAACCATCATCATTGACCGGGGCAGCAGCGACGGGGCCCAGGCCGGCATGCCCGCCGTGACGGTGGAGGGCGTCGTGGGCCAGGTAACAAACACCTCTCCCCATTTCGCCAAAATCTTGCTCGCAACCGACCCCAACAGCGCCCTTGACGGACTGATCCAGGAAACCAGGGTTCAAGGAATCGTCAAGGGAGGCGGGGCCACCTTCCACATGGAATATGTGCTCAAAAACAACGAGGTGGCAAAAGGCGACAGAATTGTCACCTCCGGGATAGGCGGAGTTTTCCCGAAAGGGGTGCCCATCGGCACGGTGTCCAAGGTCGAAAAGGGAGGCAGGGGCATGTTCCAGGAAATCGAGATCCAACCCTCCGCTGATTTCTCCCAGCTTGAGCATCTGATTATTGTCATGAAAAAGGATCCGCTGGCCAAATAAATGATGCGCACCCATCCAGAAAAAACTCCCTGCGCGCAGGACACGGCGCGAACCCCGAAAACCCCAGCCCTGACCTTGGCCCCATGGTTCTAAGCTTTCTTTTTCTCTCGGGGACCATCCTCCTTATTCTGCAGACCACTCTGCTCCATTCCTTACCCGAATGGTTCGGACGTCCCAACCTGTTGTTTTTGTTCATCGTTTTTCTCGGCACCTACCTTGATGTCTACAAAGGCGCGGTGCTGGCCCTGCTGTTTGGCCTGATCATGGATATCTTCTCCGGGGTTTTTCTCGGTCTCCACCCGGTGATCTATCTGGTGCTCTTTTTCCTGCTCCAGGTCATCTCCAGGCACCTGGCCATCAATGAATCGATTCAGCAGATCCCCGTGGTTGCCCTGAGCTATCTCTTTACCGCCAGCAGCATCTTTATCTTCACCTCGATCCTGACTCCGGAAAGCCGGCTCTATTGGGCCTGGGGCAATGAAATCCTGCAAGTCCTTATCCTCTCGGTTATCTGCATCCCCTTTTTCAATTTTTTCCATTGGCTCACCACGGTTTTTGACAGCAGGAACGCGAACAATCCGTTCCGCCGTGCAAAAACAGGAAACCGCTACCGGATGTAGCAAGGATCCCTTTATAACTCATGCCACCACGTCCCCTTGCCAAAATAAACAAGATTGATCCGGTCGAACTCAAGATGCTCAAAAAGCGGATTGATATCGCCATGGCCCTGATCATCTTTTCCGCCGCCCTGCTTTTGACCAGGCTCTGGTATCTCCAGATATACCGCGGCGATGAATACGCGAAACTTTCCGAGATCAACCGCATCCGCATCCAGGAGATCGCCGCCCCCCGCGGCAATATCCTGGACCGCACCGGCCAGCCGATCATCACCAACCGTCCCCGCTTCAATGTGGTCTGGAACCGGGAAGACGCGCCCAACCCCGATGAGGTCATCAAGGATCTCGCCAAGATCCTGAACGAGGATATTTCCGTGCTGCTGGACAGAATCCGGGCCGCCACCGAGAATCCCCGCTACATGCCCACCAGGCTCAAGGAGGATATCGATTGGGAAACCCTGGTCGCCATCGAGAACAAGCACCTCTCGCTTCCCGGAGTCCGCATCGAGGTCATGCCTTCCCGTGACTATCTCTACGGGGATTTTGCCTCCCATTTCGTCGGCTATCTCGGCGAGATAAGCCCGGCGGAGCTGGAAGAAAAGCGGTACGCCACGTATCAGAGCGGCGATCAGGTGGGCAAACAGGGGGTGGAAAAGATTTTTGAGAAGTACCTCAAGGGCGAAAAGGGCCGCAACTACCTGGAGGTTGACGTCCACGGCTTTGAACAGCGCCAGATGCAATTGCAGGATCCATACCCCGGCAATGACCTGCATCTGACCCTCGATGTCGAACTGCAACGCGTCGCGGAAGAAGCCATGGCCGACAAGGCCGGAGCCGTGGTGGTGATGGAGGTGAACACCGGCAATCTGCTGGTCATGTGCAGCACCCCTCCCCTGCATCTCCAGGAATTTGTCGGGGGCATTTCGGGAACCGCCTGGAACAGGCTGCTCAACGACCCGCTCAACCCACTGCTCAACAAAACCATCCAGGGACAATATCCGCCCGGGTCCACCTTCAAGATCGTCACCGCCCTGGCAGCCATCTCAGAAGGGGTTATCACCCCTGACGCCACCTTCTTCTGCGGCGGTGCCCTGAACTACGGCAATCGGCGATACGGCTGCTGGAAGAAGGGAGGCCACGGCACGGTGGATTTCCATCGGGCCTTGGTCGAATCGTGCGACGTCTATTTTTATTCGGTGGGAATGCGGCTGGGGGTCGACAATATCGCCAAATACGCAAACAGCCTTGGCCTGGGCAAGAAAACCGGCATCGAGCTTGAACATGAAAAAGGCGGGATCATTCCTTCAACCACCTGGAAACAGCAGCGCTACAAGGAAAAATGGCAGGAAGGAGAAACCCTCTCCGTCGCCATCGGCCAGGGCTATGTCCTTACCACCCCGTTGCAGCTCTGCCGGATGACCGCTGCCGTGGTCAACGGCGGCACCCTCTACCGGCCCCAGATGGTACACCGCATCACGGCGCCGGACGGCAAGGTTCTGAAAACATTCAGCCCGATCAGCGACGGCAAGATCCTTGGCTCGGCCCACTCCCTCGGGCTCATCCGGAACGCCTTGGTCGACGTGGTCAACTCCCCGGGCGGCACCGCCAAGGTGGTCAGGCTTCCGGATGTCCTCATCGGCGGCAAGACCGGCACCGCCCAGGTGGTGAACCTCTCCCAGGTTGGGGGAATGAGCGAAAAATCCATCCCCTACAAATACCGGGATCATGCCTGGTTCACCTCGTTCGCCCCGGCGGAGAAACCCGAGATTGCCGTAACCGTTCTGGTGGAACATGGCCAGCATGGCGGCTCCGCTGCAGGCCCGGTCGCAAAGGCTGTGTTCAAGAAATATTTTGAACTGAAAAATGGAATCAAGACCGCAACCGAGGGAACCCTGCCCCCGGTTGCTCCAGAGGAAAAGGAAGAATAGGATGGTACGTTTTGACCGGCGTCTGCTGCTGAATTTCGACTGGGTTCTGATCGGGGCCGTGCTCGTCGTCGCCCTCGTCGGCCTGGCCAACATTTACAGTTCAACCCATCTCTACACCAATGTCGGCACCCCGCTCTACATCAAGGAGCTCACCTACTACCTGTTCGGCGCGGCCGTCGCCCTGCTCATCGTCAGCATCGACTACCGAGTGCTGCTCACCTTGAATTACCCGTTGTATATCGGCATGATCCTCTTGTTGCTTTTCGCGCTACTCTTCGGCAGAACCATTGCCGGCGCCCAACGCTGGATCAACCTCGGCTTCTTCCGTCTCCAGCCCTCGGAGCCGGCCAAGCTCATCCTGGTCATCACCCTGGCCAGCTACTATTACCGCAAGGAAACAGGCAAAGGCTTCACCCTGCTCGACTTGGCTGTCCCGGCCCTGTTGACCGGCCTGCCCTTTCTCCTCATCGCCAAGCAGCCCGATCTCGGCACGGCCCTGTTGCTGGGTTTCGTCTTTGCATCGATGACCCTGTTTGTCAAACTCCGCTGGACCACCCTGGCGACCCTTCTGTGCGGCGGCCTTTCCCTCATCCCCATCGCCTGGAAGTTCTTTCTGAAACCCTACCAGCGCCAGCGGGTCGCAACCTTTCTCAACCCGGAAAACGATCCCCTGGGCACGGGCTACCACATCATCCAGTCAAAAATCGCCGTGGGCAGCGGCTTGATCTTCGGCAAAGGGTACCTGAAAGGAACCCAGGGACAGCTCGACTTCCTGCCGGAACGGCACACCGACTTCGCTTTTTCCGTCTGGGCGGAGGAGTGGGGTTTTTTCGGTTCCGTGCTTCTGATAATCTGCTATTTCTTCATGATCCTCTGGGGGTTGAACATTGCCATCTCCGCCAGGGATAAATTCGGAGTGCTGCTTGCCTTCGGCGTGGTCTCGCTCATCTTCTGGCAGGCATTCATCAACCTGGCCATGGTCATGGGATTGCTGCCCGTGGTGGGAGTACCCCTGCCCCTTTTCAGCTATGGCGGCTCCTCGCTGCTCACCAATCTGGCAGGACTCGGCCTCTTGATGAATATCCGGATGCGCCGCTACATGGGAACAAGCTGAACCGCCATTCCTCCAATTCAGGTTTTAAAAAATTTCAGCTCGTAACAGGCAAGTTTTTTCAGATCACTCAACGCCCCACCTTCTTCCGATTTTTCAAGTTCATTGCAGATATCCTGAATTATCCGAATGTGGGTTCTCAAACCGGCGACGCTTTGATTGATGCCCCCGACCAGATCATGAAACGGATCCCCGGGGCGCAACCTGATTTCCATCGTCAGATCCCCGTCACCAAGCTTCTCTAATTCCTTTTCGATGCGATAAATCGGCCCGGCTATCTTCTGCGGCAGAAAAACCGCGAGAAGCATGCCGCCCAGCAGGCTCACCACGGAGCCGGCGGCAATCACCGGCCAGAGCAGATCACTGACGTGCCTGATGGTAATATGGGCATCATAATAGGAGTCGCCGACTTCCTTATGAGCATAAAAATACAGGATAAGGGCGGCAACCAGGGAACTTAGGAGGACCACCCCGAAAATTCGCACCAGCAACCAGCGCTGCAATTCTTTTTTCACTGCCAGATTCAATTTCTTTCTTTTAAAACCGGTCATGCATATGCCCTCAAGTCTTCTTGTTTTTATCCACGCTGCCAAAAAATCACCCGCCTTGCATATCAGATATTTCCAAATCTTGTTATTTCACATTCAGCACTACTCAATATTTCTCCTGGGACCACATCTCCGGCTGAAAACCGATGACCCTGTTGCGGCCGGACTCTTTTGCCTGATAGAGGGCGACATCGGCAAACTTGATGGCTTCCCAGAGCCCTGCCGTGTTGTCGGGAAAGAGGCTGTAGCCGATGCTGAGGGTCTTTTTCAAGGTTCCGTTCGGGATGTTGATAACGGTGTTCTCCATGGCGTGGCGGATTCTTTCCGCGAGTTCGGCTACCTCGTCAAGGCCATGCACATCGGTGAGCAAAATCAGAAATTCTTCGCCGCCATAGCGGATGACCGTGTCCGAGGCCCTGACGCAGCTTTTGAGCACCTCCGCGGTTTTGATCAGCACCACGTCGCCGGTTTCATGGCCGTGAGTGTCATTGACCTCCTTGAAGAAGTCCATATCGCACATGAGGATGCCGAGTTTTGAGGCGCGCCGTATTGTGTTTGCTACCAGGGTGTCGGTGTAGGTTTCGAGGAAGCGTCTGTTGTAGAGATCGGTCATCGGGTCTTTCAGTGTGGTTTCCTGCAATGCCGAGGCAAAGCGTTTGGCCTCAAGGACAGGGGTTGCCTCCTTGATGTAGCGGCCGGCTCTGTTGACCTTCGTTTCAAAATTCTCCAGTGCCACAGCCGGGCTGTCCTTATCCAGCAGGAACTGGACGATGCCCACCGCCTTACCGTTGGCGATCATGGGAATGCAGTGGTGCTCCAGCCGGTCTGCGTGGGGAAATTTTTTGCAGATGTCCGGGTATTCGATGGAGGAAATGGGATGACAGGTGCGTTTGGCGCGACAATGGCTGCAGTCGTCGAGGATGTCCGGACTGCAGATGTTTTCATAGGCGGAGGCAAAGGCAACGGACATGTGATTCTTGTTGCCGGAAATCTCGTAGATAAAGAGGTCTTTAAATTTGTAGCGGTCCTGCAGCAGCTCGGCCAGGCGTCTGTTCACGTCCGTGGTGGTCTCTTCCTCCTCAATGACGGCCTTGAAGGTGTTGAGGCGGAATATATTGTCGACCAGGGTGTTCAGCTCCCTGGCAAGTTGGCCGACCTCGTCATGGGTGTGAACCTCGATCCGGTGGGAGAGGCTTCCTTCTCCCTTGGCGATCTGGGTGATTTTGTTGAGGATATCCTTGAGCGGGACCACGATGAGGAAGATGTATAACATGGTGCCGATGGAAAGAATGACGGCGATGATGCCGCTGGTGAGGTAGAGGTTGAACTGTGAGTCTTTGATTGTCGCCGAGGTTTCCGTAAAATTGTGGTTGTAGGTATCGTTTACGGTTATGGCCAGGTTGGTGACAAGGTTGTGCAGTGCATCGAGATTTTCCACCACTTCCGCAGTGTATTCTTCGGCTGCCGGGCTACCGGGCTGCTGGGTAAGCGAATCGACCAGGGCCTGAAAGTTTTTTTCAAGATCGGTAAATTGGGCAATGATCTCGTCGGCCCGGTTCGTCATTTCCGGGCTTCTGGTCGGCGCAATGGTGATGATGTCCAGGGTTTTCTGCGAAGCCTTTGCCTCATCCATGACGGTGCCGCCATTCTTCAAGGCAAGCACCATGCGCTGAAGCAGCGCCAATCTCTGGCGATTCGCCAGGATATTTTTGTCGTCCGCAGTGACGTTCTTCTGGTGTAGGAGGTGGATAAGGGAAATCTTGAAACCGTTCAAACTCCGGAGGATGTACTGGCTCACCTTGTACTGGGGGATGATCACTTCCTTGTTATTCTGTGTCAGTTTTTCAATCTTGTGCAGGGTGTAGGTGTTCTGGACAATCACCAGGGTGAAGCCGAGCAGCGAGACGATCAGCATGCCCAGGAGCTTTCCGGTGATGCCGGTGTCGAGGGCTTTTCTGATCAAGCAGCTGAAGGGATTTTTCCCTTTACAGTTGAATAATCCGGCTATTGCGTGTTCGGTGGGCTGTTCTGTTGTGGCCTTCTGCTGCTGGGGCATATGCCTTCCTTTTTACGCTGCTGACCGCTCAAAGTCACTCAAGTAGTGGGAGATATCAAAGAAAAAAGCGCCGGTCCAACAAGCGCGTAACTGCTTGGGGTAGACGTTGTGTCCGCGTCGAGGCTCGACTGACGGCAATGTTTTCCCATGCCGACACCCTGCCCAAGGATTGGGGGGGCACTCCATTTTAGAGCCCGCCCCCGAAATTCCTATGACAGCCAAGGCATAATTTCTTTTTATCGCTCCGCACCATCCTGTATTCATTGTCCGAGGCGTGGGGCACATGACAGGACATGCAGGTGAGCCGGCCATCCCCAAGAACCTTATACTCACGGCTGTCAATTACCATCCCCCGCTTGGGCTGCACATCCACGGGATGAGACAACACCCCCTTTGTTTGCGGATGACAGGTATAACAGACGCCGGTATTGAGAAAATGCGGATCAGCCAACGGCAGATGTTCCGGAGGAAGCCTGCCGCTTTGGCCCGCGGACTCCTTGGTTGAAACATGAATCAGCCCATCAAGGGTTCCGACCCTCATACTGACCGGCTGATTGGCGACAAATCTTGCAAAAAAACGGTTATCCGCCCGGAAATATTTCCCGGAAACCGTCACCTTCTCGTTCGTCTTCACTTTTTCCGCGCCAGGCCGGCTGAAGAAGGTGTGGGTGCTCAACGCCATTGCCGGAGAAACCGCTTTATTGCCGAAGATATCCTGCGAAACAGCGACAAAACTATACGTTTTGCGCGGCTGCAGGTCCGTCAGCAGCACCTCATGCTCCTTGCTCAGATGGGGGTCGGAGACACTTTTGCGCGTCGGCTCGCCTTCGCCATATGTCACGGTGGAGTCGGCGATCCTCTCGGTTTTCCAGGCAACCCGCGCGGTCAAGAGAACACCCTGCTTGACCTCCTCCACCCGAAGTTCCGAGATCTCGGGCGGTCTGGAAACAGCGATCACCTGTTCGGCCTCGGAAAAATTGGGCAACTGCATCTCGGTTCGCAATATTTTCTTGTCAAGCCCTTCCGCCTGGAGAACGAGCTTCTTGCCTGCCAGAGCCGGCGGTATGGAGAACCAATACTCCCTGTCCTGCCGGGAAGGGTTCCCTGTCAACCACTGCACCTGACGCTGTCCCTCCTTGACACTCTTGGTCCGCTCCGTTCCGGATGGGGCGATATGGCACAGGGCGCATTGTTTTTCCCGGACAGGGGCATGCACATAGCGCTTGTCCGCCGCATCCTCGCACACCTTCCGGTGACACATGCAGCACTGCTCCGGCCCGGCGCCCCCACCGGCAATCCCGCCGCCATAAATGGCCAACAAGAAAGCCACGCCCAGCACTCCCACGACAAGACAGTACCGCCTCGGATAATCTCGTAAGATTTTTATCATCTTTTCCCGTTTTCCACGTTCACGGCAATTACTCTGCCCTCGTAAAACGCCCAAAATCTCGATATCCCGTCATTCCAGAGAAAGACGGGGTAAGGAAACGGAGCGAAGCTCCGATCCAGTATTTTTTGGGTAGTTGCGGAAAGGCCGAACACCTGTTTTCATCAGGGTCCGATCCTTTTTTTGCGAGCGCATTGCTCCGAACAAAAAAATTCCCGAAAACCGCCATAAAGCCTTGCGAATCCCTATCGGAGCCTGGCAGGCCTCCCATCACGTCAGTAATGGGCCTCACTGCACAACCAGGAGATGTCGAGGCCTTGTTCCCAGTTCGACATGCTGCACAACCCGGTTGGCCGTCTGGTCTATGACGGCAAGCTTTCCCGTGGCCTGTTCCGCGACATAAACCCATTTATGCCGGGTGGAAACCGCCATTTCAAGGGGCATTCCGCCCACCCGGATATCCCGGACCACTGTCTGTTGCCGGACGGCAAGCAGGGAGACTGTACTGTCCTGCGAGTTGCTGATGTATATCCGATTGTCGCTCTGCGCCAAACGCCGGGGCATGAAACCGACATTGAGCCTTTTGCTGATCTGCCCGCTACGCAGATCATAAATACCCACGGTGTTTGATCCGCTCTCCGCCACATAGAGATGGTTGTCCGTGGCCAGCAGTCCGTCCGGCCCATTGCCGACCAACAAGGTGCCCCTGGTGCTCAGGGTTTCCGGGTCAAGCAGATAAACCGTCTGTGAAAGGCCTGACGAGATGGCCAGTTGCTCACGGGCAGACACCCAGAGCAAGAAGTGCGGCTTCTCGCTCAGACGGACGCGCCTGTCCAGCGCGCCTTGCTGTAAATCGATTTTGAGCAGGGAGCCCCCTTCCTCATCAAGGACATAGCCCCATTTTCCATTATTCGTAACCAAATAGGAGGGATTGACGCTCATGGGGATCTTGATCCGGTCAATAACCCTGCTGGTGGCGGCGTCCACCACAAAGATAGCGGCACTCTCCGTGGCCAGTACATACAAACGCTTGCGGTCCGCGTCATAGGACATATAGGTAGGCTTGCCGCTTATGGCCAGGGAGCCGCAGACCCGATTGTTATCGGTGCGGACCAGATATACCGTGTCGATATCCGGACAGCTCACATAGGCCAAATCGGCAAGCAAGGGCAGCTGCTCCGGGATCACCGCCAGACTTGGAACAAAAAACGCGCTGTTCCGGGTGGATGCCTCCTCATCCCAGGCCAGGAAAAGAGATCGGCTCCCCCCCGCTTCCAAGCGAAAATTGTCGGGCAAGGGCAATTCCACCACCGGCTCCGGCACCGCCAGAAAGAGCTTGTCGCTCTGCCGCACCAGGGCCGCTTTGTTAATGGTCAAGCGCAGCACGGTATAATGGCCGGGAGGAACCGGCCCTCGGGCGACAAAGCGTTGGCCGCCCATGATTTCCCCGGCGGCAAACGGCGTTGGTTCCATGTCCAGGGGCACAACCGTGTTTTCTCCCACCAGGGCCACGGAATCCACCTCCATCCAGAGTCCGGCGGAGGCAGGTTTGGCAAGATGCAAGAAAACAGAGAGCAGGGCCTCATTGGCGCCCGCCGCCCTGACCGGCGCAAGGGTGGGCGAACGCTTGACCTCGGCGCCGGCGCAAGCGCTGAGCAGCAAGGCCAGGAGCAGAAGCGCACAAGCCTTCCGCAACCAAGACCACCGGTTTCTTGGCTCCCGTTCCCTCCTCTCGGCCCACCCATGTTCCATCATTGCCCTCTCCCCCTGGCGCTAACACTTTCTATTCCGTGCAAAATCATTCCCCGCTGAGCTTGCTCAAATGCGCACCAATAACACCGGGCATCTCGCCGAGCCCGGTCATTATTTTCCATAGGATACCATTGCGGCAGCTTTTAGCCTGCCGTCAAAAACGGCACACTCAATCCGCCGCAGAATGCCACCCACGCCCGGCTCCCCCCCCCTCCTGAGCATGCAGAGCAACTTTTTCACCTTTTATAGGTGGAACAAGCAGCTCCTGATGTTTCCCAGAATGCTTATAAAAACCACCGCGACCAAAGCGAAAACAAGTAAAACCTCAAACAGAAGGTGCTGGCAATCAGGGAATCGGCGCAAAATTACGCGCCAGTCCGGGTTGCTCCTTCTCGAGAACATGTAGCAGGGCCCGCACTTCCTCCGGCATCTCCTTGCCCGACCCTGCCATGGCCCACATCTGGTCGGCCAGGTAGGAATTGGTGAGGAGAATCTTGAATACTTGTACCATGAACTCCTGTTTCCAGGGGCTGAGCTGCTTGAGGTTCCGGAACTTGTGCATATAGAAAGTCTGGGCCGCCCGCCCCAGCTCCCGCTCCAGCTCCGCCAGGGTCATATTCCGCGGCTTGAGGACCGGATCCACCAGATTGTACTTCCGATAATCGGTGGTGACCACGTACTCTTCCAGCTGCGGGTACAACTCCGCGTAAGGCCAGGGGGCGATGGCCAGAAAAAAGGCCATGTCCGGGTTGTAATGCTTGGCCAATTCCACGGTAGCCGCGATGGACTCGGTCGTATCCTCGGGCATGCCCAACACGAAAGATGTTTCCGAAACGATGTCGGCGCCATTGATCAGGTCGATGGCCGCCTTGGACTGCTCCACCTTGGTCTGCTTATTGAACAGATCCAGAGTCTTCTGGGAACCCGCCTCCACCCCAACGTAAATGTGCTCCACCCCCGCTGCCCGGTAGGTTTCCATCAGGTCCGCATCGCGGAGGATATCATTGACCCGGGTTTCCATGAGCAGCTTCACTTTTACCCGGCGTTCAATCATCAACTCCAGAATCCGCTGCCAGCGCCGCCGGTCAAAGGTGGGAATCTCGTCCGCCAGCATGGCCACTTCGACGCCGTGGCGGAGGTGGAGCATTTCCAACTCGGCCACGAAATTCTCCGGGCTGCGGGCTCGCCAACTCCGTTCCCAAAATAGCTGCTGGGAGCAAAAAGAGCATTGGGATTTGCAGCCCCGTGACGAAGAAACGATGGCCAACCGGGCATCGTTCTTCGCCCGGTACTTGTAAATGGGCCACTCCACCAGATCCCAGGCTGGCTCCAACTCATCCAGATCCTGGATAAAAGGCCGCTCGGGTGTGACCACCACCCGGCCCTCGCGCCGGAAGGCCAAGCCCCGGACCCGGCCCGGATCGTCGCCGGCATTGAGACAGTCCAACAGCTCGGGCAGGGTCTCCTCTCCTTCCCGGCGGACAATGTAGTCGAGAACCGAATCTTTTTCTTTCAGCAGCTCTTGGTAGCAGAAGGTGGCGTGCACGTTGCCCAGAACGGTAACCACCTCCGGATTGACCTCCTTGGCCAGGCGTAGTAGGCCGACCGCGTCCACAACCGAGGCGGTGAAGGCGGTGGCGGCCACCACGTCCGGCCGGAAATCCTGAAGACGCCGCCGGATATCCGGCCAACGGTGCCACAGGGACATGGCGTCGTAGTAATCCACCTGGTAGCCTGCCCCCCTCAGGGCTCCGGCAATGTAAACAAAACCGAGATTCAGCCAGGTTCCGGCTGATTCCACCACCCCGGAATGGTAGGGGGGGGTAATAAGGGCGACTTTCTTTATCTTCACGCGTCTCACATCTTCAGGATCTATTCTGCTTTTTAACGCCTTTTCGACGCAATGGCGCCATGTGTCATTCGAAATACTGTGAATGTATGCTCTCCGCTCCGAATGGAACGAGAAAAAATGCCACGACGGAAACCACAAAGGCCGCAACCACAAACCAGGCATACACCGACTCATTGAGGCGCCACGACAGCCGCACATGGAGAATAAAAGCGTAAAGCACCCAGACAATGAGCGACCATATCTCGATGGGATCCCAGCCCCAGTACCGGCCCCAAGCGTCATTGGCCCAGATTGCACCGACGATGATCATGAGCGAGGCGAAGATAAAAGCGACCTGGAACAGCTTTTGGCAGAGATCGACGATGCTTTGATTTTCAGGGAACAGCCCAACCAGCCGGGCAATCCTCCCACTTTTAATTTTACGGAGGAGCAAGCCGGTTGCCATGCCGGTGGCAACCACGATGCAGCCTACAGTCATTTTGGCAAAAAGGACATGGACGACGAGCCAGGGGCTTTTGAGGGACGGCGACAGATACGCGCCCGCCTGGGGCGCCAGCATGCCAAGACCCATCATGATGAGCGTCAAGGGCAGAACAACAACACCGCTCGCCCGCAGACGCTCCACTTGCAGGCCCGCCAGCACAAAGGCCCCGACAATAAAGGCGGAATCGCAGACCAGTATCTCGTGGATGGTACGGTAAGGGCCATGTCCTACCAGATTCCAGCGAAACAGAATCGCAATCGCATGGATGAGCAGGCCGCATATGGTCAGAATCCAGCCTGCTCCGGCAAGTTTTTTCCGGTCGAAGCTGGAGTGAAACACAAAAAATACCGTGGCGCCCGCATAACAGGCCACGGTGATCCAGAGCAGCAGTTCAAGGATATGTTGAGCAATAACAGGCATCATTGTCGCGTGAATTTTGCCGAATAGTAGAGGAGCAAGCCCAATGAAAAGAGCAAAAATCCCGCATAAACCCATGGTTTCCCAGGATCACGCACCACCATCAGCCCTGCCCAGTGCGCCTTTTTCCCGTAAATAAGGGTAGTATCACCGATCCGCACCCCTTGCCCCGGGATAAGCGCCTGTTTTCTGGTAAAATGGCCGGGAAATCCCGCCAGCAAAATTTCCTGCCGGGCCTTGTCACCCAGCTCCACCTGCAATGTATAGGGTAGACCAGGAGCCGTAAAGGTTTGTTTTTGTTGCCGCGGAGCAAAGTTCACCATGCCGCTGTTCATCGCGCCATCATCCCGCACGGCCTTAAAGCCCAAGGCCGTGCCAAAGTGTTTACTGAGAAATACCTGGCCCTTGCTCAAGGACAAGGGCCGATTGGCGGCAAGCCGGTGAAACACCTCTGCTCCCGGTGTACGGGCCACCAAACAATCGAAAGCGGTGATATTGCCTTCTCCATCCCTTGCCACAAGGATTTCCTTTAAAAAAAAAGCCTCATCGGTGAAAAATGGCCTCCACAACGGGCCATACGTCCTGTAGAGGTAGCTTTCCGCCTGATCGGAAAAGATTTGCCCCTCGACAACCTCAAATCCACCCTCAAAACGATAGAGAGCGGTAACCATGCCGCCGGCCATGGCCACCCCCATGCCGAGATGAAAGGCAACCAGACCGACTTTGCCAACCAAGTTCTTTTTCATGGGAAAAAGACGGGTGACGAGGCAGCCCAGGAGATTGGCATAAAAAAAAGCAGCGGGCAGCAGGTAGAGCCACCGGGGAAAGGCAGGCCAGTACCAGTCGGCAACAAAAAAGAACAAAAAGGCAACGAGCAGCCAGCTGGTGAGCCGAGTTGAAGAAAAAAAAGAGATCAACCGCAACTCCCCACTCCGCTACTATGGCAGTCCGGTTGCCTCCAGGCACCGCTGGCTTGCCAAATAATGGCACTGCTCAATGCCGTCTCGGTACCGTAACGGTTATTGTACGGAGCTGGGTCGATGGTGGCGCCCCAGGTATAAATGAGCATCCGGGAACGTTTCCAGCCGTGCGGGATGGCAGAATGGCAGCTCTGACAATAGGCGTTGCTTCTGTTATGTTTCGTGGTGTGCCAGTTGCCTCCGCCAAAGCTGAAGCCGCTGTTTGCGAAGTTCGAGGCGTGGCAGTTGAAGCACCAGACATTGGTGAGATTCGCGAGGTTCAGCGTATTGTTCCAGGTAGTAAACGGGCTTCCCAGGGGAACCTTGAGGATGGGCCTTGTCGCCGAACCGTGTATCCCCTGCGGGCTCGTGTCGGTGTCGCCATGGCAGTCGCTGCAGCGCATGGCCGCATTGCGCAGATTGGTGTTCATGGTGCCGGTGTTTGTGGGGTCGGTTCCCCAGCTGCTGTAGCGGGGCATCATCTTATAAACATACGTGGAGTTGAAATTGCCGTAGGTGTTACTGGAAGGTGGAGTCGCTGCCCCTTCAATATTATGATAACTGGGGTTGGCGGTGTTGAACTCCAGGGCCTGATCGGTGCCGGTGCCGAAGCCGGCCCAGGTGCTGTGACATTTGAAGCAGACCTTGTACTGCAGGGCGGGATCGTTTACCTCGGCCGTCTGTGTGGGGAAGCTTGGCACAATCCAGGCCCCCCCGTTGGTCGGGGTGATGCCGCTCACGCCCTTCAGGGGATTGGCATCGGTCGCCTGGTGCGGATTATGGCAGTCAACGCATTCGGCATGGCGATTGGCACTGTCAAAGGCAGCGCTGGTCTTCTCGCCGGCGCTGTGACGATCGTCATATACAGTCATGTAGTCTGTGCCGGTCGAGCCATTCTTGCCATGCTTATATATCTTATTGAACTGGCTCTGGATATCCGTAAGGGCGGGAGCGCCGTCGTGGCAGGTAAGACAGAGGGCCTGCTCTGTGGCAAAGGTCAGGTACCCGGAGGGGGCTCCATCCACAGGGATCGGTTCGCCGCCGTTCAGACTGGCGTGTTGTTCGTGGCAGTGGCCGCAGTTGCCGGGGGCGTATGCCAAGTATTTACTGTCGATGGAGGAACGATTGACCGCCGCGCCATGGCGGGAGTCAAGATAGGATCCGGCCAGAGCCAGCCAGGCAAAGGAAAGAAAAAAACCGCAGAAACCCGTTACTACAAAAAGGGGGACGAGAATTTTTTTCGTGGTTTTCATAAATAATTTCCACCCTGTGCTTGTTCTGCCGACGGCTCACAAAAGACTCTCTCCGCCCTGGCAGAGGGATTGGGGCTGATAAACAATAGGCATCGTTCTTTTAGTATCGCCAACGGCGCTTGCCCTGAGCCGCCACCTGCATCATCCCTTCAACTTTTATTGCAATCGCAAGGAAGCCACGTCAGTCATCGGCAGGGGACCGGCATTTCTGTCGACGGTTGACAGCCTATAATCTGTGTTGCAGGCCTGTGGCCTTTTTTCTTTTTGCGACACCATCAATCCTTGGTGGTGTGACATACCGCACACCCATTATAGCCGTCCGCTTGCGGCCATTTTTTGTAATTCCAACGCAATATTGCGTCATAGGGAGTACCATGGGCCCGATGGCAGGAGAGGCACATGAGAATGGCATTATTGGCGCTCGTCGCAATGTCGACGGAGGTGTTCACCACGGTCGAGGTGCTGGCGGTGGCCACCGGAGAGACGACACTGTATGGGTTGGCCGTGCCGGTACCCTGGTTGTAGGTAATATATTCCGTACTTGACACCGCCCGGCTCATGTCAAAATCAACGGGATGCCTGAGCCAGACCCCTGCGCCAAAAGTACCGGCCGCGATCTTGCCGTTGCCGTTATGAAAAGAACCATGACATCGGGCGCAGAGACTACTGATGGTGCCTGCGGCAGTATCGGTCTCCGAGACGCGATTTTTCCCGAAATACTTGTTGTGTCTGTTTGCCGTTGGCTGGAATTCAAAGAGACTGTCCTCAAGCCCCTGGATGCCGTTTAGAAACCGGTAACTCTTCGCCACGGAGGTGCCGTCCTGCCACCCGGTTATATCCTTGCCGTGATGTCCCCCCATAATGGCCTGGGTTGGGGTGGCTGCCGAAGAGCTGCCATGGCAGCCCAGTGTTCCACCACAGGTGAGCTGAGCACCCATGTCCGCACCACCCGGCGGCGTGAAAACGTGGGCTGTATCCTGCGGCGTGATCCCGGCAACATTATGCCCGGTTCTCTCGGCACCCAGAGCAACCCAGTGAAAATCGCCGCCGGCCAGAGTGGTTGTGCCCGCCTCGGTACCGGTGAGGCCGTAATTGGGCGCCCCGGTATCAAGGACGAAAGGCAACGAGCCGCCGGCATTGGTTCCTTGATGGCAACCGATGCAATCGGTATTGAGCAACCCCTCATTCACTCTGCTGCCGTAGACCTTGGTCCCGGTGCTGCTGAGCGTATAGGCCATGGGAGCGCCGCCTTGGCTGTTATGCATGGTGTGGCAATCCGCGCACGGTCCGCTTACCTTGGCCGGACATACGCCTGGATAGGCCAGCAACAACACGACAAAGAATGTCCCCCTGACTGCCTGGTGCCGCATTTTCTGGCCCCTATCGTTTGAAGATCATGACTCTGCTGTTGCCCTCGTCCACCACGCACAAACGCCCCAAGTGGTCAAAGCGCACATCCTGGGGGAAATACAGGTTCTGCCGCCCTTGACCTTTCGTCAGAAAACTGTACTTGAACTCGCCGTTCCGGCCCAAGACCACAACCGCCCCCTTATGCCGGTCAAGGATATAGAAGAGACCTGCCGGATCAACCGCCAGGGACACCGGGAAATCAACCCCGGCCAGTTGCACCGGCGGGCTTGTCCGGCCATTCTCATCGTAGGAATATATCTGTTTTTTCTTCTGATCCAGCGCCCAGATCCTCTTTTCCACCACCTTGAAATCGGCAAGCCAGCCGGCGCCCTCGGGCATTGCAAAGCTTTTTATCACCTGCAGGGTTTCGTCGAGCTGCAGAATCCGGCCTGTCGAACGGTCCAGGACGTACACCTTCCCGCCCGCGATTTCCAGACGATCCACAAAAACCTCCCGCCCCTGCTGCGTTATCACAAGAGGCGTGGTCTTTTTATTTTTCAGATCGACCCGGGTCAGGCTGTTGCGCCCCTTTTCCACAACCAGCAAGGAACCATCCGCCAACCGCGCCATGTCGTAAGGTTTTTTCAGACTGCCCTCCGCGGTGAATTCCTGCAGGAATTTTCCTTCCCCGGCAAAGGAAAGGAGCCTGTTGCCGGTGCTGTCCACCACGTAGTAGCGCGCCTTTTCATGATCGACATACAGGGCCACAGGCAGGGCCATGCCCCTGCCTTGCCCCTGCAGGCTGAAAAGAAATTTCCAGGGGGATTGCATTTCGTCCGCCCAGATCCCGGTAGAGGCGCGGAAAAATAATCCCAGAAACAGCAAGCAACCAACAACATACCTTGGTTTTTTCCGGAGCATACTCTCTCCCATGCGATGGATTAAGGGAACTGCTTTGGTGTTTTAGGCCGAAGGCTGAAGTATCTCATTTTTCTAAAAACCTTCAGCCTTCAGTCTATCCACCTTTTCAATAACTGCGATGACATTGGACGCATAATTCTTTTTTCGCACTCATCACAAGATGGTAACGATGCTCAGAGCCCATGGGGTCATGGCAGGTCACACAGGTCATCATCTGCCCGGTGCGCTGGTCGATCACCTTGTCGCCGACGGGATGGCTGAACTTGCCTTGGGTCAAATGGCAACGGGAACAGACCTGGTTGCCATCATCCCGCAGCATGGCCAGCCGGTCAGAGCCATGTACCTCATGGCATTCGCTGCAGGAGTTGACCCCAGGGTGCCTATGCCGGCTTTGCGCATAGCGGGCATAGGTGTCCACATGACAGGGCTGGCATACCTTGTTGCCGGAATTCTTCAGCATTTTTTTATCATCCGCGGCATGGGGACTGTGACACTGGATACAGCCATTTTCCGCTCCGGCGATCATATGATTATGCGGCGCCATCATGCTGGTCTTCACCCCCGCATGACACCGCAAACAGGCCTCGTTCCCGGTATTCTGCTGCTGCCCATGACAGGCATCGCATTTGTGCTCGGCGTAGGGCTGGTGAAGATGCTGCCGGATAAGCCCCTTGCGGGAGCTGCCATGGGGATTGTGACAGGAAAGACAGCCGCTGAGCTTGCCGGGAAAGCCACGATGCCCGGCACTGTTTTGCGCCTGCTGATGACAGGAGAGACACAGAGTTCCGGCTTCCATCTTGAGGAGCTGGCCGTTTTTGGACTGATGGGGCTGGTGACAGACCGTACACTGGCCCTGGGCAAAGGGTTTATGGGTTACAGTCTGAGGCGTTGCCAGTTCCTGGTGACAGACAAAACAGGTTTCCGCCAGGCTTTTTCTAAGCAAACCATCATGGGCTGCGGCGTGCGGAGCATGGCAGGTCAGGCATTTTCCATCCCGAACCGGCATATGCACCACCCCTTTGACAAACTCGGTTTTCGCCCGCCGATGGCAAGAGTAACAGAGCGCGGCGCCTTCCCCCTGCAACAACCCTGGATATTTGGCGACATGGGGGTTATGGCAATCTCCACACTTGCCTTGGGCCACCGGGCCATGGGTAAACTTGCCGCTGAAATCCTTCCTGGCATGGCACGTGTAGCAAACCTCTTCGGCCATTGCGACAGAACAGGCGAGCCCGATGAACAGGCTGAATATTCCCAGAGTAATAAACAGGCGCCGCATCAGTTATTCCTCCCTGGATGGCATGCTTTGCAACTCCCCTGCTTGAAGGGGGCATGTTGCACCGGATACAAGAGCCCTTTTGCCGGAGCCCCATGGGGATCATGGCAGGAAAGACATGATTTCCCCGAAGGGTTCATACCCGAGTGCACCTTGCTGAACCGAGCCCCATCCCCCTGATGGCAGGTACCGCACAACTTGTCCGGCGCTGTTTTCAACAAAGCCGTCTGGTTGCCGCCGTGGGCTTCGTGGCAAATGCCGCAGTCCTTGCCCGCCGGAGCATGAACAACTCCGGTTTGCCAATGGATGGCTATCTCCGGATGGCATGTCAGGCAGACATCCGGTTTCTTCTTTGCCAGGTGTTTCTCCTGCCCCGATCCATGGGCCAGATGACATCCTCCGCACTGCAAGGACTTGAATGGTTCATGGACATTTTTCTTTTCCGAGATTTCCTTCTTTACCTTGGCATGGCATTGCAAACAGAGCTCTCCGGGTTGCTTATGCTGCACAAAGGCATGCTCCGCGGAATGAGCGGCATGGCAGCCCAGACAGGCTCCCTCTTCAAACGGAGGATGCCCCTTCCCGCCCACCGCCGGTTTCTTGTGCAAATTCACATGACAGGACAGGCATAGCTCCCCGCGGTTTGCAGGTTTGACCAGAAAGGCCTTCTCGCCGCCCTGATGGGGGTTGTGACATCGGCTGCATTCCCCTGCGGCAAAAGGCCTGTGCAGACTGAAACGGGCGAGCTGGTCATCAACCTGCGGATGACATCCGACGCAGATCTCGCCATCGCGCTTGATGAGCAACCGCTTTTCCTTGGACTCGTGGGGGGTGTGACAGGTCGCGCATTCATTCCTTGCCGCCGGGGAATGACCGTGTTGCCCCCCGCCGTACTGTTGCCGGCCGTGGCACTTTGCACACAAATCAGCCGGCTTCGCCTTGAGTCCGGCATTTTTACTCATGCCGTGTCCGGCATGGCAGGCCAAACAATCACCTTTTTTTACCGGAGCATGCACACTCTGCGCCTCATTGCCCTTCCCCTGCGTATGGCATTTCAGACACAAGGCTGTAGCGGGCATAACCAACATGGCCGATTCTTCACTGGCATGAATGCTATGGCATTGCGTGCATTTGCCTTCCTTCACCGGCTGGTGCTGCCCGGCGAGGGTGGCCTGATCCTTTTTATGACATTGGACACAGAGCAGATCCGCCTTTTGCGCGGGCTTGACGAAATCCGCCCCGGTCCCATCGTGGCAACGGCGGCATTGGCCGGCGACAATCGGCTGATGGACCACGGCTTTCAACAACCCCTTGGCGTCGCTGGCATGCGGGTTATGGCAGTTCAGACACTTCCCTTTCAAGGCATAGCCCTGGTGCGCTTTGCGCATGGCCTCTTTTCCGCCCTCATGGCATTTGAGACAAAGACTGTCCGCCTCCTGCACCAGCAAACGGGGCTGCTTGCTCTTATGGGGAGTATGACAGGTAACACATCCCTGGCTGAGCGGGGCGTGAACATTTTTTTTCTCAAAATGCGCGCGCGCATGACATCCGTAGCAAAGCTCTTTCTGTTCCTTCAGCAACAGCCGGGCATTGGGGGAATTATGGCTTGCATGGCAGGCCGAACAATTGCCTTTTTTTACCGGCTCATGGCTGGAACCCGCGCCCGCTTCCGGCGCCAGGGCTTGATGACAGCGCAAACACAGGTCCGGTTGTTCCTGCCGCAAAAACGTGCCGCCGATTATGCCATGGGGCAGATGGCAAGCATCGCAATTTTTCTCCCGGACAGGCGCATGGACAACCCCTTGCTGGAGCTTTGCCACCATCTCGGCATGGCAATCCACGCACGTCTTCCTGGCCTGTTGAGCCGCCGCTTCCCGCACGCAGGGAATCAGCAGCAACACCCCCGCAACAACACCGAGCAACCTACTTGTTTTTGACAGCGACATCGGCATGTTCCAGCTCCTTTCGCAACTTCTTCCACACCTTGGGATTGATGCTGATCTCGGACCCATCCTTCAACCTGCGCAGCAATTCCCCGCGAGCCTGCTGATATTTCCGGCGGATCAATTCCTGGCGAATCTGCTCCCTGACCTGCTGGAAAGGCACGGCTACCTTTTCCCGGTGATCAGCCAGCCGCAGCAAGGCCCTGCCATTCTTG
Source organism: Desulfurivibrionaceae bacterium (assembly GCA_041675265.1). Taxonomy (GTDB): domain Bacteria; phylum Desulfobacterota; class Desulfobulbia; order Desulfobulbales; family Desulfurivibrionaceae; genus Thiovibrio. The sequence goes on along the minus strand of JBAYUD010000003.1, from coordinate 62,677 downwards.
GATGCGAAGGGGAGACTTACTTCTCCCTTGCGCAGAGAAAGGAGGCGCTCCTTCAGTTCGGCGCTGAGCTGGGTCACCGGCGTCTGCTGAAGCGGAGGCCCCCCGGGCACATGCTCCGCCGCTACTTCGGAAAAATCGCGGCCGGAGGAAATCTCTTGCCACATCCGGCTTATCACCTCAGCTTCGCCTTCCAGCATCACAAAATCAACCATCTCCGGATGTGAAAACCGCTCGGGATTTTCCTGATAAAATTTCTCGATCTCCGCCTCGTCAACCTTTGTCTTCGGCTCCACAAAGCGTTTTTCAAACTCCTTGTTCAAGCGGTGGTCACAGTAGAATCGATACACCCATTTGAACGGTTCTTTTTCTTCATAATGCCGGGCCAGGGCCTCCCAGGAAACAACGGTCTGGGAGATTATGCTGGCCAGCACCCTCTTTTTCAGAATATCAAACTCCTCGGCCGGGAATTTATTTTTTTCCCTGAACAGCTTCTCGTTCCGCAAGTTCCCCCAGACACTGGCGGCGCTGATATTCCCTTGCGTCGAGCTGATCACCGTCTTGTCGGCCAACTCCTCGGCAAGGGGATCCTGGGTGATTTGCGCCAAAACCTCCTCATCCACCTGTACAGCAAATTTTTGGCGCAAGGATTTCACCAAACGGACGGTCTGCTCATCGGCTTTCAAACTCTGTAGCTTCTTGCCGATGACCCCCTTGAGCTGCTCCAGGTCATGCGGGTCTTCCCCTTGTTGCCGCTCCTCGATTTTTAAAACGACAACCCCCTTGTCCATCGTGACCGGACGGGTAATATCTCCCGGCGCGGCATCCTGGAGGACCATCCGCCATTCCTCCTGCAACTGGGGAACACGGAACCATTTTTCTTCATGATACGTGACCCCCCCTTCCTCGGGCTTCAAGGCAAGAAGCTCTTCAACGGAGATCTTGCCATCCCGCAGGGCCGTAATCTTCTCTTCAACCGGGTTGCCCACGGGATAATAAAAAACCCGAGCCCGTACTTTAGGAAGGTATTGTTCGCGGTAAAAATTGCGAATATCCTCGTCACTTACGGAAATTTTTTCGTTCACCTCTTCTTCTTGCAGCAACATAAGAGCCCGGACTTTTAAAAAGGTGGCCACCTTGCTTCTGTAGTCCGGCTCCAGGAAAAGTTGCATCTTGGTTGCTTCCTGAACCAGCAGTTGCCATTCGATGAACTCTTCCGGTGAATCCGGCAATGGCGTCGCCTCTTCCCGCCAGTTCCGCCACCAGTTTTTAAAATCTTCCGTGGAATAGTCCGTGCCGTTGACCGTTACCAGCTTCGCGTCTCCCCAAGGCCAGGACGCCATGGCCCGCTCGCGCGCAAGACCGGCGGAAGACAGCAGAAAAACACATACCACTATTACGAGCCGGCGCATGCCAGCAAACCTTTTTCTTTCCATGCTTCCAACATCTCCCGCACCATTGTTTTCCCGAGTTCGCTTACCGTATTTACCATGCCGAAATGCATCATTTTCTGGTAGTCCCCGCCCTCCCGACGATACAGGCTGGACCATTGCAGAAGACCGCTCTTGCCGTCATACACCCGCACCTGGATGCTCAACGCCGGGTTCACCCCGCTTTGCGTCACCTTTTCATCCATTTCCAGCACTTCCCCCACAATTAGGGTATCAACTCCGAGTCGAACGGCAATAACCCGTAACTGCTCAAAAGTCGGAACCTCCCACGTTTTGAGACGCATCTGCCGGTAGATTTTCCACACATCCCCTTCCAGCCCCACCCGCCAGTTGCACTGCTGCGCCAGTTCTCCGAGGACAAGACGATAGACTATCTTCTCTCCTTGATCATAGCCACTCCTGTTGACAAAAGGCAACACCGCAATGCTTTGGGGATCATGGGACGCTCTCTTGGAAAACTCCTGAACATACGGCTCCTTAGCGCCACATCCGGTCAGGACGAAGACCAATATCCCCACCAAAAACAGAACCATCCATGATGTCACACGGTGCCCCCCCTTTCCGGCCGTCATTTTCTTCCGCCCACAGCTCTTCGCTTTCCGCTTCCCTTTTGCCGTCATTCCGGCGAAAGCCGAAAACCAGTGCCTTTCTTCTGGATCCCGGCTTTCGCCGGGATGACATGTTTTATAAAAATCATTCCCGGAACTGCCAAACTTTGCGAGGCCCCCCGCAAAGCCGGGGGTTTACCTTACAAAAATTATTTCGCAATGCCTCCTAAAAATCCACCGACCAACCATCTTCCCCTACACCTTTGGCGTCGGCCTGTTCCTCTGTCTTATCCTCCCTGGACTTGAGGGCCAGAATATTGTCGACGACCTGCCGCACCTTGTTTCCCAGCACATCCTGACCATAAACATGGCAGGAAATCTTATCGATCTCGCTGCTGAATGGAACCATTATCCGGGCTGGCAATTTTTCGCCGCTTGCTTCCTGAAGAATCGTGCCGGCACCGCTTCTCAGTTCAACCCGCCAGAAGGCCAAGGGAACCTTGCCCTCGTAGCCGAGATCAACCTGAACTTTATCCCCATGTTTTTCCGTGACGATGTTGAGCTCAGGCCGTTTTCGCAAGACCAGAAAATTTGCAGAGGCAGCGGCGTTGTTCCCGGCCCGATCCCATACCGCCACCTGGACGGTATACAGACCATCCTCCGCCATCACTCCGTCCTGGCGTTGCCCCCACCAAGAAAACCGCCCCGGCAGATTGCCCCGGCCATTCTCCGCCTTGACGATCTGACCGGATGCATCAAGAATACTAATCTCCCAGGTGGCAATGGGTTCGGGCTCTTTCAACACCGGGCTGATCATCAACTGCCTTCGCAAAACCACTTCGCCATCCAGCTCCTGTCCGCGCAGGGAGAGAGCAATCTCGGGCGCCTGCCCATCAACCAAAAAACTGCCGGCAAAAATAGTTTTCCTGTCCGGCTGCCCCCTGTTGACGCTGACGGAAACCGGATAGCGGCCATCCTTCCCCGCAGCGGGCCAGGTAGCCTCGTAACACTGCTCTTTGGCCAGATAAACGGCCTCTACAACTTTCTCGTCGACAACCACGGAAACAGCCATCCCTGCCTGCTCCATGTTGCTCTCGCCAAAACGGATACGGCAGCGCATTGTTTCCCCGGGCTTCACCACTTCCGGCGTGAGATGAATTTCCTCGGCGAGACTTCCCGTGGAACCCTCCGGAATTTCCGGCAATTCGCGCGGCAGGATTTCCATTGCCCGTGCGACAACGATATCCTCTATCTCCGTAAGATTTCTGGGTTCGGCAAGGCCAAGAAATTTGCGGACATCCGCCCGGCAAAGCTGCGCTCCTCCCGCCCAAACCATCTTTGCGTCGCTTGCACGGATTATTTGCAGGGAAAGCCCCAAAGCCGCAGGCTCTTTCTCCCGCACCTGGTTCACCGAACCAAGGAGGATATAATCGACGCCCAGTTCCTGCCGGAGACGCAAAACATGGTGGGAATCAAGCCGACCCACCCAGCGTATCCGGTTTTTTGCCATAAAATCGATGATCCGCTTCTCTTCGACTACGGCAAATCCCTTCCGGCCAAGCGCCTCACACAGCCTGTCCGTCATCGCGGGGTTCAAACCATTGTCCCCCTTGCTCAGGTCTTCAAGAGGCATCACGGCCAACTGAATACCAAAGGCAGGCTCGGCTACACACAACAGCAAGAGCAACAACAGCGCCGGCATCCCTTGGGCCTTGTGACTCTTAATATTTCTGCCCCCCCTCCCCTTGCGGGAGGGGTTGGGGGTAGTGGTAGCTACAACCTGCTGATATAATGGCAACTTCCCCCTCTCCCTAACCCTCCCCCGCAAGGGGGGAGGGAATCAATGTGATGTCGATTAAAAAGTTACAAGATACTGGGGCCTTTTGCCGCCCATCGCCCCTCACGTTCAAGCCCAACATAACAGATTATTATCGCGGGATAGTATGGAGAACATCCTCCACCAACGAGACGGTTACCTGATATTTATCCCGTCCGGACAGGCCGAACAGCCGACGCAAAAAGGAGTCGCCACTTTGATGGCCTCCGGCCTGCCAGATAACCAGACCTGTTTCCACTTCCACCAACCGCAAGGTAACGGACATTTCCGGATAATTCATCGTCCCTTTGCGGCTGTCCGCCGCGATGTCCAAGGTAGTGAGCAACAATCCCTGTACACCGAGCTTCTGCCCCAGCCTCTTTATCGTGGGTGTGTCGAGAGGCTTGCCCGGGTCAATGGCCTCTTCCCGCAAAAAGCTGTCCACCACCCCTTTATCCGTCACATCAAAGAGTTTCATGGCCAGGATACGGGTGATGGCGATATCCCTCACAAGCTCCGGAGCAAATTCGTCCTTGCTGTTGTTTTCGACCGGCAATACGGCGATCTTTTTGACAAAGCCGAAATCCACGTTTTCCCGGACAAAGGCCTTTGATTTCCCAAAAAAAGGCATGCCGCAGCCTGCCAGACTGAAAGCAACCACAACGAGCAGCGTGCCAAGAAAAATCTTTTCCAAATCGAAAAACAATCCGGATCGCCCCAGCATTGCCGATGACAGCCTTACTTTATTCCGCACTGGATTCTTCTCCTCCACATCCATCGCCTTCGTTGAAAGTTGCAAAAACAATCCCTGACCTTATCATCCTGGAATTTCACGGAAAAATCCAGAGTTCCTTCCAATCCCAAAAGATTGCGCCTGTTACAATAAGCGCGATTTTCCGCGTGCATCAAAATCTGGCGATCAGTTGCGTTCTGACCTGCCAGTCCGTTTCATCCCTTTGTTCCGAAGACAGGACGTCCTCCTGCTCTCGCTTCACATAAAAAACATTCCCCTGCAAGGTCAAATGGGGCCCGATGGCCCAACTCCCACTCACAGCGTATCTGCTGACAGCGTCCTCGTCGTTAGCAAAATAATAGCTGAGGGAAAATTGCGTGGTATCCGTTGGCGCCACCGTGGCTTGCAACAAAAGGTTTTCCCCAGCGCTTTGCCAATCTTCCCATTTTTTGCCGACAGCCGTCAAAAAAGAAAGAATGTCGGATACCCGCCAATTCAGGGTAAGCCTGTCATCCAGTATTTCGGTGTCGACAGCACCCTGGGCCTTCTGATAATCGGCGGTCAAGTCCGCCGTCAGGCGCGGAATCAGCCTGGCGGTCAGGGTCAGACGCGAACCAAGATCCTTGGTCGTTGTTCCTGTCTTCTGCTGGGATGAGCCATAAATTGTGGTCAGCGCAGCGGTATCCTCATATTTTGTCCGCCCGAAGGTAAGATCAAGGTTGGAATCAAGGTCGGGATAAAGAGCAGCGGAGGTGTAAAGCCCGGTCTCATAGGATGTGGACAAGAGATTCTTGTCTTCATACCGCTCCGTTTTGGTCAAACCGAGATTGACATCCACCGTGGGGACGGGAGGAGAACTCAAACGCAGCGTATAGGCCCTGTTCATGGTTTCCGCCAACCCTTCGATATCCTCCAGGTTTTCGCTGACACCAAAAGCGGAGGTGAGATATTCCCACGGAGTCCACCGCAGCTCGCCGATCTGATTATGGCGACTGTAATCGATCTCCGAGGCATAATTGCCGGACTCAAGAGACAAGTTATAGGTCATGCCCAGGGTCGAGGAAAACCTGTACCCCATATTCAGGTCGCTGATATTGCTTAATGTTTTGTTTTTTCTGGTAACAAACGATCCGGATGAAGCAACTCGATCATACGCCTCTATTTCCGTAAAATCCACCCGCTGAACCGGGCTGTTCGTGACGACCAACTTGAGCCATCGGAAGGTGACGCTGTCGAAAGCTATCTCGAAACGTTTTTTCACGGAGTTATAAACAAAAGGGACGTTTTCCCGGATACGCTGATAATCCGTACCATTTGTGCTGCCATAGAGATCCATGGTAAAGGCGCCGGCAACCACCACGCCTGCATCTTTTTCAGTGTACAGATACACCCGGTCAACTTCCCGCAGGTCAACCCGTAATGCGATATTCAACGGCGGGTTATCAAACCCGTCCGTATATATTCCGGCCACGACCTCGACATCACTGTCGGACATCAGGCTGTTGCTGTCCAGCTCACCGGAATCACTGGTGAGCGGCGTGGCGTCATGTCCTGTCAAAACCTGGGCGATGGTCTGCTTTAACAGGGCAAATCCGTCAGCCCCGACCGCCGTGGATGATTCATTCTGGCTTGCGGAATACTGCTGGGAAAAACCAAGACTGAGCCGATTTTCAAAGAACCGGCCGGAGCTATCCAGCCTGGCAAAGTGATTGGTGGCAGTGGATTCCCCAAAAGTCACATTGTCATTCTGGTGGGTGCGATTGAAATTATAATGGGTTTTAAACAGTTCAAGATCCCAATCCACCCCCACGGATTCACGGGTATCATCGGTATCCTGCAGATGGGGGCTTTCGTCATCGTTGCTGAAATCCCTGCCATAGGAAGCGCGCAACTTGGGCAAGAATCGCTCCTGCCAGTTGCTGGCCCAGGCAGTTTCCCAACTGCGCCGGCTCCGGTCTGTCGCGATGGAATTCCGTTGTTGGCTGGCCGAACCGAACAGGTCAAAAAGGAACAGATCGTTTTTGATGGCAAAACGCAAACTCGGATCAAACCCCTCTGTTTCCTCCTGCTCCCGCCAATTCCGATTGTAGCGAAACGCCTCCTGCAATGACATGACCTCGGTGAGATCCTGTTTAAGATCAACGGTATAGCCTACCGCGTAGTCATCCGTCTCCGGGCTGTCCTTTGCCTTTTCATGGGACCAGCTGGAGGTCAGAGCCTGCCCGCCAAACGCATTGCCCGTAGAAGTCAACAGCACGGCAAGGGCCGGAAAGGCCAGGCGCCGAAAACATCCACGCCGTAATATCCCGCTGCAAGCCATTCTCCCTGCTCATCCTTGGCAGGGATAGCCAGGGGGATAGACCGAAGGCTGAAGGCTGAAGGCTGAAGGTTTTAGAGGGTAAATACTCAGGGGGATAGACCGAAGGCTGAAGGTTTTTAGGGAATACATACTCAGGGGGATAGATCGGAGGCTGAAGGTTTTTAGGGAATACATACTCAGGTGGATAGACCGAAGGCTGAAGATTTTTGGGGAATAACAATAAATGATCATACGTCTTCAGCCTTCCGTCTTCAACCTTCACCCTTCAGCCTTCCGCCTTCAGCCTTCCATCTTCAACCATATCCATCTACCTGCTCGGTTTAATTTTCGGGTTCTTCCGGTCATAGGTTTTCGGAGCATGGCACCCCACCACACATGTCCCTCCGGTATCGGTCTTGGTCAAGGTAACGGGGTATGACCAGGAGCCGAAGGGAACTTCCTTGCGGATATGTTTTGCCTGGCCGCTGGCATGCGCATCGTGGCAAGAGACACAATTTCGCCCTTTTTTCATATTAACATGGAAAAAGTGCAGATTATATTCACCATCCCTGAAATTGGTCAGGGTATTGGTGAACTTATTCTTGGCGATCTCCTTGTTATGGCAGCCGAAACAAAGATCATAATTCTCCGGGCTGTACTCCTTGTAAAACTCCTCGGGATAATAGCGCACCAGAATACGGCTGTGCTTGGAGCCATGCACCTTGTGACAGGCCATGCAATCGCCGGTCTGGACCGGGCCGTGCTTATAATGGCTGCCGGTGACATTATCGCCCAGCTCGTCATGACAGGTAAAGCACAGTTTGGCCGTGGTGTTTTTCAGCAGAGCCTTCTCGTTGGAGGAGTGAGCCCGGTGGCACTCCGTGCACTTTCCCTGGTCAACGGGCGCATGCTTGTAAGTTGCTGTCTTGATATCATTGTACACGGCGGGACTCAACTTCTCGTGACAACCGGCACAGAGTGCGCTGCTTTTCTTGTGTAGCTGGAATTGGGCGTCGGAGCTGTGCGGATCGTGACATTTGTTGCAGTTTTCAGTCACCGGTTTATGGACGTACTTCATGTTGAATTCATCCTTGCGATCCTGATGGCACTGAAAACAAAGTTCTCCCTTGTCAGGAGAAGCAATCAACAGTTTCTTGTGCTTGCCGGAGTGGGGGCGATGGCAGGCTATGCAATCCCCCGCCCCCACGGGGCCATGCCGGTGGGACTTGGTAAAGACCGCAGCCTCGTGGCAGTTGAAGCACAGGCTGCTGACGCTGGAGCCATTCCCACGCAACTGAAAACGCATCGGGGATTCATGGGGGTTATGACAATCGACGCACCCTTCCTTTACCGGCTGATGGACAACGCTGTCACTAAACTCATGTTGCTTGGCCTGATGGCAGACCAGGCAGAGATCCTGTCCGGTTCGTTCCATGGCCTTGGGATTAAAGGTGCCGTGCGGGCTGTGGCAGGAGATGCAGACCCCGGCGCCCACAGGCCCATGCACATGGGCGGCCTTGCCCATATTGGTGTGGCATTTCGTGGTACAATTGGCCCGGGTCGGCGTAATCCTTTTAAAATCGTACTGGCCCCGGCGCAGCTTGTGGCACTCCTTGCAGTCCAGAGCCACGGGATTGCCGTGGACATAAAAACGCTTGTAGCCCTTGGGGGCTGCCTTTTGCGCCGGGCCACAAAAAACCTTCACCTTCTTCTGAAGCTTATCGGCGCTCAGACTGATGACATTTTCCCCCTCCCTGAGGGTAATCATGGCCCCGAAGGCGCCCCCTTCCACCGGCATGACGCCGCCGGACACCTTGCTGCTCACGCCGTCGATGGCAACACCCTTGACCTCGGCGCCGTCGACGAACCCGGCCAAAAAAAGCTCCTTGGTGGTGACCCAGGCGCCATCGAGCGGAGCAATCACGGTTATTTCCGCTGCCCAGACTGTAGAGGGTGCCCCAATAACACCAAGACCGACGGCAAGATATAATGCCGCAAGGACGCCCTGCAACCAGCCTGCCTGTCTCGTTGGCCTGCCGGTGCTCCGTGTATTGCCGAAAACACGTTTCAAATTCCTTCCTCCCAGCACTGTTGTTTCCCAGCCATATCGCAGGCAAGCAAAAAAAAGCGACGACAGCGGATTAAGCGATTGCCCGGCAATTCGTCCTTGGGCCCTTGCCGAGCCGTTGTTAACCAATAACTTGATACGCTGCCGGAAAGGACGCCCAAAACTGTATAACTTATTTCGTAAAGGCCCCTAAACCGCCCCAAACCGTCATGTTGTCAACGGCGCACAACAAAGCACCGCGCCGGGGTTTTGAAACAGACCGACGCGGTGCTCATCAATGCCAAGCCCCAATGGCGTGCTTCCTATGCCAAGGCCAAGGATCAGGTATCCTTGGTGGTATGGCAGGCAAAACAGCCCACATTACCAGCGCCAGAGCTGTGGGCAGTCATAGTAGTGTAATCCCACCGCAACAGATCGGCTTGGTCGCTGCCATGGGCCCGGTGGCAGGAGATGCAGGTAACAACGGCATCTCCTGCAGCATTCATTACAGTGCTCAGCACCGCCGTGGCATCACTTGCCACCGGCGCCTGGGGCACATAGGCACCACCGCCTGTTCCGATCACACCGCCGCCATACCCGCCGTACTCTTTCGCCTTCACCGTGAACATATCAAAATCGGTCGGGTGACGGACCCAAGGGGAGGTCATGTTGTTGGCATAACTGATCCCGACGCCATCGGCGTTATGCGCGGCGCTTGAAGCGTGGAATGCGCCATGACATTGCCCACACAGGGCGCTGATGGTCTGGGTATCGGCAACTGCGTCAGTGGTGCGCCCCTTCCCGTAATACTGATTGTGATCGGTGGCAGAGACCGTTTTCTCCCAGTCAGAGTCCTCAATCCCCTTGATCCCATTCAGGAACCGATAGCTTGTCGCAAGGGTTGCCCCGGTTGTAATGGTCAGCGGCGCGGCATGATGCGAGCCGCTGAGCGCGGTATACTCATCCGCCTTAGTCCTGTCGCCATGACAGCCCGTGGTGCCGGCACAGGTCAACTGGGAGGCCAATGCCGAACCTCCCGGCGGAGTGTTGCCCAACACTCCATCCGCAGCGACGACACCCTTTACATTATGCCCTTTAACGTCCGCAGTGCCGGTCCCCACCCAGTAAAAGCTGCCACCGGCCAGGGTCGCAGCTGGTGCGCCCGTATGATTCACCTTGGGAATGCTGCTGTCCGTCAAATCAGTTGCCCCGCCGGTATGGCAGCCAACGCAGTCGCCCTTGGTCAAGGAGCGATACACGGTGGTCGTGCCCCCCGGATTCATACTCGCCCCACCCTGGCTGTTATGCATGGTGTGACAATTGACACATTGCCCCGTCACCTGGGCCATGCCTCCCTGAGGCGCCAGACAGGCCGCGCCGAGCAACAGTCCCGCCATGACGACCGACATCCTCCGTGCGGTAAAAACACCCGATATTTCTTTCGCTGTGTAACGCATTGCTTTTCCTCCTTTTTTTTCACCAAGTTCTCCCCATCCCAACCATGACTCCCCTTACTGCCTCCCCCCGTTGCCCTCCCGCTCTCAGATTTTCACAATAAAAACAAAAAACTATTTCAACTTTAATATAATAATCATATAGCCTTCTCGTCAACTGATTATCATATAACTTTCTCGTCAACGCGACCAAATGCCGCAGTCCTCTCAGGACACTCAAGACACAGGAAGCACGATATTTTTCAATATTCACAGATTAAATAAGCAAAAAATGTGCCAAACTTATCGACAACCGAAAATGGCGACACCGACGAATGACGGGAATAGGCTCCGGTCATGCAAAAGACAAGAGTAGAGAAAGGATTTTATTTTTTTCGACCGCCCCAAAAGAGGTGTCTCCCCTGCCGAGCGCAGGCGGCAGGTAGCCAGTTCCTGTTGAGCTCCATAACCAGAAACTGACTAGGCGGAGAGAGTCTTGCCCAATCAGGTAAAGGGATTCAACAAGCCATAATCGCTGATTTTTTTCCGCAGGGTGGTTGGCGAAATAGCCAGCTGCTTGGCCACCTTGGTGATATTCCACCGGAGGCTGTCCAGGGTTTTTTCAACATGCCGCTTCTCTGCGTCAGCCAAAGTGGCCGGTCTGGCGCCGCAATCCCCCGGAGCCATCTTTCCCATGCCGGCCTGGGCCAGTTGCAGATCCTCGGCCGTGAGCATCGGGTCAACGGCCAGGACAGCCGCACGGGTCAAGACGTTTTCCAGCTCCCGGACATTACCGGGCCAATCATGAGCAAGCAGCTTTTGCAGGGCGTCATCGGAGAGGGCGGGTTTGCGGCATTGAAATTTCGCGGCAATCTTCTCCAAAAGCGCCTCGGCTAAAAGGGGGATATCCGTTCGCCGCTCCCGCAACGGGGGCATATGCAGCGAAGAAACGCTCAGCCGGTAAAAAAGATCTTCCCGGAACCTCCCTTCACTGACAAGCCGTTGCAGATCACAATGGGTGGCCGCAACAATGCGCGCGGTAAGCGGAATGGGTTCCAACCCCCCCACCCGGACAAACTCCTCCTCCTGCAACACCCGCAACAGCTTGGCTTGCAGGTCCATGGCCATATCGCCGATCTCATCAAGAAAGACCGTGCCGCCGTCGGCGTACTCGAGTTTTCCGATCTTCACCCGGTCCGCTCCGGTAAAAGCCCCTTTTTCATGACCGAAAAACTCACTTTCCAGCAAGGTCGGGACCACGGCCGAACAATTGACCGCGACAAAAGGCTTGCCGGGCGAACCGGCCTGATGCAAAATTCTGGCGGCCAACTCCTTGCCGGTTCCGGATTCCCCCTGAACAAGAACGATCACCTTGCTTCTGGACAACAGCCCTATTTTTTTGTGCAGGGCGACCACCTTGGGATGCGCGCCGATCATCTCAAACCCAAGACTTTCGGACAACGCTTTTGCCGGAGACTTCCCTGCCGGTTCAACCCGGCCGCGATGACGCTCCACCCGCGTTACGATGGCAAATATCCCTTCCAGGTCCAACGGTTTTCGCAGATAATCGAAGGCACCGCTCCGCATGGCCTCAACCGCCGCATTATTGTCGGATTCGCCGGTCATGATGATAACCGTCGGCAGACAGGGAATCTTGAGCAGGCCAGGCAGGGTTTTAAGCCCACTTCGATCGGGAAGATTCACATCAAGGAAAACAACATCGGGAGAAAAAGCACCCGCTTCCAGGCCTCCGGCATCCGCCGAAAAAGAGCACCGCACCTCATGCCGCCTGAGAGTGAGCGCGATCTGCAGGGATCGGCAAAGCGCCTGATCGTCATCAATTATCAATACCTTCATCGGCATCACCCTCCGGAAAACAACAAAAAAAATCATGGCCAACGAAAGACTTTTGACAAAAATTTACCCCAATTTCCCCAACTGGTCAACGTGAACCACATCGAAGCGTGATGCCCGAAAATTCTTAACGGGAATTTTTTACAATTAAATTATTGATCATTCGCTTCAATAGGGGTATAAGTTGAAGCCAACATGGCAATTCCCCATTGTCATTCTCCCACCATAACGCTTTCCGCCCTCGTCCTCCGTTCTTGATTTTTCATGGCATTTTAATGCATGCGGCCCATTTTTGCCACGGGCCACATACACAAGAAGAGAGGTGCGCCATTGAAAGTCTATTTTCATACCGCCATTTTCTGTTTTTTAGCAATATTCTATTCCGTTATCGACACAGGGGCGGCCGAGTCTTTTCCTTTCCGGACGATCAACCCCGGCGATATGCTGCCCGCCACGACCATCGCGCACAGTGATTCCGGCCAAAAAATCTCTCTGGGCAAACCCGGCGGCCATATCACCGCTCTTGTTTTCTGGGGCGCCGACCTGCCCACGAAAAAGCAGCGATCCACCCAAGCGCTGAGCCAGCTCCAGCAACTGGCCCCCTTCTTCCGGGAAAAGCAGGTCGACCTGTTGTCGGTCAATGTCCAGGGAGATTCCGCGGAAATCATTAAAGAGGTGGTAGCCGCCTCGGGATTCGCCTCCCCCACATACCGGGATCCGGAGCAAAGCGCCTACGGCGCCCTGGGCATCCTGGTAATGCCATCGGTGCTGCTCGTTGACAAGGGAGGCAAGGTGGTCAACGGCTTTGGTTACAGCAACGAGATGGTAAGCCGGCTCAAGGGCGAAATAGAGATCCTGCGGGGTGAAAAGAACCGGCAGCAGTTCGAGGCCGAACTCCACCCGGCCATGATCGAAAAAAGCAAGGAAGAAAAGGACGGCGACCGCCACCTGAAAATGGGGCAGGTCCTGGCCCGGAAAGGACAACTCGAATCGGCCGTCCGGGAATATGGCTTGGCCATCCAAAACACCCCGAAACTCGCCGCCGCCCATATCGAACTGGGCTGTATCCTGGTGGAACTCGGCAAACTGGCGGAGGCGCAGGCCGCCGTCGACAAGGGTCTGGCCCTGGACCCAGGCTCTGTCCGGGGAGAAATATGCAACGCGCAGATACGAGCGGCAAAGGGCGAGGTTGTCCAAGCCATCGCCGACCTGCAGCCCATGACTTTTCGAAATGGCCGCGACCACCATCTGCATTATATCCTTGGCACGCTACATGCAAAAAAAGCCGACCACGAAAAGGCAGCCCAGGAATTTCGCAAGGCCTATGAACTGCTCGATAGACAGATACACGCCGAAGAGTGACGGCGGTGCAGGCAATATTTTTCGGCAACCTCGGGCCACCAAATACTACGAACTCTCTCATGAATACGATACAATCAAATCATGGAGGATAACAAAAGGATGCGCCAGCCAAAAAGATACATAGCCCAGGCCACGATTGCGATTTTCTGCATCCTTGCCGGCTCCTCCGATGCAAAGATCACCGGCGAGTGCGGCAACTGCCACACCATGCACAACAGCCAAAACGGGGTTAGCATGCAGCTGAACAGCGGCACCAGGGTGGAACGCAACCTGCTGCGGGGGGATTGTCTCGGTTGCCACGGCCAGGCGAGCACGCAGAAGATTGCCGACATGAACGGCAGCCAGATTCCCCAAGTCCTGCATTCCGACGCCAGCGGAGACCTTGCCGGAGGTAATTTTGCCTATATTACCGGGTTGAAAGGCACTGCGTCCGACAGCCATGGCCATAACGTCATTGATCTTGGCGTGGCATTCAAGGAGGACGTAATAGCCGACACCCTGCCCGGCGGGATCAGACAGTCGTTCCATGAAGATTATATCGTGAACGCCTCAAACCTGACCTGCGCAGGGACAAACGGCTGCCACGGCTACAGGTACAAAAGCGGCATGACATCCGCCTCCGGTGTTGCCGCACTATCGGGTGCGCATCACAACAACGTGGACGGACAGCTCAATGTGGCCGATTCCGTGAAAAACAGCTATCGCTTTCTTGTCGGAGTCAAAGGCTACGAAAATCAGACCGACAAATGGCAAAACAAGAGTGCCACCAGCCATAATGAATATTACAGCAACACCACGCCCATGACCTTGGGCTGTAGCGCCACCGCTTGCCACGGGACCAACGGCGTCGCCCCCCCCAACAACACGATCAGCGGATTCTGCGGCACCTGCCACGGCAATTTCCATACCCTCTCCGCGGGAGCGAGCGACGGCATCGGACCGGACATAACCTCGCCGTTCATCCGGCATCCGAACGATATCGTGCTCCCCAACTCCGGGGAATACCAAAATTACACGACCTACAGTGTTGAGGCCCCGGTTGGCCGCACCATGGTGCCGGCATCCGCCAGCAGCGTCGTTTCCCCAGGCACCGATGTCGTGACCTGTCTCTCCTGCCACATGGCCCACGCCAGTCCGTATCCGGACATGTTGCGCTGGGATTACAGCAACATGAAGGCGCATAACAGCGGGGACATAAACTCGGGATGCTTTACCTGCCACACTGCCAAGGATACCTAAATCGGGCCGCAAACGGCATCCTCTACCGCCGCGGCATTCAGAAACGAGAAGAAGGCTTACTTTGCGAATAAGTCATTCCGGCGGAAGCCGGAATCCAAGCACGGTAGCTCATTCCTCTGGATTCCGGCTTTCGCCGGAATGACGGAAAAAACCCGCTGAAGATTAGTGGCAATCAGATTTAATTTTGTGTCATTGGCGTATGTGGTCTTTCCCTTTTTGCGAGACCATCAATAGTGCCTCAACACCATACA
Organism: Desulfurivibrionaceae bacterium; assembly: GCA_041675265.1. Lineage (GTDB taxonomy): Bacteria > Desulfobacterota > Desulfobulbia > Desulfobulbales > Desulfurivibrionaceae > Thiovibrio. The sequence goes on along the minus strand of JBAYUD010000003.1, from coordinate 47,647 downwards.
GGATTATGATGAAAAAAACACGGGACCACGCATCGGACAACCGGTCGCCAGGGAACAGCATGGTACTTGCCATGCTGTTCCTTTTGCTTGGCGCGTTCTTTTTTCCGGAGGCAACATGGGCGGAAGAGCCGGAACTCCTCTACCCTCCCGCAAAGACGGTCATCCATGCCAAGATTCCGTCAATACACATTATCGTCCGGCTAAAAGACGACAAGAGCCTCAACCAAATGCGGGTCAGAAGTGGCGATCTCCTTTTTTCACCACACGGCACGTGGGGGGGACAGGGGGGGCATTATCTGCACTTCAGCGTACCGCTCAAGCCCGGCAAGAACTCCTTCGAGCTTCTCCCTTCCGGAAAAAATCTCGCCATCACCTATAAGCCATTGCGTTCCTTGTCAAATTTAAACCTGGGCGACAAGGATATTTATCTTTTTCACCGCAATGAGCTGCTGCCGGAAAGCTGCATCCAATGTCACGATCCGAAAAAAATCAAACTTTCTGACAACATAGGCGGTGAAGCGCAACCCTTCTGCTTTTCCTGCCATAAAAATATCCTGGGGAAAAACCCCTGGCAGCATAGCCCTACCGTCAATATGCAGTGCCTCGCCTGCCATAAGGAGTCAGGCGCGGGCTCCCCTTTGAAAATCTCCATCCCCGGCGGGAAAGTGGAGAACATCTGTTTCCGGTGCCACGTCAACAAGAAGACCTGGCTCCAAAAGAGCCATATTCACGGCCCGGTCGGCACAGGGGATTGCACGGTTTGCCACAATCCCCATGGAGACGTTGAGCGCTTCCAACTTTGGGCAACCGGCAAGGACGAACTCTGTGTCGCCTGTCATACCGACAAGAAGAACCTGGTCAGTGGGAAAAAACCCGTCCACTACGTGCATGGAATTTTAAACGGCATCGGCTGTATCGCCTGCCACGACCCCCATGCCACCGACAATCCCTTCCAGCTCTACAAGCCCACCAACGACCTTTGCACCGGGTGCCACACCTCCCTCAAAGGCGTCACCAGAGGCCATCCGGTGGGCGGCCACCCGGTTTCGGGCGCAAAGGATCCACGCAGGCCGGAACGCGTGTTTACCTGCACCAGTTGCCACAATCCCCATGGCTCTGATTTTAAATTCCTGCTGATCGGCGATATTCTGGGCGGCCATATCTGCAACCAATGCCATTACTAAAACCGGGAACAAGCACATGGCGCGCCTTGCCGCTCGCACGATAACCGCCCTCAAAAAAACTCCGCGCCGGACAGGCGTGACAGGAGGCCTCGTACGGCACTGTTGCTGTCTTGCCTCCTGTCTGCTCGGCATTGCAGCCTCCACTGTTCTCTGCCGGGCGGAAGAGGAAAAGGCGGCGCCCAAACAACCGATGAGCGTAGTGACCATACTCAACGACGACAATCAGGGCGAGGCATTGCGTTTTCCTTCCACCGTGGCCTTTGACCCGGAACAGGAAGAAATATATGTCATCAATGGCGGCAACAAGATGGGGTTTGTTATTTATGACAGTGACTTCCTCCCCCACCTCTTCCTCGGGGCCGGACGAGGAATCGACACCCCGCAAAGCGTTTTTTTCGATCACAGGGAGGGAACCCTCTTTGTCTGCCAAGGGAAATCGGCCACCCGTCCACCCCGGCTTACCATACTGAACGGAGCCTTCTTCCCGGTCAAGGAGATCGTTTTCGACCGCATCCCGGAGGCGGAGAACTTTTCTCCCTTTCGAGGCACTCTGGGAAAAACGGGAAACATTTATCTGGTCGACAACAACACCCGCGGCGTCCTGGTGCTCGACAAGGAGGGGAATTTTCTCCGTTGGCTCAGGCCCGTGGACAGCATCCGTCCCAAAATGGAGCGAAAACCCCCGGAAAAGGATGCGCAGGGAACAAAAGGAGCCGTTGCGGAGCCCCCTCCCCCCGAGCCTTCCCCCTCCGAAACTCCCGCCGAGGCCGGTCTTCTCGATCTCCCTCCGGAACTTCAACCCAAGGCCCGGCTCAAGCCGGAAAAGCCCACGGACGGCCCATCACAGGGACCGGTCATGGTCAATAACATCATCACGGACAGCGATGGCCACCTCTTTCTCCTCAGTGAAGAAACAAGCAAGGTGTATGTGTACTCGATCAACGAGGATTTCCTCTTCAGTTTCGGAGAGAAGGGCGGCTCCACCGGGAAGATGAGCCGCCCCCGGGGGATTGCCATCAACGAGGGGCGAAAAACCATTTACATCGTCGATTACATGCGCCACACCATCCTGGTGTACGACTTGGCGGGCAAGTACCTTTTCGAATTCGGCGGGCGCGGCAGCGGCCCGCTTTGGTTCAACTTTCCAAATTCCATCACGGTCGACCGCAAGGGAAGGCTGATTGTCGCCGATCTGTTCAACAACCGTGTCCAGGTTCTCAAAACAGAATTCAGCCAGACCTTTACCGGGTCCAAGGGACTTAAAACCGATACCCCGGCGACAGTAACGCCTGGTGCGTCACAGGCCATTACCCCAACGACAATAATGCCCGGCACGCCACAAACCGTGACGCCGACACCAATAACGCCGAGCACCCGACAAACCTTCACGCCGACAACCGTGACGACGAGCCCCCCGCAAACCGGTAAACCGGCGCCGGAGGCGATAAGCACCCCTCCCAACAACGTCGAGGTGGAGATAGGGACGACAAGCGACCCACATATCGAGGACTGGCGGTGACGGAAAGAAAATGAACGCCTGGCCGCAGCCTGCACTGTTGACAACAAAATCCGGTCCGCGGTGTAGCTAGAATGCATTATGGTCCCCCAATAATGCAAACGGCAACATCGGCGGCGACGCAACGCTCCCGGTCAGGCATCTCTCCCTGGGGGGACGCGGCCGCCTTCCGGGACTGTTCTACCGGCGGAAGATTATTTATTTTTTCAGCAGACCAAGAAACAAAATTGAAACTAAAAAAAACCACATACATACTGCTGATCACGCTCAATCTGCTCCTGGGAAGAACCTTCTTCGCCATGGCCGCGGACTATATTCTCGTGGTTCACAAAGAAAATCCCGTGGACAGGCTCAGCCCACTGGAAGTGAAGGATATCTTTCTCGGCAAGAAGGTCAAATGGGGAAACGATGCCCCCATCACCCTTATCATGAACACCAATGAGGAAATCCACGAACAATTCACCAGGGTCATGCTCCAGAAATCGCCGGTTCAACTTTCCGTCTACTGGAAAAAGATTTTATACAGCGGCATCGGCATGCTGCCCCTTGCGGTCAAGGATGACGAGGCGGCAAAATCGTACGTCGGCTCCCACAAGAACGCCATCAGCTATATTACCGAAGACGCCCTGGACCGGCAGGTAAAAAAAGTGGAGATCCGCTGAAATGCGTAATGGAGGGAGCATTCGCTCAAAAATCTGGCGTTGCGTTCTGGTCGCCCTCATCGGCTACTTTGTGGCGACCCTGTCGAGTTTTTATTCGAACATGTCACAGTACGACAGGCTTTCCCTCCTGGTGCAGGTTCACTTTCCCCAGGCAACGCTGGGCAATGACATCCTTTACGCATTCAAGAGACAGACGGAACGGTACGAAGAGGCATTTCTCACCGGAGAAAGCGAATTGGCTGGCCAGGGAAACGATCTCAGCGCCAGCCTGTCCACCATGCTTGATCAACTTCTCGAGGCGGTTGAGCGTTATCCCCATCCGCAAGTAACTCCGGCCTATATCAGGGGATTGCGGGATGAATACCGGGCTTACGCCCATCTTGCCGGCAAGGTATACGCCCAGGTGGCGGATGTGGAATCTTCCCTCGATCTCCAAAAAGAGGTAGGACAGCTGGGCCGGGCACAGCGCCACCTTCTCACGGCATTCACCGAGCTCAACAAAAGGCTGAACACCTTTTTCATCAGTGAAATCGAAGAAAATAAAAACAAATCACTCAAGAGCACCATTTTCCTCGGCGCCTTATTCGTGCTGGTGCTTTTGACCGTCACCCTGATCATCGACCGGGTGGCCCATCGGCTCCTCATCACCCCCCTGGCCAAGCTCCAGGAAAACGTGCATAGATTTTCCCGCACCCAAGATGTTGTTCGCCCGGAACAGACCAGCACCACGGATGAAATCGGCCATTTGGCCAAGGCCTTCTGGGAGATGACCAAAAACCTGAAAGCCACCACCGTTTCCAAGAAATATGTCGATAACATCATAAGAAACATGACCGGCGGGCTGGTGGTTGTTTCTCCCGCCGGCGCCATTCAAACCGTGAACCAACGGACCCTGGCCATGTTCGGCTACCGCGAGGACGAGCTGCTCGGCACCATGGCGTCCACCCTGTTTACCCCCGATGATGAAGCGGTTTTATCCCCGGACCTGATCAACACGCTGGTAACAAACGGTCCGCTGAAAGACGCGGACGTCACCTGCCTGACCAAGGCAGGCCGCCGCTTTCCCGCCCATTTTTCCGGTTCGGCCATGCACAATGAAGAAGGCACGCTGGAGGGAATCATCTGCGTAATCAATGACATTACCGAACTTAAAAATGCCGAACATACCCTGAGAAAAATGGCTCATTATGATGCCCTCACCGGAGTCGCCAACCGCAATCTCTTTTTCGAAAGGCTTGCAAACTCCATCCGGGAGGCGCAACGCGATGAGCGCATCTTTGCCTTGCTCTATCTCGACCTGGACAATTTTAAACCGATCAACGACAGCATGGGCCACGACGCAGGCGACCTGGTTCTCAAAACCGTGGCGAGCAGACTACAAGAGGTTGTGCGCACCGGGGATACCGTGGCTCGGATGGGCGGCGACGAATTCACCATCATTCTGCATGCATTGCATTCGGCCGCGGATGCCGAGATTCTCGCCCGGAAAATCAGTGAAATAATATCCGCTCCGTTTGTCATAAACGGCTCCGGCTGCACCTTGGGCGCCAGCATCGGAATCAGCCTGTTTCCGGATGACGGCGCCGATACGGAAATTCTGGTCAACAAAGCGGATTACGCCATGTACCAGGCAAAAGCGGCGGGACGCAACACCTTCCGCCGCTTCACGGAAGGATAAGACCTTACAAGGAAACCATGAACTGTAACATCTCCAAACTGTTTTTCATTGCCGGCAGTGTCAAAACAAAGGTCTGGGTCTGTGTGCTTATAGCGTTGGCAGGATACTTTATCGCCACCCTCTCCAGTTTTTACTCCAACAGCAGGCAAGCCGACCGGCTTGCCGCCCTGCAAACCATCCACTTTCCCTTGGCGCGGCTCAGTGACGAGACGGTCAACACCTTCAAAACCCAGATAGCAAAATATGAAGATGCTTTTTTGACCGGCGAAACGGAACAGGCGATAGAGGCGAGCCATCTGAGCACGACAATCCTCCAGCTTCTGGAACAGATGAAGAATGTGGCCGCGCAAAACACCATTTTTTCTCCCGAGGCCGATCACATCGATAACATACAGCGGCAATACAATGAATTCTATCAATTGGCGCCGGAGGTCTATCTTGGAACCCAGTCCATCGAAACCTCCCTGGAACTGCAGAAAAAAGTCCAGCAACTCGGCAACATGCAAACCCGCCTCTTGAATGACCTCCTCGATCTGTCCCACCACCTCACCGAGAATGTCGAACACGACATTCAGGAAGAAAGACGGCATGCCCAAACAAACACGCTCTTTCTCGGCATGCTTTTTGTGCTGGTTTTGATCAGCGCAACCCTGATCAGCCGCTGTTTTGCCAATCGGCAACTCATCGAACCCCTCGAACACATCCAAAAAATGGTGACCCGCTTTGCCCAGAACAGGGAGATATCCCAACCACCCAAGGGGGACAAGGACGATGAAATCAACAACCTGGCCACTTCCTTCTGGAGCATGACCGAAGAACTCAAGCAGACCATGGTCTCCAAGAGTTATGTGGACAACATCATCAAAAACATGAGCAGCTGCCTCATGGTCCTATCCGCCGACCATACCCTGATCAAGATCAACAACAACACCGCAATGCTCCTGGGCTTTTCCGAGGAAGAAATGCTTGGCCGCAAGATTACCGAATTCATCTGCAACGACACGATCACCCTGTTCAAGGATCGGGGGCTGGAGGCTCTTGCCCGGGGAGGGGATATCATCAACCTGGAGGTTTGCCTGCTGACCCGGCATGAAACAAAAATCCCCGTTCTTTTTTCCGGCTCGGTGATGCGCACTCCGGATCATGCAGTCGAGGCAATAATCTGCGTGGCCAACGACATCACCCAACATAAAAAAGCGGAGGAGATGCGGAGAAAAATCGAGATCGAGAGGGCTCTTGCGAAAACCGCCTCCCTGACAGCCATCGGTGAACTGACCTCCAGCATTGCCCATGAAATGCGCAATCCTCTCTCTTCAATAAAGATGAACATCCAGATGATCCAACAGAAATTACGCGAGGAGGACGCAACCTTTGCCGAGCTTGCGGAAATAACCTGCCAGCAGTCGCTGCGCCTTGAAACCATGCTGAACGATCTGCTCAGCTATGGCAAGCCGTTGCGGCTCAACCTGAGCCGGAGCACCTTCCCGGCACTCATGCGGGAAACCCTCATCGCCATTGCCCAGGAAAAGACAGACAAGGGAGTGGGGGTGGAAATAAACAACAGCCTGGACGACGAGCTGCCGTTGGAGGTGGACGTGGAACTTTTCACCCGGGCCTTCTCCAATCTGATGTTGAACGCCATCCAGTGGTCGCCCCAGGGAGGGACCGTGCAGGTGACGGCCAGAAGATCGAGACAAACCGATCAGGAACAGCAGATAATCATTCAGGTGCGGGACAATGGTCCGGGGATCAACCCGGAGAAGATCGGCCGTCTTTTCCAGCCCTTTTTCACAACCCGCCAAGGCGGCACCGGCCTGGGGTTGGCCAACGTCAGAAAGATCATCGAATACCACAACGGCACGATCATCGGGGAAAATAGCCCCACCGGCGGCGCAGTGTTTACTATCTCCCTCCCCCTGCCGCAACAGGAACAAGCCGTGAACGCCTGAGAAAATCCTCCCCTCGGGCCTCTGCGTATTCCGCAAGGCCCTTGTCTTCGTCCTCAACCGCTCTTTTCAATCTCTTCTCAGGTCTCCGCCAGCTCTCCCTGCGCGTCCAGGCCGAACTGGGCGATCTTCCGGCGCAGGGTGTCCTTGGAAATACCCAGCTCGCGGCAGGTTGCCATCCGTTTCCAGTTGTTCCGCTGCAGGGCGTTGCCGATGGCTCTCCTTTCCAGTTCCGCCAAGGGCAGCGGCCCTTGCGCCTCGATTCCGGACAGACGGGCATCTGTCCGGGCCGCCAGCGGCGAGGGGAGATGCTCCGGCTGGATCAAGCCGCCCGGACAGAGGATAAAGGCATATTCGATGATATTCTGCAGCTCCCGGATATTTCCGGGGAAATCATAGGCCATTAAAATCCGCAGGGCATCTTCCGACACCCCGCCGATATCACGATCTTTTTCGGCATTGAGCTTTTCGACGAAATGCTCGACCAGGAGCGGGATATCCACGGCCCGCTCCCGCAAAGGCGGCAGTTCCAGCTTGGCCACATTCAACCGATAGAAAAGATCATCCCGGAACCTGCCCTCCTGGACCAATTGTTCCATCTCGCGGTTGGTTGCGGCCACGATCCGGACATTGGCCTTTATCGTGCGGCTGGAACCCAGGGGCTCATAGCATTTCGTCTCGAGAACGCGCAGCAGTTTGACCTGCATGGCCAGCGAAATATCGCCGATCTCGTCGAGGAACAGGGTGCCTCCCTCCGCCGCGGCAAAACGTCCCTGCCGGTCCTGCTTGGCGTCGGTGTAGGCGCCGGCCTTGCAGCCGAACAGCTCCGATTCCAAAAGAGTGTCGGGCAGGGCTCCGCAGTTGATGGCAATGAACGGCCCCTTGCCCCTCTCGCTCATCTGGTGCAGCGACCAGGCAATCAGCTCCTTGCCGGTTCCCGATTCGCCGAGGATCAGCACATTGCTTTCGCTCTGGGAAATCTGGGGCAGGATATCGAAGATCTTCTTCATGGAGGCGCTTTTGCTGATCATGTCTCCCAGCCGCTTCCGCTGAAAGATCTTTCTTTGCAGGGCCTTGACCACGCGCAGATCCCGGAAGGTCTCCACTCCGCCGATCAGATTGCCGTTGTTGTCGTACATGGGCGCGGCGCAGATGCTCACCGGCACCCTGGCCCCGTCCACATTGCAGATGGTTATGCAGCGGTTGGTTTCCGGCTTGCCGGTGCTGATGCTGTGGGCGATGGCGCAGGAGTCTCCGCAGATGCTGGCATGGAACACCTCGCTGCACGGCTTGCCGATCGCCACCTCCCGCGGCAGGCCGGTGATCCGTTCCGCCGCCTTGTTGAAGGAGGTGACCCGCCAGTTGGTGTCCACGGTGAACACCCCGTCGGCAATGTTATCGAGAATCACGGCCCGCTGCATGGAGGCCTTGGTTCCGCGAAAAACCTGGACGCCGCCCACCACGTTACCAGTCTTATCCAGCAGGGGCGTGGCGCTGATGGTGGCGCCGATCCGGGTGCCATTGGCGTGGGTGATGAAAACCGACTTGTTTTCCACCGGTTGTTTCGAATCGATGCTTTCGGCGAGCACGCACTCCGTGCCGCAGCAATTGGACTTGAATACCTCCTTGCAGGTCTTGCCCAGGGCATCCTCCCGCTTCCAGCCGGTCAATTCCTCGGCCGCCCGGTTGAAGGAGGTAAGCCGCCAGTTCTGATCGACGCTGAAAACGCCATCGACAATGCTGTCGAGGATGAAATCCGTGGAGGTCATCACCCCGGAACCTGCGGGACTGGTGTAGGTTTTGGTGAGAACGGGCAGGGGGATGTTCCAGTCAATCCGCCTTTTGAAATTGATGCCGCACAGCACCTTGCCGCTCTCCTCCGCCGCCTTGACCCAGCAGACCTCGCCATGCACGTAATAGCTATCGAGGATATTGTCCTCCGGCCACAACTCCAGATCCATCTGCGGCAGGACGGGCGCCTCGGTTTCCAACTGGATTCCACAGGGATGGATATCGCAGCTTGTCGCAAGAAAGGTTTGCTTGCTGCTGTCATCCCGCACTCGGAACTTGAGATTGAATGGCATACGAACGAGAGACCGACGATCATTACTGTTCAGTTGTGCTGTTCTCATTTTGCTCATCTCTTTTGTTCATCCTGGAATTGATAGACGACAACACCGTAAACGCAACCTTCAGCCGGCAAGGGGCACAGACTCCTCCTCAAAGTGGCGGACAAGATACTCAACGGGAGCGGATCGGGATGGCGGCCGAAAGAGGCAGCACGGAACACCCGGCCAGCGCATTTCTGGTTCGGGTAACAGCAAGAACGATACCAGACGGACCGACAAAACTATCCTGTTGTTCTTACGGAAAAAAACGAGACGGCAGCAACCCGGGCTCGCCCGGGGCCACCATTTTCTTGGGAGAGGCTCGTCAGGAACTGATTACTATTACTGCGACGATCTGCCACATGGACGTGGAATTCTCTCTTGTACGGAAAAATGGAATTGGAGTGCGCCGGAGCAAAACAGAGGTTCCTGCCCGCATCGGAAGAAAACAGCGATCAGGTGATCAGGACACGACATGGAAGAAGGGAGACAGCTGGGAAGGAATCAGAGCCAGCCCTGTTGCCGGCAGGCATCCTTCACCAGGGTGGTCAGCCCTTTAATGAAGAGAGGATGGGTATTAAGGGAGGCGGTGCGATCAAGGCGCATGCCGAGCGCCTTGGCCTGCTCCTTGTAGAGCAGATCGATCTCGTAGAGGGTTTCCACATGGTCGGAGACAAAGCTGACCGGCACCATGAGGATATTTTTGCAGCCTTGGGCGGCCAGGGTTTTGAGCATCTCAGGGGTGGAGGGCGAAAGCCACTCCACCGGGCCGCTCCTGCTTTGAAAACAGAGATGCCCCCGCACCCCGGTCATGGCCTCGACAGCCCGGATGGTTTTCCGGATCTGGTCGAGGTACGGGTCGCCCTCTTCGATGAATTTCACCGGCAGGCTGTGGGCGCTGTAGACCAGCTCGACCTTCTCGCTTCCGAAGGAGAGCAACCCCTCCTTGATCGACTGGGCCAGACAGGCGACATAATCCGGCTGTTCCGGCCACTGGCGCACCTCGGCCAGGGCGAAGGGAGGCTGCGCGCCACGGACGGCCTGCCCGAGATCATCCAGGGAAGAACCGGTGGTGGCGATGGAATAGTGGGGATAGAGGGTCAGGGCCACAATCCGGCTTATCCCGGCCCGGGCGAAATCCGCCAGGGCAGCCTCCGCAGTCGGACGCCAATAGCGCATGGCCATGCGCACCACGAAAGGGCCGTCAGCGGCCAGGGCCTTTTCCAGCGCCCGCCCCTGCTCCCCGGTGATCCGCGCCAGGGGCGAGCCGCCGCCGATCAATTGGTAGGCCTCCCTGCTTTTCGGAGCCCGCTTGGCGGCAATTCTTTTGGCAATGAATTTCTGGAGAAAGGAAAAAGGAGAAAGCCGGATGATCCTGCGATCGGAAAAAAGATTGAAGAGAAAGGGCTCCACGTCGGCCAAGGTGTCCGGACCGCCGAGATTGAGGAGAATGACGCCGACGGGTTGGTTCATCGTCCAAACGCCTCCAGCGGGGAAAGATCTCCGCGCAGCCGCTCCTCCAGCTCCTCCGGGGAAAAATCAAGCTCCGCGAAAAGCCGCTTTTCAACGGCATGGGCCTGGGTAAAGTTTTGGCGGATTCTGGCGTGAAGCATCTCATCCCCGTTGCCGTAGCGGTGGATGATGTAGTCGGGCCGGGCCTCAAGGGTGACCACCTGATCGTGGAGCACCCGCTTATCCGCGTAATAGACGATCTCCTTTTCCGTACAGCAGTCCGGCATCCATCCCTTTAGGACAACATGCTCGGCCACGATTTCGGCCAGCTCGTCCAAGCCATGTTGCAGGCAGATCTCCCTGCCCAGCTCATCGTGGCGCAATTCCGTTTCAAGGGTGGCGGTTTTGGCGATATCGTGCAACAGGGCGGAGCTGACGATGAGTTCCAGGGAAAGCGTCCGCCCGGCCCTGGCCAAACCTTGGCCGATGAGCCCGGCCACCCTCCCGACCATCAGGGAATGCTCCCGGATATTGGGCAGCATCGCATACTGCTCCATAAGCTCGAAACATTGGGCAATGGAGGGAATCACCCGCTTATCCTTTTCTGCTCAGCCGATGCACCGCCTCGACAAAGAACCTGGCTTGCTCCGGCGGGATCTCCGGGACGATGCCGTGGCCGAGGTTGAAGATATGGCCTCGCGCACCCTTGGCCTGATCGAGGATGTTCTGGATCAGCCGCTCCATCTTGGCCGGCGGCAGCAGCAGGGCGATGGGATCCATGTTGCCCTGGAGCGACACCCGTTGGCCGACAACCTTCACCGCCTCATCAAGGGGCAGCCGCCAATCGAGGCCCAGCACGTCGGCCCCGCTTTCAAGCGACTGGGGCAGCAGGGTCGCGCCGTTGTTGGCGAAGTAGATGATCGGCACGGTCACGCCGCTCGCCTTGAGGTCGGCGATGATCCGTTTTACGTAAGGGATGGCGAACTCGGCGAAATCGCAGGGCGCCAGCACCCCGGCCCAGGAATCGAAGATCTGCAACGCCTGGGCTCCGGCCGCGACCTGGGCCTTGAGATACAGGGTGGTGCAATCGGTGATCTTGTTCAGCAGATCTCCATACAGCGCCGGATCGGTGTACATCATCTTCTTGGTGAGAAAATAATTCTTCGACGAGCCGCCCTCGATGAGATAGGTGGCCAGGGTGAAGGGCGCTCCGGAAAACCCGATGAGCGGCACCCTGCCTGCCAGCTCCCGGCGCAGGATGCGGATGGTCTCCATAACGTAGGGCAGCTCCGCCTCGGGGTCGGGCACATGCAGCTTTTCCATGCCAGCGCGGTCCCGGATCGGCTCCAGAAAAACCGGCCCCCGCTTCTCGTGGAACTCCAGGGGCGCGCCCATTTTTTCCAGCGGCACCAGGATATCGGAAAAAAGAATGGCCGCGTCAACCCCCAGGATGTCCACGGGCTGAATGGTCACCTCCGCCGCGGCCTCCGGGGTTTTGCACATCTCCAGAAAGGTGTACTTGCCGCGGACCGCGTGGTACTCGGGCAGATAGCGGCCCGCCTGACGCATGAGCCACACCGGGGTATAATCAACCGCTTCTCCGCGGCAGGCCTTCAAAAAGGTATCGTTCATGGTTTCCTTTCTCCTGACTCCTGATTTCTCATTTTAAGCGGCACATAGGTGCAGTAGGGCTCCTCGGCCATGTAATCGCCAGAGACCGCATAGGCCCTGGCCCGGCACCCCCCGCAGACATTGACATACTCGCAGGAACCGCAGCGCCCCTTGTATGCCTTGAAATTGCGCAGATCGTGAAAGAGCTCCGAATGCTCCCAGATCTCCTTGAAGGATTTCTCGCGGATGTTGCCCGCAGCCATGGGGAAGTAGCTGCACGGCAGCACATTGCCGTCCACATCGATCAGGGAGATAAGCTGCCCGGCCAGGCACCCCTTGGAGCCGCCGGTGGAGAATTGCAGGGTCCGGCGTTCGAAATCATCACCCTGCTCCTTGGCCTGCTGGAGCACGACCCGGTAGTAGTTGGGGGCGCAGGTGGGCCGGACCAGCAGATCCTTTTCCCCCTTTTCCATTTCGTAATGCCAGACCAGCAGCTTTTCGTAATCCTCCGGGGCGATCAACTCATCCATGATGTCCTCGCCCCGGCCGGTGGGCACGATCATGAACATGTACCAGGCCGTGGCGCCAAGCTCCTTGGCCAGATGGTAGATCTTGGGGATCTCCTCCTGGTTGCGCTTGGTAAAGGAGGAGTTGATCAAAAAGGAGATGCCGTTCTCCTTGAAGAGCTTGGCCGCGTTGAGGGTTCCGGCAAAGGCGCCTGGCTGGTTGCGGAAATTGTCGTGCACCTCGGCGCTGGCGCCGTCCAGGCTCAAGGAAACCATCTTGATCCCGGCGTCCTTGATTTTGCCGCAGATCTCCGGGGTCACCAGGGTGCCGTTGGTGGCCAGACACATCCGCAGCCCAAGACCGGTTCCATAGGTGGCGATCTCGAACACATCGGGGCGCAGCAGGGGTTCGCCCCCGGAAAGCACCACCACCGGCTTGGCGTAGGAGGCGATATCATCCAGCACCCGCCTGGCCTCGACCAGGGAAAAATCAGGGTGCCCCTTCGCTTCAAGCCCGGAGGAGGAGCGGCAATGCACACAGTTGAGATTGCAACGCCGGGTGATCTCCCAGGCTATCCATTTTGGTTCAAATTTCACGGTTCAACCTCACAACGTTGAATACAGAGACTAACAGCGCGTTGGGACAATATACCCAAAGCCAACAAAAGAACAAGCAGGGATTACAGAAAATCAGCGGCCACGGCGGCCAGTTCGCTCCGCTCGCTTTTGAGCAGGGTGATGTGCCCGTGGATCTTCTGCTCTTTCAGACGCTCCACCGCGTAGGTCAAGCCGTTGCTGCTGGTGTCGAGATAGGGGTTGTCGATCTGGTACGGGTCGCCGGTGAGCACCATCTTGGTGCCCTCCCCGGCCCGGCTGATAATGGTTTTCACCTCGTGGGGGGTCAGGTTCTGGGCCTCGTCCACGATCACGAACTGCCTGGGGATGGAGCGGCCCCGGATATAGGTCAAGGCCTCTAGCTCCACCATATGGGACTGCAGGAGCTTGTCCACCTTCTGCTTGACCGACTCATCCGCGTCGTGCTCCCTGCGCTTGTTGCCGTCGGTCATCAGATAGGTGAGGTTGTCGAAGATGGGCTGCATCCAGTGGGCCAGTTTCTCGTCCTTGTCGCCGGGCATGTAGCCCAGATCCTTGCCCAGGGGAATGATGGGTCGGGAGACGAGAATCCGGTCGTAACGCTTGAGGGAAAGCACGCATTCCAGGGCCGCGGCCAGGGCCAGCAGGGTTTTGCCGGTGCCGGCCTGGCCCACCAGGGTCACCAGCTGGATGGCCGGGTCCATCAGCAGCTCGAAGGCCATGCGCTGTTCCTTGCTGCGCGAGCGGATGTTCCAGACCGTTTCGTACTCGTCGTGCAGGGCGCCCAGCATTTCGCCGTTCAGAGCGCGGGTCAGGGCGGTATGTTTTTCATCGTTTTCATCACGCAGCAGGACAAACTCGTTGGGCATCAGATTGAGCCCTTCGGTAGCCACCTGCTTCTTCTGGTAAAATTCGTTGATCACACTGCCTGGCACCAGCAGTTCTCGCTGCCCCCGGTACAGCTCGTCGATATTGACCTTCTGCTTCTCGAAATCCATCACCTCGATGCCCAGGGCGTCTGCCTTGAGCCGGGCGTTGATATCCTTGGAAACGAAGATGACCTTTTCCCCTTTTTGCAGCAGGGTAAAGGCCACGGCCAGGATCCGGTTGTCCGCCACATGCATGTCCAGACCCGTGTCGACACATTGGCCCTTTTCCATGTAGATCCGCAGGGTGCCGCCGTGGTCCATGGGAACCCCTTCCCCCAATTTACCCTTCTGGCGCAAGGCGTCGAGCTGGCGGATCACATGCCGGGCATTGCGCCCCAGTTCGTCGGTATGATTTTTGAACTTGTCCAGTTCCTCGATGACCGACATGGGGAGAACCACGGTGTTGTCGGCAAAGGAGGTGATGGAGTCGGCGTTGTGCAGGAGGACATTGGTGTCGACGACAAAATACTTTTTCAAGGGCGGCTCCTGGAGTGGATTAGACTCTGCGGACAATTGGGGTTTCGAGCAGGGTAGCCGGTCCGAGGGCCTGTTGGCAAGGGAAATGATGCCGGGAATCTTGATGCGTCCTTGACGGTTTCCGCCCGCCTTTTAACCCCATTTTGACAACAGTCGCGCTATAACTGCTCGAAAAAAGCAGTCCATCCCATGCAGAACATTATCAGGAAGGTAGAAAAACCTGCCATGACCATTGCAAGCGACCTGCTCCAGATTCCCGACCTGCCTGAGGCGCTGCTGCTGCCCCACCCCAGGTTGATTCAGGTTTTGCCTGAGAGCAAGGTCATAACAAGTCGGTTAACGCTCCTGCAATATCCACCCGGAGAATAGCGCATGAAAAAGCTCACGTTAGTTCTGCTGTTACTGACCCCATTCATGATCCCCCCCTTGCTTTACGCCGTGACATACCCCTTCCCGGAAAACGGCCCGGCATATCTACAAAATGAAACGGTTCTGAAAACAGGAACCAAACTGTACCTGTTTCATAGCGGGACAGAAGAGGTGAAAAAGACCATAAACATCAATGAGATTCTTGCCGTCTACCGGGAATATCCGCCCGAACTTTCCTTGGAACCCAGGGAGACCGGCAAGGTCAGAATCCTTTCTTCTTCGGGGGAATATTATTTTGAAGCCGAGGTGATTGAAGGAAAAGTGCAACCCGGCTACCTGGCAAGGAAAGGTACGGTTGCCTGTTTCATAACATCATTCAAGAAGAAAGGGGCATTGGGCGTCAATAGCAGCACCTTCTCGGCAAATGAGATGCCGGTCACGGAAGTTCAACAAAAAAATGGAGAAAAATCATGAAGCTGATAGAAGCCGTCATAAAGCCAGGCAAGCTGGAAGAGGTAAAGTCCGCTCTGCAAAGAATAGGGATCTTCGAGTTCATGGAAAGCGCCCTTATCTGCCATGGCCGCCAGAAGGGACAAACCATGCTCTACCGGGGCGTTGAACATGTGGCTAATTTCGTTGAGAAGGTAAAGCTGGAAATTATTGCCGCCGACGACGCAGTGGAGAAAATCGTTGCGACCATCACCGCCATTGCCAAGACGGAGCGGAGAGAGGATTGCCGGATATACCTTCTCCCTTTCGTTGAGGTAACGTAACCGATGAAAAAACCATGAAGAAGATTGAAGCCATAATCAAACCATTCAAGCTGGACGACTTGAAGGAAGCCCTCAACACCATCGGCATACGGGGCATGGCAGTAAGTGAAATGCAGGACTTCGGCCGCCAGAAGGGATTCCGTGGAATTTACCACGGCACCGAATATGAAGTGGATTTCGTTCCCAAGATCAAGATTGAGATCGTAATCGCCTCCGACATGGTGGAACAAACGATTGAAACCATCATGACGGCCACCCACACCGGAAAGATCGGTGACGGCATGATCCTTGCCTTGCCGGTGGAACAGGTCCGCTCATTCGCTTCGCCGGGCGCGACCAAAAGACAGTTTAACCGGGCCGCCTCCCGTCACAAAACGGGAAAGAGACCCCTTAACCACATCTTGTAAAATGGAGAACCTCATGCACACAAACAACACGAATACCCTGTTCGCAAAAACCCTCACCACCGCGCTTGCCTTGGGGCTGCTTGCCGCCGCCCCGGCCCTGGCGGCCGAGGAAGACAAGCCCACGGCGAATCTGACCGTTGGCGCATACAGCCAGTATATCTGGCGCGGATTTGAGCTGAGCAAGGACAGCGTCGTGGTGCAGCCCTCCATGACCGTGGCGTATAAGGGCTTTTCCGCAAACCTCTGGGGAAACCTCGATACCGATCCGTATTCCGCCACCACGGAGGCGTCGAACAACTGGAACGAAACCGACCTGACCCTGGCCTATGGCTGGGAGATGGGGCCGGTGGCCTTTTCCGCCGGTTATATCTACTACGCCCTTGACTCCGCCGAGGACTCGCAGGAGTTCTTCGGAAGCGCCGCGCTGAACACCCTCCTGAAGCCGACCCTGACCGTATACCGCGATACGGATTTCTATCCGGGCTGGTACACCACCCTGGGGATTTCCCATTCCTTCCCGGTGCATGGCGACATCACCCTGGATCTGGGCGCCCAGGCGAGCTATCTCAAGGCGGAGGATTCCTCCCCCTACAAAAAGGCCGATGGCGGCAACTACAGTAATTTTCATGATGGGCTATTGTCCGTGGGATTCACCGTGCCGGTGAACAAATACCTCACCATTACGCCGAAGTTCAACTATACCTTTGCCTTGAGCAATGACGCCCAGGATCTCATGAAGGCAAGCAGCAAGAATGGCAATGACGACAGCTTCCTTTACGGCGGGGTGGCTGCCTCTTTCGGCTTTTAAGGCTCATCAATAGCCAGGGGGAGAAGGTCTCGCTGTGGTGGTAGTTACCTGCAAGGTGCAGTTGCCGTCATTCCGGCGAAAGCCGGAGGTAAGCGGAGCAAGACTCCGATCCAGCACAGCGAGACCTTCTCCTCCTGGCATGCAATTTCCGGCTGTCGGGTTATGGATACCAGCCTTCGCCGGAGTGACGACCTTTGCAAAGAGGCTTATCCGTCTTGATACATTCTTGATGGGTTTCGGCCGCATTTTAACCCCGCCTTGACGCCCCCTGCGCTATAATGGGCGCAAGAAAGAGGTTCGCTGTTCCGGGCGGACCATTGCGAAACACCATTAGGAGGAAAAAACTGCCATGACTCTTCCAACCGACCTGCTCCAGCTGCTCGGACTGCTTGGAGCCTTACTGCTGCTGGCCCGCCCCCTGGGGACCTTTATGGCCCGGGTGTACAACGGCGAGCGCACCTTCCTCACCCCTGTCCTGGCACCCTGCGAAAGCCTGTTCTATCGCGTCTGCGGGGTGGACCGGAACGACGAGATGGGCTGGCAGCGCTATGCCCTGGCCATGCTGCTCTTCAACCTGGTGCTCTTTGTGGCCCTGCTCGGCATACTGCTGGCCCAGCCGGTCCTGCCCTTGAATCCCCAGGGGATGCCGGGCCTCTCCTGGCCCCTGGCGCTGAACACCGCAGTGAGCTTCATCACTAACACCAACTGGCAGAACTATTCGGGCGAATCCACCCTCAGCTACTTCACCCAGATGACGGGGCTTACGGTGCACAACTTCGTCTCCGCCGCCAGCGGCATGGCCATCGTCATCGCCCTGATCCGCGGCTTTGTCCGGCGCACCACCACAACCATCGGCAACTTCTGGGTGGATCTGACCCGCTCGGTCCTCTACATCCTGCTGCCGCTGTCGCTGATCGCTGCTGTTTTCCTGGTCTCCCAAGGGGCGATCCAAAACTTCAGCGACTACAAGACCGTGGTGCTCACCCAGGAGACCAGCAGCGTCAAAGCGAAGCTGGACGAACAGGGCAGCCCCATGCTGGACCAAGACGGCAAGCCGCTCACCGAGACGGTGGCCGTGCGGGAGGCCATCATTCCCATGGGGCCGGTGGCCTCCCAGGAGGCAATCAAGGAGCTGGGGACCAACGGCGGCGGCTTCTTCAACGCCAACTCGGCCCACCCCTTTGAAAACCCCACTCCACTCTCCAATCTGATGGAGGTGCTGCTCATCCTGCTGATCCCGGCCGCGCTCACCCGCACCTTCGGGGTAATGGTGGGCAACCCCAGGCAGGGCCGGGCGATCCTGGGGGTGATGCTCTTCCTCTTTCTCGCCGCCTTTGCCGTGCTCCACTGGAGTGAATTGGTCGCCACCCCCATGCTGCACCAGCTCGGGCTCATGGGGGGCAACCTGGAGGGCAAGGAGCTGCGCTTCGGCCTGGCCGGCTCCAACCTGTTCACGGTGGCCACCACCGCCACCTCTTGCGGCGCGGTAACCGCCATGCACGACTCTCTCACCCCGCTGGGCGGCCTGGTCCCGCTCTCTCTCATCCTGCTGGGCGAGATCGTCTTCGGCGGCGTGGGCTCCGGCCTTTACACCATGCTGGCCTTTGCCATCATCGCCGTCTTCGTTTCCGGCCTGATGATCGGCCGCACTCCCGAGTACCTGGGCAAGAAGATCGAGGTGCGGGAGATGTGGATGTCCATCCTCGTCATCCTCGTGGCCGGGGTGGTGGTGCTGATTCTCTCCGGCCTCGCCATGATCACCCCCTCGGCCACCGCCTCCATGGCCAATCCAGGCGCCCACGGCCTCTCCGAGGTGCTCTACGCCTTCGCCTCCATGGCCAACAACAACGGCAGCGCCTTCGCGGGCCTTACCGGCAATACCAACTTTTACAATCTGCTGGGCGCGCTGGCCATGCTGATCGGCCGCTACGTGCCGGCGGTGGCGGTGCTGGCCATGGCCGGCGGACTGGCCGCGAAGAAGTACGTCCCCCCCAGTCTGGGAACCCTGCCCACCGACAAATTCCCCTTTGCCTTCTGGCTGACCCTGGTCATCCTGATCGTCGGCGCCTTGACCTTTTTCCCGGCCCTGGCCCTGGGACCGATTGTCGAACACCTGTCCATGTAACGAACCGCGCCTCGCGCGCCTGAACCCGGTATTGTTTGCCAATCAATCATATTAGGCGGCCACAGGGGCCCGCCCCACGGTGAAACCAATGTCCAAGCATCTTCCAGAACAGAAGTCGATCTTTGATCCGGCCTTGCTGCGCGGAGCACTCATCGAATCCGTCAAGAAACTCGACCCGCGCCTGCTGTGGCGCAACCCGGTCATGCTCTGCGTCGAGATCGCAAGCTGCATCACGGTGGTCACCTTCATCATGTCGCTCACCGGCACGGGCCATGAACCTGCCTGGTTCACCGGCCAGGTCTCGGTCTGGCTCTGGCTGACCGTGCTCTTCGCCACCTTTGCCGAGGCACTGGCAGAAGGCCGCGGCAAGGCACGGGCCGCATCCTTGCGAAAATCCCGGACCGACGTGAAGGCCAGGCAGTTGGCCACCCCCGACCCTGCTGCTAAGACCACCGAGATCAGCGCCAACCAACTCCGCAAGGGCGATTACATCCTGGTGGAAACCAATGAAATCATCGCCGGCGACGGCGAGATCGTGAGCGGCGCAGCCCTGGTCAACGAATCGGCGGTAACCGGCGAATCGGCTCCGGTGGTGCGCGAGTCCGGCGGCGACCGCAGTGCCGTGACCGGCGGCACCACCGTGGTCTCCGGCACCGTGGTGGTCCGGATCACCGCCGATCCCGGCGAGACCTTCCTGGATAGGATGATCTCCCTCATCGAGGGGGCCAAGCGGCGCAAGACCCCCAATGAAATTGCCCTTGAGGTGCTGCTCATCGCGCTGACCCTGGTCTTTCTGCTGGTCTGCGCCAACATCAGTCCGCTCTCCATCTACAGCGTCGCGGCCACCGGCCAGGGTGTCCCGGTGTCGCTTACCGTGCTGGTGGCCCTGTTCGTCTGTCTGGCGCCCACCACCATCGCCGCCCTGTTGCCGGCCATCGGCATCGCCGGCATGGACCGGTTGTTCCAGAAGAACGTCATCGCCCTTTCCGGCCGGGCCATCGAGGCAGCGGGCGATGTCAACGTGTTGCTCCTGGATAAAACCGGCACCATCACCCACGGCAATCGCGAGGCGGTGGAGTTCATCCCGGTGGGCAGCCACACCGAGCGCGAGGTGGCCGAGGCGGCGCTGATGGCCTCCCTGGCCGACGAGACCCCGGAAGGCCGCAGCATCGTGGCCCTGGCCGAGCAACGCTTCCGCCTGCCCAAACAGTCCGTGCCCGGTGACGCCGAACCGGTGGAGTTCAACGCCGAAACCCGCCTCTCCGGCCTCAACCTTGGCGGCAAACAGTACCGCAAGGGCGCGGCCGATTCCCTGGTGGCCTTTGTTCGGAACCTCAGCGGGGATTCCATCCCCGCCGATCTGGATCAGGTGGTGGATCGGGTAGCCCGGGCCGGCGCCACGCCACTAGTGGTCTGTCGCGATACCGAGGTGTACGGGGTGGTCAACCTCAAGGACATCGTCAAAAGCGGCATCCAGGAGCGCTTTTGCCAATTGCGCTCCATGGGGATCAAAACGGTGATGATCACCGGCGACAACCCACTCACCGCCGCAGCCATCGCCGCGGAGGCCCAGGTGGATGACTTCCTGGCCCAGGCCAAGCCCGAGGACAAGCTGCGCCTCATCAAGGAGAACCAGGAAGCGGGCTTCATGGTGGCCATGACCGGCGATGGCACCAACGACGCCCCGGCCCTGGCCCAGGCCGACGTGGCCGTGGCCATGAACACCGGCACCCAGCCGGCCCGGGAGGCCGCCAACATCATCGATCTGGACTCCAACCCCACCAAGCTCTTGGACATCGTGGAGGTGGGCAAGCAAATCCTGATGACCAGGGGCAACCTCACCACCTTCAGCATCAGTAACGACATCGCCAAATACTTCGCCATTGTCCCGGCGGCGCTCATCTCCATCTACCCCCAGCTGGAGGCGCTCAATATCATGCGGTTGACCAGCCCGCAAAGCGCCATCCTCTCGGCGGTGATCTTCAACGCCATCGTCATCCCCTTCCTGGTGCCGCTGGCGCTCAAGGGCACCAAGTTCCGGCCCATGCCGGCGGAGAAGCTACTGATCTCGAACCTGATGATCTACGGGGTGGGCGGCGTCATCGTACCCTTTGTCGGCATCAAAGCCATCGACTTAGTGATCGGTTTATTCGTATAATGATTTATCCCGACGACATTCGGAGAACCAAACCATGAAAGAACTAAAATCAGCCATTCTGATGTGCCTGTTGTTCACCGTGCTCTGCGGCGGTCTCTACCCCGCCGTGGTCACCGGGATCGCCCAGACCATTTTCCCCCGCCAGGCAAACGGCAGCCTGATCATCGCTGCCAACGGCCAGACCGTGGGCTCGGAACTCATCGGCCAGCCCTTCACCGGGGCACATTATTTCTGGCCCCGTCCCTCGGCCACTGCCGAATTTGCCTACAACCCCATGGCCTCGGGCGGTTCCAACAGCGGTCCCAGCAATCCGGCCTTTCTCGCCACGGTGACGGAACGGATCGAAACCTTGCGGGCCACCGGCATCACCACCCCCATCCCGGCCGACCTGGTGCTGGCTTCGGCCAGCGGCCTGGACCCGCATCTCTCGTCGGCTGCGACAGCTCTCCAGATTCCTCGGATCGCCAAGGCGCGCGGCATGAGCGAAGAAGCGGTGGCCGGACTGGTTGCCGCCCACACCGAAGGGCGGCAACTCGGCCTGCTGGGCACGCCGCGGGTCAATGTTCTGCTGCTCAACCGGGCGCTGGATTCCCAATCGTGACCAACGACAGCGACGAGATCCGTCCCTCGCCGGAGGCGATGCTCAAGCTGGCCCAGGCCGAAGAAGCCCAGGCCGACCGGGGCAAGCTCAAGATCTTCCTCGGTTACGCGGCCGGGGTGGGCAAGACCTTCTCCATGCTGAGCGCGGCCCGCCAGCGCAAACGGGAAGGACGGGACGTGGTGGCGGCCTACGTGGAATCCCATGGCCGGGCCGAAACCGACGCCCTGCTGGAAGGGCTGGAGACCATGCCCAAGCTGCGCCTTACCTACCAAGGAGTTCCGCTCTTCGAGCTGAATCTCGACACGGTACTGAAAAGACATCCCCAGATCGCCCTGGTGGACGAGCTGGCCCATACCAACGCGCCGGGCTCCCGACATGAAAAACGCTGGCAGGACGTGCAGGAGTTGCTGACCGCCGGCATCGATGTCTACACCACGGTCAACGTTCAACACTTCGAGAGCCTCAACGATGTGGTGGAGAAGATCACCGGGGTGGTGGTGCGGGAAACCGTGCCGGACAACCTGCTCGATCTGGCCGCTGAGATCCAGTTGGTGGACATCCCGCCGGATGAGCTGCTGGAGCGGCTGAGCGAGGGCAAGATCTACATCCCCGAGCAGGCAACCAGGGCCATGGAAAAGTTTTTCCAGCCCGGCAACCTCATCGCCCTGCGGGAACTCTCCCTGCGCCGCGCCGCCTCCCGGGTGGACGACCAGATGCGCTCCTACATGGAGACCCGCGCCATCCCCGGCCCCCGCTCCGTGGCGGAGCGGCTGCTGGTCTGCATCAGCGGCAGCCCCTTCGGCGAGAAGCTGATGCGCACCACCCGGCGGTTGGCCGACGAGATGAAGGCCCCCTGGCATGCGGTGTACATCGAAACCCCGGACACCGGCCGCTTCAGCCGCGAAAACAGAAAACAGATCTGGCGCGATCTGAGGCTGGCCGAAAGTATGGGCGCCACGGTGGCCTCGGTCACCGCCGCCACCGTGGCCGAGGCGGTGGCCGAGTACGCCGGCCGCCACAACATCACCAAGATCGTGGTGGGCAAACCTACCCGGCCCCGCTGGCGCGAACTGCTGCGCCCACCCATCGTGGACCAGATCATCAGGGCAAGCGGCGAGATCGACGTCTACGTAGTGAGCATGAGCCTGGGCGAACGGCGCACGGCAACGCAGCAGCGCCGCCAGCTCCGCACCATCCCCTGGGCCGGGCATGCGGCGGCCATGATCCTGGTGGCCGGAGCCACCTTGCTCTGTAGCCTGGTCCAGTCTTTTTTTTCCCCCACCAATATGGTGATGTTCTATCTGCTGGCGGTGGTGCTGGCCGCTGTCCGTCTCGGCCTCCAGCCGGCCGTGCTCACCGCTTTTCTCGGCGTGCTCGCCTTTGACTTTTTCTTTGTCCCCCCCGTATTCACCCTTGTGGTGGCCGACACCGAATACCTGCTGACCTTTCTCGTCTTTCTCACCGTGGGGTTGGTAATCAGCACCCAGGTGGCCAGAAGCCGCGAAAGAGCGGAATCGTTGCGGTTGCGCGAGGTGCAGACCGCCAGCCTCTATTACCTGAGTCGCGATCTGGCCGGGGCCGCCGACCTGGTTGCCGTCACCGGCGCGGTGCTCCGCAACATTCGGGAAAGCCTAAAGGCCGAGATCGTGGTCTTCCTGGCCGACGGGGAGCAACTCAAGATCATCTCCGCCAGCGAGAGACTGCATCTCGACCTCAAGGAGCGGGCGGTGGCGGACTGGACCTTTCGCAATCACCAGGAGGCGGGGTGCGGCACCGCCACCCTGGGCTCGGCCGACCTGCTCTACCTGCCGCTCAAGACTTCGGCCAATATCCTTGGCGTGTTGGGGGTGAGAATGACAGATCCGGCCGACTACAACTCCCAGCAGCACCGGCTCCTGCTCAACGCCTTTGCCAGCCAAACCGCCATGGCCCTGGAGCGGGTCCGTTTCTCCCAGCAGGCGGAGCAGGCCCAGATCCTTCAGGCCAGGGAAACCCTGGAGCGGGCGCTCTTGAACTCCATTTCCCATGATCTGCGTACCCCGCTGGCCTCCATCACCGGAGCGCTGAGCAGCCTGCGGGACCAGGAGGGGTTGGACGAGACGGCCAGGACCGAGCTGCTGGCTACGGCCTGCGAGGAGGCGGCCCGGCTGAACCGCTTTGTCGGCAACCTGTTGGACATGACCCGGTTGGAAGCAGGGGCGGTGCGGCTGAAGTACACGCCCTGCGACATAGAGGAGCTGATCGGTTGCGCCCTGTCGGTGCTCGATCCGCGCCTGGGCAAACGGGAGATCGCGGTGCGCCTCCCCCCGGATCTGCCGCTGGTGATGCTGGACATGGGCTGCATGATCCAGGTGCTGGTCAACCTGCTGGACAACAGCCTCAAGTATTCGCCGCAGGACCAGCCCATCGGCATCAATGCCCGGACCGACCGGGAGTGGCTGGTCATGGAGATAATCGACCATGGCCCCGGTGTTGCCGAGGCGGACCTGGAACGGATCTTCGACAAGTTCCACCGGGTTCCGGCGACGGAAGGGGCGCGCGGCACCGGGCTCGGCCTTTCCATCTGCAAGGGGTTTGTCCAGGCCCACGGCGGCAAGATCAGCGCCGCCATCACTCCCGGCGGCGGCCTGACCGTCACGATCAGGCTGCCCCTCGCCCCACCTCCCCAGACAGAGGGTTCCGCCCATGGATGAAACAAAACCCGGCGACCATCCCCCCCGAATCCTGGTGGTGGATGACGAGGCCGCCATCCGGCGGCTGCTTGCCACCGTACTCGAAAGCTCCGGCTTTGTTGTGCATCTGGCGGAAAACGGCAGCCTCGGCCTG
This sequence comes from Desulfurivibrionaceae bacterium, assembly GCA_041675265.1. Taxonomy (GTDB): domain Bacteria; phylum Desulfobacterota; class Desulfobulbia; order Desulfobulbales; family Desulfurivibrionaceae; genus Thiovibrio. The sequence continues at coordinate 22,917 of JBAYUD010000003.1, read as the reverse complement.
GCGGCAGCCGCGGCAGTGCGGCCGGACCTGATTCTCCTCGATCTGGGACTGCCCGATCTGGACGGAGTGGAGGTAATCCGAAGGCTGCGCGAATGGTCGCCCGCACCGATCATCGTGCTCTCGGTGCGGGAACGGGAGGATGACAAGGTGGCCGCCCTGGACGCCGGCGCGGACGATTACCTGACCAAGCCCTTTGGCGTGCCGGAGCTGCTGGCCCGCATCCGGGTATCGCTGCGGCGGGTGGTGGACCAAGCCCCGGAGCCGGTTTTCCACAGCGGCGAACTTGAGGTGGATCTTGCCCGGCGGCTGGTGCTGGTGGCCGGTCAGGAAGTGCAGCTCACCCCCACCGAGTACGAAATCCTCAGGTTGATGGTAACCCACGCAGGCAGGGTGCTGACCCACCGCCAGCTGCTCAGCCGGATCTGGGGGAGTTCCCATCTGGAGCAGCCGCATGTGCTGCGGGTGAACATCAGCAACCTGAGGCACAAGATCGAGCGCGACCCCTCCCGCCCCAGTATTCTGCTCACCGAATCCGGGGTGGGATACCGTTTGCGGACGGACCCATAAGGCAACACCAACCTCCCGTCGCGCCCTCTTTTCCCATGCCAACCGAGGCGGACTGTGCTATGATGCAGCCCTATGAAGATCGCCCTCATCCAATACAATCCGGTTATCGGCGACTTTAACCGGAACCTCGCCAGCATCACCGCCTGGCTGGAAAAAGCCAAGGCTGCGGACTGCCGGCTGGCCATCTTGCCGGAGCTTGCCCTCAGCGGCTACCCGCCCCAGGATCTCCTTGAACGGCCGGCCTTTCTCGACGATCAGGACCGGACCTTTGCCCGGCTCATGGCACAGGCCCGCGACCTCGGCATCGCGGTGGTCTGCGGCCTGGTCACCCGCAACCCTTCCCCCGTGGGAAAACCCCTGCACAACAGCGGGGTGCTCTTTGCCGACGGCGAGGTGCTGTTCACCACCCATAAACAGCTGCTTCCCACCTACGATGTCTTTGACGAGGCCCGCTATTTCGAGCCGGGAAGCAACAGCGGAACCTTCCGCTACAAGGGGTTGCACCTGGGGCTCACCATCTGCGAGGATATCTGGAACGACAAGAGCCTCTTCCCCCGCCCCCTCTACGCCACCGACCCGGTGGACGGGATGCTGGCCCAGGCCGATACCCCGGTGGACCTGCTGATCAACCTGGCAGCCTCGCCCTTCAATCTGGGCAAGGGTGCTGTTCGGCACAAGATCTTCGCCAACCTCTGCCAACGCCACCACCTGCCCTTCATCTACGTCAACCAGGTGGGCGGCCAGGATTCCCTGATCTTTGACGGCAACAGCGTCGCCCTCGATGCGCGCGGCGCGGTTGTGGCCCGGGCCGCCGAATTTGTCGAGGATATGGTGGTCGTGGACACCGCAACCTGGCAGGGGGATATCCACGGTGCGCCTGGTGATGCGGAGCAGGAGACCGGTGAGGTCTGCGAGGCCCTGGTGCTGGGCACCCGCGACTACGTGACAAAATGCGGTTTCAACCAAGTAGTCATCGGGTTGTCCGGCGGGGTGGATTCGGCCCTGACCGCAGCCATTGCCGCCCGCGCCTTGGGGCCAAAAAACGTGCTGGGGGTGGCCCTGCCCTCGCCCTACTCCTCGCCGGAAAGCCTGGAGGATGCCGAGCAACTGGCCAAAAACCTGGGCATCGATTTTACCATCCTGCCCATCACTGGTCTGTTCGAAGCCTATCTCGCCGCCCTGGCCCCCGTCTTTGCCGGGGCTGCAACAGATGTCACCGAGCAGAACATCCAGGCCCGCATCCGGGGCAATCTGCTCATGGCCATTGCCAACAAGCAGGGGCGGCTGCTGCTCTCCACCGGCAACAAGAGCGAAAACGCCGTGGGCTACTGCACCCTGTACGGCGACATGAGCGGCGGCCTGGCCGTGATCTCCGACGTGCCCAAGCAGTTGGTCTACGGCCTGTGCCGGCATCTCAATCGCGACCACGAGATCATCCCCCTTCGCACCATCGACAAGCCCCCCAGCGCCGAGCTGGCCCCCAACCAGCGCGACGAGGACGACCTGCCGCCCTATCCGGTGCTGGACGCGATCCTTGCCGCCTACCTGGAAGAGCATCGCTCCATCGGGGAAATCGTGGCGATGGGCTTTGCCCGGCCAATGGTGGAGGATGTGGTCCGCCGCATCCGGGTCAACGAATACAAACGCAAACAAGCCCCCCTCGGCCTCAAGGTCACGACCAAGGCATTCGGCCAGGGCCGCCGCTACCCGACGGCCGAGGGCTACCGGGAAACCGTCCTGCCATGAAGCTGCCCCCTATCTCCCCGCGCGCCACCATCCTCTGCCTGCTCCTGGTGGTGCTGGCCCTGGTGGTCCGCGAGAACCTGACCAAGAGGCCGGACAAGCTCTACCAGCTGGTCAACGGCCAGGTGGAGATGTGCCTCTCCTGCCACAAGGACGAAAAGCTCGACCCGGCCCATGGCCGCGAGGTGCTGGGCTGCTCGTCCTGCCATCTCGGCGACCCGCTGGCCATCGAAAAAAATCCGGCCCACAAGGGCATTGTCAAGAACCCCGGCGACCTGCGGGTGGTGGAAAAAACCTGCGGGGTCGAGGGGTGCCACGCCCAGGATGTCAAGAAGGTGAAGAACTCGCTCATGGCCACCAACCGGGGGATACTTGCCACTCTGCTCCATTACTGGGGAGAGGCCCCGGATCAGAACGGCGATTTCTCGGTGGAGGAGCTGATCGCAACCGGCAAGACCTCGCTGGCCATCGACTACTTCCGCAAGCTCTGCGCCACCTGCCATCTCTGGAAGCAAAAGGGCGACATGGAAGGGTTCTTCGGCGAGAAGGGCGGCGGCTGCACCGCCTGCCATTACACCCGGCCCCAGGCGCCCACCGCCACCAGGCCCTGGGAAACCTTTTTCCGGTTCGGCCAGGACAAAAAAAAGCCGCACCCGCTCATCAACAAAAAGGTGCCCATGGAAAACTGCATCCGCTGCCATAACCGGAGCGGGCGGGTGGGCACCTCCTTCATCGGCGTCTACGAAGGGGAAAGCTACGGCACCCCCTACGAACACGGCGGGCCCTCCAAAAAAGAGCTGCCCGGCGACCGCTACTATCTGGACCTGCCCTCGGACATCCACCACCAGCAGGGCATGGCCTGCATCGACTGCCACACCCGCGACGAGATCATGGGCGACGGCAAACGGCACGCCCATTACGAGCAGGCGCTGGAGATCTCCTGCGAACTCTGCCACACCAGCAATGGTGCGCCAGGGACAACCAGAAAGAACAAAAAACTGAACAATATCAAGCAGGAATCCGATGGCCGCTTCGTGCTGACCGGAAAACTCGACGAGAAAAAACATCCCCTCAACCCGCCCAAGAACGGTACCTGCGATTACCCCGGCCACAAGCGGATGGGCTGCCAATCCTGCCACTCCAGCTGGATCCCGCAATGCTACGGCTGCCACGCCAAGCGCGACATGCGGGATACCCATCTCGACAAGCTGACCGGCAAGGAAACCGACGGCTGGTGGGAGGAGGGCCGCTCCTATCTCCGCTACGAAAAGCCCATGCTGGCCGTGTGGAAGGATAAGATCGTCACCGTCACCCCCGGCTGCCAGGATGTCGTGACCCTCATCGACAAACAGGGCAAACCGGCGGGTTCCTTCAACTCGCTGACCATGGCGGCCCTGAGCCCCCACACCACCCAGAAGGCGGGCCGCACCTGCGTTGACTGCCACACCTCCACCAAGACCGTGGGCTTGGGCGAGGGCACGGCCTGGAAGAAAAAAGGGCAGTGGCGTTTTTCCGGGGTTGACCAGGGGCTGCAAACCGAGGCAGGCCCCACCCCGCCGCTGGACGGCTATGTGGATATCGAGGGCAAGCCGCTGCAAAAAAGCGCCCGGCCCGACCTGCGCCCCTTCAACAAGACGGAACTGGCCCGCATCCTGCGGGTGGGGCAATGTTTGCCCTGCCACAAGGATTACAACGACAAGATATACACCAATTACAGGCCCGAACGGAAATGCCCGGTGTTTGACGAGGAGTCCGGGGCGGCGAAGCGATAGCCCCAAAGCCGATTATGCCATCAACAGGCTTTTTGATACGGAGAAGCACAATGCGCAACACCATCTTCCTGTGGAGCATGACCACCCTTTTGCTGGCCGGATGCGCGGTGGAACAGCCGCCCGCGCCACAGTCCGTTGCAGCAAATGCAGCCACGCCAGACGCCAGGGCACAGGTGGCGCCAAATCGGGTTGCGCCAAGTACCCCGGCCCTCAGTGCTGCGCCGCAACCAGCGGTGGGGCAAAAAACGCACGCCACCGGCACCCAGGAAGATGCCCGGCGCCACATGCTTCGGGGCATGGCCGCCATTGAGATAGCCAAATCCAATGATGACCTGGCCCTGGCCGAAGACGAATTCCGCATGGCCACCGAGATTGCCCCGCAAATGGCCATTGCCTGGTTCAACCTGGGCAAGGCCCAGACCCAGCTGGGACGCCATGCCGAGGCCATGACCAGCTATCGCCAATACCTGACCCTTGCCCCCGACGCCAAAGACGCGCAAACCGTGCGCGATGAAATCGTCAAGCTCGAATTCCGCCAGGAATTGACGGCCAAGGCCCAGGCGCGGATAGGACTTTGGGTGGGACAGGACGGCTCCTTTTACCACCTGACGGTCAACGGCAATCGCCTGGCTCTCAAAACCAATCAGCGCCAGGTGCCGGAAAACGAAGTCCGCTCCACCTATTCCCTGGTCGGCGATGTCCCGGTCGGCGGGTACACCCCGGCGGAATACCAGCTCGTTCTGCAGGGCAACCGTCTCACCGGCACCTGGAGCCGGGGCGCGGTACGCGCGGACAAATGCACGATCCCCCCGGACACCGCGGAGGCGACCGGAGAGTTGAACGACCGTGAGGGCAGGATCGTCCTGCACCACGAGAGCACGAGCTACCAGGCATCCACGCAGATGTCCCTGCTGGGGGACGACAGCTGCGGCGGCGTTGTTGCCGGGGCAAAAAAAACGGCGGAAGATACGCTCTACGGCCCCCTCGGAAAAGGCGGACTAGGCGTGGTGCTCTATGGACTCACCCAGTGGTGGGATGGCGGTTTCTCCGCGATCCAATTCGGCTGGCAGGGACGCCTGGGCGTGCGGCTACAGCCGGGAACCCCGGCCTTCGAGGCGGGATTGCGCGACGAGGATGAAATACTGGCCATCGACGGAGTGGCGGTCAAAAGCCTTTCCGCAGGCCAGGCCGTGGTCCGGCTGCACGGCGAGCCGGGGAGCACCGTTAGCCTGGAACTGTGGCGCAAGGGGAACAAGGATCCATTTATCCTCACCTTCCGACGGATCGACCTGTCGGCCCAACAGTCCGGCAGATGATGCGGCGGCGACCTTGAAACAATAGAAGGAGAAGGATTATGTGTCGGACAACACCTTTCTTGGGATTCACTTTTTCTCTCTTTATCATGGCTGCCTTGCTGGGATGCGCGCCAATGGATTCCGGCGGGAGCAAGCCCAAGGACGTTATCCCGATCGGATATACCTACCACCCGCAGCCCCGGCCCGGAATTGAGAGCCCTGACGCCGCGAAGAAGGATCTGGCCGCGCTGCTGGCCAGCAACAAAAACCCCGGCATCAAATATCATGGGCAACCCGGCCTCAACAATACTGCCAACGAAGAAGCCCTGAAGGCCTTCGTCCAGGGTAAAAACGGCCCAATCACCTTCTGGTACAACGCCCAGAACGAACTCCTGTTCATGGCCTTTTCCGGCAGCGCCGCCCTGGACGACCGGATTGAGGTGCATCCCCGTATCCTCTTTTTCTATGCCGATCTGCTGGACCAGCCCATCGTGGTTGAGAAAACAACGGAATGGCCCGCCTGGGGCCGCCATGTTGTGGAAAAGAGCCTGGAAGGGCTGGTGCGCCCCTATAAAATCCATTTCCCAGGGCTGATCTCCTTTGTCTTCGAAGACCTGCCCGATGCGCAACGGTTTGCCGACGACCTTTTCGTTATCCAGCAGGCGTTGCAGAAGAAACGTGACGAACGATTCGCACTTTTTCAGGCAAAGGCGGCCCAATATCGCGGGATGAAGGTCAAACCGCCGGTTTCCGAGGAGCAAAGAAAATACATCGTGCAGGCCAATGTGCTGAACGACCGGAAGGAGTATGCCAAGGCGATTGACCTGTATCTCAAGGTCGTTGCCGTGGATCCTGTCTCCTACCCGGAGGCCTACTTCAATCTGGCCCTGCTCTCGGCCCAGATGCAGCGGTTCAAGCCGGCCATTGCTTACATGAAACAGTATCTGCTTTTAGTGCCTGAGGCCAAGGACGCCCGCAGCGGGCAGGATAAGATCTACGAGTGGGAATTGATGGCCCCCCAAAAATGATGGCGACATATACGGATTGCTTGATAGGAACCCATCTTATTAAGGAGATATGAAGTAATGGACACGATCAAACGGGTTTTGGTTTCAGCGGTTCTTGTCCTTCTTATCGCCATATGGGGAGGCTGCGCCGCCGCGCCTGCCGCAACACCTGAACCTGAAATGTATTATCCCAAACTGCCACCCGGCATAACGACCATCGAAGAGGCAAAACAAGACCTGGCAATCCTTTTGAAAGAAGTGGACGTAATTTACTATGGTAGGTCCAGTTTTAAATTGCCTGGAGATGGCGTTCTGCGAGAACTATATGGAAAATATTCCCGCATGAGTATAAACAACATTCTTTACACGGATGATCGTTACAACATATACAAAGATAAAGGCGGCGCCATTGATGTTTTTGATGATCGAATAGATTTCCCTTTATTCCCGTTATACTATAAAGATCTATCCGAGGATGTGACAATACTGGTCAGGTGGGGCTATATGGTTGAATTATCTCACCATGTACAGTTAAGAGCGCCTGAAGGCACTGCGCAAAAAATAGCTGACGACCTGTATTTCATACAGAAACATATGGAGAGGTATAATGGTGGGGAATTGGAGGTTTTCAAAGAAAAAGCGGCTAAATACCGCGCTTCCAAAATAAAGCCACAGGTATCCGAGGCGCAGAGAAAATTTATCGTGCAAGCCAATGCCTTTACCCAGAAGAAAGACTATGCCGGAGCCATTGATCGATACAATAAAGCCATTGAACTTGACCCCGTCTCTTATCCGGAGGCTTACTTCAATCTGGCCCTGCTCTCTGCCCAGGAAGATCGCTTCAAATCCGCCATCGGATACATGGAAAAATACCTGTTGCTGGCCCCTGACGCCAAGGACGCCCGCAGCGCCCAGGATAAGATCTACGAGTGGGAAGCCATGGTGGCCAACTAGGGCCGACAGGCCTGGAGTATGCACATGCCCATGAAGCAACTTTTCAGTCATCTTCTGATTCTCTGTTTTTTGCTCTTTCCCCTGCCTGCCTGGGCCGGGCCAGCGCTCGATTGCGAGGGCTCCGCCAAGGCCTACGCGTTGCAGGGAATACCGTGCTCCTGCGTCAACGGCCAGATCGTGTGCGATAAACCGTCCGGGGGACACAAAACCAAAAAGCATGGCATTACCTCCGGGGATATCAATACCATGATTGTGGGCACCTTGTTTGAGGGGTTGCTAACCTCCATGTTCGCACCCCCCACCAGCCCGAACAATGCCCAGGAGGCCCTTGCCGCCCAGCAAAAAGCCGCCGCCCTTGCCGCGCAGCAGGCGGCTGCGCTCCAGCGCGCCCAGGAGGCAGCCTTTCAGACCGAACACAACAAGATGATGCAGTCGTTCAAACAGTTGGATGGCTCCCAGGGCGTGGCCTTCAAAAGTTTATCGGATGCGTCCCTCGCCTTTAAAACCCTGGACGGTGACGCGGAGACCCTTGCCGCCGATGCAAGGAAACCCTTCGACACCGCAGCCGAGCCAAGACCGCCCACCCCCTTCTTCGGGGACACCATGCCGCTCAAGGATATTCAGTTGCTGGTCAACCCGGAGAATGACCCCAGGGTTGTCGACCTGAAAGACGCCACCGCCTATGTGGCCAAGAATCTGAAAAATGAGGGCGAGTCCCCTGCTCCAACCACGAAACCGCGCGATGGAAAGGCTGACGGCAAGCCCATAACCAAAGCTCCGGATTGCGCCAAGCTGAACCGGAAATTGCAGGGGTTCATCACCCAGAGGGACAAGTTCCACAACACTATCAATCTGGCGCAGGAGCAGCTCACCACCTGGGAAGACGCCAACCGCAACGCCCTGCTCAATGCGGCCAAGGACGGCATCGAGTATTTCACCGGCCAATTGCTGGAAGGGTTTGCCAAGCGAGGAGCGGCTGCGGATCGCCTGCAGCGGATTTACGAGAAAAATGCCGCGCGGATGGCGCAGGATGGGGTGACTGTTGCCGCCATCGAGGCCAAGATAGCGCGGCTCAAAATGCTCTCTTCCGCAGGCAAAATCTCCGAACTCACCAGCAACATCCTCGACTGGCAAACCTTCATCAAGGATGGGATGTCCGGCCTGATGTCGCAGTTGACCTCCTCAAACCAGGAAGTCCACGCCCTGCTGGACGATCCGGAACTGCAAAAATATTTCGAGACAGAATCCCCGGAGCTGAAGGCAATGCTCGATATTTCAAAGATAGCCGCAGCCAATAAGATCTTTGGCAAATGGGTCGCAAAAAAGGTTCCTCTCATTGCAGGGGTCGAGCTTGCGATCAATCAATCCTACAACGGGCTGGATTGGCTCCTGAGCTTCAAGCGCATGACCGAGGCCAACAAGATCAACGGCAAGGTTCTGGCTTCAGCCAAAGCGCTTCAGCAGCATATTGACGATACCTCCTGGGCCTTGCGGGACTGCCCTTGAAAACGGAAGCAATAAGCACAAAAAAACCACCCATACTGCTTGACAATATTATCGCGAAACAATACTATACTATATGATCACCGCATTCCACGACAGCGACACGGAAAAGGTCTGGCGCGGCGAATTTTCGCGGCGTTTGCCCAACCAGATTCAGGCCACCGCCCGCCGCAAGATGAGGATGCTGAACAACGCCCGTGCGCTCGACGATCTGCGCATCCCCCCGGCCAATCGCCTTGAACGGCTTTCCGGAGACCGGGACGGACAATGGAGCATCCGGATCAACGACCAGTGGCGGGTCTGTTTTGCCTGGACGGACGGCAACGCAGAGCAGGTCGAAATCTGCGACTATCACTGACAGGAGGCAACCATGAACAGACTGCCCAACATCCACCCCGGCGAAATACTGCGGGAAGAATTTCTCAAGCCCATGGAAATCAGCCAATATCGCTTGGCCAAGGCCATCGGCGTTCCAGCCATGCGCATCAGTGAGATTTGCGCAGGGAAACGCTCGATCACAGCCGACACCGCCCTGCGACTCTCCCGCGCTTTCGGCACCACGCCGGGATTCTGGCTTGGGTTGCAGGCCGACTACGACACCGAAGAAGCTGAAAAAATCGCCGGGGAATCGCTTGCCCGCATCACGCCGCTGGCTGCGTGAGAGAATAACTGGGGAGTGCCCCTAATGATTTTCTAATTATTTTCAACAATGAAATTAGCTATTTTCAGCGATACCCATGCAACACACGGGAGAATAAATATCCCCGATGCAGATATTTTAATATTTGCCGGCGATATGACCCATTGCAGAACCTCGCAAGATGTTGCGAACTTTAACAACTTCCTGGGAAGTCTTTCCCATAAGCATAAGATTGTAATTGGAGGCAATCACGACCACAGGCTGGCTCGTGACCCGGGAAAAGCCAAAGCTCTTTTATCTAACGCGGTATATCTTCAGGATGAATGTGTTGTTATTTCCGGAATCACCATCTACGGAACTCCTTGGCAACCAACATTTAATGACTATGCTTGCGATGCCTTTGCCTTGCCACGAGGGAAAGCCTTGAAAGAAAAATGGGATATGATCCCGCCAAAAATCGACATCTTAGTAACCCATGCACCACCGCTAGGCATTTTTGACCAAGATGGGCCCATATCGCATGGCTGCTCCGAGCTTGCAGCTGCCGTGGCCAAACTAAAACCCAAATATCATATTTTCGGCCATATCCACAGTCATCACGGAATGATCAAAATTGGATCTACCAGTTATATAAATTGTAACGTCCAAGGAAAAAACGGTGTGTTACGATCCGCACTATTGCTTGACTACTACTCAGGAGAGCTCCTTAAAGTTGAAAGCAATAAGGAATGAAATAAACCGGACAAATGCCGCACAATTCGCTTAAACAGGACAGAAAATCGGGGCTCCGTCCCCTTATTGCCATACTTGCACAGGAAAAGCATTCGTGGCTAACCAATCACTTCAGCGCAGGTAAACAAAGTATCGCCTGATATATAATATGTCTATTTTTTTAGCTGGGGCGTTGGACCTTTTCCGGGCCTTGTCTCGGCCTTAAATACAACAACCTACGATCACCCATATGAAATACAACTACATCGGAAAAAGCGGCCTGAGAGTCTCCAACATCTGCATGGGGACCATGACCTTCGGGAAGAAATGCGATAAAAAAATATCGTTTGAGATCCTTGATAAGGCCCATGCCAATGGCGTCAACTTTTACGATACCGCCGAAGTGTATCCCGTTCCGCCAACGGCAGAAACCTATGGGATCACGGAAGCGATCTTTGGCGAATGGCTGGCAGGCAAGCCACGGGATTCGATCATCGTTGCCACGAAGGTCGCGGGCGCGGCCAATGGCTGGTTCGTCCCCCCGGTGCGGCATGGGCTTACGGCCATCGATGCCTTTCATATCACCACCGCTGTTGAAGGAAGCCTGCGGAGACTCAAGACCGATTACATCGATCTCTATCAAGTCCACTGGCCCGACACCGTCGTTCCCATTGAAGAAAGCCTCGAAGCGCTTGACCAGCTCGTGCGCAGCGGGAAGGTGCGCTATATCGGGACTTCAAACGAGAACGCCTACGGCCTGACAAAGGCCTTGGAGACCAGCCGTTACCGGGGCTTCAAGCGATTTGAGAGCATCCAGAACAATTTTTCCATGCTCAACCGGCGCTTCCTGGATGAAATCGCCATCGTCTGCAAAAAAGAGCAGGTCGGCCTGCTCCCCTTCTCGCCCTTGGCCGGCGGGGTATTGAGCGGCAAATATAAGCCCGACCGCCATTGGGACGGCTTTCGCTTTGGGGACTACCTGAACAATCCTGACCCGAGGATGCGGGCGCAGGCCGGACGATTCGCAGGCGACCGATCCATAGCAGCGGCGCAAAAATATGCCGCCATTGCCCTGAAACATGGGCTTGCTCCGGCAACCATGGCGGCGGCATGGACGCTCAGTTTTGATTTTGTGCCAAGCACCATCGTCGGGGCAACGCATCCTTCACAGCTTGACGATACCCTCAAGGCCTCGGAAACTGTTCTCTCGCAAGAACTCCTGAAAGAGTGCGACAGCGTCAATCAAGAAATTCTGTACCCGATGGGATAAAAGAAATGACGGGAAGATCGTTTTAGGACATAGCGGGGTCAGGTCTCGAAAAGTCAGTTTCAGATATTTCAAGACCCCGAGCTACACCCCAACCCAACTCGCCACCTCCATTTTTCCTTCTCAATCCCCACAACCCTCGATAGCCAAGAAAAAGACGATGCGCCAGTAGCACTGATGTGCTACCATGGATGTGTCTTTTTTTAGCATGCAACCCCTTGGAGACACCCATGTCCACAACCACCATCCGCTTGCCGGAAGACCTGAAAGCCCGCGTTGCCGCAGCGGCGAAACGTGTCGGCATGACCCCGCACGGCTTCATCCTTGAGGCCATTGCGGAAAAAACGGAGCAGGAGAATCTTCGCGCTGATTTCGATGCGGTTGCCGAGGAACGCTATGCCCGGATCGTTGCCTCCGGCAAGACGATTCCGTGGGAGCAGATGCGCGGCTATCTGGAAGAACGGCTTGCCGGGAAAGCGGCAAAGCGCCCGGCAGCCCGCAAACTGGCGCGCTGAAGATGTCGCGCCTCGAATTGGCCCCGGAGGTGGGGGAGGATTTTGACCGCATCCTCGATCACCTTGCCCAATATCAGGTTGAAGATCCGGGGGCGCGCATTCGGGAAATCATCGAGGCGATCAACGTGCTGGCGCACAGCCCCCTGATCGGCCGCCCCGCGAAGAATGACAAGCGAGAGCTGGTGATCGGGCGTCGTTCGCACGGCGATGTAGCCTCATACCGCTACGTTGCCGAAATCGACACCGTTTTTGTTCTTGCCGTGCGCAGCCAGCGGGAGGCAGGCTATGCGGAGGCCGTCCCGAAAAAAGACAAGCACTGAGAGTGCCCTATTGCCATTAAACAACAAAGGGGATTCCGTACGCAGAATACTTTTGGGAGAATGATGGAAAGACCGTTTTACACCTGGGAGGGCGATGTTCTGGTCCTGAATATCCTCGGCACCCCCAATGCCAAGAAAGACGCCATCGGCAAGGTAAAGGGCCACCAACTCTGCGTCAGCGTCAAGGCTGTGCCCCGGGGTGGAAAGGCGACCGACTACATGGTGCGCTTTCTGGCCGAGGAGTTCGGTGTTGCGGTGCGTGATATTGAGGTCGTGACCGGCAGGATGAATGTCAACAAGGTGCTCAGGATCAAGTCTCCCCAACGGCTGCCAGGGGTTATCGGGCAGCGGAAATTGTTTTAGCCTCCCAGGCTGTATCTCCTTGTTTTTCGCCTTTTTTCCAGTTACGCAATCACTCAACAAAAATTCCGGTTGCCCAGCACCTTGCCCTCCTTCCCGATGGCGACGCCGCCGCCCCTCCGGCATTCCGCCAACCCGCCCCTTTCTCCTCGCCGCACGTCTCCGTCACACACACAACATTTTGACATTTTCCCATTCGCCCTATACCCTGAAAACAGGACGCCATGCCGCGCCACCCCTGACATTCAGGGGCAGCGGACATTTTCTTCCGGGACCAACACAGGAGGCACGGAATGGGAACGCGCAGAACATCACGGGCCATAACAACTTTTCTCACCCTGATCACAACGATAGTCATGGCAGCCGGCGCCATGGCCGCCGAATCGGCAAAAAAACCGGTGATCATCGGCTTTGACGCGGAGGTCGGCCATGTAACCAGCACCTCGGATGACGCCATCCGCATGGGAATTCTCACCGCCATCAGCGAGATCAACGCGGCGGGCGGGGTGCTGGGCGGCAGGCCGCTGGAGCTGGTCATCAAGGACCACCGCTCCGTGCCCGCCCGGGGGATCAAGAACATCGAAGAGTTTGCCGAGATCCCCGACCTGATTGCGGTGGTGGGCGGCAAATTCTCTCCGGTCATGCAGGAAGAGGTGTCTATTCTCCACGAAAAAAAGATGATCCTGCTCAGCGCCTGGGGCGCGGCCGACAACATCGTCGACAATGACCGCACGCCGAACTACAGCTTTCGCCTTTCCCTGAAAGACAGCTGGGCCATCCAGACCATGCTGAATCACGCCGCGAAAAAAGGGGCCAAACGATTCGGCGTGCTACTGCCCACCACCGGCTGGGGCCGAAGCTGCGAAAAAGCCCTCAAGACACATCTCGCCGCTCACCCGGAGCTGAACGCGACCACGGTCCAGTGGTACATGTGGGGCGACAAATCCCTGCTCGACAAGTACGAAGCGGCGCGCAACTCCGGCGCCGAGGCGATCATCCTGGTAGCCAACGAGGCCGAAGGGTCGATTTTGGTCAAGGAGGTGGCGGCCCTGCCCCAGGAAAAACGCCTCCCCATCATCAGCCACTGGGGGGTCACCGGCGGCAATTTCACCAAGCTGACCGGCGAGGCGATCAATCAGATCGATTTTTCCGTGGTGCAGACCTACAGTTTTTTCGACAACCACCGGGAACAGAAGCTGAGGCAATTTTACAAAACAGCCGGCCAGCTCTTCAAGATCAGCAAGCCGGAGGATATTCCCTCGCCGGTGGGCATGGCCCACGCCTATGACCTGACCCATATCCTGGCCCTGGCCGCCGACAAGGCCGGGACCACCGACCGGAGCAAAATCCGCACTGCGCTGGAACAGGTGCGCAACTACGACGGCCTGATCAAAGCCTACCCCCGGCCATTCACCGCCGAACGCCACGAAGCCCTGGAACCCGGCGACCTGTTCATGAGCCGCTTCCGGAGTGATGGCGCCATCCTGCGGATTCGGGAGTAAGCAGCCCATGCCCCGGAGCATTGCCAACAAGATCTCCCTTGCCGCCCTGTCGCTGACCACGGCCGTGGTCCTGACCCTGGGCACGGCGAGCTACCTCTTCACCCGGCACACCCTAAAGGAGCAGATTGAAGAGAAACTCTCCTTTGAGGCGGCCCTGATCAGCCACCGGCTGGAAGCGCGCCTGGACAACATCAACAACGACATGCGCAACATGTCGGGAAATCTCATTGTAGTCAATGCCCTCATCAACTCCGCGGGACGGGAGATGTACGTCGAACCGTTTCTCCGCAGCTACCATCTCCCGCAGGGCATTCCCTGCCTGCTCACCCTCTGCGACTTTTCCGGAACCCCCATTATCTCCTGCCAGGGCTCGGAAAAATTGCGGACTTATTCGGATGAACCCCTGCTGACCCAGGTGATCACGAACCAGCGCCCCTTGGCGCGTCTCGGAAAGAACGCGAAAGGCGGCCACCTGCTCATCGCCTATCCTGTTTTCTATGGCGCCACCGGCAAACCCGAAGGGTTGCTGGTCCTGGAGCTGCCGCTTGTCCCCCTCATTGAGGGATGCCTGCCGGATGTGTCCGGCGCCCACAACAACATCTTCAAACTTTCCGGCAGCAATGGGGAGATATGGACAACCACCAAGGAGCGCACCTCAATATTAAGCACCACCGTTCAACTCAAGCCCCAAGCACCCCTCGACCAATTGGCCCTGGCGCTGACCGTTGGCCAAAGAACCAGGCAGGCATACGCGCCGTTGCTCACCATGACGGCGATCTATCTGGTCATCGGCGCCATCGTCCTCCTTCTGGCCCTTGCCATCTCCCACACCATGGGGAAAAAACTTACCGCCCCCCTCATCGCCCTTACCAGAACCGCCAACCGGGTGACCAAGGATAGCGATCCAACCAGCCGGATCACCGTTACCAGCCACGATGAAATCACCCAACTTTCCTCTTCGTTCAACACCATGCTCGCCCGCCTCCAAGAATCGCACGATTCCCTGGAACAACGGGTGGCGGACCGCACCAGGGAGCTGCAAACCCTGAACGAGAAACTGGCGGAGGAAGTGGCGGAACGGAGCCTGGCCGAGGAAAAAACACGCGAGTATGCCGAGACCCAGACCGTGCTGCTCAGAGAGGTGAACCATCGGGTCAAGAACAATCTGGTCGCCATCATCAGCATGCTGCACCAGGAGGAGGACCGAGCCAGGGAAAAAGGGATGCTCGAATACCAGAGCCGTATCCAGGAAGTGGTTTGGCGGGTGGCGGGGCTGCTCACCGTGCACCGGCTCCTTTCTTCCTCGGAGTGGAAGCCCCTGCCGCTGAGCAGGCTCTGCGAAAGCGTGATCCAGGAAACCCTCAAGGGCTTGTCCGCCTCCCGCTCGGCCCGCTTGGACATCTCCCCCTCTGAAATCTGCGTGGACAGCGACCAGGCCCATTCCCTGGCCATGGTCCTGAACGAATTGAGCACCAACACCTTGAAATATGCGCTCCGCGAGCGGGATGGCGTCGGCATCGCGGTCTCCATGCGGCAGTTGGACAACACCATCGAACTTACCTACCGGGATGACGGCCCCGGCTTTCCCGAGCCCCTTCTGCGGGGAGACTTCTCCGACAGCGGGATCGGCATCACCCTGGTGAACGGACTGGTGACAAGAAACATGCAGGGAACAATCACGCTGACAAACGACAACGGGGGGGTGGCCCGCATTTCCTTCCCGGCAAAAGGCCCTGAACCGGCGATCTGATTCCGAGGAGAAACAGTCATGGATGACCGACATATCCGTCTGGTGGTGGCGGAGGATGACTTTCTGGTCTGCGAGGAAATAAAGCGCATCCTGCGGGGAACCACCTATGAAATAGTGGGCGAGGCGGGCAATGGCGGGCAGGCGATCCGGCTGGTTGCCGAACTGCGCCCCGATGCCGTGCTCATGGACATCAAAATGCCGGAGATGGACGGGTTGGAGGCCTCGCGCCGCATCACGGAGGAGTGCCCCTGCCCCATCGTGATCATGACCGCTTACGAAACAGCGGATCTGGTCGAAACGGCGAGCAAGGCCGGGGTTGCCGCCTTTCTGACCAAGCCGCCGGTTCTGGCGGAAATCGACCGCGCCATCACCATCGCCCTGGCCCGCCATGCAGATCTGGTGGAACTGCGCCGGGTCAACCAGGAACTCCAGACCGCCCTTGGAGAAATCAAAACCCTGCGGGGCATTCTGCCGCTGTGCAGCTTCTGCAAAAAGATCCGCACCGCGGAGGGAACCTGGGAGAACGTCGATGTGTATATCCACAAGCATACCGAGGCGGACATCAGCCACGGCCTGTGCCCGGACTGCCTGAAGGAACACTATCCGGAGATTTATCGCTCCATGCCTCCCCGCAAATAAAGAGACAAAACCCATACCTTCGGCATCGCCCCGGAGGGGGCTGGTCGAATCCTTGGCCGCTCCGCGATGCACCTCCCATCCCCGGCCGGCCCCTTACTTCTTTTCGCCCAACCCCAAGGTAATCCAAAAAACCCTGGCCAGGGAACGCACCGGCTGACCGGGGTGGATCAGATGGCGCAGTTCGCGCAGGGGCGGCTTTCCCTCCTCCGGCGGCAGACCGAACATCAAAGAGGCCGCTGCCAGACCGAGACAACCGGCGATGAGAAAACAGAGCCGGAAACCGGCCAGCCCCAGATGGCCGATGAGCAGACCGGCCAGGATCGGCGGAAACCCGTTGGCGGTGGAAACCCCGAGGATCCAGAGGCTGGTATAGGCCACCCGCCCTTCGTCGCGCACCCGGCAGAGCATGCCCCTGGCGCTGACCATGGTGAAGGCGCCATTGAAGATGGTGGTGAAAACAATGACCACCACCGCCAGCAGTCCGGTCAGGCGGCCACCCGGCAACAGCCACCACCAAGAGAACGCCAGCAGGGCATGCGCCACCAGGAGCTGGATCATGGCCGGAACGCTGCCGAAGCGGTCTGCCGCCCTGCCCCAGAAATGGACGGTACAGGCCACCCCGATCCCACCCGCACCAAGGAGCAGCATGATCCTGGTTTCGGAATAGAAGAGCATGTCGCGCAGATACATCACCGAGGCGGCGTTGAGCCACATGACCGAAGCGGCACCCAGCATGGCGAGGAAGAAAAATCGCCGGTACTCATTATCCGCCAGCGCCTGGCGCAGGGCCGGGCGCCGAGCGGAGGCCCCGATCTCCGCGGCCGCGCCGCTCTCCCCGCCGGGGATCTTTCGGATAAGCTGAACGCTCCAAAAGCCTGCGGTGATGCCCGCCCCATAAATGAGAAAAAACCGTGGCAACCCCTGGCCCATCCCAAGAACCAAGGCCATGACCAGGGCAAGGACGATGGTGATCACCTGGCTCATGGCTGCTTCGATGGAAAAATAGGAGCCAAGGAGCGGCCTGGGGACGATCTCGTGCAGCCACGGATACCAGGCGCCCACACCCACGGCCCGAACGAGGGAAAAGGCCAGGGTGGCGAAGAGCAGCACGTGCCAACCGCCTGCCTCCCCCCAGCGGTCCACCGCCCAGGGAAGAAGAAAAACCGACAGGGAGAGGACATTCCTGGCAAGCCAGGTCCACACCAACAGCTTCCGGGGACCAAGCCACTCCACCAGCGGCACGGTAAACACCACCAGCAGCATGGAAAGAGGGAGAAAGGAGAGCAGCAGCCCCACCCAGGACGGGGGCATATTGACGGCGCGGGCAAAGAGAACCAGCGCCGATCCGGCGATGCATTGCCAGGAAAAGACGTTGACCGCCGTGAAGATCAGAAAAAGACGGGGCGGCTTGGGAAGCTCCCGCACCGCCGCAAGATATGAGCGCAACATGATGTACCCCGGCAAAAAGGGAAAGAGGTCAAACCATCCCCGACAGGTACCAGCTTATCCGCTCCCCTGCCTCTTGGCAATGCCAAGCATGGCCGGGGATTTTGCCCATTTGCGCGAAGAGGTCTTTTCTTCCCCTGTAAACGCTGGTATAGAGAGAAATACTATCCAGATGGCGTCAATGGGTGGGTGGTATTTTGCACGATGCAAGCCTCGTGCTTGCTTGCAGAAATAATCGATAGATCCAACACCGTCACCCCGGCGGAAGCCGGGGTCCAGACGTCCCTAAGTACTGGATTCCGGCTTCCGCCGGAATGACGATACAGAAAAAGCAGCAGGCAGCTGGCTCCACAGCGCGGATTTCTGCTCAACCATAGAGGCACACCATGATCATTACCCCCGTTACCACCACCTCTGCCCGAGGCAAAGAGATCCTGGCCGGCCTGCGCGACCGTTTCCAGCTGGCCGACTCTGCCTGCCAACAGACTGTGACCAGTATCATCGCCGACATCCGGCAGCGCGGCGACGAGGCATTGGTGGAATACATCCGCAAGTTCGACGCGCCCAAGATGAGCGTCAAACAGCTCCGGGTGAGCGACGAAGAGCTGCACCAGGCCATGGAATCAGTGGACGATGCTTTCCTCGACACCCTGGAGATCGCCATCGAGCGCATCTACACCTTTCATGAGCGGGAAAAGGAACAATCCTGGATGGTGACGCGGGAAGACGGCGCCATCACCGGCCGGATCGTGCATCCGGTGGACTCGGCCGGGCTCTACGTGCCGGGCGGCCAGGGCGGCAAAACCCCCCTGGTTTCCTCGGTGCTGATGAACGGCATCCCTGCGGCCATCGCCGGGGTGGAGCACCGGGTGATGATGACCCCGCCCGATAAAAACGGCAAGATCAATCCCGCCCTGCTGGTGGCGGCCCAGGAGATCGGGATCACCGAAATCTACAAGGCGGGGAGCGCTTGGGCCATCGCGGCCTTGGCCTACGGCACCAAGACCATCCCTGCGGTGGATGTGATCGTCGGTCCCGGCAACCAGTACGTGAC
Source organism: Desulfurivibrionaceae bacterium (assembly GCA_041675265.1). Lineage (GTDB taxonomy): Bacteria > Desulfobacterota > Desulfobulbia > Desulfobulbales > Desulfurivibrionaceae > Thiovibrio. The sequence goes on along the minus strand of JBAYUD010000003.1, from coordinate 3,872 downwards.
CGAGGCCAAACGCCAGGTTGCAGGAAGGGTGCGCATCGACATGATCGCCGGGCCCAGCGAGGTGCTGATCATCGCCGACGAAACCGGGGAGCCCTCCTACATCGCCGCCGACATGCTGGCCCAGGCGGAACACGACCCGCAGGCCCAAGCCATGTGCATCACCACCAGCGAGGAACTGGCCGGCCGGATCGTGGTGGAGCTCAAAGCACAGCTGGCAAATCTCTCCCGCTCCGAGATCGCCCGGAAATCCTTGAGCGAACGCGGGGTGATCTTGGTGGCCAAGGATCTGGAGGAAGCCATCCTCCTGGCCAACGCGATTGCCGCCGAGCATCTGGAGCTGATGGTGAAGGAGCCATTTCTTTGGCTGACCCGCATCCGCCATGCCGGGGCGATCTTCCTCGGCCGCCACACCCCGGAATCGGCCGGGGATTATCTGGCCGGTCCCAACCATGTCCTGCCGACCATGGGCACGGCCCGCTTCTCCTCGGCCCTCGGGGTGGAGACCTTCATCAAGAAATCCAGCCTGATCGCCTATTCCCGGGAAGCCCTCCAGGCGGACAGCGAACATATCCAGCTGCTCGCCAAGCTTGAGGGCCTCACCGCCCACGCCAATTCCGTGGCCATTCGGACCCGAAAGGAATAGGCCGGGCGTCCCGAGGATTGCCAAGGGGCCTAACCCGCGGCGGACCAGGGAGCATGGCCGAGATTTTTTTTGCCTTACCTCCCGTTTTAAGAGTATAGTGCGCACATTGTCCACCTGGGCCAGACTGTCCCACACACGTTGTGAGTTATGCTGCATGTTGAAAACCATCCTCATAGTCGATGATTCCGCCATGATCCGGCGGATCGTCAGCCAGCTTGTCCAGCAACTGGGGCACCAATCCATCACTGCGGAAAACGGCCTTCAAGGCTGCGAGCTGGCCGTCGATATCCAACCGGACATGATTATCATGGACATCGAAATGCCGGTCATGGGTGGCTTCGAGGCAACCTGGCGGATCAAGGCGGACCAACGCACCGCCCATATCCCGGTGGCCTTCTTCACCGCCCTGGGGAGCGAAGAAAGCATCGAACAGGCAAAGGAAGCCGGCGGCATCGGCTTTTTAAACAAGCCTATCTGCCGGGAAGAGCTCTCCCAGGCCATCCGCGACATCCTCGGAACGAACTGACCAGCCATGGCCTCTATTCGAGACTATCTGTTCGATACCGCTTTTCTGGACCAATCAATCGACTATCTGGCCGAGGCGCACAATCTCGCCATCACCGTGATCGACAGCGAGGGAACGGTCGTGGCAAGCCGCCGGAGCGAGGGGAACACCCCCCCGGCCAGCCGCGCCTACCCCTTCCGCTTTTCCTCCGACATCGGCGGGATTGTTTGCGCCGCGCCGAGCCCGGATCATCTTGACAAGGCCGAACCGCACATCCATTATTGCCTTACCGCCCTGAACAGCCAGCTCCTGCGGGAAACCGAACTTCAGGAAACCACCGAAGAGATGCTGCAACTCGCCAGCCAGATGAACTTCCTGGTCAAGGTGGCCAAAAAGATCATCGGCATCGATGACCTGAAAAAATGCTACCAGATCATCCTGGAGGAAATCGCCAAGGCGACCAAGGCGGACCAGGGGTTTATCCAGACCAAGGGAAGATGGGACGAGGAAATCCGCGTCACCCACCGGATGAGCGACGAGGAAGTGGCCGCCAACCGAAACAGTACCCAGCTGCAGCGCTCGGCATCCGGCTCCACCATCATCTGCAGCCGCGAGGACGGCGCCTCGCTGCTCTACTCGCCGATCAAGGAAAAGGACGGACTGAGCGGCCAGATGCTTTTTATCCGCGGCCTCGGCCACCGGGCTTTTTCCGCCTCCGAAAAACAGCTGGTCGGCATCATCGAAAATATCATCTCGCCGACCTTTGAAACCTTGCGCTTGTACGACAGCCTCCAGGATCTCTACCTGAACACGGTCAAGGCCCTGGCCGCGGCCATCGACGCCAAGGACGAGTACACCCACGGCCACTCCTTCCGGGTGGCCAAGTATGCCCTGGCCATCGGCGGAGAGCTTGGCATCGACAGCCAGCAGCTCAACGATCTGGAAATCGCCGGATACATGCATGACCTGGGCAAGATCGGCATCTCGGAACTGATCCTGGGCAAACCCGGCAAACTCACCAGCGAGGAATTCTGCCTTATCCAGCAGCATCCGGTCTTCACCGACAAGATCCTCCAGCCCATCAAACTGCCGGCCCGCATCCTCGAAGGCGCGACCCAGCACCACGAAAGGATGGACGGCACCGGCTATCCCCTCGGCCTGGTGGGCGCGGATATCTCCCGCTTCGGCCGGATTATCGCGGTGGCGGATGTCTTCGACGCCCTCACCTCCAAACGCCCCTACCGGGACGCCCTGCCGGTGGAGGAAGCCCTTAGGACCTTGTGCGAGGGAATCGACACGCTGTTTGACCGCGAAATGATCCTCGCCTTTATCTCGGCCCTGCGTTCGGAGCGGAGCAAGGAGGTATTGAGCGCGATCAACATGGGGCTCAAGCACGACGATCTCCAGAATTTAAACCAGTTTCTCATCGAACTGACCTCCTTCGCCATGACCGCCAACCGGAATTAACCCCTTCCGGCGGATCACAACCCAAGGAAATCCATGCAGGTTCTCAAGCATTTTTTCGACAATAATAAAAACTGGGCCGCCGCCATCAAAAAGGGTGACCCGGATTTTTTCAGCAAACTCGCGAGCCAACAGCGGCCCCAGTATCTCTGGATCGGCTGCGCCGACAGTCGGGTGCCGGCCAACGAGATCGTCAACATGCTGCCGGGCGAGATCTTCGTCCACCGCAACATCGCCAACGTGGTGGTCCATACCGATCTCAACTGCCTCTCGGTGATCCAGTACGCAGTGGATGTGCTCAAGGTCAAACACATCATCGTCTGCGGCCATTACGATTGCGGCGGCATCACCGCCGCCCTGGAAAACAGCGAACACGGCCTGATCGACAACTGGCTGCGGCACATCAAGGATGTCTACCGGTTTCATCAAAAAGAGATCGACGCGCAACCCAGCGAAAAAGAAAAACTCGACCTGCTCTGCGAATTGAACGTGAAGGAACAGGTGGCCAACGTCTGCCACACGACCATGGTACAGAACGCCTGGAAATCAGGGCAGGAGCTGGCGGTGCACGGCTGGATCTACCGGGTGAGCGACGGCATCCTCAGGGATCTCAACGTCTGCACCACCGGCATCAAGGACATTCCCCTGGTGCAGCGCATCGCCTGATTCCTCCCCCCGGAGGGCCTTATTTCTTCCGCACTCTCAACTCTGCACTTTTAACTATCATCCATGCCTGTTTTCCAACTGAGCGACAGCCTGCTGTTCCCGCCTCCGGCCCTGGCCGAGGAAGACGGCCTGCTCGCGGTGGGCGGCGACCTTTCGGTACCCCGCCTGCTTCTGGCTTACCAACACGGCATCTTCCCCTGGTACTCCCCCGGCGAGCCGATTCTCTGGTGGTCGCCCAATCCGCGCCTGGTTCTGTTTCCCGAAGAATTCCATTTGTCCAAACGGCTGGGACGCACCATCCGGCAGCAGGTCTTCAGCACCACCTTTGACACAGATTTTTCCGGGGTCATCAACCAGTGCGCCAACCTCCGGCTTGATGACGGACAAGGTACCTGGCTGGACGAGGCCATGATCCAAGCGTATTGCGAGCTGCATGAGCTGGGCCATGCCCATTCGGTGGAATGTCGGCAGGAAGGGAAACTGGTCGGCGGATTGTACGGGGTTTCGCTGGGCGCGGTGTTTTTCGGGGAGTCCATGTTCAGCCTGGTGCGCGACAGCTCCAAGGTTGCCTTGGCCGGACTGGTGGAACGATTG
>JBAYUD010000002.1:0-114880 GCA_041675265.1 Desulfurivibrionaceae bacterium | reverse complement strand
CCAGCAGGAAGGGTTGACCGCCCTGGTTACCAACCCCGGGGTGGAGAAATGGGACGGCGCCTATCTGAAAAAGGCCGTGCCCAACGACCCGTGGGGCAATCCCTATCAGTACCGCAATCCCGGTGAGCATGGCGAGGTGGATATCTATTCCTACGGGCAGGACAACCAGCCCGGCGGGGAAAAAGAAAACGCCGACATTGGCAGCTGGGAATAGCCCTGCCCGGCAGAGGGTCCGGCCCTCCTATGCAATCTGTTTTGGATTTCAGTTAGTAAGTTCTTGCTCGGATTCATATTGATTTTTGGTTCGATTTACAACGGCGTTGTGGCCAGTTAGGTGGCCCGGTGACTGGATAGTTGACAATCACTTCCTTGCTATGTACAATATCCTGTACATATTGGAGGTGCATGATGAACAGCATTACCTATACCGCTGCCCGCAGCAATCTGGCCCAGACCATGAAGCAGGTCTGCGCGGACCACGAACCGGTGATCATTACCCGCAAGGATGAGAACGCCGTGGTGATGGTTTCGCTGGAGGATTTTAAGTCCCTTGAAGAAACCGCCTATCTGCTGCGCAGCCCCAAGAGCGCCAAGCGGTTGCTGGAGTCGATTGCGGAACTGGAAACCGGCGGGGGCACGGAAAGGGAACTTGCCGGGTGAGGCTGGTCTTTTCCGAACACGGTTGGGAGGATTATCTGTACTGGCAGCAGGCCGACCGGAAGATGCTCCTGCGCATCAACGCCCTGATCAAGGAAATCCAGCGCCGGCCTTTTGAGGGTATCGGCAAGCCCGAACCGTTGCGGCACGGCCTGGCCGGTTACTGGTCCCGCCGCATCAATGACGAGCACCGCCTGGTCTACAAGGTGGCGGAAGACGCCCTGTGCATCGCCCAGCTTCGTTATCATTACTAGCGCAATCCCGAGGGGTAAGGCGCAAGGGATTTTAAGTCCCTTGCGTCTGCAGTTTTGTTCCTTATTTCCCTACCAACCGTTCCAAAATCCTATAGCTCCGCGCCACCATGTTTCTCGGCTCCACCATGAGGCCAGCCTGAATCATGGCGTTGTCGAAGATCTGCTCCACCACGCTTGCAGCCACCTCACCATCCTTTTCTTTCAGTCCGGCCAGCCCCTTGATCAGGGGATGGCTGGTGTTGATCTCCAGGTTCTTGCCGCCGAACTGCTGGAGCCCCTGGCCCGAGGCGCGCATGATCCGCTCCATGCTGCTGGTGACAAAGCCGTCGGGGTTGACCACCATGGCCGGGCTGTCGGTGAGGCGTTTTGAGGCGATGACCTCTTTCACCTGCTCGCCCAGCACCTCCTTCATCCAGGTGGTCAGGGTCTCGGACTCCTTGGCGTCCATGGCCGCGCTCTGGGCTTTTTCCTTGTCCGCCTCGGTTTCCGCGGGCGCTTCGGGAAGATCGAGATCGCCGCGGTCGGCGGAAACGAGTTTCTTCTCGTCAAACAGGCCCAGATGGCTCATGGCGAAATCATCGATGGGCTCCAGGGTGTAGATCACCTCGATATTGCGTTTCTTGAAGGCCTCGATGTAGGGCCCGTTTTCAATGGCCTCCCGGCTGGGGCCGTTGATGTAGAAGATCTCCTTCTGCCCTTCTGGCATGCGCTCCACATACTCGGCCAGGGAGGTGAAGACCCCGTCTTCGGTCTTGGAGGACTCGAACCGCAGGAGCTTGGCCGCCTCCTCGCGGTAGGCAAAGTCCGAGATCACCCCTTCCTTGATAAACATGCCGAAGTTCTTCCAGAACTCGGTGTATTTTTCCGGCTCGCTCTTGGCCAGCTCTTCCAGGAACTTGAGCACCCGCTTGGTCACCACCTTGTTGATCTTGGCGACCAGGGCGCTGTCCTGCAAGGCCTGGCGGGAGATGTTGAGCGGCAGATCCTCGCTGTCGATGACCCCGCGCAGGAAGCGCAGCCACTCGGGGAGGATGGTCTTGCTGTGCTGCTCGATCAGCACCCGCTGGCAGTAGAGGTTGACCCCAGGCTCCATGCGGCCGAAACCCATGGCTTCGAAGTTCTCCTTGGGGATGAAGAGCAGGGTCCTGATGGCCAGGGGGGCGTCTGCGGAAAAATGGAGCCTGGCCAGGGGCTCGTCATAGGCGTTGGCGATGAATTTGTAAAACTCGGTGTACGCCTCCTCGCTGACCTCGCTCTTGCCCAGGGTCCAGATGGCCTGCACCGTGTTGATTGCTTCGCCCTTGAGCTTGATGGGGAAGGGGACAAAGCTGGAATACTGCTTGATGATCCTCCGGATGGTCTGCTCGTCGGCGAACTGCTTGGCCTCGTCGGTGAGCTCTAGGGTGATGCTGGTGCCGCGCCGGATGCCGGGACACATGGCGATGGTAAAGGTGCCGCCGCCGTCGGAGACCCACTCGTGGCCCATGTCGTCCATGCGGAAGGAGCGCGATTTGACCGCGACCTTTTTGGCCACCATGAAGGCGGCATAAAAGCCCACGCCGAACTGGCCGATGAGGTTGACATCCTTACGGTCGGTTTCGGAAAGCTTGCTGAAAAAGGTTTTGGAGCCGGAATGGGCGATGGTGCCCAGGTTGGCCTCCAGTTCGCCCCGGTCCATGCCGATGCCGGAATCGGTGATGGTGATGGTGTTTGCCTTGTCGTCAAACTCGATGGCGATTTCCAGAGGCACATGGCTGTCAAAGACCTCCTGCTCCACCACGCTCTGGTGGCGGAATTTTTCCAGGGCGTCCGCGGCGTTGGAGATCAATTCGCGCAGGAATATCTCCTTTTCCGTGTAGAGCGAATGGATCACGATATCGAGCATCTTTTTTACTTCGGCCTGAAACTCCTTGGTCTCTGTCTGGGGGGTGGTTTTCTCGGAACTCATTGTTTCTCTCTCTGGAATGGATTCGTTTGGGCGTTGCAGGCGCGTGCGCCTGGGCCTTGAATGCTTCTTTTTTGCCGAACCGGGCTAGTCGGCTCACAAAATAATCATCCCCATGGCCCTGTCAAGCCTGGCAGGTAGAGGTTCGCAAACAGGGAGCGTGTTAGTTTGCAATACCTCCTAGATATTTACAACCGCGCCCGGATATGTGATAATCGCACCATTGGGATTGTTGTCATGCGCCTGCCATGGCCCATGGCAGCCCAAGTCCTTTTAACAACCGGGAAAAGCGATGATCGATGTAGCCGCGGAATATGTCAAAGATGTGGAAAAGATAGCCCCGTGTCCGGAGGTGGCGCTGGATGTATTGTCCATGGCCCATGCCCCGGATTGTTCCATCCCCAAGCTGTCGGAAAAGATCGAGCAGGATCCGGGCCTTACCGCCAACATGCTGCAGATGGCCAACTCCGCCTATTTCGGCCACATGAAAAAAATCACCTCGGTCAAGGACATCATCGTCCGCATGGGGGTGGACGCGGTCAAGATCATCTCCATCACCAGTGCTTCGGTGGGGCTGCTCAGGTCGCCGCAGGCGGCCTATGCCCTGGGCCGGGGCGAGCTCTGGCGCCACTCCTTCGCCGTTGCCATCCTCGCTAACATCATTGCCCGGTATGCCAAGGCCAGGGACACCTCCGCCATTTACACCGCTGGCCTGCTTCATGACGTGGGCAAGGTGATCCTCGACCGACCCTTGCAATTGGAGAGCTACAACCGGAGTGAACACGACGAACAGGTGCATCTGTTGACCGTGGAACGGAGCCTGCTGCATACGGACCACGCCGAGGTGGGCATGGCCTTGCTGGAAAAATGGGGTTTGCCCGAGGCGGTTTCCGTTCCGGTCGGCTTGCACCATGACCTGACCCAGCCCCAGTCAAAGCGGCTGGGGTCCAAGATCACCTACCTGGCCGACCAGCTGGTGCATCTCACCGAATACGACGCGGGCAGCGCCGGGGATTTCTTTTTTGATGTGCTGGCCTATGAGCGCATGAAAGGGGATCTGCCCGAGGTGCCCAATTTTGAAAGCAACATGCGTCTGATCATCGAAGAGTTTGTCGATAAATATCACGATGCGGTCGCCGTGTTCAGCCTGTAGTCCCCCATGCTCTGCTATCTCGCCCCGGCGCCCTGCTCGGGCCTGGCGCCGGCCCGCTCCTGACTCCGGTCGGGGAAGGTCATCCTTCGCAGTGGTATTTTCTAGGCCGCTTCGCCGATCAGCACCGCCTCCTGGGTATGCATGAGGCAGTCGATGTCCAAAAGGATGGTTACGCCCTCGGCGAGCTTGGCCATGCCCAGCAGACACTGGCTGTCAACCGCGCTGCCGAAGTGGGGCGGATCCTCCACCTCCTGCTCCTTGATGGAGACCACCTCGGAGACCGCATCGACAATGATGCCGATGAGCCGGGAGCCGGTAAGGCCGGAGACCTCCACCACGATGATGCAGGTGCGGTCGTCGTACTCCGTGCTCTCCATGCCGAACTTGCTCCGCATGTCCATGACCGGGATGACTTTGTCCCGCAGGTTGATGACCCCTTTGAAAAAGGGCGGCATCTGCGGCAATTCGTGGATGGTCATCAACCCGATGATCTCCCGGACATCGAGGATGCCCAGACCGTACCGCTCGCGGCCCAGGGTGAAGATCAGGTACTTGCCTTCGCGGGAGGCGAAGGACTGGTCGAGGCCCAGCTTCCGGGCCGCGCCCCGGGGCGCGGCTGTTTCCTGGCCCGCTCCCGCCGTCACCGGCGGATGCTTGCAGGCGATATCGGCAAAACGGCTATCGACAAATTCGGCCAGATCGATGCGCCTCCCGATCTCCATCTTGCTGGTCATGTAGTCCTGGATGGTCTCCAGGTCTTCCTTGACCGGATAGAGATTGTCCGTGGTGATTCCCTGGGGGTCGGAAAGCACGTTGCGGAGCAGACCGGGTTCCAGGCCGATCTTTTTTTGCGGGTCGAGAAAGGTGACGGCGATCTCCGCCGCCTCGTCAACATGATCGCGGATATAGATGCCGGATTCCACCAGCATGGTGGTGAATTCCTGCACCGCCTCCGGGTATTTTTGGATGATCTCATCCCGGAAGACCACCACGCAGCAGGGATGGTCCTGCCACACCTCGCTGGAGAGGAACTGGCGCTCGGCAATGCCCGCGGTGATGGCCCGCGAGCCGATGGGCTCGGCCACCAGAAAACCGCTGGCCTCGGCATTGTCCTTTAAAAACTCCGGCATGGCCACCGGCGGCACCACGTCGAAAAGAACGTTGACCGCTTCCTTGCCCGCCACCCCGGGCCGCAAGCCCATCTGGGTGAAGTACATGTGGGCGAGCATGTTGTGGATCGACATCTTGTGGGGGATGTAGAAGGTTTTGTGCTTGAAGAACTGCTGGTACGGCTTGACATACTTGCCGGTCTTGTTGCGCACGCAGATGCTGCCGTTGCGGTGGGCGAAGAGCACCAGCTTGATGGGCACGCCGTAGCTGAACAGATCCATGGCCATGGGGGCCAGGATAAAGGCGCCGTCCACCTCGCCGTTTTCAAGCGCACTCTGCACCGGATTCCAGCCCGGCATGCAGAGGGTGTCCAGGCTGAAGTGGAGCGGGGCTTTCTGGCCCGAGGCCACCTGGTGCTTGAGCACGCCCAAGGCCAGATGGTCGGTGATCTGGATATGGGCCATCTTGAGCTTGACCTTGCCCTCGGTGCTGACCTTGGGCCCCTCCTCTTTCTTGGGGGCTGCTGCCTGCTTGAGGCCAAAGGCCTCCTCGATGAGAACCTTGAGTTCGTCCGGGGTAAAGGGCTTGGCCACCACGCCGTTGGCCCCGGCCTCCTTGGCCTTGGCCACATAGGCCTTGTCGCCGTGGCCGGTGGCCATGAGGAAGGGGAGGGTCTTGAAACCGTCCTGGGTGCGCATCCATTGCAGCAACTGGTAGCCGTCACAGTTGGGCATGGACCAGTCGCTGATGACCAGGGCGATGTCCGGGTCGGCCCCAAGCTTTTCCATGGCGTCGTTGCCGTCTTTTGCCTCGACGATGTTGGTAAAGCCGACCTGGCCGAGAATCCGGGCCTCCATCTTGCGCATGGTGCCGGCGTCTTCAACGAGCAAAATCTTCATCTGCGGATCAAGGGCCATTGTGCCACCTCCTTGTGTCAATATAGATGAAGTAGAGTGTTTCGACAAGAAGGGAGAAAACAGGAAAACGCAAAGGGGCAAGGATGGGGCTGCCCGGAGAATTTTTTGGGGCGGTGGAAGCGCGAAGGTTTTATAGTGGGTGCTCGCGTTATAATGGTTTTTTTACTTCGGGATATGTGCATGACGGAAAAAATTCTCTATACCCTCCATGAAACTCAGGCGCTCCTTGTGGAAGGTTCGGTGTTGCTGGTGGATATCCGCGACCAGGACACCTTTGCCGAAGGGCATATCCCCGGAGCGGTGAATATGCCGGAGATCTTTTCCTTTTTGAGCGAGAGCACCCCGGAAGGGTTGGCTGCCTTGCAGCGCGCCTTTGCGGCCAGTTTCTCCCGGGTTGGCGTCACCCATGACAAAAAGGTCATCTTTTACGAAGACAGCTTCGACACCCGGTATGGCGCGTCCTGCCGCGGGTATTGGCTGGCCCGTTATCTCGGCCACCGGGATTGCGGCATTCTCGACGGCGGTTTCTGGGCCTGGCAGCAGTACGGCCTGCCCGAGGAAACCGTTGAAATCCCGCCCTGCCCCAGCCGGTTTGTTCCCCACCCCAACCCCGCTCTGATGGCCACCCGGGAAGATGTTCTCAAGGCCTTGAGCGACCAGGGAACCATCCTTCTCGACAACCGGGATGCCAACGAGTGGCTGGGCCATACCTCCTCGCCCTACGGCTTCGATTTTGCCCCCCGGCGGGGGAGGATTCCCACCGCCCGCTGGATTGAGTGGTACAGCTTCATGAACCGGGACGCGATTCCATCCTTCCGCCCCGCCCATGAAATAAGGGCGCTATGCGCCAGTCAGCAGATCTTCCCGGACAGCGAGATCATCATTTTCTGTTTCAAGGGGTCGCGGGCGGCCAATACCTATGTGGCTCTGAAGCTGGCCGGATTCAACAGGCTGCGGGTCTATTTCGCCTCCTGGAACGAATGGTCCAGGGATCCGGACCTGCCCATCGAGAGCGGTGAGCCGCGGGGTGTTGCCGGCTGAAAAAGGTGCTGTTGTTGCGCAGGGGAAACAAGGGGGATGGTGAAGGGGGCTGGGACTCAGCCCGCTTTCACCAGGCCGGTGCGGATGGCGAATTTCACCAGCTCCGCGGTGGAATGCAGATTGAGTTTGTTCATGATCCGTTCCCGGTGCCGGGAAATGGTCTTGGGGCTTAAGGCAAGGATCTCTCCGATCCGTGGGGTGGTGTTGCCTTCGGCCACCAGCTCCAGCACCTCCCGTTCCCGCATGGTCAGGGCGTGCAGGCCGGGGTGTTCGGCATCCTTCGCGGCACCCTGGGCCTGGCTGGCCAGTTCGTTGTAATCCTCCAGCAGCCAGCGGGCCAGGGCCGGCAACAGATAAACATTGCCGGTCGCCACGGAACGGATGGCCGCCACCAGTTCATCGGCAGCGGCTTCCTTGGTGAGATAGCCCTTGGCCCCGGCCTGGAGCATCTGGAAGAAATACTGTTTGTCCTCATGTACCGTCAGGGCGAGAACAAGGCAATCCGGGTGCAGGCCGACAAGTTTCTTGGTTGTTTCAATGCCGTCCATCAGCGGCATGCTGATGTCCATCACCACCACATCCGGGGCAAGCCTGGCAATCTTACCCAATGCCTCGACCCCGTTTCCCGCCTCGCCGACCACCTGGAAATCAGGCTGGGTTTCCAGCAGGGATTTCAGGCCCGTGCGGACCATTTCGTGGTCATCGACCAGCATTATCTTAACCATCACAACCTCTTTGGACTACCGCGTGTTTCACGAAGCCAGGGCTCAAAGGCCATGGCGGGTTGCGCTAATGATACCAAACCTTGGCGCGAATTCCGCGCTTTTTTTGTCGCGGGCTTTTTTCTTGCCACTCCTTGGGAAAAATGGTCAATTGCCACCGCAACCCGATTCTTTCCCCCTCCTAAACACATCCGCGCAGCCTCGTCCATGGAATTTTCCGCAATCCTGCTCATCTCCCTGGCCTTGGCCGTGGATGCTTTCGCCGTGGCCCTGGCCGCCGGGGTCAGCCTGTGCCAGGTCAACTCCCGGCAGGTGTTCCGGCTGGCCTTCCATTTCGGTTTTTTTCAGGCCGGAATGAACATCCTCGGTTGGCTTGGCGGTCTCACGGTCCGCTCCTATATCGAATCCTTTGACCACTGGCTCGCTTTTGGGCTCCTCGCCTTCGTGGGGATCAAGATGATCTGGGAGGCGATCCGGGAGGCGCATGAGGAGGGCGAGGGGATGGACCCGACACGGGGACGGATGCTCATCACCCTTTCGGTGGCCACCAGTATCGATTCCCTGGCCGTGGGTTTGAGCTTTGCCGTGCTTGAGGTCAGTGTCTGGCTCCCGGCCCTGGTCATCGGCCTGGTCGCTTCGGGACTCACCGCGCTGGGTCTGCGGCTGGGTTGTCTGCTCGGCGCGGCTTCGCGGTTGGGCTCCCGGGCCGAGATTGCCGGCGGCTTGGTTCTGCTCGGTATCGGCCTCAAAATTCTCCATGAACACGGGGTGTTATAGCCATTCTCCCCCTCTGTTCCCATACATTTACGTTGCATTCTAAAAGGGGCGCTGGTATGTTTTTGCGTCTTGACCTACCTTTATCTTTCCTGTCAACAACACCCTGCGGCCCGCGCCGGAGGTTATCGGAGAACCTGTGATGAGTATTCGCGAAGACGCTATCAGGGGCGCGTGCACCCCTCTTTTTGAAAATTGTGCCGCCAACGAGAACATCGCGGTCCAGACCTTGATGCAGGGGGTGGCTGCTGGGACGATCTGCATTCCCAAGAATAAAAACCACCAATTCGACCGGATCATGGCGGTGGGCAAGGGTTTGTCCACCAAGGTCAACGCCAATATCGGCTCCTCCAAGGATTATCCCGAAGTGAGCCAGGAGCTGCAGAAGCTCTGCGTCTGCCTCAAGGCCGGGGCCGACACGGTGATGGATCTTTCCATGGGCGGCGAGCTTGACGCCATCCGTCGCGAGATCCTGAAAAGCTGCCCCATCCCCCTGGGTACCGTGCCCATCTATCAGTCCATCGCCGAGGTGGTGGAGAAGCAGAAGAAAAAGATCGGCGAGGTCACGGTTGCCCAGATGTTCAAGGGCATTGAGCAGCAGGCCAAGGATGGCGTCGACTTCATGACCATCCATTCCGGCATCACCCGCTCCACCATGGAGCGGGTCCGCAACCATAAGCGGCTCATGGGCGTGGTCAGCCGGGGCGGCTCCTTCACCATCGAGTGGATGAGCTACAACAACAAAGAAAACCCCATGTACGAACATTTCGACGAGCTGCTCGCCATCCTCAAGGAGCACGAGGTCACCCTGAGTCTGGGCGACGGCATCCGTCCGGGATGCTTGGCCGACGCCACCGACCGGGGCCAGGTTCAGGAGCTGATCCATCTCGGCGAATTGACCCAGCGCGCCTGGGAGGCCGGGGTGCAGGTGATGGTCGAGGGGCCGGGCCACATGCCGCTCAACCAGATTCAGGCCAACATTCTGCTCCAGAAGCAGCTCTGCCACGGGGCGCCCTTTTATGTGCTGGGCCCCCTGGTCACCGATATCGCGCCGGGCTACGACCATATCACCGGCGCCATCGGCGGGGCCATCGCCGGGGCGGCAGGGGCGGATTTCCTCTGCTACGTGACCCCGGCCGAGCATCTCAAACTGCCCAGCGCCGAGGATGTGCACGAGGGGGTCATGGCCTCCCGCATCGCCGCCCATGCCGCGGACATCGCCAAGGGGCTGCCGGGCGCCATCGAAAAGGACATCGCCATGGCCAAGTGCCGCAATAATCTGGACTGGAAAGGCCAGATCGATCTCTCCATCGACCCGGACAAGGCGCGGCGTTTCCGGGAGGAGGGGAGTTCCTACAAGGGCGATGCCTGCAGCATGTGCGGCTCGTACTGCGCCATCAAGGTGTACAAGCAGGCCACCGCGCCGGACCGCTTGCAGAAATAATTATAACTGATCACGGCGTAAGCCTCGACGAACGGCGTATGTCACCAAAATAAGCGGCCACAGGGTGCCGCAGATGCGCGTGTCAATTGTCGGCAGCAGTGCCGACCAAGAGCCTTGTTCGCTATACATCAGGTATGCGGACAAGGCGATGACAAAGCAGATGCGGTGCCCTGTGGCCGCTTGCAGAAGTAATTTCGTAATCACCACAGAGGAGGAAGCACCGTATGACCGAATTCCTGGGGCAGATTCTCGATTTTGTAAACAGCACCAATGTGCCGCAACAGCTTCGCGAGGTGGATGCCAAGGCGCTCTTTACCAACACCTGGTTCCTGGTCCCCTTCATCGCCTTTATCTGCTACAACCTCTACAAACAGGCGGTGGATACCCTGGTTCTCACCGGTCTCGGCTTCGGCCTCTGGCTTTTCTCCGGAAGCCGCTACATGGAGGGGCTGGTCGTGGACGGGACTCTCCAGATCGGTAAGGTGCTGCCCGTGGCCGGGGTGTTCATCGGGGCCATCGCCATCGCAGTGTATTTCCTCTTCATGCGCACCGACTGATTTTTTTTCCCAGGGACGCGACAATCGTGAGCAACCGGATCGAGGAGATCCATACCCGTCTGTTCGACCATTTCGGGCCCCAGCACTGGTGGCCCGGTGAAACCCCCTTCGAGATCATGCTCGGCGCGGTTCTGACCCAGAACACCAGCTGGCGCAACGTGAGCATGGTCATCGAAACGTTGCGCCAGGACGGGCTGCTCTCCTTTGAAGCCCTGGAAGCCCTGCCCACCGAGGTGCTCGCCGAGAAAATCCGGCCTTCCGGCTACTACAACCAGAAAGCCAAGCGCCTCAAGGGGCTCTTTGCCGCCATCCGTGAAGACAGCGGCGATCTCGAGACCTTTTTCGAGCAGAACACCCACACCCTTCGGGAAAAGCTATTGGCAGTCAAGGGCATCGGCCCGGAAACCGCCGATTCCATCACCCTCTATGGCGCCGGCAAGCCGGTGTTTGTGGTGGATGCCTACACATACCGCATCCTGCTCCGGCATGATCTCATTGCCGAAGACGCCGGGTATGAGGATATCCAGGATCTCTTCCTGGGCAAGCTGCCCACCGATGCCCAGCTCTTCAACGAGTACCACGCCCTTCTTGTCCGTCTCGCCAAGGAATACTGTAAAAAATCCAATCCGCTCTGCGACGGTTGCCCCCTGCAGGGACTCTAGCCGGAGCCGTCCTGACAATTTCCGTTGTCACCATCAGCCGAAGATCCTGTTTGTGGATATCTTGTTCCGCGCGGTCGCGGCAATCCTGTCACCTGTAATTTGCATGTAACTATTTGATTTTACGTGAAAAAAATATCTTGACCAGAGGCCGGGAATTTTGAATATTGGAAATTAAGAATTCAACTTTTTCCGAGGAGGCCGGGTATGAAAAATGGACAGATGATGGTCAAGACCAAGACAAGAAGCAACGCACTGGTAACAGACGGAATCGGCACCGATATCATGCAGGGTGCGGCAGTGGGCGTGGGCGCAATGGCGGCCGGCCTGGTGGGCGCCTGGTCGGTAAGTTGTCTCGTTGCCGGAGTTATCGCGGCGGGTGGCCCCATCGCCCTCGTCGCCAGTTGGTTCGGTGCGGTAACCGGGATCTGAGTGAGCTGACGGGATCTTGGCGGTTTTTCGGGGCGGAACCGGTTCCGCCCCGTTTTTCACCGGCAGGAAAGGCCTCCCGCCTGTCCCGGAGTTGTCCGGGCTCCCTCCTTCCTGCCGTCGTGTTCCATGCCATGCGCCCCTGCAAAGGGGCGTTTTTGCGTTCATGACGGTTCTCTTCGCTTTCCTCATCTTCCCCATCGGCCGGGTTTTGACAACCGGCCTCCTGTTGTGCGCTCCCCGTTCCTTCCTTCCAGGGTAAAGGATTCGCACGGATACAGGGTTCTGTTCCTTGCCCTGAACAATCCTTTCCTCTCTCCGGCCGGTCTGTTTTTCGGTTGACACGGGTTTCTAAAACCAAGTAAAGAGCTTTTGCAGGTTTGAATTGTTTCGGGGCGGTGCGGACCCCTGATTTTCTTGTCATCTTTTCCCCATCCTCTCGCGTCAACTCAAGCAAGCGACTATTGTTTTTCCGGAATTGTCCCTGGTCGGCCTACAATAATGAGGCGCTGGCCGGATAATTCCGTCCCGGACAGGAGGCGAACTGACATGCTCACCGTGTACAAGCGCTTTGACCATCAACTGCAGATCGTCACCGACAGCGGTCCTGTGCCCAGATCCTGGATTCGTATGGTCAACCCGACGCCGGATGAAATCCGCACGGTTTCCGAGGCGACCAAGGTGCCGGAAGACTTTCTCCGCGCCGCCCTGGACGAGGAAGAACGCTCCCGTATCGAAATCGAAGACAACTGCATGCTGGTGCTGACCAATTTCCCCATGCTGCGCGGGCCGGACATGTACGACACCCTGCCGCTGGGCATCATCCTGACCCCGGATCAGGTCATCACCGTCTCCCTGGAAGAAACCGAGATCCTGCCCGGAAACATCGTCGGGCCCGGGGCGCCGGCTTATTACAACACCGGCAAGCGCACCCGCTTCCTTTTCCAGATTCTCTACAAGACCGCCAAGGTGTACCTGCGTTACATCCATCAGATCAACCGCCAGACCGATGAAATCGAGCGGCATCTGCGGAAATCGATGAACAACGCGGAGGTGTTCCAGCTGCTCGACATGGAAAAGGGTCTCACCTACTTTACCGTGGCCTTGCGGGCCAACGGCCTGGTGCTGGAGCGGCTGCTGCGGCTCAGAAAAAACATGGCGCTGCAACATTTGCTGCCGCAGTACGAAGAGGACGAGGATATCCTGGAGGATGCCATTATTGAAAACCGTCAGGCGTTGGAGATGGTGAAGATGTATTCCGACATCCTGAGCGGCATGATGGACGCCTTTACCTCGGTTATCTC
Organism: Desulfurivibrionaceae bacterium; assembly: GCA_041675265.1. GTDB lineage: Bacteria > Desulfobacterota > Desulfobulbia > Desulfobulbales > Desulfurivibrionaceae > Thiovibrio. Next base: position 101,914 of record JBAYUD010000002.1, on the reverse strand, counting down.
CAACAATCTCAACCAGGTGATGAAACTGCTCGCCTCCATCACCATCCTGATCTCCATCCCGACCATGATCTCCAGCTTCTGGGGCATGAACGTGGGGGTACCCTTCCCGGATCAGCGGCTCGGCTTCTGGTTCGTGCTGTTTCTCTCCATGTCGCTGACCAGCCTGGCCGGGTATGTCCTCTGGAAAAAACGGATGTTCTAGTAACTGTCCAGCAGCACCACATCTGCTTTGTCATCGGCCTACTCATGTGCACTAGCACATTTCGCAGGCCTCTTCCGCGCATCTGCGGCGCTGCTGCACAGTTACCATTACAAGGGAAGCGTCTTGGCGGCTTGCTTCAGGGGCGGTGCTGATCAAAGCGCCAAAGCAGCTGGCGGCAGACGCCGCGGATAATCTTGATTTCCTTTGATTTCAGCCCGATCCGCCCGAGAAACTGGCGGATGCTCTTCATCCAGTAGTCATCCTCCCCGTTTTTCAAAAAGCCGATGGCCGCAAGCGCCTCTTCCACATGACCGAACATGGCCTCCAGCTCCCGTTTGTCTCCCTGTTTGGGGGCCGAGGGGGGAAAGGCGTTGCGGCTTACCGCCTCCAGAACGCTGTAGTGGAGTTCGTGGCAGAGGATGGCCACGGCCTGGGCCAGGTTGAGGGAGGAGAAATCCGCCGTGGGGATGGTGGTGATCTGGTTGCAGAAGCGGAGTTCCTCGTTGGCCAGACCCCGGTCTTCCGGGCCGAAGAGTAGGGCGACCCGGTTGTTTCCAAGCTGGGGCAGAACCTCTGCCATGAGCTGCCTGGGGCTGTTGACCGTGGTCCGTTTTCTGCCCTGGCGGGCCGAGGTGCCCAGAACCCAGCCGAAGGGGGCCAAGGCCTCGCCCAGCTCCTGGTGGTGTTCCAGGGTGTCGATGAGATGGGCTGCCTTGGCGGTGGCCAGGGTGAGCATCCTGTCGCGGTCGGGCATTTCCCGGCAGACGAGAATGAGCTTGCCGATCCCCATGTTCGCCGCAATTCTCGCCGCCGAGCCGATATTCTCGGCAAACTTGGGCGAGACCAGAACGATGGCCGCCTGACCCATCAGCTCCCGCACCGTATCCTGTACAGCCTCGTTCATTTCTTCTGAATACGGCGTTTTGTTGTTTTCGGGGCAGGTTTCTTGCCCCCCTTGGCTACGCCTTTTGTGCGCTTGACAAGGGCAGGTGCCACCAAATCCGTGGCCCGGGCCAGTTTTTCCTCCACCGTGAAATTGATGCGCCGCCGGGGAATCTCCACGCTGGTCAGCCGCACCCGCACCAGATCGCCGATCTGGAAGACGGTCTTGGTCCGCTGGCCGATAAGCCGGTGGCGGCCCTGCTCCAGCTCGTAATAATCATCGCGCATCTCGGTGATGGGCACGGCGCCGTTGACAAAGACCTCGGTCAGCTCGACGAACAACCCGAAGGCCGTGACCCCGGAGATGATACCCTCAAAGGTCTCGTCGATCTTGTCGGCCATGAAATGGACCTGGAGCCGTTCCACCATCTCCCGGTCGGCATCCACCGCCACCCGCTCCCGCTTGGAGAGAAAGGTGCCGGACTCCTCGGTGGACACCGCCTCGCCGGTGGACACCGGCTTCCCCTTTTTTTGCAGGCTCGCGGCCAGGGCCCGGTGGACCATGAGGTCCGGATACCTCCGGATGGGGGAGGTGAAATGGGTGTAGTGGGTGGCGGCCAGGCCGAAATGGCCGACGTTGTGGGGGGAGTAGCGGGCCTGCTGCATGGTGCGCAGCAACAGGTTGCTGATGATGTACTCCTGGGGGGTGCCCGCGGACAAAGCCAGCACCTTGCCGAACCACTGGGGCGAGCCGTCGCCGTCATCCACCGGAAGCCCCATGCTCTGGGCAAACTCGGTGAACTCCGCCACCTTGAGCTGGTCCGGCGGTTCGTGGATGCGGTAGAGGGAGTCGATCTTGCCCTGGTCCAACGCCTCGGCCACCGCCTCGTTGGCCGCGAGCATGAACTCCTCGATGAGCTTGTGCGCCTGGTTGCGTTCGCTGCGCTTGATGGTCTGCACGGTGTTGTCCTCGCCCAGGACGATCAAGGGCTCCGGGAGTTCAAAACCTATGCTCCCCCGTTTTGTCCGCTGCTTTTCCAGGCTCAGGGCCAGTTGGCCCATGCGTTCCAGATCCTCCACCATGTCACCGTACTGGCTGCGCATCGCTTCATCCTTGTCCACAAGGATCTGCTTGACCTTTGTGTAGGTGAGGCGATGTTTGCTGCGGATGATGCTTTTGACGAAGCGCTTGGCCAGCCGGTTGCCGTGCTCGTCGAAATCGAGCATGGCGGTGAAGGTGTAGCGGTCCTCGCCCGGCACCAGGCTGCAGAGGTTGTTGGACAGCCGCTCCGGCAGCATGGGGATGACCCGGGTGGGGAAATAGACGCTGGTGCCGCGCTGGTAGGCCTCCACATCCACCGGGGTTTGCGGCCGCACGTAATGGCTGACATCGGCGATGGAGACATAGAGGCGATAGCCTTTTTTCAGCGGCTCGATGGCCACGGCGTCGTCAAAGTCGCGGGCCGTTTCCCCGTCGATGGTCACATGGGTTACCTTGCGCAGGTCGGTGCGGGAGGCAGACATTTTCACCTCCGGGTCCAGTGCTTCCACCTGGGTGGTCACCTCCTGGGTGAAGACATGGGGCAGGTCGAACTTGCGGATGACCATCTCGGTCTGCACCTGGATGTCCGCGGGATTGCCCAGCACCTCGAGGATGATGCCGTCCAGGTTCCGCTGCCCGGCGGCAAAGGAGGTGACCTCGGCCAAGACCGCGTCGCCGTTCTTGGCGCCCCGGCTGTCCTCCTTGCGGATGACCAGATTATACGGGAAGCGGCTGTCCTCCGGGGTCACCAGCCCGGTATTGCCCCCGGCCATGTAAGTCCCGACCAGCCGGGTGGTGGCGCGGCTCAGGACCGCGATCACCCGGCCCTCGTAACGGCCCTGGCGGCGGCTCATCAACTGGACCAGCACCTTGTCGCTGTGCGCCGCGCCGCCCAGCATGCCGGGCGGGATAAAAACGTCCTGGTCGATCTCCAGTTCGGCCGGAGCCTCGGTGGGGGCGACAAAGCCATACCCCTTGGTGGTCACGCTGATCGGCCCGGCAAAGAGCTCCGCGCCCTTGCGCAGAACAAAGGTATCCCGTTTGCAGGAGAGCACCTTGCGGCGGCAGAGATCATCCAGCACCCCCAGCACTTCCTGGCGGTGGCTCTTGCTCAAACCAAGGGCTGCAAAGATGTCATGGGCCGAAAGCGGCATCTCCGCCGTGTAGAGCTTGCCCAGGATCTCTCCTTCAAACCGTGCTTCCTGGTGCTGGCGCGGAATCCTGCCCCCTTCGCGCTGCCGTTTTCCCGGCCGCCCCTGTTTGCTGCGGAAAACCCTTCTTCTCTGTGTCACGGGCGCGCCTCTCTCTGCGGCTATTTTTTTAAAGAAATGGAAAATCATTGCACAAGGGCTGAGAACGAAATACCCTTACAAAATAACCTGACAACTGTGATTGTACCTTATTTGCGGGGACAGATCATCCATTTCCCAATGACCGGATAAGAAAGACAGCGACCATTCATGGCCCCTTCCAAAAAATTTAATATAGCCGCCTACTGCGAGCGCATGGAACAGATTCTCGGCGGTCAGGAAGGCCCGGCCAAGGTCTTCTGGGAGGCGCTTTCCTTTGCTGTTTCCGCCCATCAGGATCAACGGCGCAAGTCCGGCGAGGCCTATGTCAGCCATCCCCTCCAGGTGGCGAAGATCCTCGTTGAGGAGTTGGATATCCGCGATCCGGAGCTGCTGGCCGCGGCCGTGCTCCACGACACGGTGGAGGATGTGCCCGAGGTGACCAGCGAGGTGATCGGCGGGATATTCGGCAAGAACATCGAGATCATTGTCGATGCCTGCACCAAGATCGCCAACTTCTCCGGAGACAAGCAGACCTTCTACAAGCTGGTCCACCGCAAGCTTTTTTCCGGGGCCGCGGCCCATCTGGAAGTCCTCCTGGTCAAATTGGCCGATCGCTTGCACAACCTGCGGACCATGGCTTCCATGCCCAAGGACAAGCGGCAGAAGATCGCCGAGGAAACCCTGGACATCTACGCGCCCCTGGCCAAGGTCATGGGCTTGAACTCCATCAAGCGCGAGTTGTACACCCTGGCCCTGATGTATAAATTCCCCCGCCAGAGCCAGAAGGTGCTGGCGGCCATCAAGCGGCTGCAGGGCAGCGATGAGGTGCTGGCCATCAAGCGCACCCTGGAAGACCGGATGAAGGAGGCGTGGATCACCCACGAAATCCGCCTCAACCCCAAGGGGCTGTGGGCCTACTATGATCCGGCCCAAAAGGTGCTGCACAAAACCATCGCCAATCCCCTGGAATTCATCATCGTTGCCAACGATATCCAGACCTGTTACCGGATTCTCGGGGTCATCCACCAGAACTATCCGCCCATTCCCCGAACCATCCGGGATTTCATCGCCAACCCCAAGGCCACCGGCTACCAGAGCCTGCATACCCGGGCCAACATCAAGGGGCGCAACTACCTGTTCAAGATCCGCACCGCCGAGATGACCACGTCCTCCCGCACCGGCTTGGTGCGGGAGTGGTTTGCCCACAAGAAGGTTCCCTCCAGTTTCGAGGTGGAACTGCGGGAGATGCTGGATATCCTGGGGACGGAGGAGGATCTCTCCTACCGGGAGATGATCGCGGTCAGTGGCAAAAAAGCCATTTACACATACACTCCCAAGGGCGATCCGGTTGAACTGCCCGCCCACAGTATCGTGCTGGATTTCGCCTTCAAGGTGCATACCGATGTGGGCAAGCGCTGCATCAAGGCCAGGATCGGCAAGCGGCAGGTGGAGCCGGACGCCCTGCTCGAAGACGGCGATCAGGTGGAGATCATCTGCCAGAAGGAGCCGGTGCGTTTCGAGCCGGAGATTCAGCAACGCTGTCAAACCCCCAGGGCCCGGGCGGAGCTGTCCAAACTGTTCCGCCAGCGGCGCGAGTGGCTGGCCCGCATGATCGGCGAGAGCATCCTCCGCCAGGAACTCAAACGCTATGGGTTGCCCTACGAGATTCTGGAAAATCCGGGCATGGCAGGCATCATGGGCCCCCTCGGGGCAAGGGAGCTGCCGGATCTTTTTCTTGGCTTGGGCGAGGGGAGATTCCGCTTGCGGGAACTCATCGGCGAAATCAAAACCCGGCTGTACGCGGGAAGGGAAACCCTGCAACCGCCCACCGGCAGCCTGAATCGCATCGAACTTGCCACCCTGGACCCGGTCTGCATCAAATTTTCCCGTTGCTGCAACCCGGTGCCCACGGAAAAGGGGCTGTACGGCCTGCTCAGCGAGCGGGGGCTTTCCGTGCACCAGAAGGAGTGCTCCACCATCACCTCCCTCCACGTTCAGCGGGAGGATGTGGTGGAGGTGCGCTGGCGGCTCAAGGAAACACCGGTGCCCAAGATGCAGACCATCCTCGTGCTGGAGGCCCCGTCCCGCAACCGCGTTTTGATGATGCTGGGCGTGGCCCCGGAAGAGATGAAGATCAGTGAGATCGATCTGCTTTCCAGCCAACCGTCGCGCACCTCGGCCTGGCAGATAAATTTTCAGGTCGACACCCTGCAGGGGCTCAAGAATATCCTCGGCCATCTGGCCAAGACCGGGATGGCCTTCGAGTTCGGGCTGGAACAGTAGTAAGCGTTCAGCAGCACCACATCTGCTTTGTCATCGGCCTGCTCATGTGCAATAGCACACTTCGCAGGCCTCTTTCGCGCATCTGCGGCGCTGCTGAACGCTTACTCGCCGAGAACCGTCATCACAGGTAACGTGATGTGCTGACATCCATCAGCCACAATCCGTGGCACACTACAGCTTCTCTCCCATGGCCAGATCCTCCAGGCCGTCGCGGTCCAGAATGGTGATCTGCGATCCTTCGCTGCTGATCAACCCCTGTTTTCCGAGCTTGGTCAGGATGCGGGAGAGGGTTTCCGGGATGGTGCCCAGCAGGCTGGCGAGTTGGGCCTTGCCGATATTGAGCTTCACCGTGTCGCTGTCCCCCTGCTGGGTGCTGAGAAAGAGGAGATGGGCCGCCACCCTTCCCGGCACCTCCTTGAGCGAGAGATCCTCGATCAGGTGGGCGAATTTCTTGAGCCGCATGGACAGGGCCGCCAGCATGTTCATGGCCAGGGCCGGGTTGGTCTGGATCAGGTCGATGAAGGCGCGGCGCGGGATGAAGATGGTCCGGCTTTTTTCCAGGGCCAGGGCGTGGGCCGGGAAGGTCGAGCCGGTAAAGACCGCGGCCTCGGCAAAAGGCTCGCCCGGCCCGAAGATATGGAGGATCTGCTCCTTGCCGTCCAGGGAAAGTTTGTAGATCTTGACCAACCCCTCCATGACCACATAGAACCCGGTGCCCGGATCGCCCTCGGCAAAGATGGATTGTCCCCGGCGGTAGTCCTGAAGGGTGATGATCATGGCCAGCTCTTCATACTGCTCGGTGGTCAGGCCGCCAAAGAGCGGAACCTGCTTGAGAAACGACATAAGCTCCATGGGTTACTCCTTTTGGGTCGGCGAACACGCCATGGCCCAGGCCAGGTTGTCCGCGAAAAAACAGAGCACGGAAATAAACGCCGGGCACTCCTCCTGATCCCGGCCCGAGGCAAAATAGAGGGCCAGCGGGTCGTGCGGAGTACCGCAGCCGCCATGCCCCGCAAGCAAGCGGATCTCCAGCAAGCCGAGCAGGGGGGTGAGCCGAACCATCTTGCGCACCGCCTCCTTGGCCGCCCAGAGCATGGTGAGCCGCTCGGTTTCGGGAAAAAAACGGGGCAGGGAGGCGGCCAGGATATCTTCCTCTTCCGGGGCGGCAAAACGCTCCCTGACCCTCAGGATTCTCTCCCCCGGTTCCTGGATATCCAGCCCGCAGGGCAGGTTTGCCGCCAGGGCCGCAGCCATCGGCCCGCTATGGGAGATGGAGATGAACGGGGCCACTGGGTGCGCCGCTGTTGCGATATGGGGGCGGCCATCCGCCTCGGTTCGGATCACCAGCTTTCGCCAATCCATCGCCGTCTCGCCCAGAATCCCGGCAGCCGACCATTTAGCGGCGAGCCGTCCGCCCAGCCACTCGGCGCGTCTTTTTTCCAGGTGAAATCCACCCCATTGCGCCAATTCGTCCGCGCCGAGATAGTGGCCCGCCGTGTCCGGCGTGCAGCCGCTCAGGGCGGCGAGCGGTACGCCTCCCAGCCTTAGCCGGACCTCCGGGCTAAAGTGGTGTTGCCAGCAAGGCCAGTATTCTTCAAACATGGCTCGGGCTAACGCCATTGGGCGCTCCTTTTATAAAAATCCTTGCCCTTGGCCGCAAGTTTTTGTAAGCCATGGAAAACATGCATCAAGGAGTACCATGACCGCTATCGATATCGGCGTCATCGCCATCATACTCGTCTTTCTTGTCCGGGGCATCTGGATAGGCTTCGTCCGGCAGCTTGCCTCCCTTCTCGGGCTCATCCTCGGCTACCTCTTTGCCGGGCGGTATTACGAGCAGATCAGTCCGCGTCTTTCCTCGGTGATTCCATCGCCCCAGCTCTGTTTTCTCGTGACCTACGCCCTGCTTTTTCTTGCGGTTTTTTTCGGGGTCATGGCCCTGGGCTTTGTGCTCAAAAAGGTCATGAGCGTTTCGCTGTTGGGCTGGTTCGACCGCTTGATGGGCGGGATCTTCGGCCTGGTCAAGGCGGGGGTGTTGACCTCTGTGCTCTTTATGGTGGTCTCCGGGCTGCTGGCGGATAACAATCCGCTTATCGCCAACTCCCTGGCCGCTCCCTATCTGGCCAAAAGTTCCGAGTTCCTGCTCTCCTTTGTCCCGGACCAGAACCTGCACCGCCACCTGCTTCCCAAATCACCCGCCATTCTCCTCCCTGACCTTGCCATACCAGCGGGCCAGCCGGTCCGGACTGATCCCGCAAAAAAAGCCAAGTAAAATCAGCTGATTCACCATCGTTGTGCGCACAAGCCCCAACCGTTGCCAGCGCCGGGGCGAGGTGAGGGCCGGGGTTGGGAGCAGGGCGATGCGCCCCATCTTCCCCAAGCGGAGCACCAGCTCAACATCCTCCAGCAGGGCGATCTCCCGGAAGCCTCCCATGGCCTGGAACCGGGCGGCGGGCAGAAACAGGGCCTGGTCGCCATAGGGCAGCCCGAACCAGCCGGCCCGCCAATTGGCGCATCGCTCAAGCAGCCGGAAACGCCGGCCGTTGGCGCCAACGGCGAAGCGGAAGGCTCCGGCCACGATGCCCGGTTGGGCAAGGGCTGCGTGGATCTGCTTGGCAAAGTCTTCGGGCAGCCGGGTGTCGGCATGGAGAAAGAGCAGGATGTTGCCATGTGCCGCCCTGGCGCCCTGGTTCTGCTGGCTTCCCCGCCCCACCGGCGCGTCTATCACCCTGGCCCCTGCTGCCTTGGCTTCGGCCACGGTCCGGTCCTTGCTGCCGCCGTCGGCCACGATCACCTCCACCCCAGGCTGTCCCACCAGACCGGCGACGGTTTCCCCGATGCAGGCCGTCTCATTGAGGGTCGGGATGATGATCGATATGTCGTAGATCTTCCGGTCGGTCAACATCGGCAAGGGGTTCCAGAAGGTGGGTGGAAAGATTCAGACCCCGCGCCTGTTTCAGGGTTGCGGCCAAGACCTCCCCGCTGCCCCAGGGGATATCGGTGAAAAGTCCGGGGGCCGGCTGGGTGAGGCCGATAAGATAATAGCCGCCGTCCATTGCCGGGCCGAGCACCAGATCCCGGCTCGCCAGGGCACCGAATGCCCGGGCAAAGAGGGCAGGGGTGAGGCGGGGGCAATCGGCGCCGATAACCACCACCTGATGGCTCCCCTGGGCAAAGGCCTGGACAAAGGTTCGGCGCAGCCGGTCGCCCAAGTCTCCTTCTCCCTGGTCCAGGCAGGGAATGTCGCCGGCAAGCCAGGTCTCCACGGCCTGCTGGTTTCCGCCGGCATAGCGGATCTCCAGGCGCACCGGATATTGGCCCGCAAATTGCGCCATTTGGCTGACAATCGCCTCGCTCATCCTTTGCTGGAGCGCGGCCGCGCCCTCGGCCCCCAGAGCCGGGATCAGCCGGGTTTTTGTCCGGCCCGGTTCGGGATACCGGGTAAAAAGAATGAGCCGCGCCCGTATGTCTCTGTCCATCCTTGCCGCCCGTTCTGTTCTCCGCTATACTTCCAGCAAAGGAAGTCCCCCGATAACCCATCACCATACCAGCCATCCCGTGACCGTCAAAAGAAAAAAGAAACGTCCACCCCCCTGTTCCTACCGGAAGAGAACCTACCGGAACCGTGTCGCGCCCGGCGATCTGGTCAGCTTCGAGGTGCAAATCAGGGAAACGGATCTGCAGATCCTTGCCGGTAAAGAGTTGCGCCATGAGGCCAGCGATGCGGTTTTGAGGTATCGCAGCCAGCTGGAAGGCTATATCGCCCGGTATCCGGAATTTGTCACCTCCCTGACCCCTTTGCCCCTCGATCCCACGGCGCCGCCCATTGTCAAGAGCATGCTCGTTGCGGGCCGGGCGGCAAGTGTCGGCCCCATGGCCGCGGTGGCCGGGGCCATGGCCGAGTATGTCGGGTTGGATCTTTTGGCTGCGGGCGCAGGGGAAGTGGTGGTGGAAAACGGCGGCGACATCTATTTTTGTCGCAACCAGGAGAGCGTGGTCGGCATCTTTGCCGGAGGTTCGCCGCTCAGCAACCGGGTTGGTTTGAAGATCCCGGCCAGCCTCATGCCCCTTGGCATCTGCACCTCCTCCGGCACCGTGGGCCATTCCCTGAGCCTGGGCGAGGCCGATGCCGTCACCGTGCTGGCCAAGGATACCGCCCTGGCAGACGCCGTGGCCACCCTGGTAGGCAATGCGGTTCAGCCCGGGCAGAGCCTTGAGCCTGCACTGGCCAAGGGGCCAACCGTGCCGGGGGTGTTGGGTGTGGTCATCATCCGGGGCGAGGAGCTGGGCGCTTGGGGCGAGGTGGAGCTGGTGCCGCTGGGGGGATGAACCCTGAGGTCTCCGGTGATTGTTATTATCCGTTCCAGGTTGTCATGGAAAAACCTTTGTCCCTGAAAAGGGAAAGGCACGCCTCCGCAACTCCCTGATCGTAAAACGTCCCTTTGTTCTTTTCAATCTCGGCGAGAGCGAGATCCGTCCCTGGAGCGGGCCGATAAGGGCGGTGGGAAGACATCGCCTCGACCACATCGGCAACGGCAATGATTTTCGCCTCTAACAGTATGTCATCATTACGCAAACGGTTCGGGTATCCGGACCCGTTTATTCTCTCATGATGCTGCAAGATTATTTGTGAGATCGGCCAGGGGAAGTCTATTCCCTTCAGGATATCAAATCCGACTTGGGGGTGCACATGGATCAATTCTCTTTCAATCGGGGATAATTTTCCCGGCTTGTTGAGGATTTCCGCCGGCACATATATTTTCCCCAAATCATGTACTATCCCCGCCAGGTGTATCCCTTCGATGATATCAGCCGGCAGCCGCATCTCCACCGCAATCGCGCATGCCAGCTCCGCTACCCGTTTCTGGTGTCCCGCGGTATACGGATCTCGCGTTTCAACAGCCATGGCCAGTGCCCTGATAGAACCATCAAGAGCCTGCTCAAGCTTCTTGATCATATCTTCCAACTGCTTCTCTTTGCGCAGAATCTGTTCTGTTTTCTCGCAAACCTTTCCTTCAAGCTGCCGGTTCAGCAGCAAAAGTTCTTCGTTTTGTTTTTGGGTGAGACTGTACAATTTCTTGTTTTCCTGCGATAGGCTGTAATGTTTGAGCGCCTCTCTCGCCGCCAGCAACAGCTCTGAATTGTCAAAAGGTTTGCTGATAAATTTGAAGATGTTGTTTTTGTTGATGGCATCTATCATGATCTCCCGATCCGCATGGCCGGACATGATGATGCGAATGGCATCAGGCCATCTCGATTTTACTATTTCAAGAAAATCCGTTCCTTGCATTGCGGGCATCTTCTGATCACTTACAACGACGGCAGCCACATTTTGCTCAAGGCTTTTCAGCGCGTCTTCCGGATTATCGAAGGCAAAAACATGTATCCCTTCCTCCTCGGCAAAAATCCGTTGCACCGCCTTGAGGATGTTTTTTTCATCATCGACGAAAAAAATATTGTCCATTCTCTGCCCTTTTCGGAATGATTTCGGCTTGCCGACTACTTTGTTGCAAGGCAGGTGAGCGCCGGTACGCCGCCTCAATCGTTCTTGTCCTTGCAACGGCAATCAGGACAAATGCCGCCGAGGGGATGAACTATTGCCCCGCGGGCGGGGTATCGATCACCGGAATCTTGACCGTGAAGGTGGTGCCTTTGCCCACCTCGCTTTCCACCTGAATGTCGCCCTTGTGGTTCTTGACCACGATGTCGTAGACAATGCTCAAGCCGAGCCCCGTGCCCTTGCCCACCGCCTTGCTGGTGTAGAACGGCTCGAAGATCCGCTGGATCTTGTCCTGGGGAATCCCGCAGCCGGTGTCGCTGATGCGGGTGTATATCCACTCCCGGTCGGCCCAGGTCTTGATCCTGATCTCTCCCTTGGTTTCAATGGCCTGGGCCGCGTTGACCAGGAGATTCATGAACATCTGGTTGAGCTGCTGCGGATTGCAGACAGTGAGCGGCAGCTCCCCGTATTCCTTCTTCACCTCGCATTTGTATTTCAGCTCGTTCCAGACAATATTGATGGTGCTGTCCAGGCATTCATTGATATCCGCGGCCAGCCGCTCGGCCTGATCGACCCGGGAGAAATTCTTGAGCCCCTGGACGATTTTTGTGACCCGGTCCGCGCCGTCCAGGGATTCTTCCACCAGATGCAGGGCGTCTTCTATGATGTAATCGATCTTGAGTTTTTTGCGCAGGGCGGCCAGCTCCTCGTCCGGGGTATCCTGTGGGAGCTTCTCAAGAGCCCGGATAAACCCGATAAGGCGCTCCAGGTATTTTGCCAGCGAACTCAGGTTGCTTGAGATAAAGCCCATGGGGTTGTTGATTTCGTGGGCTACACCCGCTGCCAACTGGCCGACGGAGGCCATCTTTTCCTGTTGCAGGATCCGGGCCTGACTCTGTTTGAGGGTCTCGTGGGCCAGGGCAAGTTCGCGTTGCTGATGGTGCAGCCGGTCGTTGCTGGCAGCCAGTTCCTCGGCAAATCGGTGCGCCTCTTCAAAGGCCTTTTCCATGGCAAGTTCCGTCTCAATCCTTTCGGTGATATCCCGATAGCTTTCCAGGATGCCGATGAGCTTGCCGTTCGTATCGTGGAGAGGGACTCCGATAACCCAGCAGTTCAGGATATTCCCGGAGGGGCTTTCCATGACGGATTCATATTCAACCCGTTTCTTGCCGGCCTGTATCTGCCGCAGGGTGCATTGTTCCGTGTTGCAGGCAGGACCCCAGAGCACATCGTGGCATTTTTTCCCCAGGAGATCTTCCCTCTTCATCCCCGTCATGGCGAGAAAGGTTTTGTTGACCTGCACGATATTGAAATCATTGTCAATAACCCGCATGCCGTCGGCGGCGACATTCCAGATTTGGGAAAGAAAGAGATTGGCGGATTTGGATTTTTTTTCCGCCTGCTCCCGCTGACGCAGGAATATCTCCGTCTGCCGGTACAGATAACCCATTGCCCCGAACACGAAAAGGGCCATTCCGGCGAGAAGCATTCCTGCCTTGCCGGACAGCGCCTGGCGAAGCCTGGCGTCTATCTGCCCGGATTCCTGGAAATAGTTGATCCGCCAGCCCGGCGAGCTTGACAGCGGGGAACGGAAAAAGAGATATTCGCTGCCGTCGGGAAAACGGGCGGCGCCCTTGTCCTCATCAAAGCGTATCGGGAGCTGGGGGGGAATCTTCTCCAAGAGCAGCTTGTTTTCGGCAATGGCAACGAGCGTTTCCGGTGTGGCGGCTCCCAGCACGGTAAAGAACCATTCCTGTTTGTTGGCGGCGAAAATGAGGTTGTGCTGGTCGGTCAGGGCGACGATTCCGGTGGAACGGGCGAATATTTCTCCGATATCGGCAAGGGGCACGGTGAGGAGAGCGACGCCGACCACCGTATTTTGGGAAAAAACCGGATGGCTCAGGTTGATGGCCGGTTCCTTGCTGGTAGCCCCTTGCACCAGGGCAGTGAAGGGCTCTCCCGTCAGTGCTTTTTGGAAAAAAGGGCGTTTGGAATAATCATCGCCGATCCGGACGGGAGATTTGTCTCCGGCGCTGGCGGCGAGCACGATCCCTTCCCGGTTGATGAGGCAACAGCGGGTGGCGTTGTAGGCCTCGCGAAAATCGTCCAGCGCTAACTGGGCCTCCGCCTGGGTATCCGGGCTTTGTTTGTCGAAAAAATTATGGATCGACCACATCTCGGCCAGAACCGCCACGGCTTTCTGGTTGGTTTTGAGAATCGAGGAGATGCCCTTGTCGAGATGTTCGATGCTGTCCTGGGCCGCCTTTCGGGCCTGACCATGGACCAGCGTGTTGACCGTCTGGAAATACACGACTCCGCCGGTGACCGTGGCGGAGAGGGCAAGGAGCCCAAGAGCAAGAAAGATAAGCCTGAATTTCATGTGGCGTGGCGGCTCCGAGTTTTTCAGTAATGGATCGAATCCGAGCATCATAGTAGCACAGGAGCGTCTGATTGCGGTTTTTTTTCGCGCAAGGGGACCGTGCTCCCGGATCTTTTTTTATCTTTTTCGCCGGGCTGATTATGATACCATAATACAAGGATACAGGCTGTCATGCACGGCCGGCGAATCGATTTTTTCCCAGGGGAAAGGGCGTTGTCATGCGTGAATTTCTGGAGCAATTTTCCCGGTCAACGGATTTTATGCCGCACGGGTATTGCCTTGTCTGGGATCCGGCGCTGCTCTGGCTCCACGTCGGTTCGGATATCGTCACCGGTCTGGCCTACTTTCTCATCGCGGGCACTCTCTTCTATCTGGTTTTCAAGCGGCGGGATCTGCCGTTTTTCTGGATGTTTCTCCTGTTCGGCGCCTTTATCCTTGCCTGCGGCGGCACGCATTTTCTGGCCGCCTGGACGATCTACGTCCCCTCCTACTGGGAGGAGGGGCTTGTCAAGGCGGGCACCGCTCTCATCTCCATCGCCACCGCCATTTTCCTTCTTCCGCTTCTGCCGAAACTGCTGGCCTTGCCCAATCTGTCAAGATCCCTGGAGGAAAACAGGCGACTGACTCGCGAACTGGAGCATCGGGTCGGAACCTTGCAAAAATCCGAAGAGCGATTTCGCTCCCTTATCGAAGCCTCGTATGACGCAATCGTGATAGCCGACGGCCAAGGGGAGATTCTCTCGGTCAACAGAGCGGCGGAAAAAATGTTCGGCTATGGCGAGAAAGAGCTCGACGGCAAGCCGCTGACCATTCTCATGCCCCGGCGGTATGAGGAAAGGCATCTTCAAGGGCTGCGGAATTTTGTCGCCACGGGCATGTCCCCTTATCTCGGCAAGGCCTTTGAATTTACCGGCAGACGCAAGGACGGGAGCGAATTTGCCCTGGAACTGAATATCTCCAGCTGGGTTTCCGAGGGGGAGATCAATTTCGGCGCGGTCATCCGGGATATCAGCGAACGCACCCGCCTGGAAACGGAAACGCACAATGCCCGGCAACGATTCAAGACCCTGGTGGACAGCCTGGATGGCCTTGTCTACGTCGCCGATTTTCAAACCTACGAGCTTCTCTATGTGAACAAGTATGGCCGGGATATCTGGGGGGAGATTGCCGGGCAGACCTGTTGGCAAACCCTGCAAACCGGTCAGACCGGGCCGTGCCCCTTCTGTACGAACAGCAGATTGTTGGATGGCGCCGGCAGGCCGACAGGGGTCTATGTGTGGGAATTCCAGAATACGGTGAACAACGAGTGGTATGAATGCCGGGATCAGGCCATCGAATGGACCGACGGCAGATATGTCCGGATGGAGATCGCCACCAACATCTCGGCCCGCAAACGGGCGGAGCAGGAAAAGGCCGAGCTGGAAAACAGGATCCGTACCACCCAGAAAATGGAGGCCATCGGCACCCTGGCCGGGGGCATTGCCCACGACTTCAACAACATCCTGGTGCCGATCATTGCCTACACCGACATGGTCATGGCCACCGAGGCTGTCGGCAGCGCAAACCGGCAGAACCTGCTGGAGGTGTACAAGGCCGCCAACCGGGCCAAGGAGCTGGTCAAACAGATCCTGACCTTCAGCCGGGAGCGGGAGCATGAGGTCAGTCCCGTTCAGATCGTTCCGGTGGTCAAGGAATCCATCAAGCTGCTCAAGGCTTCGCTGCCCAGCACCATAGAGGTCACGCAGCGGCTTGAGGCCGAGGGCGTCACCATCCTTGCGGACCCGACCCAGATCCACCAGATCGTCATGAACCTCTGCACCAATGCCTACCATGCCATGCGGGAACAGGGCGGAGTCATGGAGGTGACTCTGTCCCAGGTGGAAATCGGCCCCGATGACTCCCCGGATCGCGGTCTGCCTCCCGGCCCCTATCTCGCCCTGACGGTGAGCGATACCGGGCCTGGGATGGACCCGGCAACCATGGAGCGGATCTTCGATCCTTATTTCACCACCCGGAAACATGGGGAGGGAACCGGGCTCGGCCTTGCCGTTGTGCTGGGAATCGTCAAAAAATATGGCGGGGATATCCGGGTGTACAGTGAGCCCGGGCAAGGGGCATCGTTTCAAGTCTATTTCCCCGTGCTCGGCAAGGCCGAAGAGGGTTTGGGCACTATCCTGAGCGCGCCTCCGGCCATGGGGGACGAACGGATCCTGCTGGTGGACGACGAGTTGCAAATTGTCGATTCCTTGAAGAAGATGCTGGAATTTCATGGCTACCATGTCACCGCGAAAACAAGCAGCAGTGAGGCCTTGGAGGCTTTTCGCCTCGCGCCCGGGGCTTTTGATCTGGTCATCACCGACCAGACCATGCCGTACCTGACCGGAGACCAACTGGTCCTGGAAATGAAGAAAATACGGCCGGATATCCCGTTTGTTCTCTGCACGGGATTCAGCACCATGATAGATGACACAAAGGCCAGGGCTTTGGGAATTGACGCCTTTCTCATGAAGCCTGTTTTGCGAAAAGAGCTGACCGAGACCATCAAAAGCGTGCTCGATAAAACGCGGGATAAGAGCATCTCGCCGTGAAGAGCTGTTTCGCCTTTGGTGGCGTCCGGAATATTTGGAGACTGTGAACATGGAAAATCTTTGCAAAGCGTCATGGTCGGCCGAGGAGGCGTTGCGGATTGACGCCGCGATCCTGGCCACCACCCGCGATGCAGTGATCATCACCGATCTTGCGGCAAAAATCCTTGCCGTCAATCCGGCCTTTACGGAGATCACCGGATATGACCAGGCCGAGGTTCTTGGCGAAAATCCGCGCTTTCTGAGTTCCGGCCGCCACGACCGCGCATTTTACCAGGCCATGTGGGCAAGTCTGCTGGCAACCGGGCATTGGCAGGGCGAGATCTGGAACCGCCGCAAGGACGGTGAAATCTATCCCGAGTGGCTCATCCTCACCGCCGTCCGCAACGAACAGGGCGACCCGGTCCATTACCTCGGCATGGCCACCGATCTCAGGCAACTCAGGCACCATGAGGAGCGGCTCCAGCGCCTTGTCCATTATGACCCGCTCACCGGCTTGCCCAACCGCCTGCTTCTGGAGGCGCGGCTGCAACACGCCCTGGAGCGCGCCGGCCGGGAGGAAAACCGGGCCGCGGTGCTGGTTATCGACCTGGACCAGTTCAAGATCATCAACGACAGCTTCGGGCATGCCGCGGGCGACGACCTGCTGGTCGCGGTGACCCGCAGGCTGCAAACCAGATTGCGGGAGGAGGATACCCTGTCGCGTCTGGCCGGGGACCAGTTCGTTCTGGTGCTGGAATCGCTCCATGAGTACCAGGAAGCGGAGACCGTGGCGTGCGATATCCAGGCCTCCCTGGAGGCGCCGTTCATTCTGCCGGACGGCGGCAAGGCCTATGTGCGGGCCAGCATCGGCATCAGCGTCTATCCCCAGGACGGGGTCACGGCGCAGGCCCTGCTGGTCGGGGCGGATGCGGCTGTGCACCGGGCCAAGGAGTTGGGAGGCAAACAGTTCTGTTACTATACCAGCGCGTTCAATGTCCAGGCCCGCGCCACCCTGCTGATGGAGGAGGCGTTGCGCCGGGCCCTGGCGCGGGAGGAGTTTGTCCTCTATTACCAGCCCAAGGTCGATCTGCGCAGCGGCCGGATCGTGGGGGCCGAGGCCCTGATCCGTTGGCAACGACCTGATCATGGCATGGTGCCGCCGCTGCAGTTTATCCCGGCCGCCGAGAAAAACGGCCTGATCGAGGGGATCGGCGCCTGGGTCATCCGGGATGCCTGCCGGCAGATGCGCGCCTGGCGGGAGGCGGGATTGGCGGAGATCAGGGTGGCGGTCAATGTCTCGGCCCGCCAGTTCCGGCGTGGCGGGCTGGAGGAGGTGATCGCCGAGGCTCTGGCGCAGTATGGGGTGGAGCCTCGGCATCTGATGCTGGAGCTGACCGAGAGCATGCTGATGGCGGGGCCGGAAGAAGCGGTGGCGCGCATGACCGCCTTGAAGCGCATCGGCGTCCGCCTTTCCCTGGATGACTTCGGCACCGGGTACTCCAGCCTCGCCTATCTGAGCCGTTTTCCCATCGACCAGATGAAGATCGACCGCTCCTTTATAAACGACATCGTCACCGATCCCGGCGCAGCGACCATCGCCACCTCGGTGATCGCCCTGGCCCATCGGATGCGGCTCGGCGTGGTGGCCGAAGGCGTCGAGACCGAGGCCCAGGCCGGGTATCTGCGGCAAAACGGCTGCGATGAAATGCAGGGGTTTCTCTTCAGCAAGCCGGTGCCCGCCGAGGAGTTCGCCGAGCTGGTGCGCCGGGGCAGGAGCCTGCCTGCGCCGGAAATCCTCCGCCAATCGCGCACCCTGCTTATCGTTGATGATGATCCGCAAGTCCTTGCCTCCCTTCAGCGGATGTTGGACGACGAAGGGTATATAGTTCTCGCCGCGGCCGACGGCCATGAGGGGCTTGAGCTCCTGGCGAAAAATCCGGTGCAGGTGATTCTTTCCGACCAGCGGATGCCCGGGATGAGCGGCACCGAGTTCCTCTGCCGCGTCAAGGCGCTCTATCCGGATACGGTGCGGATGATTCTCTCGGGGTATGCAGAGCTGGAAGCCGTTGTCGAGGCGGTCAATGAGGGCGCCATCTATAAATTTTTCGGTAAACCCTGGGATGCGGAGCAATTGCGTGCCCAGATCCGCGATGCCTTCCTGTATCACGAAGGGGTCATAACGCCGCGGAGGGAAGCGGCTCCGGGACAGTGAGGCCGCGGCAGCCGGGGGGCTGTCAACTTCTGTCATGCCGTGCCATCCGAACGATACACCCAAAGGGTATAAGTTTCGTTTGAGCAGGCGAGCTGCTCAACTCAGCTATAACACGCGGAGCGAGAGTGTATGTTTGAAGTCGACCCCATGCTGGTGCTTGAAACTATCGGCGATCCGCTTTTCTGCGTTACGCGGGAGGGGCGGATCTTGTTCATGAACAAGGCTGCCCGGGAGCTTGCCGGCCTTTCCCCTGCCGGGGAGATTTCAAGCTGTGCCCTGTTCTGCGGGCGGGAAGGGGGTAAGGCGGAGTGTGGAGAGAATTGCCTGATTACCCAGGCGATCGTGCAACGGAAAGTGGTCCGCGCGATGCGGGGTGATTTTTTGGGCGCCGGTCCGGCCGGCGAGGCAGGGGAGATTGTCGCCTCCCCCCTTGCCGATGCCCCGGGTGGGGGGGCCGCCGTTCTGCTTCAGATCCGAACGGGTCGGGAGCTTGCCTTCCTGGATCGAGCCCGAGGCGGCTGGGAGGCGGCCCAACGGGAGCATGAGGCGCTGAAGCAGCTTTTTGCCCAGGTCAAGCGGGCCAAGGACGAATGGACCATGACCATGGACGGGGTTTCCGACCTGGTTTTTCTGGTCGATGCGGCAGGGGAGGTGCAGCGCTGCAACAAGGCGGTGTGCGATTTTCTGGGAAAGACGTATGCCGAGATTCTTGGCCGCGCCTGGGAAGCTCTTTTTGACGAGGCAGGGATGCTGCCGGAGAGCGCGCAGGCGGACGTATCCCAGGGCGAGCGTTTTCATGAGCCCAGCAACAGGTTCTTTCAGCAGGCCTGCTATACCCCCGAGGCCGGAAATGGCGGGTCACGGCGCGTGATCACGCTCCACGATATCTCCGAGCGCAAGCGGATTCAGCTGAGGATCGAGAGGGACCGGAAAAAGCTCGAAGACACCCTGGGAGAGATTGCCTCCATGATCCGGCAGATCACCGAAGGGAATACGGGACCGGGAGAGTTTTTTTTCACCCTGCCTCCGGACCAGAAACCGTGCTGGAAGGTGATGCAATGCGGCGAGAAAAAATGCGCCTGTTTCGGGCGAGAACCCCTGCAATGCTGGACCATTGCCGGAACACGCTGCAAGGGAACGGTGCAGGGCAGGTTCGCGCAAAAGTTCAGCACCTGTCTGGCCTGCGAATTTTATCAGGAGGTGGCCGATGATCCGGTGGTGCGGATCGGTGTCCAGTTCAGCCATATGGTGCAGATCATAGAACAAAAGAACCGCGAGCTGCAGAAGGCCTACGATGAACTGAAGGCAACCCAGTCCCAGTTTGTCCAGCATGAAAAGATGGCCTCCATCGGCCAGCTGGCCGCGGGCGTGGCCCACGAGATCAACAACCCCATCGGTTTTGTCACCAGCAACCTGGGCACCCTGCAAAAATACACGGCCCGGTTGGCGGAATTCCTGCGGATGCAGGCGGAGCTGTACCCCCGGGAGGCGGGTGATGACCGCGCCATCCGCCTTGCCGAGGTCCGCGGGCAGCTCAAGATAGAGCCTATTCTCGAAGATCTGCCGGGCTTGGTGGCCGAATCCCTGGACGGCGTTGAACGGGTCCGGAAGATCGTCCAGACCCTGAAAAGCTTTTCCCGGATTGACCAGGCCGATCATTGCCTGGCCGATATCAACCAGTGTCTGGACGATACCCTGAACATCATCTGGAATGAACTCAAATACAAGTGTATCGTAAAAAAGGACTATGGCGATCTTCCCCAGACCCGATGCTATCCGCAGCAGCTCAACCAGGTGTTCATGAACCTTCTGATCAATGCGGCGCAGGCCATCGAGAGTCAGGGCGAGATCGTCATCACCACCAGGGCGAGTGAAGCCGGGATAACCATCGCCATTGCCGACTCAGGCGCCGGCATTCCCCCGGAAAACCTGAACCGGATCTTCGAGCCGTTTTTCACCACCAAGGAGGTGGGCAAGGGGACCGGACTGGGCCTGAGCATCACCTACGATATCGTGACCAAGAAGCATGGCGGCAAGATTGAGGTGGCCAGCGAGCTGGGCAAGGGGACGACCTTTGTCGTGACCTTGCCCATCAAAACCGAGTGAGGGCGGCAACATGTGGGAAAACGTGACAATTCTCTGCGTGGATGACGAGGCGAACGTCTTGAAATCCCTGAAGCGTCTTTTTCTTGATGAGGATTATGAGATTCTCACCGCGGAATCAGGCGCGGGGGGGCTGGCGCTTCTGGAGCAGCACCAACCGATTCAGGTGGTGATCTCCGACTACCGGATGCCGGAGATGGACGGCGTCGCTTTTCTCAAGCAGGTGCACGAGCGCTGGCCGGAGACTGTCCGCATCGTGCTCTCCGGCTATGCCGACACCGCGAGCGTGGTGGCGGCGATCAACGAAGGGCAGGTCTACAAGTTCATTCCCAAGCCATGGAACGACGATGAACTCAAGGTGGCCATCGCCAAGGCGGTGGAGCGGTATTTCCTGGTCAAGGCGAATGTCGAACTCAACGAAGAGTTGCGCCAAGCCAACGATGAACTTTCCCGTATCGCCGCGCAGCTGGAAGAAAAGGTGGAGGAGCGCACGGAAGAGCTTTTGTTCCAGAACAAGGTGCTCCGGCACAGTCAGGTCATCCTCAACACCCTGCCCATTGGGGTGATTGGTTTTGACCGGGAAGGGGTGCTGGTGCAGCGAAATCGCTTTGCCGAAGAGGCGCTGCGGGATTTTCGCCACTCTTCCCTCGGCGCGACGGCGGTGGAGGTTTTGCCGCCGGATTGGGCTGCCCTGCTGGAGGAGATACAGCCGGGGAAGGGGGTCAACCGGGTGCTTGCCCTTGTCGGGCAGCAGTTTTGCGTGCGGGGGGTCATGATGAATGAACCGGACGGTCAGGCCGGAATAGTGCTGGTGTTTGATTGCGGAAATTGCGGGTTGAATACCATGCCGATGGAATAAGATGGGCTAACTCCCCCTCCCTCGTCGCTGACACTGCTGACGGGTGGGGGCTGGGGGGGGGGTGAAGATGCCGACCGTTTGGACTGTTCCCCCTCACCCCGGCCTTCTCCCGCAGGGGGAGAGGGGGCGACTGTAATAGGAGAGAAAAAATAATGAGCGAAACACCAAGTCCTTCCTCCCCGGAAAAGGGGAAGATCCTCTTTGTGGACGATGAGGAAAATATCCTGCGTTCCCTGCAGCGGCTTTTCATGGATGAAGAGGTCGAGGTCTTCATCGCCCCGTCCGGGGCCAAGGGGTTGGAAATCCTTGCCCGGGAAGCCGGGGTTGGCGTCATTGTCTCCGACCAGAGGATGCCGGAGATGACCGGCGTTGATTTTCTTGAAAAATCCAAGACGATTTCCCCCCAATCCATCAGAATCCTGCTCACCGGCTATGCCGATGTCAATGCGGCCATCGACGCCATCAACCGGGGCGGCACCTTCCGCTATCTGAACAAGCCTTGGAACGATGACGAGCTTGTCCAGGCGGTCAAGGGCGCCTTGCAGATGTACCGGTTGCTTGCCGAGAACAAGCGATTGGCCGCCATTGTCAAGAAACAGAACGCCGAGTTGAAGAAGTGGAACACGGAACTGGAAGCCATTGTCCAGGAACAGACCATGGAACTCCAGAAGAATTACGATAGTCTGCGGGCGGTAAACAGCAAGCTGCGGGCCAATTTCAAGAATACCATCGTTGCGTTTTCCGGGCTCATCGAGTTGCGCGATAAACGGATGCGGACCCATTCCCGCAATGTCGCGGAGATTGCGGTGAATGTCGCCAAACAACTCGGCCTGGAGGGCGAACAGCGGGAAACGGTCATGGTGGCCGCCCTGCTCCACGATATCGGCAAGATAGGGATTCCCGACCTCATGCTGGCGCGGGAGGCCGAGCAGATGAATTTTGCCGAGCGGGAGGAGTATCTCCAGCATCCGGTCCGCGGCCAGGCGGCCATTGACCGGATTGAGGAGCTGCGGGAGGCGGGGCTGATCATTCGCAGCCACCATGAAAACTATGACGGCTCCGGGTTTCCCGATGGACTGAAGAAGGCGGACATCCCTCTTGGCGCCCGGATTATCGCTCTGACCGATTACATTGACAAGAAGATCCGCAAGGCCATGGGAGCCACAGGTTTTGAGGTTATGCGCAAGGAGATGGATCTTCAGAAGGGAACGCTTTTCGACCCCAAGCTTATACCCGTGGTTCTTGAGCAGGCCGAGACATTTTATAAAAAGATCCGGCCCAAGACGGATCATATTGAGGTCGAATTGCTGCCCGGCGACCTGCAGGAGGGGATGGAGGCGAGCCGGGATGTGTTCAGCGGCACCGGGATTTTATTGCTCACCAAGGGAACCGTTCTTGCCAAGCCCAGCATCATGTTGCTGAAACGCTATTATGAACTGGACCCGGGAAAGCAGGGGGTTTTCGTCAGCGTCAGGGAGTGATGTAACGACAGCTAGCAGCTTTCAGTTTTCGGCTGACAGCTAACGGCTTAACGCTGAAGGCTAAACCTCACAGATCATATGACCACGCCTCAAGGCATTGGGCGTACTCGCTTTTGATCTGTTGGACAATCTCGGGCAGGGATTGTTTGTTGATCCCCATGTTTTTCAGATCCTCCGGTGTCACCTGCGCCATGTGTGGATCCGTGCTTTCTCCCAGATGCAGAGCCTTGGCGATTTTGTTGCCCAGGTAAACCGCCATGACCAAGGCCGCAATCCTTGGATTGTCACTGGCGGCGGTAGTGGGGGCGTGGTGCAGCCTGATGACGGTCTGGTACTCTTCCGGAAAGTTCCAGGCGTCCGCCATGGCCTGTCCGGCTTTTTGGTGATTGAAACCGAGGATGTTTTTTTCGATTTCGTGCTGGGCGGCCGTCCCGGTGCGGGTTTGCCTGAGAATCTCGGCCATTTCGGCAGGTAGATTCTGGGCAAAGGCGATCTTGCCGATGTCATGCAGGATGCCGCAGATAAAGGCTTGCTCCGGCAGGGTTTTGTCGCAGGCCAGCATCGGACTGTGCAGGGAAAGATGCTTTGCCGCGAGGCCAACCCCGAGGGAATGATACCAGAGGCCTTTCAGGTCAAAAAGGTGTCCGTCCTGGTTTTTGAAAACATGGAAAACGGAGATGGTCAGGGCCAGGTTTTTGATGGTGTCAAAGCCCAGGATCGTAACCGCCCGCTCGATGCTGGTTATCTCCCGGGCCATCCCGTAATAGGCGGAGTTGGCGAGTTTCAGGACGGTGGCGGTGAGGGCCGGATCACGGGTAATGATCGTCCCGAGCGCTTTCGCGGTGAGCGCGTCGTTCTTGTCGCGGTCATTGATCTCGTTGGCCACCGCGGAGATGGTGGGAAGCTCTTTGATTTTTTTCAGGAAGTCGCGGAGGTTCATAGGTATAGAGTACGTGAAATGAGGCAAACAGGTAAAGAAAAATTTCCAACAAAAAAAACTCGCCTGGCCATCCTTGCGTTGGTTGGGGACGATGCCTGAATGGCGTTTAATTTTTTCTCACCAAAAGCCGAAACGTATCCTGAAGGGGCAGCGTCTTCTTCAAGGAGGGTTTCGCCATGAAAATCGCCACTGGTGCTGTCAGCCTGGCAAGCACCCACGCACTTCACGAAGAACGGACCAGAGAAGAATCCCTCCGCGTTTGGGTGGGCAATGAGCGTCCTGTTTTTGCCGGGGAAGAAGAGCCGGCAGCCGCCCAGGTGCGGATCTCGCCGGAGGCCAGGCAGCTCCGGCAGGATGCGGTCCAGCCCTTGGTGGCCGCGGATCCGGCCGAGGTCGCGCCATCTGATTCTGTTCCGGAGGAAGACCCCAAGCTGAAAGCCATGCGTCTTATTTTGGAGGCGCTTACCGGCCGGAAGATCCGTATTGTCGGCTTTGCGCCTGTCTCCGCTGAAAATGCGGCCCCGGATTCTGAAACAACCCCGACGGATTCTCCGCCAGCCCGCCAGGGCTGGGGCCTTGAATACGACCTGGCGGAAACGGTGCGCGAGCAGGAAACCATGACTTTTTCAGCCGTGGGCCAGGTTGTCACCGGTGAGGGGCAATCGATTGATTTCCGGATTCAGCTCGCCATGCACCGGGAGTTCGCGGAAACGAATCAGATGCGGCTCCGGGCTGGAGACGCCCGGCTGGTTGATCCGCTGGTGATCAATTTCACCGGCAAGGCGACGGAACTGAGCGGTGGGCGCTTTGCTTTTGACCTCGATGCGGACGGCAAGAGCGAAGAACTCTCCGCGCTTGCCCCTGGCAGCGGTTTTCTTGTCTTTGACCGCAACCAAGACGGCAAGATCAACAACGGCTTGGAGCTTTTCGGCCCGGCCAGCGGCCACGGGTTTGGCGAACTGTCCCAACTGGACAGCGACTCCAACGGCTGGCTTGATGAAAGCGATCCGCTCTATACCGCGTTGGGGGTGTGGATGCGGGATGCGGCCGGAAACGATTCCCTGGCCGGCCTTGCGGAGAGGAATGTCGGCGCCATCATGATCAATCCGGCGAAAACCTCCTTTGCCTTGAAGGACAGCGGCAATGGTGTGCTCGGACAGCTTCGGGAAACCTCGGTCTTTCTGGGGGAAAACGGCGGAGCGGGAACGGTGCAGGAGATTGATCTTGCGGTGTGATGCTGGGGTTAAAAGAGTATCCCCCCGTTACAAAAGGGAGAGGCAAAGAGAGTGCGGCCGCCTTGTTTTGTCGACGCCGGTGAAACGTTTAAGCCCCAGGCAGGGTGAAGGTGAAGCACGAGCCGCTGCCCGGGGTTGACTGCACCGTTATCGCGCCGCGATGGGCCTGGGCCACGGTCTGGCTCAGGCTCAAGCCCAGGCCAACCCCGGAAACCGCGGCCTGCGTGGATCCCGGCGTGGCCTGGGCTCCCTTGGTGGTGAAAAACGGGTCGAAGATCTTGGGGAGATATTCCTTGGAAATGCCGCAGCCGTTATCGGTGACCCGGACAAAAATATTGTCGTCCTGCCTTCCGGTTTCGATGCGAACGGTGCGCGCCTCTTTTCCCAGGGTGGCATGGGCGGCGTTGCGGATCAGATTCATGACCAGCTGCTTGACCAGACCGAAGTTGAGCACCGCGTTGCACTCCTCGGCAAACTCGGTTTCGATCCGGATGCCTTCCGCGTCCATCTCCTTGCGGCAGAAGGAAAGGGCCTCGGTCACCGTATCCGTCAGGCTGCCAAAGGTAAAACCCCATTGGGTGCTCTGGTCGCTGAAGGTGGCCAGCTCCTTGATGATTTCCGTGCCGCGCCTGGCGCAGATGCGCACCTGTTCGAGATGGTCGCGGACCTCGGCGGGCAGATCCTTGTGGAGCAGGGCCAGCTGCACATAACCCAGGATGCCCACATCAATGTTGTTGAACTGGTGAGAGATTCCGGCCACGAGATGGCCGAGGGCCGCGAGGCGTTCCGCCCGCTGGAGCTGTTCCGCGGCCAGGCGGCGGAAGGTCATGGCCTCATGATACTGGAAACCGTTGCGCACGGCCATGATCAGTTCCCGGTTGTCCTGCCAGGGTTTGGTGATGTAGCGCCATACAGCCTCTTCGCTCACCGCCTTCATGATGCTGTCGATGTCCAGGTAGGCGGTGAAGATCATGCCGACAAAAAACTGGTTTGTCTGGCGGGCCCGGTGGAGAAATTCCAAGCCGTTCATGCCGGGCATGCGCAGGTCGCTGACAATGACCTGGGGGGTATCCTCTTTCACCAACCGCAGAGCTTCTTCGCCGCTGCCGGCCAGGAGCACGGTGAATTCCTCCTTGGCAAAGGCCAGTTCGATGGTTTTGAGGATCACCGGGTTGTCATCAACAAAGAGGACGGTCTTGGGCATGAAGGCTCCCTGCCTATGGGATTGTGTCGGCTGCTGCTTATTTGTATCAGGGTATAATGAAAGGGCGCAACCTGTCAAGCCGGCCCTTGAAGCGTTCCGCCCGTGGCGTCAGTGAAGTTCCTCGCCGGTGGTGGTCATGACCAGCTGGCCGTGCTTGACCCCTTTCACCCCGATGAGTTCGTCGGCGATTCGTTTCACCTCTCCGGCCGGCCCCCGCACCACCAGAACCTCAAGGCAGTTATGCGCGTCGAGATGCACATGGAGCGCGGAGATCACCCGGTCGTGGTGGGCGTGCTGGTGCTCGGTCAGCTTGTCGGAAAGATCCCGGACATGGTGGTTGTAGACCAATGTCACGGTGCCGACCATTTCCGCGTCTCCGGCATCCCATTTCTCCTCCACCAGGGCCGAGCGGATCAGGTCGCGGATCGCTTCGGAGCGATTCATGTATCCCTTGGACTCGATGTGCTGGTCATAGCTCTCCAGCAGTTTTTCATCGAGCGAAATCCCGAAACGGATGGTTTTTCCCATTGTGGCTTCTCCTTGTAAAAAGAAAGGACTGAAAATCGTACGCGTAAAATGCGTTGACACCTATTTGTGAATATTGTATTGAATCTGTGTTACTAAAACAAATGTCGTGTTACTCAGCGTTGGACGCGCAACCCGAACAAGGAGAAATCACCATGCACATGGCAGACGCGTTGTTGTCGCCCGCGGTCGGCGGGACCATGTGGGCCGCATCCGCCGGCGCCATCATATACTGTTCCGGAAAGCTGCGCCAGGAAATGGATGGGGGCAAGGCGCCGCTCATGGGGGTTCTCGGGGCCTTTATCTTTGCCGCGCAGATGATCAATTTCACCATCCCGGCCACTGGCTCCAGCGGCCATCTCGGCGGCGGCCTCCTCCTGGCCGTTTTACTCGGGCCTGCCGCGGCCTTCATCACCATTGCCTCGGTTCTCGTGGTGCAGGCGTTGTTTTTTGCCGACGGCGGGCTGTTGGCCTTGGGCTGCAATATCTTCAACCTGGGTTTTTTCCCGGCCTTTCTCGCCTACCCCTTCATCTACAAGCCTGTTGCCGGCAGCGCGCCGGGCAAGGCCAGGATAACCGTGGCCGCCATGATCGCCGCCATCATCGGCCTTCAGCTGGGAGCCTTCGCCGTGGTGCTTGAAACGGTGGCCTCGGGCATTTCCGCGCTGCCTTTCGCCACCTTTGCCGGCCTCATGCAGCCCATTCATCTGGCCATCGGGGTGGTTGAGGGGCTGGTGACCGCTGCGGTGGTTTCCTTTGTGTACCAGGCCCGCCCGGAGATCATCAAGAGCGTTCAGGAGGCTCGTCTTCCGGGCCGCGCCCCCATGCGCACGATCCTGGCAGGGTTTCTCGGCGCAGCTCTGCTGATCGGCGGCTTTGTTTCCTGGTTTGCCTCGGAACGCCCCGATGGTCTGGAATGGGCCATTGCCAAGGTCACCGGCGCCGAAGAACTTGCCGGGCCGGAGGAAGGGCTGCATTCCAGGCTCGCCGCATTCCAAGGGGCAGTCGCTTTTCTGCCGGATTATACGTTTAAACAATCCGGGCAACAACCGGAAAACGGGGGCGGGGAGGAAAGTTCCCTGGGCACCAGCGTTGCAGGGGTTGTCGGCGGATTGTTGACCCTGGCCATTGCCTTGCTGAGCGGCATGCTGCTGAGAAAACAGGGCAGGGTGGCCTGAAGCGGCACCGCAGTCCGGAAAAAACGTGAACATGGGGAGGAGGCGCAAGGTCTCTTCCCCTCTCTTTTTTTTAGGAGAGTAGGATGGCCTCCATTGCCGGAGCAATAACGGAGTTCAGGCAGCTTGACCTGATGGCCAACGGGAGCACGGGCGTGCATCTGCTCGATGCCCGGGCCAAGGTGCTGGTGACCCTGGCCTTTATCCTGGCCGTGGTTTCCCTGGACAAATACGAACTGGCCGCCCTGTCCCCTTTTTTTCTCTACCCGGCGGTGGTCATGGCGCGCGCGAATTTGCCGGTTCGCCATATCGCCGGGAAAGTCGTGGTGGTCTTGCCTTTTGCCCTGATGGTGGGCATGTTCAATCCCCTTTTTGATCAAACGGTGCTGGTCCGTCTCGGCCCCCTCGGCATCAGCGGCGGCTGGCTTTCCTGCGCCTCCATTCTGGTCCGGGCGACGCTCACCGTCGGCGCCGCCCTTATCCTTGTCGGCACCACCGGTTTTCCCGCCATCTGTCATGCCCTTGACCGGTTGGGAATGCCCCGGATCTTTACCGTGCAGCTCCTTTTTTTGTACCGTTATCTCTTTGTCCTTACCGAGGAAGGCGGCCGGACGGCGCGGGCCCGCGAACTCCGTGCCTTTGGCAAAAGAGGGTTGGGCCTAACCTCCTACGGCTCGCTGCTCAGCCACCTCTTGCTCCGCACCTGGCTGCGGGCGGAGCGGATCCATCTTGCCATGCTGGCCAGAGGGTTCAGTGGGGAATTTCATCCGCGCCGGACAACCCGGTTCGGGATCAGGGACTTTCTTTTTCTCGCGGGTTGGTCCGGGTTGTTTCTTCTTTTCCGTCTGGTCAATGTCTCCCAGTTTCTGGGGGCGATCGTTACAGGGGTGGTGGGATGAGTCATCATATTGTCGAGGTCAAGGATCTGCGTCACGTCTATCCCGACGGAACCGAGGCCCTGCGGGGCGTCTCTTTCCGGATCACCCACGGCGAATCGGTGGCGATCATCGGCGCCAACGGGGCGGGGAAATCCACCCTGCTTCTGCACCTGAACGGCTATCTGGCAACCAGCCAGGGTGCGATCCGCATCGGGGATTTTCCCCTGAACCCCGCCACCCTGCCCGAGATCCGGCGCACGGTGGGCATGGTTTTTCAGGATCCGGACGATCAGTTGTTCATGCCCACGGTTTTCGACGATGTGGCCTTTGGCCCGCAAAATCTGGGCTTGGCCGGGAGTGAGGTGGAAGAGCGGGTGCAAGAGGCCTTGGCCCGGGTCGGAGCCGAGCATCTGCGCGACAAGCCGCCCTACCGGCTTTCCGGCGGAGAAAAAAAACGGGTGGCCATTGCCACGGTGCTGGCCATGTCGCCGGACATCCTGGTCATGGATGAGCCCACCAGCGGGCTTGATCCCTTTGCCCGGCGCCAGCTCATGGCGCTGTTAAAGGATTTCCATCACACCAGGATCTTCACCAGCCACGATCTGGACATGGTGTTGGAACTGTGCGAGCGGACCATCGTCCTCCATGAGGGAGAGGTCAGGGCCGATGGTCCTACCCTGGATATCTTCCGGGACGAACGGCTGCTTGGTGCCTGCCGGCTGGAAAAGCCTTTTGCCATGCAGGGCTGCCCTGTCTGCAACCGGTAACCGTCACTCTTCCCCAAACATTAGGGATAACGGCTACCGGGCTGGCGGTTTACGGACAGCGCACCACCAGCACACTGCAGTGGGCATGTCCGATGACCCGCGCCGTGGTGCTGCCCATGAGCAGCCGCATGATTCCGCTGCGGCCATGGGTGCCGAGCACGATCAGGTCCACCTTGTTTTTTTGGGCTGTTTCCACCAGCGCTTCCTGGGTGGAGGGTGTGAGGACGATCTTGGTCTCGCAGGCGAGCCCCGCCTTTTTCACCTTCGCCGCAGCCAGATCCAGATCGGTGCGGGCCTTTTTTTCCATCAACTCATTTGCCTCGGGCGCGATGGCCTGAAATTCGATATCGATTTCCGGGGCGGTTACCAGCAGGAGCTTCGCGCTCGATGCCTTTGCCAGGGAAATCGCCTCCTTCAGCGCACAGTCGCTGAATTTTGTGCCATCGTAGCCAACCATGATTTTTTTATACATACCATCCTCCCTCTCGGATATTTGCCAACGGAACCGGGCGCGGTATTTTGCCGGGCCGGCAAGGTCATGCCTTGCTGTCATTATCTGTAATCGCCGGGGATTTTGTCAAAACAAAAAAGTTTGGGCCTGGGAGCCGGCGGGCGAGGTTTTTTCGGATTTCAGCAGAAAAAAGCGGCATGGTTGGAGGTGAAAATCGGCGGGTCGCGGTGGAGAATACGGGCAATCTCCGGCTGGCGTGTGAACTCCTGGTCGAGAAACCTCCGGATTTCCTTGCGTGACCACCCGTTGGGATGCTCGAAATCGGTGTACAGGGAGAGGTCGCCCCCGTAAAACTCGCTGCGCGTTACGAAGGGGGCTTCCGGGCTGTTGATGGGCATGTTGAACACGGCCAGATTGAGAAAGGTGATGGCCGAGTGGTGGCGGACCACGAAATCCAGGGTGCGGTGCGCTTCAACCAGGGATTCCGAGGGGGTTCCGAACAACAGATAGATATAGGTGGCGATTCCGGCCTCGGCCAGATTTCGGAGGACTGTTTCGATCAGGGGGAGATCCTGGCCCTTGTTCATGGCGTCGAGCACGGATTGATCGCCGGACTCAAGGCCCAGCTTCAGCATCCGGCAGCCGGAGCGGCGCAGGGCGTGGCAGAAATCAGATTCCGCCAGCAGGGGGGAGATCCGGGCAAAGCCGTACCAGTCGATCCCCGGCGGTTCGACGGCCAAGGCCTGCATCAGGGCAGGGCTTATGGCGTTGTCGAGGAAATGGAGCAGGGCCGGTTGGCTGGGCCGGGTGGCGGCTTTGAGGCTGGCGATATCCGCCAGCACCGTGGCCGGGGGAATCTGCTGGTAAGGGTTGCCCTCGGCCTTTTCCGGGCAGAAGAGGCACTTGTTCCAGTAGCAGCCCGAAGAGGCGGCATAGGGCAGGATGAGGCCGGGGGCCAGATAGTCGGTGAGCGGCAGACCGGAATAGGACGGGGTATGATGGCGCGGGGAAAAATCGCTGGAAAGGAGGCGGACCAGCGGTTCTTCTCCGGGTCCGGCAAGGCAATGGTCGATCAACCCGGAAAAAGGGTTGTTCCAGGCGGGGCTGCGCAGCCAAGAGGTGACCAGCCCGCCTCCCAGCACGATGGGGAGCCCGGGGTAGCGTTTTTTGAGAAAGCCGGCCATGGCAAAGGTGGTGGGGGCCTGGCTCAGGTAGTTCAGGGAGATGCCTATGAGGGCGGGGCGGGTCTCTTCGATGAGGCCTGGGAGCCGTGCCGAGAAATAGGGGAAGAAGATGTTTGCCTCGGGGTTCTCGGCAGCCCGGAGAAGGTCCGCGCTGCGCAAGGGAGAAAGATTCCGCTCCTGGTAGTTGGCAAGGGTGAGGGAAAGATGGTGGTTTTGGCCGGCCAAGGCAAGCACCCGGTTGACATCCGCCACCGCCCGCCGATAGCGGGAAGGGTTGTGGTACAGCCCAGGGCTGCGCAGGGAGGCCAGATTATCCTTGAGATTCCTCCCGGCGCGGAGACTCCAGGTGTCCGTCCCCGTCGGCGGGGCGGCGAGCAGGAACAGCTGCCCTTCCAGGTTGGCGTCCAACAGGGTGCAGTCCAGGCCATGACCACGGATGGCTCCGGCCAGACGGGCGATCCCGGCTGGCGGTTCGCAACCCTTGGCGGCTGGGGGATGGATGAGAAGCATGGGAGTGAAGATACCCGAACGCGGGCGGGAATGCCATGGTCAATGCAGTGCGGGAAGCCATGGTCTGCCGAAAAAAACGGGCGCTCATTTGAGCGCCCGTGCGGTAACTATCCAGCACAGAGCCGAAAATTGGAAAAAACAAAGAAACGGAACGGTTCAGCAGTGCCGTAGCTGCTAGGAAGAGGTCGGCGAAGTGTGCTGTTGCACACGAGCCGGCCGATGACAAAGCAGATGCGGTGCTGCTGGACCGTTACGACAGGTGGCAGACCAGGACCGGGCAATCCGTATAGCCGATAACCCGTTCGGTGACGCTGCCCATGAGCAGGCGGGTCAGCCCTTTGCGGCCATGGGAACCCATGACGATGAGGCTGGCGGAGATTTCCGTCGCCAGGGCGGTAATGGCCTGGTGGGGCTCGCCATCCCGCACGAAAAGCTCCGTCCGCACGCCGAGATCTCCACCCCATTTTTTGACCTTGTCCAGAACCTTGTCCGCTTCCTGGTAGAGTTCCTTCACGACTTCCTGGCCAAGGGCGTAAAACTCGTCATTGGTATAAACTACGGAAACGGCGGAGAGTTTTACCTTCCGTTCCTGGGCTATTTCCAGGGCCCGGGCCAGGGCGTTGTCACAGCAAGTGGAGCCGTCCGTGGCCAGCAGGATGTTCTCCCAGGAGAGCGTGCCGTTTTCCGGAATAACCAGGACATCCTTGCCGGTATGTCCGATGACCCGGGCGGTGACGCTGCCCATGAGTTCCCGCTCCATCTTGGCCTTGCCCCGGCGGCCCATGATGATCAGATCGCAGTTCTCTTCTTCCGCAACATGGACGATCTGCTCGTAGGGCTCGCCCTGTTCCAGATTGGTCAGGATGTGGACCCCTTCGCGGTCCGCCAGTTGCCGGGCCTCGGCCAGCATTTTCTGGCCGGGTCCGGTGATGGCTTCCTTGATATCCGAAACACCGATAAGTTCCAAGTCCCCCTGATAGGAGGGGACAACGGCCAGCACCTTGATCCAGCTCTTGTCCTCCCTGGCAAGCCGGCTTGCCAGGGAGAGCGCGTTTTGGGCCGAGGGAGAACCGTCGTAGGCAACGAGGATCTTCCGGTACTTAGCCATTGCTTACTCCCAGGACAGCTTTTTTGCTTCTGCTGTCGGCGGTCATGCCCTTGACCATGGCCACGATGATGATGAGCGCCGCGGAACCCAGGGCTGCGACCAGGGACCAGAAGCTGATGCCTTCGAGCAGGGCGAGGGTGTTCTCCTGGATGGGGTTCATCAGCTCAAGATCGATCAGGTAGCCGGGGATCTTGACGCCGCGGCTGACTGCAACGATGAGCATGGTGGTGGCCATGACTATCTTGATGATGTAATCCTTGACATAGGTGGTGCCCAAGGCGCCGAGCTGCACGCCGATCAGGGAGGTGGCCAAAAGCAGCAGGGCGAGGCGGATATCGATGAGACCGGAAAGACCCCACTGTACGGAACCCCAGGCGCCCATGACAAAGGCGATGATCAACTCGGTGGCGCTGGCCACCACGGCGGAGGCGCCGATTACATAGATCATGCCGGGAACGCCGATGAAGCCGCCCACGGCGATGGTGGCGGCAAGCATGCCGGTGAGCAGGCCGACCGGGATGGTGATCCAAGCGGAGATGGTCACTTTGGCGGTTTTGAAGTGCATCATCGGGGCGAGCTGGATCTTCTGCATGCGCAGGGCCAGTTTGCTGACGGTTTCCTTGCCGCCGCCCTTGGCGAGCTTCCAGGCATCATAGAACACATAGCCGCCGACAAAGACGAGCACTACCATGAACACCGCGCTGATGTAAAGATTGGAGCCTGCGCCGCCAAACTGGGCCAGGACGTATTTCTGGATCTTGATGCCGATCTGCACGCCGATAACAGCGGTGGAGGCCATAACCAAGCCGAGCTTGATGTCAGCCTGACCGTATTTCCAGCGCTTGTAGGCGCCGACCATTGCCTTGGGGAATTTGTGGCACATGTTGCTTGCCACCGCCACCGCGCCGGGCACGCCCAGGGACATCATGGCCGGGGTCATGACAAAGGCGCCGCCGGAGCCGATGAAGCCGGAGAGCAATCCGCCAACGGCGCCGATAACCAGCAGGGCGATAAGCTTGCTGGCGTTCATGTCCATGAACATGACCGAAACATCCTTCATCACGTTGCCGGCCTCGGCATGTTTGTCCAGATTGATCAGTACCTTCTGGTTGAGTTTCATGTCTTCGAGCTGCATCTTCTCGTTCATGGCCAGGACCACGATTTCCTTGGTGCCGTCCTTCTCAAAGACAACGGTGCGTTCCGCCGCGTTCACTTCGGTGATAATGCCCTTGAGCATGTCCTTGGATGGTCCGTCGCCGGCGGCCATGGCCGAATGGGCGAACAGGGACAGGGGGAGAAGGGCGAACATGAGTATAATCAGTAACTTCTTCATTGCGGGTAGATCTCCTTTATGCGAGTCAGCGAGGCTGGTTTATTTTTTTGCTTCAAGTCCGAGGGTGCTCAGCAGGTTGCTGGCAAAGGCCCCGTGGATGAAGGAAAAGAAGAAGGCCGCACCCACCGGGTATACCCAGCGCCAGCCGCCCATGGTGAAGATCTCGGTAACCAGCTTTTCGTTGGTGAAAAGCATGTAATAGGCGGAGAGCGAGATCGTCCCGAAGATGATGGTCTTCAAGTAGGGCTTCTTTTTGGCTGCCGGAGCCGGGGACTTGCCGTGCTGCTTTGCGGCGTTCTCGCCCAGGATCTGGCGGGCGGTGTCGTGTTCGCCTGCCTCGGCAAAGGCGACAGCCGACATGTTTTTGTCAAAACTGGTGGTCATCATTTTTTCTCCCTCAATGGTTGTGGATTGTATAATAGTTCAGGGTTTGGCTGATCCTGCGTACATCACGACAGGGCAGTGCATGGCCTGAAATTTGGCGATCATGTTTTCCTTTGCTTTGCGGCAGGTTGTGCCGCCGGCCTCCATGGCGTCGAAGACCACGCAGAGGATATCCCTCCGGCTGCCTGCATGGCGGAGCACCTCGTCCGCAAGACATCCGGCTCCCTTCACCGGCTGGTAGGCGATGCCCTTCTGGTGCAGTGCGTTGCTCAGGGAGACAAGGGGTTCTTTTTCCTGGCTGAGCTCGGTACCCGCTTCTCCCGCAGGCAGGTGCAGCACATGGAAAATCTCCAATCCCCCGCCGAGCCGCTGGCAGAGATGCATGGCGTAGCTGATGGTTCTGGCGTCGATTTCCTGTTTGTCGGTTCCCAGCAGCACCCGTTTACGGGCATTTTTGTTGGTCGTGAGAAACTGGCGGGCCGTCTCGAATTCTCCCGCTTCGGCAAAGGTCGCCGCGCTCATGGATTCTTCAAGTTTTTTGAAAATCGCCGTCAGGGTGCTCATGGATATTCCGCGTAAAAAGGATTGTCGGTTTAGTGGGCAGTCTGGTTGGTC
The DNA here is from genome assembly GCA_041675265.1 of Desulfurivibrionaceae bacterium. GTDB lineage: Bacteria > Desulfobacterota > Desulfobulbia > Desulfobulbales > Desulfurivibrionaceae > Thiovibrio. The sequence goes on along the minus strand of JBAYUD010000002.1, from coordinate 66,802 downwards.
AGAGCTTTCCCGCCGGCCATCCTTGCGGACTGGGCCGGGGGGGTCTGGGCAGGCTTGCGGCCGCCGGTGAACTCCATGGCAAGGGCGGGCTCGTTTGCCTCGGCAAAGGTAATTGCCGCCATCAGCCGGTCAAAATGGTTCAGGATGGTCTTCATGGTGGTTCTCCTTTATGTGGATGTTGTCTGAAACAGAGTGAGCATTCGTTCGCTGTCTGTTTCATTGAGCAACAAGCGTGCCAAAGAGGGCTGTTTCTTTATTATTGTTTTATATCAATAGGTTAGAGGTGTTTCGTGTGTGCGGGGTAATGTTTCTGTTTTGCAACACATAGCGATTTAAAAAAATAAAATCCTGTAATATCAAAATGATAAGTCGTTGTTGCAGTCGGAAATGACGTGTTGCTAAATGCAACCTCTGGACTTTGCCCGGGACTGGGGGTATGGTGATTTCGGGTTGGGTCGGCAGCGGGTCTTTTTGCCCGCAGGCAGGAGGTTGGAAAAGGCTATTCCGGTTTTTTTATCGGGAATGGCGAAGACGGAGGTCGCGCGTTCCTTGTGATGTCGGCAGGGATACCCTGTTGACATTGACGATGCCTTTCTGCATCGAGCCCGGGGCGCGGCATTTTTCAGGGGAAAGCACAGATCGCCATGTTTCAGCTCGGCATCCGCAAGAAGATCACCTATGGTTTTTACCTGCTGCTCACCATCATGGTGGGATCCGCGATACTGACCTACGGCATTGTCAAACGGGTGGAGGAGCAGGTGGCCTTCGGCGAGGTTGTGGAGGATTTTTTCAATACGATCCTTGAGGTGCGGCGATTCGAGAAGAACTATTTTCTGTACCGGCAGGAGAAGGATTTCCTGGAGAATCAGTTCTACTGGCACAAGATCCGCGAACTCTTCGACAATAACGCCGCAGCCTTGCGGCTGGTGGTTTCCGTTCCGGAGTTGGAGCAGCTGGGAAGAGTGATTGAGGCCTACAATGGGCACATGGGCCAGCTCCATGCGTATTACCTCGATATTGCCCAAGGGGCGGACTACCCGGGCGGTGGCCGGACCCAGGAAAAGCTCGAGGAGCAGCTCCGCTCCTCGGGCAAGGAGCTTACCGAGTTCGGGGAAAGAACCCGGGGGGCGGTGAAGAACAAGATCAAGGCCCTGCTGAAAACGACCCAGAGCATCTTGCTTGCCTCCATGGTCTGTCTGTTTGTTTCCGCCCTGGCCATTGCGGCGATTTTGGGAAGAAAGGTGGTAACCTCCCTCAAGGTGCTTGAGGGATATACCAAGAGAATCTCCCATGGAGAGTTTGTCGAGATCGCGGTGGGGGAGGGCGAGCAGGAGATCCGCTCCCTGCTCACCGCCTTCAACCGGATGACCAAGGAGCTGCAGATGCGGCAGCATCAGCTGGTGCAGTCGGAAAAGCTGGCGGCGCTGGGCACGCTTCTTTCCGGGGTGGCCCATGAGCTGAACAATCCCCTGTCCAATATCTCCACCTCTGCCCAGATCCTGCGGGAAGAGATTGAAGACGACGACCTGGAGTTCAAGAAGAGCCTCATCGGCCAGATCGAGGTGCAGTCCGACAAGGCCCGGGACATAGTGCGGACCCTGTTGGAGTTTTCCCGGATCAAGGAGGTCAGGAAGGAGAAGCTGCTGTTGAAGACCATGGTGGATGAAACCATCCTGCTCATCCGCGGACACGCGCCCAGCGAGGTGGTGATCACCGTTGAGATCCCGGATGATCTTCAGATCATTGCCGACAAGCAGCGGATGCAGCAGGTTTTGCTCAACCTGATCAAGAACGGCATAGACGCGGTCAAGGCCGATGGCCATATCTGGATTTCCGCCCGGCACATCGGGGTATCCACCGGTCTCGACGAGGTGGAGATCCTTGTCGAGGATGACGGCCCGGGAATCGACCCGGAGCATGTCAAAAGGATCTTCGACCCGTTTTTCACCACCAAGGATGTGGGTAAGGGCTCCGGACTCGGGCTGTTCATCGTGCACGACATCGTGGAATGGCACGGCGGCACCATCACCGTGGACAGCCGGCCCGGCCTTGGCACCACCTTCATCATCTGGCTGCCGGGAATGCAGCAGGAAATGTAACTGTCCAGCAGCACCACATCTGCCTTGTCATCGGCCTGCTCGTGTGCAACAGCACACGTCGCAAGCCTCTTCCTTGCATTTGTGGCAGCAGCGAAGCGGCGCTGCTGAACAGTTACATCCCTTGGTATTAGGTAAATTCCGGCATAAAGCTGGAGAGTTATCAGGAAACTGACCATGAATGACGAAATCGCGAAGATACTGGTTGTTGACGACGAAGAGATAGCCCTGAACAACCTCAAGCATGTGTTGAAGAAAGAAGGCTACGAGGTTACCGGTTCGCAGAGCGGGCCTCGGGCTCTGCAGCTGCTGGAGGAGAAGTTTTTTGATCTGGTTCTGACCGATCTCAAGATGGAAAAGGTCGGCGGGATGCAGATATTGAGGCGCTCGCGGGAACTCTACCCCGACACCGAGGTGATCATGATCACCGGCTACGCCACGGTGGATTCGGCCATCGAGGCGATGAAGGCCGGGGCCTACCATTACATCGCCAAGCCGTACAAGCTGGACGAGGTTCGCAAGGTGGTGCGCGAGGCTCTGGAGAAAACCAGGCTCAAGCAGGAAAACAACAGGCTGCGGGAGCATCTCAAGGCCTTTCAGGGAGAGGCCCGGATCATCACCGACAATCCGGGGATGAAAAAATTGATGGCCACGGCCGCCCAGGTCGCCACCTCGGACAGTAATATCGTGATCTGCGGGGAGTCGGGCACCGGCAAGGAGCTGATGGCCCGGTTTGTCCACGCCTGCAGCAACCGGCGCAACGGCCCCCTGTTGTCCGTCAATTGCGGCGCCTTTCAGGAGGAGCTCCTGGCCAACGAACTGTTCGGCCACGAAAAGGGCGCCTTCACCGGGGCGGTGGAAATGAAGAAGGGGCTGGTGGAGATGGCCGACGGCGGCACCCTGTTCCTCGATGAGATTACCGAGATGTCACCGGCCATGCAGGTGAAGCTCCTTCGGGTGATCCAGGAAAAAGAGGTGATGCATCTCGGCGGGACCACGCCGATCAAGGTGAATGTTCGCTTTCTCGCGGCCACCAACCGGAACCTGCAGGAAGAGGTGAAGCTCGGCCATTTCCGGCAGGATCTCTTTTTCCGGATCAACGTGGTGGCGCTCAATATTCCGCCCCTGGCCGAGCGCAAGGACGACCTGCCTCTCTTGATTCAGCATTTCATCAGGAAATACGGGGTGTTGATGCAGAAGGAGGTGCGGGAGATCGAGCCGGAGGTGGTGGACATCCTGATGCAGTACGATTTTCCCGGCAATGTCCGGGAGCTGGAAAACATCATCGAACGCGGGGTGGCCCTGGCCGGCGGCGACACCATTGAGGTCGGCCACCTGCCCGAAGACCTGCGCGGAACCACTTTTCATACCTTCCGCCGGAAAAGCGGCGGCATCCCCAGTCTTGCCGACCAGGAACGGGCCTATATCGAATGGGTGTTGCGGGAACACGGCGAAAACAAGAGCCTGGCCGCCCAAGCCCTGGGCATCGACCGGGTTTCTCTCTGGCGCAAGATCAAGAAGTACGAGCTGGAGGGCTGAAGGCAGCTTCTAGTGCGTTGTTGCCTCTTCGGCCTTGGGCAAGGGCGGCAGCAGCAGGCCGAATCCGCTGCCCAGTTTGCGGACCAGCTCGATGAAGCTGTGGGGCAGAGGCAGGTCGCGGTCAGTCAAGAGGATTCCCAGCTCTTGCGCCTGCCGGAGGGTGGCGGTGCTGTCCAGTCCTTCCTGATGGTCGCACAGGGATTGAATGCGGAGGGCATCGGTGAGGGGAATCCGCAGCTCTTCAAGCATGCCGCCGGCCTCGGTCAGCTCTTGGGCAATGAGAGCCGCGTGGCTCCGGGCGAATGCGGCAAAGGGCTCCTCCTGGGGTGGTGCGCCGAAGATCGCATTGAGCAGCGCCCCGGCAAGCTTGGCGGCGAAAGCACTTTCCTGGCCGGGATGTTTTTGGGCCAGCGCATCTTTTAATTTCTTAAAGGAAATCATCTTCACGATATCGATCCCCTCGCGGAGAATGGGGATCAGCTTGCTTTCAACGGTCATGGGACAATCCTTCCCTCTCCTGGCGGTTGTTCAGGCTGGGTATTTTTTCCTGGAAGCGGCGGGGCAGGTCAGGTGAAAAGATCCGGTTCGCCGGTGACCTTGCGGACAAGATCGCGGTAGTCTTGGGCGCCGTTGGACCCGGGGGCGAATTCAAAGATGGTTTGGCCATAGGCCGGGGCTTCGGACAACCGGACGTTGTAGCGGATCGGGGAGCAGACCTTGTCCCCGTAGATTTTTTCAATCTCCTCCAGAAACTCGCTGCCCCTTTTCACCCGCATGTCGCGGAAGGTGGGCAGGATGTAGCGGAGTTCTACCTCCTTGCGGAATTTCTGGATGGAGGCGATGCTTTTCAGAAACTCGCCGAACCCCTGGATGGACATAACCTCCAAGGAAACAGGGGTCATCAACTCGTTGACATAAAAAAGAACATTGACGGTGAGCGGATCCCAGCCCGGCGAGGTGTCCACCACCACATAATCGTAGTCTTTTTCAAGCGGGGTCAGGGCTTCGGCAATGGTCAGCTCGCCGCCGTAATCCTTGCGGTCGATGAGGCGTTTGAGGCCTGCCAGGGATTTGCCTCCGGCCAGGATCCACAGGTTTTTGCGGGCCTGAATGATCGCCTCCTGGGGCGGCAGCTCTCCGGTCACCAGCTCGGTAAGGCCGCCCTTGGGTTTCACGCCCAGCATGAAGCTCGATTGTCCCTGGGTGTCGGTGTCCACCAGCAGAACCTTTTTTCCGGCCAGGGCAAGACCGGCAGCGAGATTTACCGAGGTGGTGGTCTTGCCGACTCCGCCCTTGCTCAGGGAGACGCCGATCCTTCTCGTGGTTTCCTGGCTGGCGCGGGGCGTGGAGCTTGGAGACTCCTGGGCAGGCGCGGCCTCGATCGGGGCGGGCTGCGGTGGTGGGGAAGAGGGTGTTTCTTCCCGCGGAATGTCGAGAGGAAATTGCTGGCCGCAGCCTTGGCAGCGAGCCATCCTGACATTGGGCGGGATTCTCTTCTCATCGATATTATGCTGTTTTTTGCAATGAGGGCAAGTGATTATCATTGGTGAAGTCTCCGGGCCTGCCGTGGCCAACTTCTTGTTATTTCCGGCGAATGTCTTTTAGGATCTCTTTGATCAGATGGCTTTTCTCGCCTTTTTCCTCAAAGTCCTTGAGTATCATCCGGAGCGCCTGATCGACAATCCGTGATTTTGAAATTCTGGATTTCAAGCGTGGGTGTACAAGTTCATTTATTTTCTCCCGCGCATCGTCAAGATCCTCGAAAATCTCTTCGGAAATATAGTGCGTGGATTTTTTTTTGCTCTCGCTTCCGGGTGCCTTCTTGGCCTCCGCTTCCGGGCTTAAGGAGCCGGAAACGGGCTGCTTGGCGCCTTCCGGTTCTCCCTTGCGATGAATCAGCTTGGCAAGGGAGAGGGCCTCGTCCGCCGCGTCCTCGGACGAGCCTTTCAGCAGGGCATCCATGATGTCGTGTTTATCTTTTGCCGCCATTCTGCTCCGGGTCCATGATGAAATTGCGGTTTAGTCCCGGCCAAGGTCGGCGGAGCGGTTTGTTCCGCCAAAGAGTCTGGCGTGGTGCTCTGTCAGAAAATGTTGCAGGGTCTGCTCGTCTTTCTTGCTCAGATCGATGAACTCAATGCCGCAGTGGCACTCGCCGGAGATTTCGCTGGGAGAGATATGGGTGACTTTTCCCCGGAGGGTGAGGGTGTTGTCGCCGATATGCAGCGTAATGCTGTAAGGGGCGCCAGCCGGAAAGCTGCCGAGGGAGGGAACGATGAGACCCAGGCCGCGACTGCCGATATCGCAGACCCGGTGGCTGGCGCCATCAATTTCGGCGCGGACCGGATCATCGTCCAGAATGGGCTCGCGATAGTTCTTGCGGATGATTTTTTCGAGGTCGGTGTCCGCAAGGGTGGCCCCGGCTGGAGCGGCGTGCAACTCTGTAAACTCCCAGGGTGCTATCTCTTCGGTCCCGTTTTTTTTCTCGGTCATTGCCGACTCCTTGTGGTCATGTGCTGATGGGAGGCAAGAAAAGCCCGGAAAAAAGCCTGCTCCCAAAGACGTGCGAATATGCGGGAGATGTTTGATTATTTATTGCCATTGCCAAGATTGTCAAGGCAAAACAGCCAGTTGTTGCCTCTTGGCAGGGCCGGGCGGGTTGGGTGGCGGCAGCGGAAAAAGATAGAGGCGGTTACGCCGAATGCTTAGCCCAACTCGGGAAATTTCACCTTGAGGGTCTCCCTGTCCGCGGCGCGTTCAACCTTTACCTGGACTTCGATCCGGTCATTTTTAAGGCCAAGGGTCAATGGCAACCCTCCCTTATCCTGCTCCAGATGAAGGATGGTGCGCATAATGGCGATAATGCCGTCGAAGACGGGCCGGGCCGGTGGCCGCAGGGCGATTTTTTCGTCATCGTGTTTGATGGTGACGGTAATCTTGTCGTTTTTTCGCTTGAAGGAGAGTTGCCGGGCTTCTTCGGTCAGGGTGAAGAGCAGGGCCAGGGAGAGGTAACGGAGGGCATCCTCCTGGATGTCCGCGGAGCGGGCATCCGCCACCTTTTGAATGGTCGAGGCATAGTCCGTGCCAAGATAGCAGTCACACATTTCCATAAGTCTCAGATGCAGATTCGGGTCATGTATTTCCATGGTCACTCCTGTCTGGTTCCTGCTGGTAACTGATCCTGGCACTGCCTGCTCCTGCGCTCATATTGCTATGAAGGGCTTTGTCGTGTCAAGGGAAAGGATGGTGAAAAGCAGAGGGTCGTCTGGGGAAGGTGGTTTTTTGTCCATGAAAGAGTTTTGACAGGGTGGCGGCAGCCTGCTATATTTTCCCCTCGCCGGTGGCGGAAAACGCGGCGAGGGCGGTGCATCGTTGTCATTGACAGGTGCTCCCGTCTTTTTTTGGCGGGAACATCAATAATTGAGAAGGCAAGGAGACCTGAAGCATGAAGACCGATCAATCGCATACCCTGTTTGCAAAGGCGCAGCAGCTCATCCCCGGCGGTGTGAACAGTCCGGTGCGGGCCTGTAAATCCGTGGGCTGCGAGCCTCTCTTTGTCAAGAAAGCCGCCGGTTCGAAAATTTATGATGTGGACGGCAACGAGTTTCTCGATTTTGTCTGCTCCTGGGGGCCGATGATCCTCGGCCATAATCACCCGGCCGTGGTCGAGGCCATTGAAAAAACCCTGCAAGACGGCACCAGCTTCGGCGCGCCCTGCCCCTTGGAGATCGAGCTGGCCGAGCTGGTGATCAATGCCCTGCCCTCGGTGGAAAAGGTGCGTTTCGTCAGCTCGGGCACCGAGGCGACCATGAGCGCCATTCGGTTGGCCAGGGGCTACACCGGCCGCAAGGTGGTGGTGAAGTTTGACGGCTGTTACCATGGCCATGCCGACAGTTTCCTGGTCAAGGCGGGTTCCGGGGTGATTACCCTCGGCATTCCGGGCAGCCCGGGGGTGCCGGAGGATATTGTCAAGAATACGGTGTCCATTCCTTATAATAACCCGGAGATACTGGAACAAACCCTGCGCGATGAAAAACTGGACATTGCCTGCGTGATCATCGAACCGGTGGCCGGCAACATGGGGGTTGTCGCGCCGCAGCCCGGATTTCTGCAAAAGCTGCGCGCCCTGACCGCCGAGCTGGGCATCGTCCTCATCTTCGACGAGGTTATCACCGGCCTGCGTTTGTCCCTGGGCGGAGCGCAGGAATACTTCGGGGTCATGCCGGATCTCACCTGTCTGGGCAAGATCATCGGCGGCGGGTTGCCGGTGGGGGCCTATGGCGGCACAAAGGAACTGATGGACACCATCTCGCCGGTGGGCCCGGTGTACCAGGCCGGAACCTTGTCCGGCAATCCCCTGGCCATGGCGGCAGGCGCCGCCACCATGCGGCAGCTGGCCCAGCCCGGCTTTTACGAAACGCTGGAGGAAAAGTCGGCCCGCTTTGCCCAGGGGTTGACCACGATTGCCGAAAAATACCTGCCCGGCCAGACCACCCTGAACCGGGTGGGCTCCATGATGACCGCTTTTTTTACCGCCGGGCCGGTGGTGGATTTCGACTCCGCCATGCAGGCGGATACGGCCCGATATGGCCAGCATTTTCGGCAGATGCAGGGGCAGGGGATCTGGCTGGCGCCCTCCCAGTTCGAGGCCCTTTTTATCTCAGGAGCCCAAAGCGAAGCCGAGTTGGCCATGGCGTTGGAAAAAACTGAATGCTCATTCAAAAAGTTGGCCAAATGAGAAAAAAGCCGTTGACTTTGGGGTAATGCAATGCTAGTAATCCTATCGGTCGTAAATCGATGGATCCTTTGTCCGGGCAGCACGACAGGGGGTGAAGATGTCCAATAACCGTAAGGATACACTGCGGTTGCTGGCCCAGTTCAGCACCGTGGGCATGTCCGTGGCCTTCTCCATCTTTATCGGAGTCGGCATCGGTTATTATCTGGATCATAAGGTGTTTGGCGGCAGAACCTCACCCTGGTTGACCCTGATTTTTCTCGGGTTCGGGGTGGCGGCGGCCTTCAAAAACCTCTATGACGTGGCCAGCAGAAAGGATCTCTGATGACGGCCGGTGGTTTTCCCGCATCGGGGGGCGAGGTGTCGCTCGCCAAGGTCATGGTGTATAACTGGCTGTTGCTGGTGGTGCTCACCGGCCTGGCTTGGTTGGGGTATTCAGGCTTTCATGCCCGCTCGGTTTTTATCGGCGGAGCGATAGCAAACCTGAGCTTCCTGTTTTTGAAAAGGGATCTGCTCAGGTTGTTGGCAGGGCCGCTCGGGGCGGTCAAGCCGCTGTTTTTCATGCGATATTATCTGCGTCTGTCCGTGGTCGTGGGGGTTCTCTTCCTGCTGGTCAGGTACCAGCTGGTTCACACCCTCGCTCTGCTGGTTGGCCTGTCCACCGTGCTCCTGGGCATCGGGCTTGCCGTCATGGTCGCAGCGAAAAGTATTTATTCGACAAAGTAGTACAAGGTTAAGGAGGCTCGTACGGTCCATGGAACATCCAATACTATTTATCTCGTTGATTCTGCAAAGTCTGGGGATGCCTGTTCCCCATGGTCCGGTTGGGGACACCGTGCTGGCCAAGCTGGTTTCTCCGCACATGACCTACACCTGGCTGGTCATGCTCTTTTTGATCATCGTTCCGAAGCTGACCCTGGGCAAGATGTCCCTGGTGCCGGGCAAGGGCCAGAATTTCTGGGAGGTCATCATCGGCGGCCTTGAGGGATTCATGGCGGACAACATGGGCAAGGAAGGGGCGCGGATGATGTTCCCCATGCTGGCCACCTTTGCCCTCTATATTTTGGTGGCGAACATGATCGGCCTCATGCCGGGCTTCATGTCTCCGACCTCCAACCTCAACATCACCCTGGCCTGCACCCTGATCGTCTTCTTCACCACCCATATCCTGGGCGTGAAGTTCCACGGCATCGGCTATATCAAGCATTTCCTCGGACCCATTCCCTGGCTGATTCCCCTCATGCTCCCCATCGAGCTCATCAGCCATTTTGCCCGTATCCTTTCTCTCTCCATCCGTCTTTTCGGTAACATCATGGCCAAGGAGACCCTGCTGGGCATCCTGTTCATGCTGGCTGGCGCGTACTTTGCTCCGCTGCCGATTCTGTGTCTCGGCGTGTTTGTTTCCATCGTGCAGGCCCTGGTTTTTCTGCTCCTCTCGATCCTCTATTTTTCCGCCGCCATGGAGCATGCCCACTAATTTTGTGTATCCGGTTCCTTGTGAACTAATGAAGAAGGCCAATTATAAAAAATTTTTTGGAGGAAGTAGAATGAAGAAAGCACTTTTGTCTGTATTGATGGTGTTGGCTATGTCCACCGTGGCCATGGCTTCCGAGGCTGCCGCCGAGGCTGCAACCACTGCGGCTCCCGCTGTGAACCTCGCTCTGGTTTGTCTTGCTGCCGCTCTGTCCGTTGGCGTTGCCGCACTCGGTTGCGGTATCGGCATGGGCGCAGGTATCGGCGGCGCTTGCTCCGGTATCGCTCGTAACCCCGAGGCTTCCGGCAAGATCACCGTAACCATGATCATCGGTCTGGCTCTGATCGAGTCTCTGACCATTTACGGTCTGGTTATCTCCCTGATCCTGCTGTTCGCGAATCCGCTGCTGAAGTAAGCTTTTCGCGATATTTTAGATGTGTAAGGCCGCAGGGGTTTCCCCTGCGGCCTTTTTCCGTTTTCCGGGGTCTGTAGTCATGAGCGAAGTAGTTGTCCATCCCTCGCGCGGCAAGAATGAGCCGCAGCTCCCTGCCTGCGGGCTACTGCTGGTGAATCCCGCCGAGGCTCGGCAGGCGGCGCGGATTTCAGATCAGGAAGGGTGGACCCGGCATTTCCTGTTTCACAGCAACCTCTTTTCCGCCCAATCCCCCCCCACGTTCTGGGCAGGTCCGGCAGTGGGCGCGCCCATGGCGGTGATCTGCCTGGAAAAGCTCATCGCTTTAGGCGCACGCCGGATCATCGTTTGCGGCTGGTGCGGTTCGCTCCAGCCGGATCTTGGCGTGGGCGAACTGGTGCTGCCCACCTGGGGGGTCAGCGAGGAGGGAACCTCCGGCCATTACCCCGTTGGGGGCAGGAGCGAATCCTCGCCCCGGCTGCGCAAGGAGCTGAAGGATTTTTTTGCCGCCGCCGGCAAGGAACTGAAGGAAGGGCCGATCTGGACCACCGATGGACTGTACCGCGAGACCAGGGAAAAGGTTGTCCGCTATGGTCAAGAGGGGATACTTGGTGTGGACATGGAGTGTTCCGCGCTCATCCAGGTGGCGGCGTTTCGCCAAGTTGAGCTGGCGGCCGTTCTGATGGTTTCGGACCTGTTATGGCAGGATCCCTGGCAGCCTGCGTTTCAGAGCAAGGAATTCCGCACCCGTTCCCAGGGGCTGGTGGCTGATCTTCTCCGCTGCGGTGGTGGTCTGGCTGCGGCATAAAAAAAATGAGGCGATGATGCGTACTGTTTTTACTGTCAGTCTTGGCTGTCCTAAAAATCTGGTGGATACGGAACTCATGCTGGGGTTGCTGGTCGAGGCCGGCTACGCCCCCTGCGAGGAGGCCGAGGAGGCTGACCTGCTGCTGGTCAATACCTGCGGCTTTATCCAGTCCGCCGTGGAAGAGGGAATCGAGGAGATCCTGACCCTGGCGGAGGTCAAGGAGCAGTACCCTGAAAAAAAACTGGTGGTGGTCGGCTGCATGGTGCAACGCTATGGCGCGGACCTTGCCAAGGAACTTCCCGAGGTCGATCTCTTCATCGGCACCGAGGGAACCCAGGAGATCGTCAGCCGATTGCAGGAGCTGGCCCAGGCGGATGAACCGCTGGTGCACCTTGCCCCGCCGACTTTTTTGCTGGATTCCACCTTGCCGCGCAGGCTTTCTTCCCCAGCGCATCGCGCCTACATGAAGGTGACCGAGGGGTGCTCCAACCGGTGCGCCTATTGCCTGATCCCCTCCCTGCGCGGCGATCTGCGCAGCCGTCATCTTGATGATCTGGTGCACGAGGCGGGGATGCTGGCGGAAAACGGGGTGCGGGAGCTGACCTTTGTGGCCCAGGATCTTACCGCCTATGGCCTGGACCTTGGCCCCTCCGCTCCCCGTCTGGTGGATCTGCTCCGCGAGATGCTTGCAGCCTGCGATATCCCCTGGTTCCGCCTGCTCTATCTCTATCCCACCCGGGTCAAGACCGAGCTCCTTGAGTTCATGGCCGCCAATCCCCGAATTGTCCCCTACCTGGATATCCCGCTCCAGCATGTGTCGGATTCGGTGCTGAAGGGGATGAACCGGCCCTATGGCCGCAAGCAGATTGAATCGCTTCTGGGAAAGATCCGTTCGATCCTGCCCCAGGCCGCCATTCGGACCACCTTCATGGTGGGCTTTCCCGGCGAAACCGAGGCGGATGCGCAAGAACTCGCCGAGTTCATGCAGGAGCAGAAACTGGCGCATGTCGGGATCTTTGGGTATTCGAACGAAGAAGGCTGCGCTGCCTACCATCTTGCCGGGCAATGCAGCGAAGAGAAAAAGAGCGAACGCCGTCAGCGGCTCATGGAGCTGCAGAGCGGGATCTCCCTTGCCAAAAATCAGGCAATGGTCGGCAGGGTGGAAAAGGTGCTGGTCGAAGGGTGGAGCCGGGAAACCGATCTTCTGCTGGAAGGCAGAACCCGTTTTCAGGCTCCGGAGATAGATGGCTGCGTCTATATCAATGATGGGGTAGCGAATCCGGGCGATATCGTGGATGTCCGGATCACCGAGGCTCACCCCTATGATCTTGTCGGTGAGATTGTAGGGCCTGGGCAGGAGTGCGCCGACTAAGCCGTCGTAAAAAAACAACTTGGACTTTTTTTAAGTTCATGAACGGCATAAGGGGCCGTAAAGAAGCGGGCAATAAAGTACAGGTTATTTCTTGACGGCCCCTAATCAGCCGATTCGTTGACCCGTTCCTTCAGTTCCTTGCCGACCTTGAAAAAGGGCAGCTTCTTCGGCTTGACCTTGATCTTCTCTCCGGTTTTCGGGTTGCGTCCGAAGTACGAGTCGTACTCCTTGACCACAAAACTGCCAAAGCCACGGATCTCTATACTCTCGCCCTTTGCCAGGGCATCGGCCATGGCATCAAGGATGGTGGTCACGGCTGAGCTCGCGTCCCGCAAGGGAATATGCATCTCCTCAGCAAGTGCTTCGATCAACTCCGATTTGTTCATCGTCCTTCTCCGATGTGCTGCCGTTAAAAAAAACAAGATTAAATACAGGGAGATAAAACATCTTAAACAGCTAAGTATTCAATTGTAAAGAGGATTTTTTTTGAGAAAAAATAAGGGCCAGATCCGCCGGGGTGAGGCGCCGGTATTTGCCGGTCGGCAAACCGCCAAGCCGCAACCCTCCGTAGGCAATGCGCTTGAGCGCGAGAACCCGGTGGCCGATGGCCGCAAACATCATGCGGACCTGCCGTTTCCGCCCTTCGTGGATGGTGATCTCCAGGGTGGTTGTCGCCGGCTCCTTGGCAATGACGCGGACCTTGGCCGGCCAGGTTTTTTTCCCCTCAAGCTCCAACCCCTCTTCAAGCATCCGGATTTTTTCAGGTGCAGGCAAGCCGTGCACCTCTGCCTGGTAGGTGCGTTCTATTTCAAAACGGGGGTGGAGGATGCTTTCGGCAAAATCGCCGTCATTGGTCAGGATGAGGGCGCCTTCCGTGTCGAAATCAAGGCGGCCCACGGGAAAGACCCGGCTGGAGATGCCGGTGAGCAGGGAGGAGACAATGGGCCGGCCCTGGGGGTCGTGGAGGGTGGTGACGTAGCCCCGGGGTTTGTTGAGCAGGAGATATATTTTTTCTTCCTCCATCCGCAGGGGGCGGCCTTCAAAGGCGACCACCTGCTTGTCCGGATCAACCTTGCAGCCCATCTCGGTGACGACCTTGCCGTCCACCGTCACTTTTCCCTGACGGATCAGCTCTTCGGCATTGCGGCGGGAGGCAAGGCCGGCCTTGGCCAGGATTTTTTGCAGCCGTTCTTCGGACATGGACGTGCGTGATCAGGCGCGGGAATACGCGGCAGGGGTGCGGCAGGAAAACAGGCTCTCAAGGGGGGGATGCCCGGGAAGGAGGTGGTGCGGTTCAGGCATGGTAGTCGCCGCGCCGTAACTTGGCGGCCTCGACATACGAGGCGGTTGCCACCCGCTCAAGCAGGGCGGAGAGGGGGTTGTTCCCCGGCAGTTGATTTTTCAGGGTAACCAAGGCTGCGGTCTCGTCTTCCAAGGCCGCGGCATAGGGCTCGAGATCCTGGGCGGAAAAAGCAGGATTGGCCAGGGCGGCGCTGAATTTTTCCAGGGTGTTGATGGTGTCTTCCGTCAGGGAGATACTGTCCAGCTTCAGGGCGGCGGGGATCGGCGCGGAAGCGGAGGCAGCGGCCATGGCCGGGGCACCCTGGCTTTTGGCTACAGCCAGTTCCCGGGCGAGGATATCCTGAAAAGAGGCTCCCGTGGTCGAGGCGGAGTTCTTGCCGAGGGATGAAACATCCTGCTGTCCAGGAGTAATCGCGGTGATCTTCATGATGGACTCCCCATGGTTATTGATTGTCCTGCCCATACCATAGCTATTCGGCAGGAGGCTCGTCAATCTTTAACGGAAAGACGGCGCAAAAATTCTCTGTTCAGCGGTAGCGGGGCGGCAGGATATCGCTGATTTTTTCGTCCACCAGACGCCGGGTTTTTTCGTCCACCTCAAGAACCTCCGGATACCACGGCTTCAGGCGGCAGTCAAAGATGATGGGCGGGGTCAGGCAGGGGTGGAAGCGGCGCACCTCGGTGGCGGCCGCATGGATATCAGCGGCCGGTTCGAAGCGGGTGAAAAGGGTCCAGAGAAATTCCTGCAGATTCTCCGTGGCCGCCTTCGCGTCGTCAACCAGCACCACCACCTGCCAGTCGGCCAGGGCCGGGCAGTGGGCCAGGCGGGCCGGGAGATCCTGTTGCGCCCCATAGCCCTCCCCCTGCACCACCAGGGTGCCGGGAAGAAAGACCTCTGCCCGGCCGCAGCCTTGGGGCAGTTCGCCGTGGAAGGACTCGGGCAGGATGCGGCGGGGCTCCTTGCCAAGCCCCATCATCATCGCCTTGGAGCCGTTGTTCACCGAGGGGCCGGTGTAATCCAGGGTGTCCTGGGAGACATTGGCAAAGACGAAGAGATCGGTCTGCCAGTTGATCCGCTCCAGCACATGGACCCACAGTTTTTTAAAATCCGTCACCTCGACCTCGCCGTCGGTGAGGATCAGGAATTTGGTGAGGGAGAGCTGTCCTTCGCCCAGGATGCGCAGGCCCGAGGCAAAGGCCTCGCGGGGGTAGCGGTTGGTGACCTTGGCCGCGGCCAGGCAGTGGAAGCCGGTCTCGCCAAAGGTTTTGAGCTGGCGCACCCCGTTCATCACCAGGGGGAAGAGCGGCGAGAGCAGATCCTGGAGATAGTCGCCGATGTAAAAATCCTCCTGCCTGGGGCGGCCCACCACGGTGGCCGGATAGATGGCGTCGCGGCGGTGATAGAGCCGCTCCACCTGGAAAACCGGGTAGTCGTGGGTGAGCGAGTTGTAGCCGTAATGGTCGCCAAAGGGGCCTTCCGGCCGCCGCATGTGGGGCGGGACAAAGCCCTTGGCCGCGAATTCTGCGTGGGCGACCAGGGCATGGCCGCCTGCCGGATCGCGGGTTATGGGGAGTTTCTCTCCGAGGAGCAAGGAGGCCAGCATCAACTCCGGGATGTTTTCCGGCAAGGGGGCAATGGCGGCCAGCATCAGGGCCGGCGGCCCTCCGATGAACAGAGTCATGGGCAGGGCCTCGTTGCGGCTCTCGGCGGCATGGTAGTGGTAGCCGCCGCCCTTGTGGATCTGCCAGTGGATGCCGGTGGTGCGGTCATCAAAGCGCTGGATGCGGTACATGCCCAGGTTGTGGCCCCGTCCGTCCGGGTGCTCGGTGTAGACCAGGGGCAGGGTGACAAAGGCGCCGCCGTCCGTGGCCCAGGAGGTGAGCAGGGGCAGCTCGCCGAGCCGGGCCGGGGTCTGGCAGACCTCCAGGATGGGGGCCTTGTCCGCCGGGACTTTTTTCAACCCCACCTTGGTGGCCTGGCCCAGCAGGGAGCGCATCTCCCAGATCTTGCTTAGGTTCGGAGGCATCAGGGTCTCCGCCGCCCGGACCAGGTCGGCCACGAACTTTTGGGGGCGCTTGCCAAAGGCCAGCTCAAGCCTGCGGGGTGTGCCGAAGAGGTTGGTGACCACCGGAAAGCTGCTGCCCTTGACATTGGTGAACAAGAGGGCAGGGCCGCCCTGGGCGATCACCCTCCGGTGGATCTCGGCAATCTCCAGATTCGGGTCAACCGGGGTGGAAACCTCGAGCAGGGAGTTTTCCCTCCGCAGGATTTCGAGAAACGCCCGGAGATCTCTGATAATATTCTGGCTCACCTTTGCGCTCTCCTTGATGGTATGCTATTTTGTGAGTATAGATAACGGGTTTGATTTTTGCCCCGGATGCTGTCGCGGGTAGTTTTTTGCAGCGCCTCAATCCGTGTCCTTGAGAAACAGGCGGTGGTATTCCTTTTCGCTACAATGCTTATGCATCAGGCGGGAAAGAAAATCAAGGAGCGAGGTGATTTCCTCTTCCTCCAGGCGGGGGATGAGGGTTTGCAGGAAGGGTGGTTCGGCGAATCGTTGCAAAAATGCGGTCAGGGAACGCTCGTCGGTTTCCCGGTTCAGGCCAAAGCAGATGTCTTGTGCTTTCAGGGGAGCGGGGGGTGTTTTTCGGCTGTCCATGTGGGTTTCCGGTAATTTTGGGTTTTACGATGAGCACTTTTAAAAGCAATGACGGAAAAATATCAGAGCAGTGGATTACCCTGGAAAACGGGACGCAATCCACCGAGTCTCATGAGTTGATCCGGATGGCCCTTGACCGGTTGCGGGACAAAAGGGAGCTTGTTTCCCTGGTGCACGCGGGCTATCAGTCTCCCAAAACGGTCATTGTCAACTATGACGATCGGATGCTTGAGATTGACAAGCCCCTGGACTGGCCCGGCACCCAGGAGGCTATCCATATCCTGTTCAAGGACGAGGCCATGGTCTGGAACAAGGTGCGGGTTCAGGTGACGCGCACCACCGAGGCCAGCATCTTCACCGAGTTTCCCTCCACCCTGTTCCGCCTTCAGCGCCGGTCCAACTACCGGGTGGGCGTGCCCAACGGCAGCACGGTCATGTTCATGCATAAAAACGAAATGCGCCAGGGGTTTCAGGTTCTTGATGTCAGCGCCAACGGCATTTTCGTCTGCACCGACAGGTTTGCCCCCCTTGAGCCCGGGGATGTCCTTCTCGATCTGGCCGTGTTCTTCCCCGGGGCTGGAACCGGGTTGAGCGCCGGCACCTATATGAACATCAGCAAGGCAAAGGTAATGCGGGCAACCCGGGGAGACAATAGAAAATATTGCTACGGCATCCTTTTTGACCTGACCAAGGGCGAAGAGGAAACGCTGCTCCAGTATGTGCGTCTGCGGGAGCGGGAGCTGTTGCGCAAGGGGATGTTCTGATTTTTTCGAACTCCCTGCCGAGCCCGGCTAAACAATGCGCCACAAGACCTTGCGGGAGCGGGGTCCGTCAAACTCGCAGAAGAAGATTTTCTGCCAGGTGCCAAGCTGCAACCGGCCATTTTCAATAAAGACCGTTACCGAGCTGCCGACGAGCGAGGCCATGACATGGGCCGGAGAATTGCCTTCCTGGTGCCGGTAAGGGAGCTGCGGCACGATTTTTTGCAGGGCGGCAAGGATGTCGGTTTGCACATCGGGATCCGCCCCCTCGTTGATGGTCAGCCCCGCAGTGGTATGGGGGTTGTACACATGGCAGACGCCATCGGTAATGCCGCTTGCGGTGACACCCTTTTGCACCTGGGCGGTGATGTCGGAAAACTGCATGGTTCTCGAGGTGGAAACGGCAAAGGTTCCTGCGGGCATGGAATGGTCTCCTGGGCGAAGTTCTGCAAGAAAACTGTACGGTTATGACTATAATAGATTGCGGAACGTGTCAAATTGATTATAGAACGGATTGGGTAAAAATATGGAAGGGGGTTATGGTAGAGAACGTTTTTAAAAATCTTCGCTGGCTCGGCCATGACGCATTTCTGTTGCGGGCCGGGGGCAAGAATATCTATTTCGATCCCTTCAAGCTGGGCACGGGTTTGCCGCCCGCCGATATCATCTGTGTTTCCCATGAACATTACGACCACTGCTCGCCCGCTGATGTGCATCTGATTCAGCAGCCCTCCACCCTTATTGTTGCCGAAGCAAAGGCTGCGGCGCAACTGAAGGGGAAGATCATGGTCCTGGCCCCGGGCGAGCGGCGGGAGGTGGAGGGGATCACCATCGAGACGGTTCCCGCATACAACACCAACAAGCTGTTTCATCCCCAGTCCAACCGTTGGCTTGGGTTTATCCTCACCGTTGACGGCGTGCGGGTGTATCATGCCGGGGATACCGATTATATCCCGGAGATGAAAGATATCCGGGCGGATATCGCCTTGTTGCCTGTTTCCGGCACCTATGTGATGACCGCAGAGGAAGCGGCGCAGGCGGCCATTGCCGTCGGGGCCAGGATCGCGGTGCCCATGCATTATGGCGCCGTGGTCGGAACAACCGATGATGCGGATCGTTTTGCCGCAACGCTTGCCGGCAGGGTACGGGTGGAAATCCTTGGCCGTGGATAAATCTCAATATTTCCCGGTCTGTCTGAAGATCGCCGGGCGGCGATGCCTGGTCATCGGCGGCGGTCGGGTTGGCGAGCGCAAGGTGCAAGGGCTGCTGGCCCATGGCGCTTTGGTCACGGTGATCAGCCCCGAGTTGAGCGAACCGCTGGCCGCCCTGCTGCGGGCCGGGACGATTGACTGGCTGGATCGCCTGTACCAGGAAGGGGATCTGGCCGGGGCTTTTCTGGTCATTGCCGCCACCGATGATCCTGCGGTGCAGGAGCGGATTCACGCGGAGGCCGAAGCGCGCAACATCCTGCTCAATGTGGCGGATGTGCCGAAATGGTGTAATTTTATCCTCCCGGCCACGGCGCGGCGGGGAGACCTGTCCATTTCCGTTTCCACCGCCGGAAAAAGTCCGGCCCTGGCCAGCACGTTGCGTCAGGCGCTGGAGGCCCAGTTTGGCCCGGAATATGGGGCCTTGGTGGATATCCTCGGGGCTTTGCGGGACACCGTTTTGGCCGAGGGCAGGCCGCATGCGGAAAATAAGCTGATTTTTGCCCGGTTGGCTGACCCCGAGATGGCGGTCTGGATCAGGGATGGCCTCTGGCAAAAGCTTGCCCATCATATCCAGGAAGTTCTGGGCCCCGATGTTCCCCTTGGTTGCCTGGAGACGGCCCGGCGGGCATACCGGCAATCTTGACGGATTCGCGGCAAGGTTGAAAAGTCACGGATCCGTAAGGGAAAAATGAAGAGTTACCAAGCAATAACTGTTGAAATCGCGTCTTTTTTGCGATTTCAACAATCTTGACGGAGCGACGCGATGACCCTGTTGTTTCAGCTCACCCTGTATCTGTACCTTCTGGCCACCGCAGTGTATGTGGTCCACTTTCTCTCCCAGCACAAACAGGTGCGGGCTGCTGCCCGGGGGATTCTTCTTACCGGCGGCATCCTGCATACCGTGTATTTTGTTGCCCGGTATGTCGCCGCGGGGCATACTCCGCTGACCAGCAACCATGAAGCGGTTTCCTTTTTTGCCTGGTCCATGACCTGGGCTTTTTTGTCTTTCTGGTGGCGGTACCGGGTGAAAAATTTCGGCGTCTTTGTTTCGCCGCTCATTTCCCTGCTGATGCTCATCGCCGCCTTTTCCTCCCAGGAGATGGCGCCCTTGCCCCCGGCCCTTAGGAGCAACTGGCTGCCGGTGCATGCCAGTCTCGCCATCATGGCCAATGGTTTCATGGCCATGGCTTTCTGCGGCGGGGTGATGTACCTGCTCCAGGAGCGGGAGATCAAGAAGAAGAAGTTCGGAATATTTTACAGCCGGCTGCCCTCCCTGGAGGCGCTTGACAACCTCAACCAGCATTGCCTGGCCTTGGGTTTTCTGTTGTTGACCCTGGGGATCATCACCGGCTCCGTCTGGGCAAAGCAGGCTTGGGGGGCATACTGGCAGTGGGATCCCAAGGAAACCTGGTCGCTGATCACCTGGCTCATCTATGCGGCCATCCTGCACCAGCGGCTCACCGTGGGCTGGCGGCGCAGGCGGGCGGCGATCATGGCCATTGCCGGTTTTGGGGCGGTTCTTTTCACCCTCTGGGGGGTGACCTATCTGTTGGGGGGCGTGCACTCCTATGTTGGCTGAGAGTATTGTCATTATCGGCGTGAATCATAAGACCGCCCCGGTAGCGGTGCGGGAGAAGCTGGCCTTTTCCGGGGATTGCGCCGGCCCGCTTCTGACGTTGATGAATATCGAGGGGTGCAGGGAGTGTTGTTTTCTTTCAACCTGCAACCGGGTGGAGGTTATCTTCGTGGCCGGCGACCCGGCCGCGGCGGCGGTGGCGGTGCGCGGTTTTCTCTTTGCCAAGAGCGGTCTTGCCGACGCCGAAGCCCAGCAGTACAGCTATATCTATCAGGGCAGGAATGCGGTTGAGCACCTCTACCATGTGGCGGCCAGCCTCGATTCCATGGTGGTGGGCGAGCCGCAGATCCTGGGGCAACTGAAGCAGGCCTACCGCGAAGCGACGGAACAGAAAACCACCGGCGTCATCCTGAACCGGCTGCTGCACAAATCATTTTCCGTGGCCAAAAGGGTGCGCACCGAGACCAACATCGGCGGCAGCGCGGTCTCCATCAGCTACGCGGCAGTGCAGCTGGCCAAGAAGATCTTCGGCAGTCTGCGGGACAAGTCCGTGCTTTTGGTGGGGGCCGGGGAAATGGCCGAGCTGGCGGCCGAGCATCTGGTCAAGCAGGGGATCGGCCGGGTGGTGGTGGCCAACCGGACCCTGGAACGGGCGGCCAAGCTGGCTCGCCAGTTTAACGGCACCGCCGTGGGCTTGGCCGAGTTGACCACCCAGTTGGCCGAGGTTGATATCCTGATCAGTTCCACCGGGGCCACCGACCTGATTCTCCGCAAGGATGAGGTGAAGCCCCTCATGCGGCAGCGGAAAAACAGGCCGCTCTTTCTTATCGATATCGCGGTGCCGCGCGATCTCGACCCCGAACTCAATGACCTGGACAATGTCTACCTCTATGATATCGACGACCTGAAAAACGTGGTCGATGTGAACAAGGCGGAGCGGGAAAAAGAGGCGCTGCGGGCGGAGGGCATTGTTGCCGAGGAAGTGGTCAAGTTCGGGCAGTGGCTGGAAGGCATGGAGCTGGCTCCCACCATCACCGCCATACGGCAAAAGGCCAATGGTATCCGCGAGGCCGAGGTGGCGAAAACCTTGAGTGTTTTGAAATCCCTTTCGGAAAACGAGCGGCGTTCGGTGGAGATGCTCGCCAACGCCATTGTCAACAAGTTGCTGCATGAACCCATGGTTTTCCTCAAAAACACTACCCCCCACGACAATCCGCAGCTCAAGCTGGCTTTTGTCCGGCAGTTGTTCGGTCTGGATAAGGAATCGCCGGAACAGTAACCGCCTCTGGAAAATGTTTGACATGTCGCATGGCTCTGAGTAATATAGCGAGCTTTATTGCTGGGCGGATTTTTTTGCGCTTTTGACGAAGTTTCCGGAAGAGTGCGTGACGCAAGGCTCCAGCTGCTGCAAGACAGCAAAATGTGAAGGAAGGCCAACGAGAGGCCGTAACAGAAGAGAAAAAGGAAGACGATCATGAGCAAGAGAACTTTTCAGCCCAGCAACCTCAAAAGGCACCGTACCCATGGCTTCCGGGCCAGAATGCAGACAAAAAACGGACGGGCCGTCATCAACCGTCGTCGGGCCAAGGGCCGCAAGCGGCTGACCGTCTAGTTTTCGTCTGGACGAACAGCACTGCTCGCGCAGCATGAAAGCCCAGGCCCTCCCCAAGGCCATGTTGCTGGTCAAGCCCTGGCAGTACAAGTTGGTTTACGACCAGGGAAAAAGGGTGCGTGGCCGGAACTTCACGCTGATCCATGTGCCGAACAGCACCGGTGGCAACAGGCTGGGCATAAGTATCCACGGAGTACGGCAGGCTGTTCAGCGGAACAGAATTAAGCGGATAATCCGGGAATTTTTCCGTCATAATCGAGAGTTTATCGAGCCTTTTTCCGATGTGGTTTTTGCCGTGCGGCCCGGGTTTGTCCCCAATTCTCCACAAGAGGTAGAGGCGGCCGTCGGCGCACTTCTTGCCCGGCGCACGGATCCCGGCAAGGTTGCCGCTCCGGGCGCGGTGGCGGTGGAGATCTCGTGATTTCCTCGTGTGCGCCATATTTTCCGGATGCGGCAGGTTCCCCGTCATTTTTACGAGATTATCAGGATTGGATGTGAAAAGAATTTTCATTGCCCTGATACGGGGCTACCAGCTGTGTATCTCCCCTTTGTTTGCGCCGAGTTGCCGTTTCTCTCCCACCTGTTCACAGTATGCCATAGAAGCCCTGGCCCTCCACGGGACGGCCCGCGGTCTGTACCTTACCCTGCGCCGCCTTCTTCGTTGCCATCCCTTTCATCCCGGCGGGTTTGATCCGGTGGACAGATCTTTTTGAGGTGACCGCCGGCGGCGTTGTCCGGGTGCTTCAGGCCTGCCCAACTTAAATAGTGCCTGATAAGGATTGATTTCATGGACACACAGAGAATGTTTTTGGCCATTTTCCTTTCGCTGGCCATCTTGCTTGGGTATCAGTATTTTTTTGTCCCCACTCCTCCTCCGGTCACGGAAAGCACTGTCGCATCCTCCCAAAACGGCAAGGGTGACGAGAAAAGCGTTGCCCAGGCGCCGGCTCCCGTTGCCGCGGCAAGCCTGTTGGCTGCCCAGCCCGCTGACGCCGCGGTCCGGAAAGGGCGTGAGATTCCGGTAAGCACCAACCTCTATTCGGCGGTGGTGACGGAGTCCGGCGGCATGGTGAAAAGCTTCCGGTTGAAGGATTATCGAGAGGCGCTTGCCAAGGATTCCGGAAACAAGGAACTTCTCCAGCCAAAGGGCGGTGACAGTCTTCCCCTGAATTTTTCCTGGGGCATCGAGCCGGGCAGCATTCCTCCGGTGGTGTATGAGGCCGGCCCGGTCAAGACGGAGGGTGGCGGGACAACCCTGACCATGCGGGGTAAACTGCCCTCCGGGCTTGAGATTGTCCGCACCATGCGGTTTCTTGATCAGCAGTATCTGGTGGAGTTGAGCATCGATGTGGTCAACAATACCGCCACCCCCCTGCAGGGCGCCCCGTATCTGACCCTTGACAACCGGCCGTTTTCCAAAGGGAACGGGATGGTCTCGGTTGGCCCCGCCGTATTGCGCGATGGGGTGCTGGAGGAGATCAAGGCGGATGATCTGAAAAAGGGGAGCAAAAGCTTCACCGGCAAGATCGGCTGGGCGGCCTACGAGGATAACTATTTTCTCTGCGGCATTGTCCCGAGCACCGGCGAACAGCACACCGCGCATTTTTCCCTGCAGGATGAAAACAGGGTGACCACGGTATTGGCCGGGGCCAGCGACGTCATCCAGCCGGGTCAGCGCCAGCAGTACACCTACTCGGTGTATTTCGGCCCCAAGACCATGGGGGCGCTCAAGGCAGCAGGCCATCAACTGGAGCGCAGCATCAATTTCGGCTGGTTTGACGTGATGGCCAAACCGACCCTCTATCTGCTCAATTTTCTCCATAAGTATGTGGGCAATTACGGCGTGGCCATCATTCTGGTGACGGTGCTCATCAAGCTGCTTTTTTGGCCGGTGAGCCAGAAGGGCATGAAGTCCATGAAGACCATGCAGAAGCTGCAGCCCAAGATGGCCAAGCTGCGCGAGAAATACAAAGACGACAAGCAGATGCAGCAGCAGGAGATGATCAAGCTGTACCAGACCTACAAGGTAAATCCGGTGGGCGGCTGTTTGCCCATGGTCATCCAGATCCCGGTATTTTTCGCCCTGTACAAGGTGCTGCTCCAGACCATCGAGCTGCGGCACGCGCCTTTTTTTCTCTGGATCGCGGATCTCTCCGCCCCGGATCGGTTGCCGATCGGTTTTGATCTTCCGTTCATCGGAGGAATCCCGGTGTTGACCCTGTTGATGGGGGCAACCATGTTTTTGCAGCAAAAAATGACCCCGGCCACCGGGGATCCCACCCAGCAGAAGGTAATGATGTTCATGCCGGTCATCTTTACCTTCATGTTCCTCAACTTTGCTTCCGGGTTGGTCTTGTACTGGTTTGTCAACAACCTGCTGTCCATCGGTCAGCAGTATCTCGTGAACCGGCAAGAGGCCGCGTAAGGCGGGTTGAATCAAGGAGCGCAAGGGGCAGCCCCTGAGCCACAGTTGTCAAGAGAAGACGCCGGGCTGCCTAAGAGTGGCCCGGGATGGAGGAGTCATACGATGTCTGCCAAGATGGAATATAAGGGAACGGATGTTGAAGAGGCGATCGGCAATGCCTGCGCCGCTCTGAATGTGGCGCGGGAAGAGCTTGATATCCGCATAATCTCCACCGGTTCCACCGGTATTTTCGGGCTGGGCAGGAAAAAGGCGGCGGTGCAGGTCTCGCTCAAAAAAGAGGGCGGGCAGGAGCAGACGCGGCTGGCTCCTGAGAAAAAGGCGCATGCGCCAAAGGCCAGGCCGGAGCGGCCCGCGGCGGAGAAAAAACCGAGTGCGCCAAAACCCAGGCCTGAACAATCTGCTGACAACGACGAGCCGGAGGAGGTGGTGGGAGATCCTGTCTCCGCCGAGGAGATGGAATCGATCCGTGCCGATGTCGCCAGGATTCTGGAACTCATGGGCTGCCCCTCGCAAGTCGGCGTGGAGCAGGATCAGAACAACAAGGTGCATGCCAAGATCACCGGCGAGTTTGTCGACATCCTTGTCGGGCCGGAGGGACAGACCCTTGACGGCTTGCAGTATGTGATGCGCAAGATCATCACCAGGAAATTTCCCCAGAAGGTTCTTTTCGCCCTCGATGCCGGGGGATTCCGGGAGAACCGGATGGGTGAGCTCCAGGCCCGGGCCCTGCGTCTGGCCCAGGAAGTCAAGGAAACCGGCAAGACCAGAACCATTCCCGCCATCAACCCCGCGGAACGGCGCATGGTGCACATGGCCCTGCAGGATGATACCGAGATTAGAAGCCGCAGCGTCGGCGAGGGATTGTTCAAAAAAGTGCTCATCTATCTGCCTGGTAAAGGGCGTCGGCGTTCGCCGCGAAAGAGGAAGGGCGGAGAAAAGACGGAGTAATTCGCGCAAGGCGGCTGTGACCGCGACGTTGTCGAGACCGGGTCGTTTGATGGGCTAGTCCGGCATGGCGCTGTCCTGCGCCGCCGATTTCATAAGGCAAGAAACGTATGGTAATGCCGGATTTCCCGGATTTCAACGAAGCGACCATTGCCGCCATTGCGACGCCGCCCGGCGCCGGCGGCATCGGTATCATCCGGGTGAGCGGCCCTCAAGCCCACGCCATCCTTCAGCAGCTTTTTCAACCGAAAAATCCCCAGCGCACATTCATCAGTCACCGGCTCTATTTTGGCGCCATTGTCCATCCCGAAACCGGGGCGGCCATTGACGAGGTTCTCGCCGTCTATATGCGGGCGCCGCAGACCTACACCAGGGAAGATGTGGTGGAAATCCACGGCCACGGCAGTTATCTGCTGCTACGGGAGATCCTGGCCCTGATCGTCACGTTCCCTGCCACCCGTCTGGCCGAGCCCGGGGAATTCACCAAGCGGGCCTTTCTCAACGGCAGGATCGATCTGACCCAGGCGGAGGCGGTTGCCGAGCTGCTGGGCGCCAAAACCAAGGAGGGCGCCCATCTTGCCGTGAGCCAGCTCCGGGGAGGGCTGCACGGAGAGATCTGGAAAATTCGTGACGCGCTGGTCGCGGTTCGTGCTATCATGGAGGTGGCCATCGATTTCCCCGACGAGGAGGTGGAGATCCTCGACGCCCAGGCGCTGAAAACGAGGTTGGTGCACGAGGTGGAAGAACCCCTGGCCAAATTGCTGGCCAGGGCGGAGGGAGGAAAAATCATCCGGGAAGGGATCTCCGTGGTCATTCTCGGCAGACCCAATGTCGGCAAATCCAGCCTGCTCAACTGTCTTCTCAGGGAAGAGAGGGCCATTGTCACGGAGATTCCCGGCACAACCAGGGACACCATCGAGGAGTGCTTGGACATCAAAGGGGTGCCGGTGCGCATTGTCGATACGGCCGGCATCCGGGAAACCTCCGAGGCGGTGGAAGAGATCGGCATCCGGCGGGCCCGGCAAAAACTCGGGGAGGCGGATCTGATTTTGCTGGTCCTTGACGGGGTGGAAGGGGTGCGGGACGAAGACCGTGCCCTGTTTGCGGTGGCTGCGGACAAGAAGGTCGTGGTGGTGGTGAACAAGATCGACAGGGCGACCGCCTTGGATCTTGGCCCCTATCACGAGGCCTTTCCCGGAATGGCCGTTGTTGCCATTTCCGCCACAACCGGCGAGGGTATCCGTAATCTGGAGAATGCGGTGTACGAGGCAGCCACGGGCGGGCATGGTCTTCAGGAAGCAGGAGCCGCCGCGCCGAACGTGCGGCATGCCGCCGCCTTGCAGTGCGCCCTTGGTGCGGTTCGACAGGTTGGGGAGGGGTTGGTCGCGGATCTGCCTCCGGATCTTTTGGCCATTGATCTCCAGGGCGCCCTGGCGTTTCTCGGGGATATTATCGGGGAAACCACCACGGACGATGTGCTGGATATGATCTTTGCGGAGTTTTGTCTCGGAAAATAGCCAACGATGCGAGGCAGCAGTGCAACGGCGGCAGTGAAACGGCGAAGGAAAAATCATGGCCTCAGGTAGAAAACTCAAAGAAATCGACCTTGACGAGCAGATTGAATTTCTGAAAAAAGTACATTTTTTCCATGGGTTCGATGATCATGAGCTCAAGCAGTTTCTTCAGGTGAGCAAATGGCTCCGGGTGCCTGCCAACACGGTGATCATCAAGGAAGATACAACCGAGCGGGCTTTTTACATCCTGGTCCGCGGCGAAGTCCGGGTGGAAAAACGGTTGCCGGGAAAAGCAAAACCCATCCAGCTCACCACCCTTGCCACCGGGGATTGCTTCGGGGAAATGGCCCTGGTCACCGAAATAAAAAGGACCGCCGATGTGGTGGCAAGCACGGAATCCTTTATCCTCCGGGTCGAACCGGAGATTGTCAGTACCTCAAACGTTTTCCTGCAGCTGAAATTCTATAAACGGTTTTGCGAACGGCTGGTCGCCAGGCTGGATTTGGCCAATAAACGAGTTGCCGGGCGGGACGGCGAAGAGGCTACTCCTTCGATTTTGCAGAAGGTTCTTGCCGATGACAGTCCGCCGGAAGGGGAAGAAAAGCCGCCCAAGCCTCCCGTCAAACCGGTTCTGGGCCTGGGGCGGCCCGAGAAGGCGGAAAAAGCCAGGGCAAGCATTGCCCTCCCTCCCATGCCCGACAAGGATCACCGGCAGACCCCGGCCAAGCTGCATCCTCGGGTGCATCCGGAGGCCGTCCTGCCGGTGAACCCCGCTGTTGCCGCGGAGTTGAGCGCCATGATGAAAGGCAGCGCGGGCATTGATAATACCCGGCGGCTGTCAGACTTGATTTCCCTTGATCCCGTGCTGAGTTGCCGGGTGATCCAGACCGCCAACTCGCCATTTTACAGAAGAGCCAACATGGTGGGGACAGTCCCCCTTGCCATGGTTATTGTCGGGGTCAAGCAGATCCAGGAGGTGGTGGCCGATACCATCCGGGCGGCTAAATCCACGCAGGCTTTCAGCGGTTTTGCCCCGGTCTCCAAAGGGTTTTGGCAACATGCGGTGGTGGTCGGTAGAATCGCCGAGATGCTGCGGGATGTGATCCGGATAAACACCTCGGCGGATCTTTATCTATGCGGTCTTCTTCATGATCTTGGGATGCTGGTGCTGGATGGAATCTCGCCGAATTTTTACCCGCAGTTTACCCAGCCTTCGGAAGAGCTGCGGGATGTGGTCAGGGCGGAAAAAGAGTACATCGGCGTGGATCACGGCCAGGCGGGTGTCTGGCTTGCCGAGGGCATTGGTCTGCCGCAACCCTATCTGGACGTGATGCACTTTCATCATCAGCCGGAAAAGGCTACGACCAATCCGGTGCCTGTGGCCATGGTGAATCTGGCGAATATCTTCGCCTCGATGAAGGGCGCCTGTCTGGGGCAGCCCCAGGTGACAATGCAGGATGCCTTGCGCTCGTATTCCTGGGCGCTGATCCAGGAGTACCATCGTCCGTTTCAGGAGGTCAATGTGCAGCAGTTTGTCAATTCGTTTTCCGCGGAACTTGACAAGACCTGGGCCGGCATCACCGGGGATATTCCCCTGTAGCCCTCAATCGATGGGGGTGAATTGATCCTTGCTGGCTCCGCAGATGGGGCAGGCCCAGTTTTCCGGCAGCTCCTCGAAAGGGGTGCCCGGGGCGATGCCTGAGTCCGGGTCGCCATCCGCCGGATCATAGATATACCCACAGACCGAACATTCATAGCGTTTCATGACGGGGCTCCTTTTTCTGTTTTGCAAGCATGGAGGCTGTGTTGTGAAGTCGTTGCGGCGAGAGATCGTAGCTATTATTTTATAGGTGTTCCCTTTGGCCGGCGTCAACGGTTTTTATCGGCAATGGGCGAAGGGGTTGCGGCGTGTTGTGTGCTGGAGCAGAAAAGAGGGGAGGCGGATGATTGAGAAGCAAGAGGTTGTTTCCAGGCAGGATATCGCCCGGAGGGTCAAGGAGCTTGGTCAGGCGATTGCCCGTGATTATGCCGGGCGCCGGTTGATTATGATCGGTATCCTCAATGGGGCCTTTATCTTTTTGGCCGATCTGGTCCGGGAAATCGACCTGCCCCTTGAGATAGACTTTATCCGGGTGTCGAGTTACGGCTCCTCCACCTGCTCCTCCGGCGCCATCCAGTGCACCAAGGACACCGAACTCGATCTGGCAGGGAAGGATATCCTGCTGGTGGAGGATATTGTCGATACCGGGAGAACCCTTGCCCGCCTCAAGGAGCTTTTTGCGGCTAGAAAGGCTGAATCCGTGCGGATCTGCGCCCTGATCGACAAGAAGGAGCGGCGCGAGGTTGAGGTGGCTGTCGATTATGCCGGGTTTGAGGTGTCGGAAGGCTTTCTGGTCGGCTATGGCCTTGACCATGCGGAACAGCACCGGCAGTATCCGGCCATCTACAAGATTGTCAGCCCCGGGTGAATTCCGTGCTTTCCCTGCAGGAGAAAGACAAGCGGTTTCTTTGGCATCCCTACACCCAGATGCAGGATTATGCCCGGCGCGACCTGCTCCTCATCGACAGGGCGGAGGGTGTTTCCCTGTTCGACCAACAGGGGAAACGCTATTTTGACACCATCTCCTCCTGGTGGTGCATTGTCCATGGGCATGGCCATCCGACTATTACCGAGAAAATTCGCTCCCAGCTGGCGCGGCTCGATCAGGTGCTGCTGGCCGGCACCAGCCATGAACCGGCGATTCTTTTGGCGGAACAGCTGGTGCAGCTTACGCCGCCCGCGCTCTCCCGGGTGTTTTATTCCGATAACGGCTCCACCGCCTGCGAGATCGCGATCAAGATGTCGCTCCAGTATTGGCGGCAGGTGGGGCAGCCCAACCGCTGCCGGCTGGTGGGAATAGAGCGCGGCTACCATGGCGACACCATCGGCACCATGAGCCTGGGCGGGGTGCCGGAGTTCCATGGCCCCTTTGCCCCGCTGCTTTTTTCCTCCCATCGGCTGCCATCCCCCTACTGCTACCGATGCCCGGCCGGGCTGGAAAAAGAAAGCTGTGACTGCCAGTGTCTGCAACCGCTTGCCGATCTCCTGGCCGATCAGGGCACGGAGATTGCCGCGCTGATCATCGAGCCGCTGATCCAGGCAGCCGGAGGGATGATCATCTATCCCGCGAAGTACCTGCGCAAGGTGGCTGCCTTAACCAGGGAATACGGGGTGCATCTGATTCTCGACGAGGTGGCCACCGGCTTTGGCCGGACCGGAACCATGTTTGCTCTGGAGCAGGCCGGGGTTGTGCCGGACTTTCTCTGTTTGTCAAAGGGGCTGACTGCTGGTATGTTGCCCATGGCTGCGACGCTGACCAGCGAGGAGGTTTTCCAGGCCTTTTATGGAGACTACGGCGCGGGGAAAACCTTTTTCCACGGCCACACCTTCAGCGGCAATCCCTTGGCCGCAGCCGCTGCCCTGGGCTCGTTGCAGGTCTTTGCCGAAGAGCGGACCATGGCCGGGCTGCCCGCCAAGATCAGCCATCTTCAGGCGCGGATGCGCCGCTTTGGGGATCTGCCCTGGGTCGGGGATCTCCGGCAGATCGGGATGATCGTCGCCATGGAGTTGGTCAAGGATCGAGAAACCAAGTCCCCCTATGATTCCAGCGAACGGGTCGGTTGGCCGATTTATCTGGCCGGGCTTGAACAGGGGCTTTTGCTGCGGCCCCTTGGCAATGTGATCTATCTCTGGCTGCCGCTTTCGGTGACCCTGGCCGAGATAGACGAGATCACGGAGCGGGCCTGGCAGGTACTTTCCGATCCGGGCAATGTTGCAGGGTGGTAGGCGATCTGTTTGAAAGAATGGTGTTTGTGCGCTTGTAGCTCAGCTGGATAGAGCATCGGCCTTCGAAGCCGGGAGTCGGGGGTTCGAATCCCTCCGGGCGCACCATTAAAAGTACATGAATCCGACAAGTTAACTCTTGTCGGATTTTTTCGTTTTACGCCAGAAATCTTCTTTTTTGGTGTCCCAGTGTCCCAAAAGTGTCCCAGAAATGTTCCGAGAGCTTCCGTTGTGATTTGTTGATGATTTTTGCATTGTCCCATGATTGTCCCATTTATAAACAGAAGTACATAATGGTGACAATCATATGTTGTCTTTAGTATATTCTGTCACCATTGCAAGTATAAATAAAATAGCATATTTATTTGTCGCGCTTATCGTAATTATCATAATAACCAAGATTACCATGATAATCATAGTTATTGTAATAACCATAATTATCATGGTAATTCAATAAGTTAAGTAAAAATAATACTTGACTAAGCATCGCAAGGAATGGTAGTCGTTGGCCATAGTGAATTAATAATTACAATATTATGTGCTCTTTTGGCATTGATATTACATCGACATTATGTCAATTTTATATCGATATAATTAATAAATTCAATAAGTTATATAAAAAAACAGCTTGACTATGCATTTTAGGTGATGCTAGAAGTAGCAATCATCAACAAACAAATGGAGACATTCATGGAGGAACATAAGCAAGAAGATCAGTCTAAATTGCTCACGATCAAGGAAGCGGCAAAACTAACGAGAACCGCCGAAGGTACTTGGAGACACTGGCTAATGGGACTCGGTGAAGGAATGCCGCCGGTGCGTGTCATCCGTCTAGGTCGTGCGGTACGCATACACCGCAAGGATCTCTTGGACTGGATTGAGACTGGAGCCGTTGTGTCTCCCAAGCGGCGTGGGCGTGGCCGACCTACGAAGGCGGAACAGATGCGGCGTGCTGGGAATGAGCGGTAACGACAAAGGTCTCGGGGATGCAGTACACAATTACGATAAACCTGCTAAAGGCCACAGAATGGGGGCTAAACCTTCAACAGGCAGCATTGTTTGGTTTTTTGTATGAATTGCCAAGCTGGGCAGATTGCCACATTATCAATGGCTGTGACTATCATTGGATTACCTACAGCAAGATCATTTTAGAAATGCCGATTCTCAGTCAACACAAAGACACCATCTATAGGCATATGAAAGCCCTGACAGACAAAGGGTTAATTGAGATACAGCAGCAAGGTTCGGGCATTTTGGTTCGGAGAACCACAGAGGGAAAAAGATGGAACCGCGACCTCGGAAAAAAATCCGAGGGGTCGGAAAAAAATCCGAGCAATCTCGGAGAAAAATCCGAGCCTCCTTCGGAAAAAAATCCGACATATCATAATACCACCTATCCTCTTACCAAATCAAAGAACCACCCCACCCCTCCCTCCCATAACCAAGAACAGAAGGAGGTGGAGGAATATATTCGGCGAGAGACTGACCGGGCCGAGTATGCCGGGGAAATTCGTACAAGCCGGGCAAATTACGCAGCCGCTGTTCGGCGAAAGATTATAGCCGAGGGAGGAAGGCTGACCCCTGATCGTAGGCAGCAGCTTTCGTTATGGCAAACACCGATTCTCGTATCCAGCAAGCCCCCCCTCATCGACCCGCACGACACCTACCTCACCCGGCGATATGCCGAAGCCTACAACACAATACAAAGCGAAAGGAGAGAAAAATGACAGAGACAGAATGGCCTACGAAAAAGGAAGACATGGAGGCGGCTTTTGAAATTCTTGGCCTACACAGCAATGAAGAGGGAGAACCTCTCGTTTCGGCAGAAAAGGTGGGAGACGGGAAGACAATGCAGTTCGCCCCTTCTCCGTGGCTGGGTGAGCTGGCCATGAATCTTGTCGGGCGGCATGGTGAAGAACGAGGGATGGAGTTACTCCGCCTAGTCCTCCGGGAACTTGGTATTTTTAAAAAATCTAACGGCCAAGAAAATTAAAAAAATGGGAGGGGAGGGGCATGAAAAAGTTTTTTGCTATCGCAGCAATTGGGCTTTGTCTCGTGGGCTGTTCTTCAAACGAAGAGCAGCAAGAGAAAAAAGGACAACCACACCGCGAGAAAGATTCGGGGGTGTATCAGCAGCAACAACCCCAAAAAACAAAGAAGGTTGTAGGCCTGCACGATAAAGAGCTGGCCGAAAAGGGGATCTTCCGGGATCAAAACGGCAACTTCGGAAAGGGAAGCATTCGAAAAGTCTTTGGAGAGGATTAATAAAATGGGTACGGAAATTATTTTATATGTCCTGGACCAGCTCGACAAATATCTTGCCTTAATCTTCGGCTCCTTCATGGCTTCATTCGGCGGATTTATGTCGGCCTTTGTGGTGCTGTACCTGCTCTTGATGGCCATTGCCTATTTCAAGTCCACTTTTGCGGAGCACACAAAAGAAATAGGGTGGAGCATCCTTTTGGTAATCCTACTCCAATATTTCATTATGGATTTTTCCGCTTTTAAGCATTGGGTGGTGCTCCCGATCCGCAGCACCGTTATAGATATCGCGTCTTTTTTTGCTAATGCCGGTGCCGGTGCCGGAGGTGATGGAATTGAGGATTTGTTTATCAAGCTCGACCAATCCGTTATCAAGATGAAAGAAACCATCGACTTTATTTTTCCCCACACCAATTTTCTTATGGATGCTGGAAAT
This sequence comes from Desulfurivibrionaceae bacterium, assembly GCA_041675265.1. Lineage (GTDB taxonomy): Bacteria > Desulfobacterota > Desulfobulbia > Desulfobulbales > Desulfurivibrionaceae > Thiovibrio. Next base: position 33,842 of record JBAYUD010000002.1, on the reverse strand, counting down.
TATATTAAAGCAACCATGGCCCTCGGCGCTATGACCCTCGCCTTTGGCGCTGTCTATGTCGCCTACATATTGCTTCTCTGCGTGGGCTTTTTCTCCATGTATGTCCTGTTCGTTATAGGAGGTCCGTGCATCTTTTTCGGTGCTTTTAAGCAAACTCGCTTTGTCACCTGGTCATGGTGCCGTGCCTTGGCAAACTATTCCCTTCTTGTTGTCTTCGCCTCCTTGGTGATGGGTATTTGTATTACCGGCATCACTAGTGCCATGGATGTGTTCGCACAGAACAGCGACCCTAGCCTGGGCTACTTTACAAGGGAAGTGGGGTATGTCATTTGCTGGTCGCTATTGTCCCTGGGCATGCTGCTCAAGAGCGCCGACTATGCTTCTGCGCTCTCTGGCGGCATGGCAGGCAGTACGGCCATGATAACGGGTGGGCTGGCGCTCACAGGCGGGGCGCTGTTCAGCGCCTCGAGAATGGCCACCAATAACCCCGCCACTCAGTTGGCAGGCAAAGGCGCGAGGAAAGGGTTAGGCGCTATCGGAAACCGCGCATATTCAGCCATGAAGGGCATAAACCGGGGCGGCGGCCCCTTAGACACAGGAGGGAAGTGAGATGGAACAGACACGCGAGAACTACTACAAAATGATGGGATTCGGGATAGCCGCAATGGCCGCTGGCGCAGTGACCGCCGTATATTTTCCTGTTTTCTGGAAAGCAATCTTGCCAGCTCCTCCGGGACGAGAAAATCTCCATGCTTTCATGGCGATGGTTTTCTCGTTAAGCGCGTTGTTGGGCAGCATGAGAGCGGCGTTGACGGTCCAGGTCCACCTGCTACCAAAGTGCGAAATGGACGAAGAGGAACGGCAGAGGATGCAAACATATGGTTCGCAATCACGGCGCATGTTGGACCAGATCCTCATAGGCATGGCAGCCCTTTGTGTCGTGGTGCTGCTGTGTAACCTTTTTTGAAATAGGAGGCAATTCGACGATGGAACAGGCTCAGACGGTAGGGCGTGACACGATTGTCCAGGTTCGCTTGCCAGCGACGCTCCAGAGGAAGGAACTCCGCGCCGGCATCGCAATCGCGCTCTTTTATCTTACTGTTGGCAAAAAACCGACGCATATACCGGACGAAAACGAAAAACGGACCAACACCAAGATACGTCTATCTTCGGAGGCGAAGAGGTTTTTCGACGAACTTTTGGCTCGGTCCGAATTTACCAGCAAAAACCAGATCATCCTGCATGCCTTGGCATTTCTTCATGAACGACCGAACTTACAAGGCTGTAGGCTCTAACACTCCGAGAAAAGGAAATAGCCATGGCAACCACGACCGCAGAGGAAAAGACGACATCGTATCAACCTGTTTTTCCCGAGCAGTACCCCAAGGAATGCCACCGATGCAAGATCCCAACTGCCTGTGAAAAGTTTGTGGTCGAGGGCGGGAAGGCGGATATGTGCATTTTCTTTTGCCCTAAGAACCCAGGAATGACTGCCGAAGGCAAGCCGCTTTATTTGGGGAAGGTCAAGGAGAGGCACAGTACGAGAGGACAACAAAAATGACGACCAACGACAAAAAGCAGCTCTATTGGGACATTTCACAGCTTCAAGCAATGGGGGTGCTGCCGGAAATACTCCCCAAATTCCCGCCACTCTTGCCGGTTGTGCGGCAGGAGGAACTGGGCGTCCATACCTATTTCATTGATGAGACTCGGCTTCCCAAGGAGCTTTTCGCCGAGTGCCGCGAGTTGATATTCCTGATGACCATGGATGAACCGCTGTCACAGGAGGAAATACAATCAACACCCATAGGCATCAATCTGGATCTCCTTCCCGACGGCATCATGGCGCCGATTATCGAGAAATGATCCAGATCTTTCTCAGAGATAGGTGCACCATATGCATCTATCTCTGATTTGTCATTCCTTGCAACTGAGCCGCAGGCGAGGCAGCGGAGCGTTACAGCGTCCTCCCGGTCGCCTCACTCCTTGCTCACCCCTGGTCTGCCATGACACCCCCAACTTTGCATTCCAAGCACCGCCGAAGGCGGAACACCGGCAGAAATAGGGCCACAAGCGGTCAAGCGCAGCATGGCGCAAAGGGTCTCGCCCTGGTGGAAAATTGGTGCAACTGGTCTTTTTCGAGGTGCAACCGGCGAAAAATAGGATGCAACCGGTTTTTTGAGAGGTGCAACCGGCCAAAAATGACGTGCAACGCAGCCGCGAATTTAGAAAACCGCATCGATTCGCAAGCGATTCTCCAGCAAAAATAGTCTTTCTCACTGATTTTACACGTAAAACCATCTGTTAGAAGAATAGAGGTAGGGTTTAACTCGTGGCAGGATACGCAAATTGTAACACAATTTACCCGGCGTGGCCGGTCCTGCCCCCCGCATGGCGAGGGGAAAGGGTTTCACCCCCCGGAGGGTCCCCCATCAGGGCCTTCCCTAAAGGGTCCCGCCCTAAAAGCAAAGGACAACAACAAATGACACAATATGTCCCGGTCCGGCTCGACGACGATCAAGCGCGGAAGCTCGACGAAAGGGCGACCACGGAAAAAAACAGATCCGTGGTTATTCGTCGGGCGCTCGATGCGTACCTTTCCGACCGGACGCCCGGCGAACATGCCGGGCTGGCCGAGCTGACCAAGGCCGTCAAGGACTTCCAGGCAGACATGGCGCGAGTCGGCGGCAACCTCAACCAGATTGCCCACTACTACAACATCCACGACACCATCCAGCCGCACGAACTCGCGGCGGAACATAAGGAACTGCGCCGACAATTCCAGGCGCTTATGACACTCATAAAGAAGATCCATGAACAACTCCGAACCTTCTAAAACGCCAGAGCTTGAACCGAAGGCCCTAAAGGGCCGGAAGGGCGCAAGAACGTCTGTCCGGGCGCGATTGACGCAGCCGGGCTACATCAAGCAAGCCCATTCCGGCAAGACCGAGGCCGTTGTCAAGGTGGCCAGCTATGCCCAAGGCTTCCGGGCAAAGGGCCTCCTCATGTATGTGGCCAGGGCCGACAAGCCGGGTCAGGAAATCGAGGTCGAGGACCAGGACGGGCGGACGTATAAAGGGAAAGAGGATATCGAAAAAATTTACCAGGAGTGGCAGAAGAACTTTGACCACCGGAAGCGCGGCCCGATCCCTGACAACGTGAAGGTGAGGGGCGACAAGAAAGTTTACGAGCGCCGCCACGCGACGCACATAATCCTATCCGCTGCCGCTGATCCGACAGAGGAGAACAACAAGAAAGTTATGGCCGCTGCCCGTGCCGTGTTTGAAAAGCACTTCCGGGACCGGGGCTTTGATTACGTCCATGCGCTGCACAAGGACAGCGGCAAGGCGCATGTGCATATCGTCGTCCAGAACGCCAACCGCGAGAAGGGGGGGCCGAAGCTGCGCTTGAACCCCCCGGACCTTCACGAACTCCGGGCCGACTTCGCCGCTCGTTTGAGTGAGCTACAAATGGAACACGTCGCCACCTTGCGACGGGACCGGCCCCACATCATCGAGCAAGTGCAAAAGGGGATCGAGGGCCTTTACAAGCGCGAGACTCAATTTCAGAGGGCTATGGGCCGGGAGACTCCGAGCCGGGATGCTTTCGCATACCGGAAGGCCGTCAATCGCTCCCTGGTTCGGCTGCGGGAACAGGTGAAGAAAGACACCTTTCCCCTTACCGAGCGCCGTCAGGAATTGCTTGGCAGCATTCGCAGCCTGGAGCGAGAGCTTACAAAGAGCCAGCCGGAGATTGGCAAGGAGATTGCCGCCACCGTCCGGAAATTCGGGAAGGACGCACAGAACTACAAGAAGTGGCTAAACGAGCTGACGGCCCCCAAGAAGGACCAGGAGAAGAGCTTGAAGGAGCAGGGCCAGCGGTGGCGGACTCTGGAGGAAATGCAAAAGAAGACCGCCCTGGAGATCCGGGAGGCCCGTCAAGAGATCGAGCTTGCCCCGATCCCCCAGGAGGAGAAAAAGGCCGCGCTCGATGCGCTCACGATCCACGAAAAGGCGATCAAGGGCCGCTCTCCCGTCGAGCTGCAAGTACAGCAGCTCGTGGAGAAGATTGGAAAGACCGTGGAGCGATACGGAAAACAGGCCAAGGAAAACCGGCATCCTGTTACCGACCGGAGGCCCACCACCGAGCGCGAGAAGCTGGCGCATCGGCAGGCGCTTGATAAGACCGGACAGGGACTTGAAAAGCAGATCGTCCAGGCGTCCAAAACGATCAAGCAGACTTCCGGCCTGGACTTTAAGCAGCAGCAAGCAGCGTTGCAGCAGCTCCAGCAATGGCAGCGGTCTATCCAGAACACCAGAGAAAAAGGGTCGGGCCTTGGGCTGGCCCGGTGAAAAGTGGTGACAGGATGGTGACGGATCGTGCAGCTGCAGATCCTCTTTCTGTCACCAAAAAAATGGTGACAGTCCGCCGGCGGAAACCGGCCTTTTGTGTCACCAGCAAAAAAATAGTGGTGACAACCAGGTCGCCCTGGAGCTGCCCGGCTGTCACCAAAAAGAAAGGTAACGCGCCTACTAAAAAAATCACCGCTTGACGGGAGGGACGGGCTGAACAACTATGACCGGGTTTTCGTCTGGCGACTTGATTTGCCACTTGTAGTCACCCAAAAGGCCAAAAAGCTTGGGCTGGCTTTGCGCATTATGCTTGAGAACTTTTGCTTCGCTGGCAACTGAAACAGACAGTGTGCCATCAATTTTCACACCAATTGAACTTAATTCTTGAATCGCTTTCTTGTCGGGTCGAATTGCTGATACTGAGACTGTTCCATCCTTCTGTGGAAGGATGGAAAGTATCTGGGATTCCCTGGAAAGGAAGTAGTACGGCTCACCGGGCTTGCCAATTTTTTCTACCAAGACTTTGTAGCGCCCCTTGCCAAGATAATCTACTTTCTTGAAGCCTGGCTCCTTGGCGATTTTCACAGCTTCTTTTTTAAGATCGGCTTCGTCCCGAGCGCTTAATTCCCCTTGCCCCGCCATTAGCACCGCTGCGAACGTCAGAATACCGTCATAAACGAACGTGTAGCTCCCATCCTTATTGACTGCAACTTTGGCCTGAAATTTCTCTGGAACCCAGCATCCAAAAAGAAAAATGGAAATTATGGCAAAAACAAAAAGGATTCTGGCTTTTTGAAGCATGTTTTGTCTCCAATGGAAAATTAAAGGGTCTTCGACGTTTTATGTGGGTTTGAATAAAACCTGAATTGGTGAACCGATCAGGCAGATGGCAGTGATAACGTGCTAGATAACCGGCGCGCCACCGCTAGGCGGAGCGTCCATGTTGAGCGATGGGTTACCCACATGCAGGCCCTCCCTGAGAAGAATGCTTTCCGGGCCATTTCCCAATGCTGTTTCTATCTGTAATGCCTTGTACAGTATTACCTCGGGGAAAGTATCTTCATCCTTGAGATCCCAACGGGGATCACGACAGTAAGTCTCATATAGATATATTTCTGCCATCGTGTCCAAGAGAAGAAATAGGCGAATGCAGTTCTCTTGGGTCGCAAATTTCGTATTACGCAGAAGATGCGAAGCTTGATGTCGATTGAATTCCGCGTGCGCTTTACCGCGTTGCGAAGGTTTATAGAGATGATCGTTAATTATTTTGTGGCATGCCCTACAGAACACTTCGTGGAATAAAGGATTTCCCGGGCAAGGCTGACGGACATGGGGGCTACCAAAGAACTTTCGGATTTCCTCGAACTCAGGTTTTTCGCCTATGCCTTGGTATCCATACCATCTGAGAATTATTCCTTCGATTACAGGGACGAGAGTTAAGTAGGAGCTAGCGTAGTTTCCTCTGTAATAGCAAAGCGTTGCCGCTTCAACGAAGTGAGCGAACTCTTTGAATGCCTCAAAATGACGTATTCTGCCAATATTTTGTAGCGCTCTAATTCTTGGCTCCAATGTCATATTTTCAAGCAAGAGCAATAACTGACTTTCAGACTTTGGCATTCTCGGCAACAAAAACAGCGCCGCCCTTATATCGGATTTTGTCGCTAGCGTTGGAAGGCATACCGCAAAATTTGCAAGCTTGTCATTCAATTCAAATATTTGATCTATTTCTTCGTTCGACGTGCATAAAATGTTCGGCTTCTTTTTATATTCTTCCTGTTTCTTTCGAGCGGTCTGGAGGTGGAGGGAATATGCCTTTGCGCTTATTCGAAACCAATCGTTTTCGTCAGCCGCAAGCTCGTTCCGGATCGCGGCGACTTGTTCGCCATCAGCGATGCGCGAAATTGTAGCCTTAGCTTTATCGATGGTCTTCATATCGACAAGCTCTGTCGGCTAACGTGGAGTTAGGGGTAAGCGCTTGAGTCATGCGAGGGTCTTGTACAGCTTCGCCAGAAACCAAGGAACACCAAGATCGGGGTTAATTTCAATTTTCTCTACGTCTCTTGCAGGGAGGTCAACGCGCCAGAGATACTTCTTGTAGCCCGTCGAGAAATTCCAGAGGTTGCTGGCCCCCGATGGGAATGGCTCAAGTACAAAGAAGCAATCATGCGGTCTCTTTGGAGATTGTGCATTGAATTTGTCAGCACAGGTCATAAGTACGTATGGCAGAAAGAAATGCGGCATGTCTTTCAATGACCAGACATCAATTTCATTAGCCTTTTCCACCAGGGAAAGAAACTCCTTCCATGACAATCTGGGAAGTATTTCTTTTTGGCATTTTTCGTAGATAGTTACTGCGTTGTCTCGAACAAAAGCCTTGGCGGCATCGGCCACGGATGGATCACGTGGAAGTGCCGATAGGGCGGCATAAGGAACGTGGTTCTTGATAATTGTAGGACATGGAGTATGTGGAAAGTGGGCAAAATGAGCCTTGCAGCTTGCTGATTTTTCCGCTCTTATCTTAATTGGCAGATCACATACTCGACACCGGCCTTCCGCTTCTGGACCATATTTCGTTTGCCATTCTGAGATATTTACCAGTGCCTTGCTTTTGTCACTGGGATGGTAAGCCCATTCGTTCGACATTTCTTCTCCGAAGTAATAATGGCTAGGTGAGTGAGGTGAGGATATTCCTATTTCTCGCTGAATTACATGGTTATGCATTGTTGTACATTCTATATGGGCGGCTTTTCAGTAACGCGGTAGCTCAGTGTGCTTCTGACTTTATAATTTATAGCACCAGAAACGACTAAAAGCAAAACGGAGATCATCCCTGACAAACGAAGATATTGGCTGCGTTGCAGGGCCAAGCTAAGGAAATTCATAGTTTTTCCTTTTTTCCTCCGCCTCCGGGGGGGCCTGGAACGAAAAATGCGCGGTTGTTGAGAGGCCAGAGGAAGAAACTGGAGAATCCGACCAGAGAGAGACTGTTGACGCTCCGCTACCTCGCCTGCGGCTCAGTTTGCAAGGAAGAGTCAAAGATTTTGGGGAAGAAATGAAAAAAAGAAATGGTGTCAAATGCAGCTCCTGGATCTCGGCCAGGTGTCACCAATCCTACAGCACCAGGACGTCTGTGCTGGTAGCTCGTTCCTTTAGAGGAATCGCCGATAATCGCAGTTAAGTGCGGCAGCCAATTTCTTAGCCGATTCCTTACCGATGGGCCGTTTTCCGTTCTCCATCTCAGAAAGGTGCCTGCGGGGGATACCGGTCAGCCGAGAAAGTTGCTCCTGAGTGACGTCGTCACGATAGCGAATACCTTTCAAGTAAAGAGCGCCTGGGTTGCTATCGAGTTCCGGCGTAATTTCGGAGGCGGGGATAGTGTCATTGGCTTCCACGACACCAGCGTTACGCGCAAGCTCACGCAGGCGCTTAATGGCGGCCGGTGGGCCGACAAAGCGAACGCTTTCTTCAGTATGGTGCTTTTTCGTGCGTACCAACATAGATTAACTCCACAAGTTTGATTTCCTCGCTATCTTCCCGCCAGACGGCAACATAGGTTGGGTGGCCTTTCTTCAAGTGACAGTGATGTAGGCCGCCTGACAACTTGGAATAATTAGGCCAGTTGCCACGTGTCGGCCCGACTGCCCGGATATCGATGATAAGAGCATCAAGGATGCTTTGGATTCGTATCGGCAGCTTGTTCCGCTGCTTTTCCGCCTGACGGCTATAAACAACTGACCATGACATAATTTATTGTACCTTTTTTTAGTACATTGTCAAGAATGTTCGAGGAGCTGGAATCGCTTTATTTCATCTTTGCCGCCAAATCCTCAGCTCGAGGATGGGTGTATCTTTTCAGCATGGTAAGGGTTTGGTGGCCGGTGATAGTGGCCACCTCCATTATCCCAAATTCCGGATTTTCAAAAAGACGGCTGGTTGCTTCGTGGCGGAGGTCGTGGAAGTGGAATCCTTCAATCTTTGCTTGTCGGCATATCCGGGTAAAAGCTTGGCTAATGCTGTGGCTGCTTAGAGACCATACGCGTCCATCGATGCGGCGAGGCAGATTTTTTAATATTTCAATCGCCTTGGGGGACAAGGGAGCAGTCCTCGGCACTTTTGTTTTGGTTATTGGGATGTGCCAAGTTTTTTTGGCAAGGTTGATGTGTTCCCATCTCATCCTTGCGATTTCGCCACACCTGGCTGCTGTCTCCAGTGCTATTATAATGATAGCTGGAATGTCCCTGCTTTTTGACTTCTCCGCAGCTTCTATAAGTCTTTTTTCTTCATCTTCCTCCAATCGCCGGTCCCGGCCAGATGGAAGGGAGGGCTTTCTAACTTGGGCGGTGACGATTCCGCGAGGGAGAGGGATTCCCCAATCCATTACGCAGTGTTTGAGTACTCTATTGAGCAAGCCAATTTCGTGTTTGACTGTTTGTGGGGCAGCACCGACTTTTATTCTCTGATCCCTGTATTTTGCAATATGGAATGATTCTAGGACGGCAAGAGACAACTCTCCCAACTCGTCCATCAGTCTCCAGAGCCGCGCTTTTTCGCCGAGGCCCCCGTTGGCTAACCGTGGGAAGACTTCTTCGTGGTATCGCAGGAGGACGGTGCGGAGGGTGGTTTGTTCTGCTACTCGTATGTTTGTATAGGTTCCGTGGTCCATTTCGGATTCAACGTCTCTGGCCCAGGACCTCGCGTTTGCCATGGTTTCAAAAGTTTTTGTGACGGTGCGGTGGCCTTTGCGCCGCACTTTTGCCCGAATTTGGTAAGGGCCTCTTTTTTCAAAAGTTGCCATGTCTTCGATATCCTATTTTTTGACGATAGTGTCACCAAATGTGTCACCAAAAAATATATAATATTTTTTATATTACGTCAAAACAAATAGTTGCGAATATATATATCGGCCTTCGAAGCCGAGAGTCGGGGGTTCGAATCCCTCCGGGCGCACCATTAAAAATATAAGAAGCCCCGGCAAGTTTACTGCTTGCCGGGGCTTCTTTTTTGCGGATCACCGGCGGGACACCTGCGCGGCAAGGCTGTGGATGAAAGTTCTCAGCTCGGGGTAGGTTGTGGTGGCGTCGATCTGTTTGCGGATGGCCGGGCCGGTGGCTGTGCCGCGAAAATATTTCCAGGCGTGGTTTCTGATCTTGGACAGGCTCGGTTCCGGCGCAAGGTGGGTCTCGGCGAGTTCGAGATGGCGCAGCAGGGCTTTGAGTCTGTAGGCCATGGAGGGGTGCTGGTTCACGGTCCCGGAAAAGATCCAGGGAGCGCCCAATGCGGCCCGGCCGATCATCACCCCGGCGCAACCGATTTTTTTAAGCAGGGCTTGGCCCTGCTCGTGGGAGGTGATGTCGCCGTTTGCAAAAATCGGGATGGCAACGCTTTGCATGACTTGGAGTATTACGCCATGGTCAATGGGGCCGGTGAATCCGTCGCTCCAGGTGCGGGCATGGATGGCAATGGCTTGTGCGCCGGCGCCTTCCGCTATTTTGGCAATCTCCGGCGCGGTGATGGTGTGCTGGTTCCAGCCCGAACGGATCTTGACGGTTACCGGTTTTGTCGAATTTTTGCATACGGCCGTGATGATCTTTTCAGCCAGGCGCGGGTTTTTCATCAGCGCGGCTCCGGCGCCTTTCTGGACGACTTTTTCCATGGGGCAGCCCAGGTTGATATCGATGCAGGCGATGGGGTGCTCGCTGAGGATTGCCGCGGCTTCCCCCATTATGGAGGGATCGCTGCCGTAAAGCTGCATGGCCACAGGGTGTTCCGCGCCGTTGGTGCGGAGCAATTCCAGGCACTCTTGCTCTTGCGCCACCAAGCCATGGCAATCGATCATCTCGGAATAGCAGAGGCCGGCGCCATGCTCTCTACAGAGCAGGCGAAAGGGGAGATCGGTGCAGCCGGCCATGGGTGCGAGAATAAAGGGGGTTTTCAGGGGGATCGCCCCGAAGGGAACGGTCATCGCGGGCTCACGGTATCGGATGGTTTCATCAGGAGAAAGAGCGGGGTGGCTGGGCAATGGCGGTAAACCGAACCCCCTTGCCGGGTTCGGGAGGGTTGGCTGCGGGGCCTTTGTCGGCGGGCAAGGCGCCGGCGCTCACAGGGCTCGCACTATATCGGGCTTTGCGGCAGAGTGCAAACAGCAAAAAAACATCCGGGATAAAAGTGTCTGGCCGGCGGGGAAGGTGGGGGAGTTTTTTGGCTTGTTCTGTTGGGCAAAAAAAAGAAGACCGACTCTGCGGGAAAGTCGGCCTTCTTTTAAGGAGAAAGGAGATAAGAGTTGTTTTACTGTCCTGTGCTAAAGCAACAAGCGTGCCAATATTTTTAATTCCTGATTTTTCTTGCTTCTTCTCGGATTGGTGGGCTTTTGGGAAGGGTTGGCCTCCGGAATGAAAAGATGGAGGAGTACAAAATTTTTAACAGCCAAGGAGGGGTTGGATAGGGGATGTTTATTTTATGATGTTGTTTCAAGGTGTTGTATGGGTGCAAGTTTTTTTGTACTCATGGGGGGGATGGTTTTTTTCTCGGGAGGGATTGAGAATACTGGGAGGAACGTTTGGGGGGCTCAGAATTTCAGGCGATAGGTACAAAAAATTATACCGAGGGGCAATGGGAGAGCCGTGGGGCAGGAAAACGGCTTTTCCTTTTTTGTTGTCTGTGGGCTATGGGGTAAACCGCAGGACCATCGCGCCCGTTCCATGGCAAAAAGACAGCGTTGCGTCTCGGATTTTTGGGTGGCATTTTTGGCGCCGCCATTTTGGCAACCAGCGGGGAAATGAGAAAATAGTGGTAAAAAAACCAAGAGTATACGATATAATAGAAAATCGTTAGACATGGCTTTAATGAGGTACGCATAAGGAGTCGCTATGAAAGAATGGTTTGACAGCTTGAGTCTGCGGGTAAAGCTTTTTCTTCTTGTTGGTTTTGTCGCGTTTTCCATGGTTTCAAGCGTCGGGATCGCCCAGTTCATCATTCAGCGGGTGCAGATCGGGGGCGCGATGTATACCGGCATCGAACTCAAGATGGACTACATCGACAAGGTCGCCCGGATCCGCCTCAACCTCAATCTCCTCAACAGCATCCTCAAGGGTCAGATCATGGATTACGATCCGGAATCCTTGAGCGGCCTGAAAACCACCAGCAAGAAGTTCGACGAGGCCATTGCCGAAATGCGGGAAAGCATGACCAATCCCGGAGGCAAAAAACTGTATTGCGGCTCATGCCATGCGGTGGATGTGGCCTCGGATGTTGTGGCCTCCTATGACGAACTGGTCGCCTCCTGGCCGAAGATGGACGAGATTATCAACACAAAGATTTTGCCTGCCCTGGAAAAAGGGGACAAGACCACTGCCCTGGAGGCCTTTGACGGGGAATTTTTTGACAAGTATTACAGCCTGATGGGCAGCACCAAGGCCGCGGTTGACCAGCTGCGCGGGGGCCAGGAATTGACCAAGGCAAAGGCCATGGCCGAGGTGAAGATGTTCGGCATGTTCTTTATCATTGGCGGGGCCATCTCTCTCGTGGTTGTCGGACTGTTCGCCTTTTTGGTTGTGCAGATGCTTGTGCGTTCCGTCAACACCATTGTCGCCGAGCTGGACGAGAGCGCCGACCGGATTTCGGAAGAGGCTCAGGCCACGTCCAGCACCTCCCAGATGGTGGCGGAAATGGCTTCGGAGATGGCGGCCTCGCTGGAGGAGACCAGCGCGTCCCTTGAAGAGATCACCGCCATGGTTCAGCAGAATGACCACAACTCCGCCGAGGCCAATTCCTCGATGAAGCAGAATGAGGCGATCGGCTCCAGGGCAAACACCAATGTGGCGGCCATGCAGATTTCCATGCAGAACATCAAAAAGGACAGCGACGCCATCGCCACCATCATCCGGGAGATCGAGGCCATCGCCTTCCAAACCAACCTTCTCGCCTTGAATGCCGCGGTGGAAGCGGCCAGGGCCGGGGAACAGGGCGCGGGCTTCGCCGTGGTTGCCGATGAGGTGCGCAATCTTGCCCAGCGTACCGCGCAATCGGCAAGAAACTCCAGTGACCTGATTGATAGGGCCATCGCCAATGTCAATGACGGCCTGCAAAAAGTGAATGAGGTCGTGGCGGAATCCAAGGATGTGGTGGACGGCTCGCGGAAGGTGGCTATTCTGGTGGAAGAGATTTCCACCGCTTCCCATGAGCAGACCCAGGGCGTTCTGCAGATCAACAAGGCGGTGACCGAGATGGACACCGGCACGCAGCAGATGGCTGCCAATGCAGAGGAGCTGGCTGCGGCCTCCGAGGCGGTTACCTCCCAGACCCTGATGCTCCGCGACAATATCGGCCATCTCATCCGGTTGGTGGAGGGGAAAAAGGATTCGGACAGCTAACGGGGAAGGGCGCTTGCCTCACCTGGAAAGCCCTGGAGATTGGAAGTAGTTGCAAGAGGCCGCACCCGGGTTGGGTACGGCCTCTTCTGCTAGGGCGAGGCCGTTTCTGGTTGCAAGAGGATGTTGGTACCATGCTTGGGGAGGGGAAATGGGCTATTTTCTGGCGGGAGATCTGGGCGGGACAAAAACCCTCCTGGCCCTGTATGCAACAATCGGCCAGGGGTATGAGCTGATTCGGGAACAGCGTTTTGCCAACAGCGGTTACGACGATTTTTCCGGAATAATCTCGGATTTTTTGCGCGGCTCGGAGCAGCGGCCCCGGATGGCGGCCTTTGGCGTGGCCGGGCCGGTTGGCGGCGGGAAGGTCCGGATGACCAACCTGGGCTGGCTCATTGACAAGGAGGGGTTGCGGGAGCAGTTTCGGTTCAGCGAGGTTCTCTTGTTGAACGATTTGGTGGCCGTGGCCGAGTCGGTATCAATTCTACAGCCGGAAGACCTGGTTGTAGTCAATGGGGGAACGCCGGTTCCCCAGGGCAGCATGGCGGTTCTTGCGCCGGGGACAGGGCTTGGCGAGGCCTATCTCTGTTGGAATGGCACGGGCTACTCCGCCTGCCCCTCCGAGGGAGGGCATGTCGATTTTGCGCCGACCTCGGAAATGGAGGAAGGGTTGCTTTCTTTCTTGCGGGCGGAACACGGTCATGTGAGTTACGAGCTGGTCTGTTCCGGAAAAGGCATCCCGAATATCTATCGGTACCTGACCCAGGGGGCAGGGATGCAGGTTCCCCAGGAGTTGCAGGAGGCGCTGGACGCAGTTCCGGATATTACCCCGGTTCTCATGGCCCAGGCCCTGGAAAAAGAGGGGGAGGTCGCCCGTCTGGCCATGGAGATCTTTTTCTCTGTTCTGGCGGCAGAGGCAGGGAACATGGCGCTCAAGTTCCTTGCCACCGGCGGGCTCTATCTGGGGGGCGGCATGCTGCCCCGGCTCCTGCCCGCCTTCGACTCGAAGCGATTCATGGAGCGATTTACCGCTAAAGGGCGTATGGCCGGAATCTTGTCTGCTATCCCGGTAAAAATCATAACAACCGACAGGGCGGCTCTTAATGGCGCGGCCCTGGCCGCCTTTCGGGCAATGACGGCCCTCAACTGATCGGCTGTTCAGGCTGAAAGCCGGCGGCTGAAGACGGAAATTACAGGTAGGCTTATGTCTTTACGGGATTTGGCACGGGAACTGTATCGGGCGCAGCAGCAGGTTGAACGGCTGGAAAAGCTTCTGCTTTCCGCCTCGCCCGCCGAGGAGATGGAGCTCCGGCGCGAGCTGGAGGAGGCGCGGGCTGAACGGGTGCAGCTGCAAAAGATGATCAATGGCCGCAAGGATTTTTCCCCGTTGCCGAGAAGATTTTGAAAACTTTGGCTGGCTGCGCAACTGGAATTCAACCGCGAAAATTTATGGGAAAAGAGGGACCAGATGTGCATTGATGTGCGAAAAACCTGTGAGTGCGGCGCCAGAACGGTTCAGTTTCATCTCCGCGACAACCTTTTGCAATCAGCCGTGATTCAGCGGCTATTCTGCCCCGATTGTCCTGGGGATGCCCCGTTTGACGGCCGCTCCATGCTCAACGACAACAGCTGGGTGATTGAGTACGACATGATCCTCGCCACCATGCTGCTCACGGCAAAATTGCAGGTGGAGCCGGAGGCGGTTTGCCCGGAATTCCTTTTCGATCAGGGCTATGCCTGCTGGCTGGAGATGTATCCCGGCGAGCGCGAGGATATCCGGGAAGAAAAGGAAAAGATCATGGCCCTCCTGCGTGAGGACCAGCGGCAGTATCTTCAAACAATCCAGAGCTGGAATATCGACCGTATCGCGCGCCTCAAGACCGCTGGGTGGCGCAAGGCCCAGCAAGCCTGAAGAGGGCCTGGCAAGGCGCGTGGCTTTTCATTTGGGCAGCCACTTCTTGAGGAGACTCTGCAGGGTGCCCTCTTTTTTCCAGGCTTCAAGGGCGGAGTTCACCGCCTTGAGCAGGGCCGGGTCATCGCGGCGCACCGCCCAGGCAAGCTCTTCACTGGTCAAAGGGGTCTGAAGCAGAACCAACCCCTCGGCACCGTACTTGGCGGCATAGGCGCCGAGTACCGGGCCGTCGTCAATGAAGAGGTCGATGCGCTTGTCGCGGAGCGCTTGCACCGCAGCATCCGGCGAGGAGAAGAAAAACGGTTCCGCTGTGGGGCAATAGCGCTGGACAAAGACGTCTCCGGTGGTTCCCTTTTCCACGCCGATGGCTTTGTTGGTGGTCAGAATAGCCTGGGCCGAGGGAAACTTTTCTTCCCCGCCCTTGGTGGTCAGGGCCATCTGGCTGATGGTGAGATATGGCGCGCTGAAGGCGACCTGGAGCTTGCGCATCTCGGTGATGGACATGGCGGACATGATGATGTCAACCTCCTTGCGCTCCAGGGCGGGGATCTGCTCTTCCCACTCCAGCTCGACAAATTGGAGCCTGCTGTGGAGCCGCTCGGCAAGCAAGGCGGCGCATTCGGCTTCAAATCCGGAAATCAGGCCGGTTTCCGGCGCCTTATGGATAAGGCAGGGATAATTCGGCGTGACCCCGACCCGCAGCACCCCCTCTTCCCAAGAGGGCCGGGCGCTTTCGTTCAAGCTGCAACCGGCCAGGCTCAACAGAAGGCAGCCGCACAGCGCGGAGATGATCTTTTTGGTTGTTGTGTTGTCGGACATGATGGGCGCTCCCTACTCTGTTAACCCCCCAGACAGGCGACTGTCTGTTCGGCAATTTCCAGTTCCTCGTTGGTGGGGATGACCAGGATTTTCACCCGGCCGGCTTTGCTTTCAATGGCAAAACATCCCGCCACTGATCCACGGTTTCTTTCTTCATCCATTTCCAGCCCCAGATGGGCAAGATTTTCGCAGCATCCCGCCCGGATAAAATCGGCGTGTTCCCCGATGCCGCCGGTGAAGATCAGCCCGTCCAGCCCCCCCAGCACCGCATGGTAGGCGCCGATGTATTTCTTGATCCGGTAACAGTACATGGCGATGGCAAGCTGCGCTTCCGGATCCCCGCCCGCAGCCAGCTCTCCCACGGTGCGCATGTCGTTGGCCCCGCAGATCCCCTTGAGGCCGCTTTCCTTGTTGAGGATCGTTTCGATCTCTCCGGAGGCAAGCCCGGTTTCCCGCGCCAGGTAGAAGATGATCGCCGGATCGAGATCGCCGCAGCGGGTGCCCATGATCAGCCCCTCCAGCGGGGTGAACCCCATGGAGGTGTCGATGCATTTGCCCTGTTGGATGGCGGCGGCGCTGGCCCCGTTGCCCAGATGCAGGCTGATCAGGTTGAGGGTGTCCAGCGGTTTCTGGAGAAACTCCGCCGCCTTTTTCGCCACATAGCGGTGCGAGGTGCCGTGGAAGCCGTAGCGGCGTATCTGGTGCGCCTCGTAGAGTTTTTTGGGGATGGCGTAGCGGTAGGCATGGGCAGGGATGGATTGGTGGAAGGCGGTGTCGAACACCGCGACCTGGGGCACGGCGGGAGCGCTTTCCATGGCCACCTCCATGCCGAGGAGGTTGGCCGGATTGTGCAACGGTGCCAGGGGGATCAAGGAGCGGATCGCTCCCAGCACCTCGGGGGTGACCCGAACGGGCTCCTTGAATCTCTCGCCGCCATGCACCACTCGGTGGCCGATGCCCCGGAGTTCGCCGGTATCGACAAGGGCTCCGGTTTCCCGGAGGATCGAGGCGATGAGATCAAAGCCCTGCCGATGATCGGGGATGGGCAGGGTGCGGACCGTCTTGTTCATCCCTCCCTGGGCCGTGTGGAAAGAGTGGCTGAGGTGGCTGCCCGGTTCGCCGATCTGTTCGACGCTGCCCGCGGCTAGCACCGATTCGTCCCGCATGTCGAACAGCTGGTACTTGATGGACGAGCTGCCGGAGTTGAGCACCAGAACCTTCATGGTTTTTTCCTATTACATTGTAATTATTGCAGATTTCTGAAAAAACACCCTCCCATCGGAGTCTGCGCTTACCTGCGGGAGGGTGTTAGGGTGGGGGTAGCGACAACCTGCTGATATAATGGCAACTTCCCCCTCTCCCTAGCCCTCCCCCGCAAGGGGGGAGGGAATTAATTTGATGTCGATTAAAAAGTTACAAGGTACTAGATAACTATTCAACTAAAACCCAAAAACAGGCCTAAGCATCCCAACCAACAGTAACTTAGCAGCAGTGCTGCAGATGCTAGGAAGAGGCCGGCGAAGTGTGCTAGTGCACACGAGCCGACCGATGACAGCAGCGTAGCGGCGACGCAGATGTGGTGCTGCTGCTAAGTTACTGGGCCTGAATGGCGGTGATGGCCACGGTGTTGACGATGTCCGGCACGGTGCAGCCCCGGCTCAGGTCGTTGACCGGTTTGTTCAACCCTTGGAGTACCGGGCCGATGGCCACGGCGTTGGCCGAGCGCTGCACCGCCTTGTACAGGTTGTTGCCGGTGTTCAGGTCCGGGAAGATGAACACCGTGGCCTTGCCCGCCACCTGGCTTTCCGGCAATTTGGTTTTCGCCACCCCGGCGTCCACGGCGGCGTCGTACTGGATCGGCCCCTCGATCTTGAGGTCGGGCCGGAGTTCTTTCGCGATCCGGGTCGCCTCGCGGACCTTGTCCACGTCGGCGCCCTTGCCCGAGGTGCCCGTGGCATAGGAGCACATGGCCACCAGCGGTTCAATGCCGTAGAGCTTGGCGGTTTGCGCCGAACTGATGGCGATCTCCGCCAGCTCCTGGGCGTTGGGGTCGGGGTTCACCGCGCAGTCGCCGTACACCAGGACCCGGTCGGCCAGGCACATCAAAAAAACGCTGGAAACAATGGAGACCCCCGGCTGGGTGCGGATGAACTGCAGGGCCGGGCGGATGGTGTCCCCGGTGGTATGCACCGCCCCGGAAACCATGCCGTCGGCCAACCCCTTGTGGATCATCATGGTGCCGAAGTAGTTGACGTCGGCCACCGTGTCAAAGGCGCCCTTTTCGGTAATCCCCTTGTGTTTGCGAAGCTGGAAGTAGGTCTGGCCAAAGTCCTCGCGCAAGGGGGAGGTAACCGGGTCGATGATTTCAACGCCGGTCAGGTCGAGGCCGAGGTTGCTGGCCGTGCCCCGGATCACCGCAGGGTCGCCCAGCAGGGTGATATCCGCGACGCCGCGCCGGATGAGGATTTCACTGGCCCGCAGGATCCGCTCTTCCGTGCCTTCGGGCAGAACGATATGCTGCCGGTGTTTCTGGGCCATTTCCACCAGGTTGTATTCGAACATGATGGGGGTGACCCGGGTGGATTTCACAAGGGCGATGCGGCTCTCCAGTTCGGGCAGGTTGATGTGCGCCTCAAAAAGCCCCAGGGCGGCGGCGATCTTGCGGTCGTTTTCCGGGGTGAGCATGGGGGGCACACCGCTGGCGTTCATGGCCGTGGTAAAGGTGTCGGTCCGCACGCTGACGATGGGCACGGTCACCTTGTAGCTCAATCCTTGGAGGAGCCGGGAGATCTGGGGGTCCGGAACGAAGCCGCCCGAGAGGAGCAACCCGGCGATGCTCGGGTAGGTGCTGGAGAAATTGGCGGCCAGGCTGCCGAGGATGATCTCCGCACGGTCGCCCGGCGCGATGATCAGGTCGCCTTCCACGATATGGTCGAGAAAATGTGGCAGACTCATGGCCGCCACCTTGAAGTCCGTTACCTCACGGTTCAGCTCTTCCTGGTCTCCCACGATGATCTTTGCGTCCAGGGCCCGGGCGATTTCTCCCACCGTGGGCTTGCCGAGAAACGGCTCCTCGGGCATGATATAGACCGGCCCGCATTCCAGGTTGCAGGCCCCGCATTCCATGTCGTATTCGTGGAGTTTTTCCCGCACCGTTTCCATGAGAAAGGGATCGACCCGGTTGATCACGCTGGCCAGGATGGTGCACCCCTTCTTGAGGAAGGATTCCTGGGCCACGTGCAGGGCGTCGAGGATGTCTTCCGGGGATTTGTTGTGGCAATTGAGGAGCAACAGGATGGGGCTGCCCAGATTGTTGACCACCTCGGCGTTGAACTCGAACTCAAAGGGCAGGGAAAGGCCGCTGAAATCGGTGCCCTCGCAGAGGATGAAGTCGCATTTGGCTTCAAGATGCTTGTACTTGTCGAGGATGATCTTGAGAACCTGGTCGGTGTTCCCTTCGGCCTCAAGATGCTGGGCCTCGTCGTGGGACAGGGCGAAGAGCTCGTCGTAGGCGAAATGCAGCCGGTAGCGGGTTCGGATCAGCTGCAGGTTGTTGTCCGCCACATCATGGGAGGGAATGATGGGACGGAAGTAGCCGACCCTACGGATGCGGCGGGACAACAGCTCCATGATGCCCAAGGCGACCACCGATTTGCCGCTTTGGGGTCCGATTGCCACGATATACACGCTCTGCGCCATGGGCTGTTCCTCGAACTGTCCAGCAGCGCCGCATCTGCTTTGTCATCGGCCTGCTCATGTGCAATAGCACACTTCGCTGGCCTCTTTCGCGCATCTGCGGCACTGCTGAACAGTTACGTTTCGTGGTTTATGTTCTTTTTCTGCTCCGAGCTGGATAGCTACCGTGGGGTTAGTAATGCTATTTTTGGGTCATGCCTTCGGTTCCAGCAGAATCAGGATTTCGAGATTGGCCGACCCTGGAAACATGTCCAGGGGGGCGATGCGTCGCGCCTGGTAGCCGCTGGCCTGCCATTCTCTGAGGGAGGGGGGGATCTGGTCCACCCCGCAGAAGATATGGAGCACCTTTTTCGGCTTTCTGCGAGCCAGGGCCGCGATCACCCCCGGTAGCGTACCCTGGCGCGGCGGGTCGAGGAGGATCACCTCGCCCGGGGCCGGCGGCGGCAGGGTTTTTTCCAGATACCCCACCGTGATCCGGTGGGCGAGAAATTTGGCATGGCCGCCCCGCTTCTGGTTCAAGCGGCTGTTGGCCTCGGCTGCCCGGATGGACGGGCCTTCGCCGTCAACGGCCAGCACCTGCCGGTAGGCGGGAGCGAGATAATGGCTGAACAACCCGTAACCGCAGTAGAGGTCGAGGAGCGATTGGTCCGAACTCGGGGCCAGCAATTCCCGGGCTCGTTCCAGCATGGTTTCCACCATGGATTCGTTGATCTGGGAAAAAGAGGTCGGGTGGAACTGGTAGCGGCAGGCGTGGTAAGAGGCCCCCAACTGGTCCGGGCCGAAGAGCTTCTTGAAGTGCAGGGTTTCCGCCGGGCGCTTGCTCTCCAGATAGTAGTCGGACTGGCTGGGGTCAAGATAGACAAAGGCTGCGGTGACTGCAACGGGAAGCTTCTGGAGGTGGGCGCTCAGCAATTTCATCTTGCGGACCAGCGGTCCGTTCATCAGATCCACATTGAAGATCACCGCCTGTTCCGTGTAGTTGCCGCGGATGATGAGATAGTTCAGATGGCCGGCGATCAGCCTAAAGGCGGGTTCGCTGAGTTTTTGCTGGAGAAAACGGTAGATGACCTCGTGCTCCTTGGGCTCCAAGGGCGAGGCGGTAAAATATTGCCGGTTCTTGGGCAGGGCGGCTTTGTCTCCCAAGAGCAGATACAGGGTGGAGCCGTGGAGGAACCCTTTGCGTTTTGAGGTGGTGCGGTAGCCCCTGGCCTTGGGGGAACGGATCACCTGCTCCGGCAGGCCGGGCAGCCGGTGCTGCTTCCAGAAGGCCAGCAACCCCTGGTCTTTTACCTGCAACTCCACGGAATAATCGAGATGGGCCAGGGGGGAACTGTGCAGGATTGTTTGGGCGTCCGGAGAAGCCATGTGGGGAATGAGCGGCTTGAGGAAGCTGGCAAAGGAGCGGTCGGTTGGTGCGGCAGGTGCCCAGAACGATTCCTCCTCCGAGGTATCCGTCTGCGGCCTTTTGGCGGTGGTGACGGAACGACCGCGAGGGGAAGCTGCCGCAGGCCTGCGCCCCTTTCTCTCGAAGGGCTTTTCCGGCGAGGATTCTTTCTTGCCGTGCGCCGGGCGGCCGGATGCCCTGGCAGGGGTCCGGGATGGTTCCTCTTCGAAATTCTCCGCATGTGTTTTCTTGAAGCCGGAAAAGGCGCGGCCGCGGGACGGAGCAGTGGCAGGGTGGTGGACTTTTTTGCCAAAGGATTTTTCCGGCGGGGATTTTTTCTTGCCGCTGGACGGACGGCCGGGGGCAGAGGCCTTGGCTGGGCCACTGGCACTATTTGGTTTCCGGGTTGGCTTTTTTTTGCTTACAGACAAGGGATCACCACGAAGAAAGAAGGGAAAGAAATAAAAAAATTATACACGCCAGCCGGGGATGCATAAAGTAAATTCGTCCCGAGTCCATGGGACACAAGGGAGACAGCCTTGTTTTTTCGTGGCTGCGGTTGCGCCGGGCAGGGTCGGGGGAAGGGGTGCGCACGCAGGAGCGGCTCTGCGGAACTTGCTGACAAACTGCGTTTTTTGGAGTATATACGCTGTTCCGTGGGCCGTCTCCGGCCCGGAAAGCAGAGAGGAAACAGGATCAGATGAGCAGCATATTGGAAAAAGAAATCAAGCGGCGCCGCACCTTCGGCATCATCAGCCATCCCGACGCCGGTAAGACCACCCTCACCGAAAAGCTCCTGCTCTTCGGCGGCGCCATCCAGATGGCCGGGGCGGTCAAGTCGCGCAAGACCGACAATCATGCGGTCAGCGACTGGATGAGTATCGAGAAGGAGCGCGGCATCTCGGTGACCACCTCGGTGATGCAGTTCGACTACCGGGATTTCGAGGTCAACCTGCTCGATACCCCGGGCCATAAGGACTTTTCCGAGGATACCTACCGGGTGCTCACTGCGGTGGACAGCGCGCTCATGGTCATCGACAGCGCCAAGGGGGTCGAGGCCCAGACCGAGAAGCTCATGGAGGTCTGCCGGATGCGCAATACCCCGGTGATCACCTTCATCAACAAGCTGGACCGCGAAGGCCTGGAGCCCCTGGATATCTTGAGCGAGATCGAGGAGAAGTTGCAGATCGAGTGCACCCCGCTGACCTGGCCCATCGGCATGGGCAAGAGCTTCAAGGGGGTCTACAATATCATGCGCCAGGAGCTGAACCTCTTTACCCCCAGCAAGGACCGGCGGCCCCAGGACGGGATCGTGGTCAAGGACTTGAACGATCCGCTTCTCGACCAGATGCTGGGCAGCCAGGCGGAGAGGCTCCGCGAGGATCTCGAACTCCTGGCCGGGGCGGCCAACCCCTTTGACCATAAAGAGTATCTCAAGGCCAGCCAAACCCCGGTCTTTTTCGGCAGCGCGGTTAATAACTTCGGGGTACGCGAGCTGCTGGACGCCTTTGTCGAGCTGGCCCCGTCGCCCGGCCCCCGCGCCACCACGACCCGCATGGTCTCCCCGGACGAGGAATCCTTTTCCGGCTTCACCTTCAAGATCCAGGCCAACATGAACCCGGCCCACCGCGACCGGATCGCCTTTTTTCGCATTTGTTCCGGCAAGTTCACCCGGGGGATGAAGGTCATGCACCACCGACTGGGCAAGGAGGTCTCCCTGGCCAACGCCACCATCTTCATGGCCCAGGATCGCACCAACGTCGAAGAGGCGTGGCCCGGCGACATCATCGGCATCCACAACCACGGGACGATCAAAATCGGCGACACCTTTTCCGACAAGGAGCCGCTCAAATTCACCGGCATCCCCAACTTCGCGCCCGAGCATTTTAGGCGGGTGCTGATCAAGAACCCGCTCAAGATCAAGCAGCTGAACAAGGGGCTGGTGCAGTTGGCCGAGGAGGGGGCGGTGCAGCTTTTCCGGCCCACCATGGGCAGCGACTACATCCTGGGCGCGGTGGGTGTGTTGCAGTTCGAGGTGACCATGGCCCGGCTCAAGGCGGAATACGGGGTGGATGCGGTGTACGAGCCGGTGAGCTACGCCACGGCCCGCTGGATCGACTGCGAGGACCGCAAGAAGCTCGATGAGTTCAAAAGCAAGAACCAGGCCCATCTGGCCCTGGACGCCGAGGGGCATCTGGCCTATCTGGCGGAAAGCGAGTGGCGGCTGGGCAGGGTGGCCGAGCTGTTCCCGGAGATCGTCTTCCGCAAGACCCGCGAGCACAGTTGAGCGGACATAAGAAAGCCCCGATGAGGCTTCGCCGCTGAGAAGTTGTGGGGACTTCAGGGTGGTGAAAAGCGGCCATCGGGGCGTATGTGTATTGTCGGTGAAATCGGTAGGGAAAGGCAAGCGAAAAAAGTATTTTTGCTCTGGCGGGAAGGGGCGGGGTTGACCGGGCAGGGCAAGAGGTTTATCCTTAGAACCAAGCCCGGTTTGTTTCTTTGGGAATTTGAGCCGCAGGGGGTTTTGTCGAGGATGCAAGATTCTGACGTTGAGATTGTTCGGGAGCCGGGGGCTGTCAGCCGGATCTTCGAGCTGATGCTGGAGCGGCGCAAAACCCTGAGCATCGTCCAGCACGGGCACCGCAGCGATGCCTGGGTTGTCAAGGTCTCTCCAACGCGTCTGATTCTGGCCAAGCGGGATAAAGCCTCGAAATTCACCCCCGAGCCGGTGGAGTTTCAGTTCCGTTGCGTGCTCGGGCGCAATATCATCGGCAAGAGCCGGATTTTCCGGATGAAGGATGAGTATCTGGAACTCTCCCTCCCCGCGGAGATTACGATCATCCAGCGTCGGCATGCCTACCGGGTTGTGCCCACCGCCGACAGTCTCGCCATCTTCCAGACCGTGGGCAAATGGATACTCTCCGGCCGGATCGAAGACCTGAGCGCAACCGGGTTTCTGGTCCGCCTGCCGCAGGCAACCCCGGTTGTTGTGCCGTGGGAGATTCGGGCGGTCTGCCTCCAACTCCACCATGCGGCGCCGGCAAACGAATTTGCGCCCCAGGGAACAGTGGAGAGCTTTCAGCTCAGGTTCGAGTGGGCGACCATTGTCCGGAAAGCCGATAATGGCACAACGAAGCTGGCGAGCTACGGCATCCGCTTTACGCCGACCCCTGCCGATGAGCGGCAACTGGCTCAAATCATCTTGAAATTCGAGCGGGCCGCCCGGTTGAAAGGGGTGACCGCCTAGGCCAGCCGCTTTCCTTATTCCTGCGTTGGCAACGATTGCCGCGTTTCGTCACGAGGCGGTTTTCTTATTTGCCATCCAGCGCCTCGCGCACCTTGGCGGCAAAGGCCTGCATCGAGAACGGTTTCTGAATGAAATTGGTCCCCTCGTCCAGCACGCCGTGGCGAGCGATGACATTGGCGCTATAGCCGGACATGTATAAGCATTTGAGCTTCGGATGTAGAGAGAGCAGGTTTTTCGCCAATTCGTGGCCGTTCATCTCGGGCATGACCATGTCGGTTATGAGCAGGTGGATCTCTTCGGTATATTCCTTGGCCACCCGGATGGCCTCGCCCGGTGTCGAGGCGGCCAGTACCCGATACCCGAAATCCTCAAGTATCTGTTTCACCATGTCCAGAATCGCGGCCTCGTCTTCCGCCAGGAGGATGGTTTCGTGCCCCCCGGTCACAGGACTCGCCGGGCTCTCCCGCGGCATCTCCACGCTCTTGCCCGTGTCTCGGGGCAGGTAAATCTTGAAGGTCGATCCCTGACTGGGCTCACTGTAGACGTTGACGAAGCCGTTGTTCTGTTTGGCAATGCCGTAGACCGTGGCCAGTCCGAGACCGGTGCCCTTGCCCGTCTCCTTGGTGGTGAAAAACGGTTCGAATATCTTGTCGAGGGTCTGCTTGTCCATGCCGCATCCGTCGTCGCTTACGGCCAGCAGGACGTATTCGCCGGGAATCGCCTCCGGATGGTCGGCGCAATAGGCCTCATCGATGATGGCATTGCGCGTTTCGATGGTGACCTTGCCCACCCCCGCTATGGCATCGCGGGCATTGACGCACAGGTTGGCCAGGATCTGATCGATTTGGGAAGGATCCACCTTGATCGGCCACCCCCCTGTCCCCGGCAGCCAAGTGAGATCGATGTCCTCGCCGATCAAGCGCCGCAGCATCTTGAGCATCCCTTCCACGGTTTCGTTCAGGTCGAGCACCCTGGGTACGACGGTCTGCTTGCGGGCAAAGGCCAACAGCTGCCGGGTCAGGTCCGCGGAACGCCCGGCTGCCTTCCGGATTTCCTGCAGATTGGCAAAAAGCGGTTGATCCGGGGCCATCTGTTGCAAGGCCAGCTCCGCGTGGCCGATGATCACCATCAGCATATTGTTGAAGTCGTGGGCCACGCCCCCGGCCAGCGTGCCGACCGCTTCCATCTTTTGGGCCTGTCGCAGCTGTGCTTCCAGTTTTCTTTTTTCCGTCACGTCGTTGATGGTTTCGATGGCGGAAATCACCGTGCCTGACGCATCGAAGACAGGGAAGGATCGCAATTCCATGTGATGTTTCGCTCCGGACGCGTCTTCGTGCGTATGGGAGGCGACATGGGGCATGCCGGTCTCGAAGGTATGTCTGACCGCGCATTCCCGGCAGTCTCCATCTTGCTCGAAGCAGGGACGCGTAGCGTGATGCGAGACCTCATAGCATGGCCTCCCCACCATCTGCTCCGCGGATGACCGCATCATGTCGCAGAATGCCCTGTTCGCGGAGAGGATCCGGTACTCCCGGTCCACGACGATGAACCCCTCATCGACGGTCGCCAGAATATTCCGATTGAATTCCTCGCTTTGCCTTAAGGCCTCCTCATTCTGCTTCCGCTCGGTGATGTCGCGCACCATTGCCAGGTTGTATCCCTGGCCGCCATACTCAAAATAATTGGCGTTGATTTCGACCGGGAAGATGCACCCCTCCCTGCTCTTGTGGCGACCTTCGAAGGTGAACGAATTCAGTCTCCTGAGCTCGTTCCAGTGGTCGGGCCAGCGCTCTGCCGGGAAATTCGGGTCAACATCCGGCACGCCCAAGCCGAGCAGTTCGTCGCGACTGTATCCCAGGAGACGGCAAGCCTCTTCGTTGACGTACTGGAAGCGCGCGTTTTCGTCGATCAGAAAAGCGGCCTCGTGGACGTTGTTCAAGGCGAAGCTCAGGAGGGCGATATCCTGTTCCGCCTGCTTGCGTTCGCTGATGTCCTGCACGGTTCCGATTCCGGTGAGCGCGTTTCCCGCCGCGTCGAAGCGTATCTTGGCGCGTTCCCGCACCCATCGGGTCTCGTTTCCAACGAGGATGCGATGCTCAATGTCGTACGGTCCGCCCCGCAAGGCCGCGTTCCAGGCCTGAAGCACCCGGTCGCGATCCTCCGGAAAAATGCAGGCGACGAAGGTCTCCATGGTGAGCGGCTGTCCTTGCGGGATTCCGAACATGCGGTATGTCTCGGCCGACCACTTCAACTCGTTGTGGCGAACGTCCAGGTACCAACTGCCCGTCTGTGCCACTGCTTGGGCGAGATTGAGCTCCTCTTCACTCTGGCGGAGGGCATCCTCCGCCAGTTTACGCTCGGAGATATCCCGGGCAACGGCATAAATCCGTTGCCCGGACGGAAACGCCCGCCACTCGATCCAGTGGTACTCTCCGGTGTTGTTGCGGTAGCGGTTGGTGAAATTCAGCACCTCTTTCTGCTCGGCAAGCGTGGCAACCGCCTGCAGGGTCGCCTCCATATCCTCGGGATGGATAAAATCCAGAAAGCGTCGTCCTTCGAGTTCCGAGAGGGGAAAGCCGAGCGTTGTCTCCCAGGCCGGGTTCAACCGGCGAAAGTAGCCGTCGGTGTCGGCAATGCATAAAAGATCCAGGGCATCGGTGAAGTAGTGATCCAGTTCCTCCGTCTTCTCCCGCAGTTCGGCGTCCTTTTCCACAATCACATCCAGCATGTGGTTGAACTCCCGCGCCATGACGGCCGCCTCGTCGTTGCCGGCAAGCGCGGAGCGGGCCAGACGGTTGCCGGAGCGGACCGCGGCGATGGTTTCCTGAACGGCATAGAGCCTCCGGGTGATCCGACGTCCCATAACCCAGGCGATGGCCGAGCCGATAAGGATCGCCACCAGGGCATAGACGACACCATCCCTGATGATTTCCGCAAGCTTCTCTCTTGCCGCTTTCTGTCCTATGCCGACACGAACCCAGCCCACCTGGTGTCCTCCGATCATGGCCGGAGCTACGACATCAACCAGCGCGGGAGTACCGGCGAGCACCGCCTGGCGTGTTTCGCCGGGCAGATCGAGCATGTAGAGCCCCTGTCTGGATTTGTCGGTGTCGGCCAGCACCCTCCCTTCTTGGTCCGCGAGAATGGCAAAGAGGATCTCCGGATAGCGGCGCTGGGCCTCCACCAGCTCCTGCAAGCCCGCGATGTCGTTGGCGGCGATCCATCCCGCCGCGGAAGTGGCCAGGGCCTGGGACAAAGCGGTCGCCTCCTCGATCTGGCGGTCCAGGAGCATGGCGCGTTGACGTGCGGTCAGATCGGTGATGAACAGGGCCATCATGACGGCATGCACCACGGCCACGCCGACAATGAGACGACCGCGGAGCGTGCCGGACAGGAAACGATACAGGGCTCTCATCATCGCTCCTTCACCGGCCGGACCTCGTTTTCGAAGCGGGAGATATACCGGCGCACCACGTCGTAGTCCTTATCCTCAGCGGGAAGGAAACGCGCCGTTTCCATCCCCGCGAGGATCGACTTCCCCTCCGTGGTTTCCTCAAGTCCGAGCAGGAGGGCGCGCACCTGTTCCTGCACATGGGCGGGGATGTCGTTGCGAACCATGACGGAGTTGTTGACCAGC
Organism: Desulfurivibrionaceae bacterium; assembly: GCA_041675265.1. Classification (GTDB taxonomy): domain Bacteria; phylum Desulfobacterota; class Desulfobulbia; order Desulfobulbales; family Desulfurivibrionaceae; genus Thiovibrio. Next base: position 6,429 of record JBAYUD010000002.1, on the reverse strand, counting down.
GACTCCGTTTCCCAGAGGACTTTCAGCTCTGCCGCTTCCAGCGGATGCTCTTTTTGGAATGCCCGCCAGGGTGGCGGCCAGGTCGCGCCCGCCGCGGTCTTGCCCATATGGACATTCATGATGGAAGACTCCTGGGAACCGACATAATGGTTTTCGATGTCGGTGGTAACGTTGATGCCGTGGGTGTGGAGAAAGTACTGGGGCATAATGCAGGCCGCCAGGGCTGTGGGAGAGGGATAGCTCACCGATTTTCCCTTCAGATCGGCGGGTTGGGCTAGGCCACTGTTCCGCCGGACCACGAAAATTCCTTTGAAATCCAACGGTTCTCCGGCCATGGAGATGACGCTATAGCCGGCCTGCATGGCCTGGATGGTCTGCCAGGGATTGGGGAGGAGAAATTCTGGCTTGCGGGCGTGGTACTTTTCCTCGAAGTCGGCATAGTCCCGCGATGCCTCCAGGACCAGGCGCGCTCCCTGCAACCGGCCATTCAGGTAGGCCATGAGCGGCTGATATGCCTGAGTAAGTTTGCCGGGATTATGAAGAGGGTGAACGGCAAAGTGATAGAAGGGCACCCCGGCGGATTGAGGCTGTGTCCCCATGCGCGGCCCCTTGACTTCGGGTTTCCGGTCGCAACCGAGGAAGGTTCCGAAAAAAAGCGCCAATAGAAAAAATGTCACGGCTTTCCGGCCCATCCTCTTCTCCTGTTACCCGTTCGATTCGATTGAGAGCCTTTCCCCGGGGAGGTGTGTGGGAGAACTGCCCGGCACAAAAGAAAGCCCGGATGAGGAGTTGCCGCGCAGAAAAAGCAGGGGGGATGGAGCGCGGCCATCGGAGCTTGACACCATTGTCGGCCAAAACGGGATCAACAAGCAACACAAAAAAAACAGGAGGGGGACACAATCGCGGCGCAGGGTCTTCTCCTATGCCTGGTGCCCTGACTTGCGCAGGTAGTATTCGTAATCCCCCCCGTAGGACCGCATCTCCCCGTGATCCACCTCCATGACCCGGTTTACCAGCGAGCGGAGAAAATGCCGGTCATGGCTGACCAGAACCACGGTGCCGGTGAATTTTTGCAGCGCTCCCAGCAGGATCTCCCGGGACTGGATGTCCAAGTGGTTGGTGGGCTCGTCCAGGATCAGGAAATTGAGCGGCCTGGCCAGGAGGGTGGCCAGCACCACCCGGCTTTTTTCCCCGCCGGACAGGAGCTTGATCTGCTTGTCCACCGTGTCGCCCGTAAAAAGAAAGGCGGCGCAGAGGTTGCGGATGGTGCCGATGTTGGCCTGGGGCAGGGCGTCCTGCACGGTTTCGAACACGGTTCTTTCCGGGGCGAGAACATCCATGGCATGCTGGGAAAAATAGCCGAGGCCGACGTTGGCCCCGATGACGGCGCTGCCGGAGGTGGGCTCGGTCTGGCCGGCCAGGACTTTAAGCAAGGTGGACTTGCCCGCGCCGTTGACCCCGACCACCGCCACCTTTTCCCCCCGCTGAATCACCCCGGAGATGCCGGAAAACACCGGCCTTTCCCCGCCCCCGTCCAGGGGCCAGCTCTTGGCCAGATTCTCCATGCGCACCACGTCGTCGCCGCTGCGGGGCGGCTCGTTGAACTCGAAGCTGATCACCCTTTGCTCCGGGGGCAGCTCGATGCGCTCGATCTTGTCCAGCTTCTTGATCCGGGATTGCACCTGGGAGGCGTGGGAGGCGCGGGCCGCGAATTTGGCGATGAAATCCTCCTCCTTGGCCATCATCTCCTGCTGGCGGCGGAAGCTGGCTGCCAGCTGTTCCCGCCGGATCTCCCGTTCGCGCAGGTAAAAGTCGTAATTGCCGCTGTAGGTGGTGATGGTCCCGTTGGCCACCTCGATGATCCGGGAAACCAGACGGTTCATGAAATCGCGGTCATGGCAGGTCATGAGCACCGCGCCCTTGAAATCCTTGGCCAGCCATTCCTCCAGCCAGACGATGGACTCCACGTCCAGATGGTTGGTGGGCTCGTCGAGCAGCAAAACATCGGGGTTCATGGTCAGGATGCGGGCCAGGGCGATGCGCATCTTCCAGCCGCCGCTGAACGACTCCACCGGCCGGTGGAAATCCTCCGGCCCGATGCCCAAGCCGGTCAGCACTGCCTGGGCACGGGATTCCAGATCGTAGCCGCCGCGATGCTCGAACTCCTCCATGGCGTCGCCGTATTTTTCCAGCAACGCGGTCATGGCGTCGTCTTCCATGGGCTGGGCCATGGCTGCTTCCATCTCCTTCAGTTCCTCGCCCAAACGTACCACCTCGCCTACGGCGGCCATGGTCTCCTCCAGGGCCGAGCGGCCGGACATCTCGCCCACTTCCTGGGAAAAGTAGCCGATCACCGTTTTCTTGGCGCAGGAGATCTCGCCCTTGTCCACCTCTTCCTCGCCGGTGATCAAGCGGAAGATGGTGGACTTGCCCGCGCCGTTGGGGCCGACCAACCCGGTGCGCACGCCGGGGAGGATCTGGAATCCGGCATTGGCGAAAAGGATCTGGGAGCCATGCTGTTTGCTGATGTTGGTGAGGTGTATCATGATGCACTCGCAAAAAAAGAAAAAGTTAACAGGTTCGTGACCCAAAATTAAAAAGTTACAAAGTGATACCCGTTGTAATCGCGGTTTGTTGCGATTTCAACAATCATGAATGTTCTCGTAAAAAGGGGAAAAGGAAACTCGAAGCGTGTATGTGTTCCCGCCAACGGGCATGCGGGTTATCTCCACGAAAAAACGGCATTTATAGCATGATGGCCAAGGCGGTGCAACCCTATTCTCGTGCAATCCTCAAGGCCAAGAGTCCTGGCATTGTCAAGGGGGGGACCGTCTGCTATGATGCCACAGGATCAGGGCGTTGTGCGCCCCAGAGCAATTCAAGAAGAGCGGGGTTTCCATGCAGCGAAGCACAGTCCGGGTGATCGGCGCGATTTTTCTTTGTCTCTCGTTTGCTTCCGGGTGTGTCCGCCACGAACCCGTGGCAGCCCTCCCCATGGAGCGGACAGTAACGCGGGAGAGAGAGGTTCCGGCTCCCGAACCAAACCAGGGCAGCATCTCCGTTGCCCCTTCAAGCGAGCCGGATTCCGGCCGGATCTCCGCGCCGGAGGAATTCATCGCAGCCCTTGCCCGGCAGGGGCGTGCTATCCCGGAGTGCTTTCAATTGCGTCCCGGTGGCGGGGGCAGCAAGCGGGCCAGACGCTGCGAACCCCAGAGCCTTCCCTTTGCCCGTTGCCGGAGCGGGATCGACAGCTGCCGCATCGGCCACGAAAACGGTCCCCTCACCTGGTTTTCCTGTGAGCAGCGGCGCGGCAACACCTCCCTGGTGCCCAAGCCCGGCAGCATCCTCATCCTTGGCGCCAATAACCGAAGAAACATGCCCACCGGCCATGTCGCCTACGTGGAGGAGGTTGTTTCCCAAAACGATACGATCTACCAACTTGTTTTTACCCATACCAACTATGACCGCCGCTGCAGCTTGGAGGCAAACATCAAGGCAACCTACGACAGTGGGGCCCGGACCCTGGATATCCACAACGGCGCCTGGGGGGCATGGGGCAAAGGGCTTCCGGTGGCCGGGTTTATCCTTCAATGATAAGACGGCAGGGCAGTGCCGGTCGCAGCCTGGTGGTTTTTCGGAGAAAAAAACATACCCCCGATGTGATATATTCTGTCATGACCGTGTTCACGAAAAGAAGGTTTGGCCGTGTCTGGCGCAACGCCATGTGCCTGGGGTTTCTCTTGCTCCTGCTGACCGGCTGCGATTCCGGGCAGCAGGAAAAACCGGAGCAGGAGCGGTTGGTCCGGCTGGACAAATTCCAGCAACTTCCCGCCGGACAGGCAGAGCCTGACTCGCAAACGCTCCGGATCGGGGTGGGGGCGATCCTTTCTCCCCAGGGCACCGCGCTCTCCTACCAGCCGCTCATCGATTACCTGGGCCGCAGGATGGGCAAGCCGGCAATCCTGGTGCAACGCAAAACCTATCAGGAACTGAACGATCTGCTGGCCAGAAACGTGTTGGATCTGGGCTTCATCTGCACCGGGGCCTATGTCGAGGGCGTCCGGAAAGAGGCGATGTCGTTGCTGGTTGTCCCGCAGATCAACGGCAAGAGCACTTACCGGGCTTTTGTCATCGTGCAGGCAGCTTCTCCGGCCCGTGAATTTTCCGACCTGCGCGGCAAGGTCTTCGCCTTTACCGATCCGCTTTCCAACACCGGGTATCTCTACCCCCTCTCCCTGTTGCAAAGCATGGGACAACAACCGGAAACCTTTTTCGGACGAACGATCTTCACCTACAGCCATGACCGATCCATGGCTGCGGTGATGGATGGCCTCGCGGATGGCGCTTCGGTGGACAGTCTGGTTTATGAGTTCGCCGGAAAGCGCAACCCGGAAATTTTCAGGCGGACGAGGGTGATATGGGAATCGCCGGATTTCGGCATCCCCCCGGTGGTGGTGCCGCGCGCCATCTCTCCAGAGAAGAAGGCCTTGTTGAAAGAGCTGCTCCTCGGTCTGCATCGGGATGCGGAAGGCGCAAAAGCCCTGGCCGAGCTGGGGGTGGAACGCTTTGTCGAGCCAGTTCCAGGGTTGTATGGATTATAAGGAGAACCGCCCGTGCCTGTAGCCCTGACCGCTTTGTTCCGGCAAGCCGCACGTCGGGGCAGGTCCGCCCTGCTCAGCGTGCCGTTGAAGTTGAAGATCCTGGGGCTGGCTCTTGCCCTGATCCTTCTCTTTGGCGCGGTCACGATTTACAAGGTGCAGGCGGCTCTCGGCGAGAATTTCGACGCCTTTCTCCGGGAAGAGAGCCGCTTTGTGGCCACGGAACTCTCCTATCAATCCCACGATTATTTGCTGATCAACGATGTCTACGGCCTGACCCAGATGCTCAGGAACACGGTGCAGAATCGTCCTGATCTGCGTTATGTCTTTGTCCGCAACGGTGCAGGGCAGGTGGTGGCCCACACCTTTGAGGGCGGGTTCCCGGCGGATCTGCTGGAAAAAGGCCCCGGCTTTTCTCCGCCGGGATCAGAGCCGAAACTGCTCCGCACCAACGAGGGCAGCATCTGGGAGGCGACGGCAGGCATCAGCAATGGCAATGAAGGAGCGGTGGTGGTCGGAGTGAAAGGCGACAGCCTGCGCCGCCAGATCGGAGCGATTACCGGCTCCCTGGCCCGGACCACCCTGTTGGTTGCAATATTCGGGGTGCTCTTGTCCCTGGGGCTGACCTGGATTATCACCCGGCCGGTGACCAGGCTGCTCGAAGCCACCAGGGCCGTGCGGCGCGGGGATTATTCCGTGAGCCTGGACCCGACGGAAAGCCAGGACGAACTGGGAAAACTCATGGAGGGCTTCAACGCCATGGTGCTTTCCCTGGCCAGTGCGGATAAGGCCCGGCTGGAAAAGGAGCAGCTCCAGCGGGATTTCCTGCATCGGGTCATGGCCGGGCAGGAGGGGGAAAGAAAACGCATCGCCCGCGAACTCCACGACCAGACCGGCCAGGCCCTGGCTTCGGTCATGGTTGATCTCAAGATGCTGGAAAACGCGAAGAACGAGAGCGAGGCTCGCCAGAGTATCAGCCGGTTGCGAAAGGCCATAACCGAGGAGATGGAGGCGATCCATAATCTGGCGGTGGCGCTGCGGCCCAGCGTGCTGGACGATCTTGGCCTGGTCCCGGCGGTGGAGATGCTGGTGCGGGGTTTTATCAACCGGCAGGGGATACCGGTGGAGCTGACCATCATCGGTTTTGCCGAGAAAAGGCCGGATACCTGCACGGAAACCTGCGTCTACCGGATCGTGCAGGAAGCGCTCTCCAATGTGGCGCGACATGCCCGGGCCACCGAGGTGAGCGTGCTTCTGGAATGGCGCGGGGAGAAAATCCGGGGCGTGATCGAGGACAACGGTATTGGTTTCGCGCCGGAACTGATTGATGCAAAGACCAAGCTCGGGGTGCTGGGGATGCGGGAACGGATCCAGTTGCTGCAGGGGGCTTTCCGGATTGAAAGCAGTCCGGGCGAGGGCTCCATGCTGGTTTTTGAAATGCCTGCCAAGGCGGGGGTCTGCCATGAACGATAACATGATTCGGATTCTGGTGGTCGATGACCATCCGGTGCTCCTCTCCGGCTTGAGCCTGCTACTTAATGCCGAACCGGACATGGAGGTGGCGGGCACTGCCGATTCGGGGCCAAAGGCTCTGGCTCAGGCCAAGGAGCTGCAACCGGACATCGTGCTCCTCGATATTTCCCTGCCCGGAACCAGCGGGCTTCTGCTTCTGCCGGAGATTTTGCGACAGGCGCCCAAGACCCGTGTCCTCATGCTGACCATGCATGAGGACCATCAATATCTCAAGGAGGCCGTGGCCAAGGGAGCCAAGGGCTTTATCCTCAAGAAATGCCTGGATGTCGACCTGCTCTACGCCATCCGTTCGGTGATG
>JBAYUD010000001.1:0-173075 GCA_041675265.1 Desulfurivibrionaceae bacterium | reverse complement strand
TTGTTGTTGAAGTTTACAATGTCCTTGGCGGCCTGGATGAGAACCTCCTCGGGGAGGGTGGACGGTCCGGCGCTGAAGTTGTAAATTCTCTCGGGCATGATCTTCTCCTTTGTGGAATATATGGTATATAGATGTCTTATTCGTTGATAATGCTGGTTTTTTCGGCCCGGAGTTGCCTGCCGTCCGGCTGAATAGCAAACATGCATAGTAACCGGAAACCAGTCTGAAGAACAATTCTTTTCTTTATTGTATATAAGGATACGTTGCAATCCATGGGTGTTCCTGCCACAGAATCGCCAGTGCGCGAACCCGTGCTCGTCCTCATCGGCCCCACCGCCGTGGGCAAGACCGCGCTCTCCCTCGCCCTGGCCGAGCGGTTTTCCTGCGAGATCGTGGGCCTCGATTCCATGCAGATCTACCGGCATATGGATATCGGCACCGCCAAGGCCACTGCGGAGGAGCGGGCCCGGGTGCCCCATCATCTCCTCGACGTGGTCAACCCGGACGAGGAATACCATGTGGCCCGCTATGTGGCCGACGCCACCGAGGCTTGCAGGCAGATCATCGCTCGGGGCAACCGCCCTCTGCTGGTGGGCGGCACGGGCTTGTACCTTAAGGGCTTGCTGGAAGGGCTGTTCGAGATCCCTGCCATACCGGAGGCGGTGCGGGTCAACCTCGGGCAGCGGCTGGCACAAGAGGGGAGGGCGGCCCTTTTTGCCGAGTTGAGCCAAAGCGACCCGGAATCAGCCGAACGCATCCACCCCAACGACACCCACCGGCTGTTGCGGGCCCTGGAGATCTTTCAGGCCACCGGCAGGACCTGGAGTGAGCATCTCCGCGAGCAACAGGTCCTGCCCGCCTTGACCACGGTGTTGCAGATCGGGTTGCATTGCGAGCGGGAAGCGCTCTACGAACGGATCAATCTGCGGGTGGAGCAGATGGTTGCCGAGGGGTTGCTGGGGGAGGTGGAAAAATTGCTGGCCATGGGGTATGATCCGGGCTTGAAAGCCATGCAGTCCATCGGCTACCGGCACATGCTCCAGCATCTTCAAGGGCAATGGGATTGGGAGGAGACCCTTTTTCTCTTGGCCCGGGATACCCGGCGCTATGCCAAGCGGCAGATGACCTGGTTTGGCAACGATCCCGATATCCGCTGGTTCGTGCCCTCCGAGACGGAGGCGATTTTTAACTGCGTTGAGGGTTTTCTTATGCATTCGTTGTCTCCCCCTTTAGCAAAGGGGGGAATGCAAAATACTGTCCGGAACGCAAGGAACGTAAGCATCCCATGAATATCCCCAATCTTCTCACCATCGGCAGGATTTTGCTGGTTCCCCTTTTGGTCATCTTCCTTCTGGACGGCAGGGAGATGGCAGCGTTCTGGGTTTTTGTCGTGGCCGGGGTTACCGATGCCCTGGACGGCTTTTTGGCCAGGGTACTGAAGCAGAAAACCGAGTTCGGCGCGTTCATCGACCCCATCGCCGACAAGCTGCTGCTGATCACCTCGTACATCACCCTGGCAGTCCTGGGCATTTTGCCGAAATGGCTGGCTGTGATCGTGGTGAGCAGGGATGTGATCATCTGCGGCGGCATCGGCATCCTCATGCTCTACAACCGTGACTTCAAGATCAAGCCGTCCCTGGTCAGCAAGGTGACGACCTTCCTGCAGCTGCTCACCGTGGTGTATTATCTTGGCCACGACTTTTTGCAGCCCATTTTCCCCATGGGCATCTATCTGCTGTATCCCACCGCTGGTTTCACCATCCTCTCCGGGGTGCATTACATCGTCAGGGGATTCGGCATTCTCGGCGATCCCGAGGCAGCGACCCAGCGCCAGGAAGATGAATAGCTTTCTCTTGTTCCTCCGCGAACGGTGAAGACTCTCGAAATACCGTTCATGCTGAGCCTGTCGAAGCATCGTTTTTCTAGATAGTATTGCTTTCACAGGTTTTCAATGCAATACGCACAAAACATAAAGCAAAACATGAGGAATATTATTTGTCCAGAATGGAAAAAATCTGGGAAATAGCGCCTGTTGACCACGCCCGGGTGAATCTTTTGGCAGCCGAGCTTGACCTGCCCAAACCGCTGGCCGCAATCCTCCTGAGCAGGGGGGTGGAAAACCGGGCCCAGGCGGAGCGGTTTTTTTCGCCCTCCCTGGCTGATCTGCCCTCGCCCTTTCTTATGAAGGGAATGATTGAGGCGGTGGCGGTTGTTTTGCAGGCGTTGGCCCGGCAGGCTCCGGTGATTGTCTATGGCGACTACGATGTCGACGGCACCACCGGCGCGGCCCTGCTTTTCTTGTTTCTTGAAAAGATCGGATTTTCAGAGAGATACGTATGTCAACCTCATCGTTTCCATGAGGGGTATGGGCTGCATCTTGAGGCGATCAGACGTGCCGTGCCTGAAGCCGTGCTGGAGCGGGCGCCCCTGGTAATCACCGTGGATTGCGGGATTTCCAGCCGGATGCAGGTACGGCAGCTGCAAGAGTTGGGCTGCAAGGTCATTGTCACGGATCACCACCAGGCGCCCGAGGAACTGCCCGAGGCCGAGGCGGTGTTGAACCCCTGGCAAAAGGGATGCGGATTTCCGGAAAAGAATCTGGCTGGAGTCGGGGTTGCCTTTTATCTGGCCATGGGAATCAGAAAATCGCTGCATGAACAGGGGGCCTATGGGGCTGGAAGGGAGATGCCCAACCTCAAGGCATACCTTGATCTGGTGGCTGTTGGTACTGTTGCTGATATGGTCACAATTACAGGGATAAATCGCATATTAGTTAAAGCAGGACTTGAGGTTCTGTCCGGCTCGGTGCGGCCCGGATTTGCGGAACTCGGCAAGGTTTCAGGCCTTGGTGATTCCGGGGTAACCTGCGAGGATATCGGTTATCGCTTGGGGCCCCGCCTCAATGCGGCCGGGCGGATGGGGGATGCGGGACGGGCGTTGGAATTGCTGGTGGCCGAGGATCAAGGGCGCGCCAGAACGCTGGCCCAGGAACTGAACAGCGAAAATGAGCTGCGGAAGTCCGTGCTTGAGGCCATGTGCCAGGAGGGCGATGTCCAGGCACAATCGGCTGTGCAGGCTGGGAAAAATGGCCTGATTATTGTTGGGGAGGGCTGGCACCCAGGGGTGATCGGAATCGGCGCCGCCAGAATGGTTGAGAAATTCAATCGGCCCACGCTCTTTTTTACGCTCAAGGATGGTGTGGCCAAGGGGTCCGGAAGATCGGTGCCAGGCGTGAACTTGCACGGAATACTTCAGGAAAAGCATGAGCTTTTTAGCGCCTTTGGCGGGCATGAAGCGGCCGTGGGGTTGACCCTGCCGGTGGAGAATCTCGCCAAGCTGGAAGCGCATTTTCAGGAACGGCTCAGCGAGATCATCACCGAGACAATGCTTGCGCCTAAGGTTGGCATTGCCTGGCATGACGAGACCGGCGGGATCTTTGATCCGGCATTTTTGCGGAGCTATGAAAGGCTGGCGCCGTTTGGCATGGGCAATCCGGAGCCGGTTTTCAGCGCCCAGGGGATCCCGGAGAAACCCCGTGAGGTTGGCATCAATCATCTGAAGTTCACCGCGCGGTTCAACGGCGCGATTCTCAGCGGGATAGGTTTTGGTCTGGGTGATTTTCAGAGCCTTTTGGGGAGCGGCCAGACCCTCAATGTGGCCTTCAGACTCCGCCGTAATACCTACCGCGATAAAACCAGCTGGCAGGTGGAAGCGGTGGATTTTAAGCAGTTATCCGTTTGATTTTATTTATTTTAATTTAACTATACATAATATACATTATGCGACATTGTCTATTGAGGTGAAACTTGAGGCTGACCCGGGCCCCCTTTCGCGAGCATTTTTTTTGTTTTCTTGGTAAAGAATTCCCTGTTAATGAAGCCGGTAATTTCGGGTGGATTTGAATCAATCCGAACCACATTATTTATAGAGATGGAGATGGTTATGAATCGTGACATCTATCAGGAGCCCCTGGTCAGCCGCTACACCAGCCGCGAGATGCAGGAGCTTTTTTCCGAACGCACCAAGTTTGAAACCTGGCGCCGCTGCTGGATCGCCCTTGCCGAGGCCCAGCATGAGATGGGGCTTACCGATATCGTTACCAGCTCCATGCTCGATGAGCTGCGGGCCCATGCCACGGATATCGATTTCGAGGTGGCCTCAGCCAAGGAAAAGGAGATCCGCCATGATGTCATGGCCCATGTGTATGCCTACGGATTGAAGTGCCCCACTGCCGAGCCGATCATCCATCTCGGCGCAACTTCGCAGTTTGTCGGGTGCAACACCGATTTGCTCCTCCAGAAAAAGGGTTTGCAGCTCATTAAGAAGGGCTTGGTGAATGTCATTGCCAACCTGGCTGCCTTTTCCCGCCAGCACAAGGGTCTGGCAACCTTGGGGTACACCCACTACCAGGCGGCCCAGCCCACCACGGTGGGCAAGCGTAACACCTTGTATATTCAGGATCTTCTCATGGATCTTGACTACCTTGAGCATCTGGAACCGCAGATCAAGGCGCGGGGCGCCAAGGGCACGGTGGGCACCCAGGCGACCTTTATCGAACTCTTCAAGGGAGACCACGATAAGGTTCGCAAGATGGATGAACTTGTCGCCAAAAAGCTTGGATTTTCCGAGATTTTTGCGGTTACAGGTCAAACCTACACCCGCAAGCTCGATATGAAGACCATCGAGACCCTGGCCGGCATCGGCGCCACTGCCCACAAGTTTGCCGTGGATCTGCGGTTGCTCAGCAATCTCAAGGTCCAGGAAGAGCCCTTTGAAAAAAATCAGGTGGGCAGCTCGGCCATGGCCTACAAGCGCAACCCCATGCGTTCCGAACGCATGACCGGGTTGGCGAGAAAGCTCATGGGTCTGGTAGGCAATTTCGGCGCAACCTATGCCAATCAATGGTTTGAGCGCACCCTGGACGATTCGGCCATCCGGCGCATGGATATCCCTCAGGCCTTTTTGCTCACCGATGCAATATTAAAATTGTTTCTCAATGTTTCACAGGGAATGGTTGTTTATCCGAAACAAATCGCCCGCCATCTTGCCCAGGAGCTCCCCTTCATGGCCACGGAGAAGATTCTCATGGCCTGTGTGGAGAAAGGAAAGAGCCGCCAGGAGATGCATGAGGTGATCAAGGTCCATTCCGTGGCCGCCGGCAAGGTGGTAAAGGAAGAAGGCATGGAAAACGATCTGCTCACCCGGCTTGCCGATGATCCGGCTGTGCCCTTTACCGTGCAGGAGCTGAAAGAATTGGTCGGTGACGGCAGCGAGTTTGTCGGCCGGGCCCCGCAGCAGACCGATGAATTCCTCGATGAGGTGGTTCTGCCCCGGCTTGCAAAGTATAAGGATATCCTGGGCGGGGTCGATTCCGCCCTGTCCGTGTGATGGCTGTCATGGCAAGTTCCCTGGCCAGTTGCCGGATTCGCATTGATCCGGAACAGATCTATTTCCTGAAATTTATTCTTGAGGGTTACGATAATCTGACCATCATGTCCACCGTGGATCGGGCCGAGGGGGTGATGGAGCTGAAGTACCCTTCCGAGCTGGAACAGGATGTGAAAGGGGTTTTGCGGAGCATGGCCCAGCGTCTTAGGCTGGAAGAGTTGTAACGGTTGATAGTCTCACAACAAAGGTCGTCACCCCGGCGAAGGCCGGGGTCCAGGGTGCTGTGCTAACCTGAAAAAAACTATCCTAAAAAAAAAACTGGATTCCGGCTTTCGCCGGAATGACGGGCTGTTACTAGCGTGAGTTTTTTTTACGAGTCCAATATTACCTAAGGTAAAACATTAAGCATGCCCCAGCTTCTCTACATGGAAACCTTTGGCTGCCAGATGAATGAGCGTGATTCCGAAATCATGGCCCAGCTTCTTGGCGAGCATTCCTATGTCCTGACCAATAAGCCAGAACAGGCCGATGTGGTGGTGGTCAACACCTGCAGTATCCGCGGCAAGGCCGCGCACAAGGCGTATAGCTGCTTTGGTCGTTACAAAAAGCTCAAGGAAAAGCACCACGACTTTATCCTGGCCGTGACCGGTTGCGTGGCCCAGCAGGATGGCGCGGCCCTGCTGGAGCGGATGCCCTATATCGATATCGTCATGGGCCCGCAGTCGATCTACGCCCTGCCCTCCCTGGTGGCGACATTCCGCCGGGACAGAAAATCCCTGGTGGCCACGGAGCTTTCCGCCGATTTTGTTATTCCCCCTTTTCTGCCCAGCCTGGAAGAAGGCCCTTCACACAAACGGTTTATCACCATCATGCAGGGGTGCGATAATTTCTGCACCTACTGCGTGGTGCCCTATACCCGGGGCCGAGAGATAAGCCGGAGTTTTGCCGATATTTTGGCCGAGGCAACCCATCTTGTGAGCCAAGGGGTCAAGGAGATCACCCTCATTGGCCAGAATGTCAATTCCTACGGCAAAAAGGGCGATGCAGCGCAGCACAAAAGTTTTCCCGAACTATTGCGGGCTGTGGCCGGTATTGACGGCCTCAAGCGGCTCCGCTTCACCACCTCCCATCCCAAGGATCTTTCCGAGGAATTGATGCGCTGTTTTGCCGAGATTCCCGTGCTCTGCCCGCATTTTCATCTTCCGGTCCAATCCGGCTCAAACTCCATCCTGCACCGGATGAACCGCAAGTACACCATCGAGTCCTATCTCGACAAGGTGGCCCGGCTGCGGGAATACCGGCCGGACATCGCCCTGACCACCGATATTATTGTGGGCTTTCCAGGGGAAACGGACGAGGACTTTGCAGCCACCATGCAGGTGGTGGAGACGGTGCGATACCACGGCGCCTATTCCTTCAAGTATTCCGACCGGCCCAACGCCAAGGCTGCTGATTTTCCCGACAAGGTCGCGGAAGCGGTCAAGACCGAGCGGCTGGCCCGCTTGCAGTCGCGGCAGGAGGAGATTGCCCTGGAACTCAAACAGGCGGATATTGGGAAAACTGTGGAAATCATGGTGGAAGGGGCAAGCAAGGCTCCGGCCAATCAATGGAGCGGCCGAACCGGTGGGAATCAGATTGTGAATTTTTCCTGCGAGACCAAGCTGGTGCCTGGACAGTTGCTCATGGTGGAGATCGAGGGGGCGTGCCAGAATTCCTTGCGGGGGAAAATAATTTAGCCACGAACCCCACGAAAGGCACAAAATATTCGGGCACGGTTGTGCTATGATGATGGTGGTGATTTTCGCCTGTGTTCCGGTAAAGATGATGTCGGGTTTCGCTGCGCTCTACCCGACCTACCGACCACAATTTTTTTGCCACGAAAACCACGAATAGTAGGTCGGGTAGAGCGCAGCGAAACCCGACATGTTAACCCCCGACTCTGCATGGAAAGGCCTAAATAGGGTTGGTTGGGTAGAGCAAAGCGAAACCCGACACGTTACCACTTAGCGCGGAAGGCAAAATATGCAATACCGGCGGTCACGGGCAAAAGGAGCGGCTTTTTTCTTTACCGTCGTGACCCATGGGCGGCGAAGATTTTTGTGTGATGAGGCGAAGATCAAGCTGATCAGGGAAGCCTTTCAGCATGTAATCATTCGCCACCCCTTTATTGTTGACGCTTTTGTGCTGTTGCCCGACCATCTGCATTGTATTTGGACCTTGCCGGAAAACGATTCCGATTTTTCGATGCGATGGCGGCAGATAAAGAGTTATTTCAGCAGGAAATGCCATGATCAATCCAAGGGCGCTCAAGCGGATGCCCCCCTTGTTACGGGTAAACATCCGATCTGGCAGCACCGTTTTTGGGAACATCAAATCAGGGATGAGAAGGACTTCGTCAACCACGTTGAATATATTCATTTCAATCCGGTAAAACATGGCTTGGTAAATTCGCCCAAAGCCTGGCCGCATTCCACGTTTCATCGTTTTGTGAAGCAGGGGATTTATCCTGGCGATTGGGGCGCGGATACGGCAATTGATTTTGATAAAAATGTTGGGAATGAGTAAGGCGTAATGTCATGTCGGGTTTCGCTTTGCTCTACCCGACCTACCCTATTGTCATTTCGTGGTTTTCGTGGCAAAAAAAATCGTGGTTAAAAAAATGGAGACCTCCCCATGATCGACCTGCATACCCACTCCCTGTTCAGCGATGGCGAACTCGTTCCGGCCGAACATCTGCGGAGGGTGGAAATCCTCGGTTATTCAGCCATCGCCATCACCGATCACGCCGACTCCTCCAATCTGGATTTCATCATCCCCCGCATCGTGCAGGCGGCGGCTGATTTGAATAAATACTCCAAAACCCAGCTCCTGCCCGGCATCGAACTGACCCATGTCCCGCCGGAGCAGTTTGCGGAACTCACCCGCAGAGCCCGGCAGCTTGGGGCCAAGATCGTGGTCGGCCATGGGGAAACCCCGGTGGAGCCGGTGCGGCCTGGGACCAACCGGGCCGCACTTGAGGCGGGCGTCGATGTTCTGGCCCACCCCGGTTTCATCACCTTGGCAGAGGCAAAACTTGCCGCGGACAAGGGCATCCTTATTGAGCTGTCCGGCCGCAGGGGGCACTCGCTCACCAACGGGCATGTGGCCAAGATGGCCCTGGCCGCTGGGGCTGGTATGGCTGTGAACGCCGATGCCCATGGCCCCGGCGATTTTCTCACCGCGAAAATGGCGGAAACAGTGGCTCTTGGGGCCGGTCTTTCCGCCGAGGAGTACGGTCGTATTCGCGCAAATATGGCGGCGCTGGTCGCCAAAGTGGCAGGCTGACCCTTACGACATCAACAGGAGGAGAACCACCATGGAAGCCTTCCTTGACGTCACCATCCTGCCGCAGCCCGACGACACCACCTGCGGCCCCACCTGTCTTCATGCCGTGTACCAATACTACGGCGACGACATCCCCTTGGCCCGGGTGATCGACGAGGTGAAAAGCCTGGAAACCGGCGGCACCCTGGATGTTTTCCTTGCCTGCCACGCCCTGCGCCGGGGCTACAAGGCGCGGATCTACACCTACAACCTCCAGGTTTTCGACCCCAGCTGGTTTCTGCATGATCCGGACTATATCGAGGAGCGGCTCCTGGCCCAGATGGAGGCCAAGGACGATGCCAAGCTCCACCTGGCCACCCGGGGCTATCTCAACTTCCTCAACCTTGGCGGAGAGCTCCGTTTCGCCGACCTCACCCCTGCCCTGCTTCGCAAATACCTGAAACGCTCCATCCCGGTGCTCACCGGCCTGAGCTCCACCTATCTCTACCGGAGCATGCGGGAATACGGCGATCTCTGCGAGGATGACGATGTGCGCGGCCACCCCTCCGGCCATTTTGTTTTGCTCTGCGGCTATAACCGGCCCGACCGGCTGGTGGCCATCGCCGATCCGCACATGGGCAACCCCTTGGCCGTCGGCCAGAAATACGAGGTCTCCATCGACCGGGTCATCTGTTCCATCCTGTTGGGCATCGTCACCTATGACGCCAACCTCCTCATCATCGAGCCCCCCAGGAAAAAGGCCAATGGCCGGGCAAACCATACGGTGCTTGCATGAAGGTTCTCATTGTTGTGAACGACCCCAAGGACTGGCCCCTGGCGATCAGCGAGGTGCAGATCGTCCCGGCCCGCGCCTACCTCACCGATGCCGCCTATGCGGAACTGACCTCGGCCAGGGTGTTCAATCTCTGCAAGTCCTACCGCTACCAGAGCACGGGCTATTATGTCTCGCTGCTGGCTGCGGCCAGGGGGCACAAGCCCCTGCCGGACGTGGCCACCATCCAGGATTTCAAGACCCAGGCCATCATCCGTATCGCCTCCGACGATCTGGACCAGATCATCCAGCAGAGCCTGGGTCAGATAAAATCGCCGGAGTTTGTGGTGAGCATCTATTTTGGCCATAACGTGGCCAAAAGGCACGAAAAGCTCGCCCAGCAGCTGTTCAAGATCTTCCAGGCCCCTTTTTTGCGCGCCAGCTTCAGCCAGAACGAAAAAGACGGCAAATGGCAGTTGGCCGGCATCACCCCCATGGCGGCCAACGATATTCCGGAGGATCACCGCGATTTCGCCGTGGAGATGGCCCGCGAGTACTTTAGGGGGAGGCATCGCGTTTTTCACCGGCGGCGCACCGCCCGTTATGATCTGGCCATTCTCCACGATCCGGCCGAGGCGGAAGCGCCCTCCAATGCCAAGAGTCTGCAACGCATGGTCAAGGCTGCCGAGGCTGTGGGTTTCGCCACGGAGTTCATTCAAAAGGATGATTACGGCAGGCTCGCCGAGTTCGATGCCCTGTTTATCCGGGAAACCACCGGCGTTTTGCACCACACCTACCGTTTCGCACGCAGGGGTGTGGCCGAGGGGCTGGTGGTGATCGACGACCCGGAATCGATCCTGCGCTGCACCAACAAGGTGTTTCTGGCCGAGGTTCTCACCCGCCACCGGATTCCCATTCCCAAGACCCGCATCGTCCATCAGGGCAACTGGCAGCAATTCGCTGCGGAGCTGGGTTTTCCCTGCGTGCTCAAAAAACCGGACAGCTCTTTTTCCCAAGGGGTGGTCAAGGTGGAAAACGAGGCGGAGCTGGCCCGCGAGCTTCCGGCCCTGCTGCAAAAATCAGAGCTGGTCATCGCCCAGGAGTTCATGCCCACCACCTTTGACTGGCGGGTCGGGGTTTTTGATGGGCAGCCGCTCTTTGCCTGCAAGTACTTCATGGCCCGCAAGCACTGGCAGATCATCAAACGCGATTCCTCCGGGCGCAAGCTCACCGACGGCGAGGCCGAAACCCTGCCGGTGGAGCATTGCCCGCCGGGGTTGATCAAGCTGGCGCTCAAGGCCTCGGCCCTCATCGGCGACGGCCTCTACGGGGTGGACATCAAACAGGTGGGCAACCGTTTCTATCTCATCGAGATCAACGACAACCCCAATATCGACGCGGGCGTGGAAGACAAGGTGCTGAAAGACGAACTCTACCTGCGCTTGATGCGGGTCTTCGCCCGCAGGGTGGACGAGCGCAAGGGCGGAGGGCTGTGGGCATGAGTGGGGATGGGTTGTTTGAGAAATTCGGCATCGAGATGGAATACATGCTGGTCCGCGACGATTCCCTGGATGTGGCCCCCATTGCCGACCGCATCCTGGAACTGGCGGCGGGCAGGATCACCAACGAGGTGGAGCGCGGCATCATGGCCTGGTCCAACGAGTTGGCCCTGCATGTGATCGAGATCAAGAACAGCGAGCCGGTTTCCGATCTACCGATGCTGGTGGACAAGTTCCAGCATGAGGTTGAGGAACTCGGCCGGGTGGCGGCAAGCCAGGGGGCGGTTCTTCTGCCCACGGCCATGCACCCCTGGATGGACCCGCACACCGAAACCCGGCTCTGGCCCCACGGCAACCGGGACATCTATAATACCTACAACCGGATCTTCAACTGCCAAGGCCATGGCTGGTCCAACGTGCAGTCCACCCATCTCAATCTGGGCTTTGAAACGGATGCGGGGTTTGGTCGGTTGCACGCGGCGATCCGGGTGCTGTTGCCCATCCTCCCGGCCATTGCCGCCAGCTCGCCCGCAGCGGACGGCGCGCTCACCGGCCGGCTGGACACCCGGCTGGATTACTATCGAAACAACCAAAAGTCGATTCCCTCCATCACCGGCCAGGTCATCCCGGAGCCGGTCTTCTCCGAGGCCGAGTATGAACGGGAGATCTATCAGCGGCTGCGTCGGGACATCGCGCCCCATGATCCGGACGGGGTGCTGGAAGCGGAATGGCTCAATTCCCGTGGAGCCATTGCCCGGTTCGACCGCAACGCCATCGAGATCCGGGTGCTGGACATCCAGGAGTGTCCGCTGGCCGATGTGTCCCTGGCCGTGCTGATCTGCGCGGTGCTCAAGGGGTTGAGCACCGGACGCTGGGCTGGGCTGGCCGAGCAGAAGGCAGCGGATACCGAGGGGCTGGCGGAGATCTTCAGCGACACGGTACAAAACGGCGAACAGGCAATGATCGAAAACCAGCGTTATCTTGCCCTGTTTGGCAGAGGGGGAAAAGCGGCCATGACTGCAGGCGAGCTTTGGCAGGGATTGGCCGCGGATTGCAGCCAAGAGCTGGCTCGGGCCGGGCATGGCATCCAGCAGAGTGTGGAGACCATCCTTGCGCAGGGGCCGTTGTCCCGGCGGATCATCCGGGCGCTTGGCGACAAACCCGACCGGGAGCGGTTTCGGGAGGTGTATCGGGAGCTGGGGAAATGTTTGGTTCAGGGGCGGTTGTTTTTCTCGTAATAAATCATTGGCGTGTTCGCAAAGTACCCTTCGACAGGCTCAGGGTGAACGGTAGTTTTCTGAATTCATTGATCTTCCGTTCGTGCTGAGCCCTGTCGAAGCACTGCTTTAATTCCATTTCTAAATCAAAAGCGCTTTTTGCAAAAGTTCCCTCCCCCCTGGCGGGGGAGGGTTAGGGTGGGGGGGGAAGTAGCCATGAAATCAGCAGGTTGCAACTTCACCCACCCCCAACCCCTCCCGTCGAGGGAGGGGAGCTTGTTTCACCGAATGAGCGGCATAATTTCACGTTTGATTTAGAATCGGCATAAGAAACCTAATCAACCACCAAATGCGCCTTGAGCTTTTCCAGCTTGGCCGGGCCGATACCCTTTACCGCGTCCAGTTCGTCAATGGACGTGATCTTGCCGTGTTGCTCGCGAAACTCGATGATTCTTCGGGCAAGGACCGGGCCGATCCCCGGAATGGTGATCAGCAGCTCTTCGTCGGCCTGATGGAAAGGAATGGGCTTGAAAAACAGGGGGGCCAGTCTGGCCGGGGGTATTTCCGAGGCTTGGCTTTCCAGGGAGGGAGCGGGTGCGGTCCGCGGTTGCCCGCCTGTCGGGGAATCCCCCTCCGCCCGGTAAAGACCGGGTTCGAGAGGCCCCTCTTGCCAGACAAGCCTTTGCGGAGCGGAGGTCTGCCGGATGAGATCGGCAAGCCCGCCCATGCGGGCGGCGGCAACAGTGAGGATGCAGAGGGCGAAAAGGAGCAGCGCCAAGGGGCGCAGATCCTTTCTCCCGATTTCACCGCCGCTTGCGTTCATCCTTCATGAGCTTGTAGGTGATGCTGTCCACCAGGGCCTGCCAGCTTGCCTCGATGATGTCCGGCGAAACCCCCACCGTGCCCCAGTGGCTGTCCTGGTCGCGGGATTCGATCAACACCCGCACCCTGGCCTCGGTGCCGTGTTCGCTGGCCAGCACCCGTACCTTGTAATCCTGTAGCTCCATCTCCTTGAGATTGGGATAGAACCGGGTGAGCGCCTTCCTGAGCGACTTGTCCAGGGCGTTGACCGGGCCGTTGCCCAGGGCCGCGGTATGCACCTCCTCGCCGCCCACGGCCAGCCGGATGGTGGCCTCTTCCTGGAGCAAGCCGTCCGGGGTCTTCTGGCTCATCACCCTAAAGCCGTGCAGGTCGAAATACTTCTTCGGGGTTCCCAGGGCCCGGCGCATGAGGAGCTCGAAGGACGCCTCTGCCCCCTCGTACTGGAAGCCCTGATTCTCCAGGTCTTTCAATTCCTTGACGATGGCGCTGATCACCGGATCCTTGCTGTCCAGATCCAGGCCGAATTTTTTCGCCTTGACCAGCACGTTGCTTTTGCCGGAAAGATCCGAGATCAATACCCGCCGTACGTTGCCCACCTTTTCCGGCTCCAGGTGCTCGTAGGTCAGGGGATTGCGTTGCACGGCGCTAACATGGATGCCGCCCTTGTGCGCAAAGGCGGATTGTCCCACGTAGGGCTGGTACTTGTTGGGCGAAAGGTTGGCCAGCTCGGAAACATAGCGGGACACCTCGGTGAGCCGGTGCAGGTTGGCGGCGGCCGTAAAGTCGTAGCCCATTTTCAGGGCCAGGGCAGGCATGATCGAGGTGAGGTTGGCGTTGCCGCACCGCTCGCCAAAGCCGTTGGCCGTGCCTTGCACCTGGGTGGCGCCCATGGAGACGGCGATCAGGGAGTTGGCCACCGCGCACTCGGAATCGTTGTGCGCGTGGATTCCGAACTCCACCTTGGCCTTTTTCTTCTTCAGATGCGCCTTCACCGCCTCGATGATCCCGGCAAGCTCGGTGGGCAGGGTGCCGCCGTTGGTCTCGCAGAGCGCCAGGCAGTCGGCGCCTCCGGCAATGGCCCGGTCCAGGGTGGCCAGGGCGTAGTCCCGGTTGGCCTTGAAGCCGTCGAAAAAATGCTCGGCATCGTAGAACAGATGCTGGACATGGGGCCGCAGATACCTAAGCGACTCCTCGATGATCAGCAGGTTGTCGTCGAGCCCGATGCGCAAGGCATCGCTGACATGGATGTCCCAGGTCTTGCCGAAGATGGTGATTCCCGGGGTTTTCGCGGCCAGCAGGGCATTGAGGTTCGCGTCCTGCTCCGCCGGGTTGGCGAAGAGCCGGGTGGAGCCAAAGGCCGTTACCTTGGTGTGCTTGAGTTCGTACTTCCGGATCTCCTTGAAGTACTCCACATCCTTGGGGTTGGAGCCCGGCCAGCCGCCCTCGACAAAATCGATTCCCAGTTCGTCGAACTTGAGGGTAATGCGCAGCTTGTCCTCAAGCGAGAGGTTGAAATTCTCGGCCTGGGTTCCGTCCCGCAGGGTGGTATCGTAGATGGCGACTTTTCCGGCCATTCTGTTTCCTTATTTCTTGTAACTATCCAGCAGCACCACATCTGCTTTGTCATCGGCCTGCTCATGTGCAATAGTACACTTCGCATGCCTCTTTCGCGCATCTGTGGCACTGCTGAACAGTTACATTCCGTGGTTTCCGTTCAATCCCGGCATCAAGCTGGATAGTTTCTTATTTCTTGCTTTTGGCTTTCGGCGTTGCCGCCTTGGCCTTCGCCGGGGCAGCACTCTTGGCCGGCTTCTTCTTGGCCCCGCCCTTTTCCAGGCCGAAGGCGTCATGCAACGCCCGCACCGCCAGCTCGGTGTATTTCTCCTCGATGACGCAGGAAACCTTGATCTCCGAGGTGGAGATCATCAGGATGTTGATCCCCTCGTCGGAGAGCACCTTGAACATGGTGGAGGCGATGCCCGCGTGGTTGCGCATGCCGACCCCGACGATGGAGACCTTGGCGATGTTGTCCGAGCCGGTCACCCCTTCGGCGCCGATGTCCGCCACAACCTTCTTCATGATCTGCATGGTTTTCTTGTAATCGGTGCGCGGCACGGTGAAGGTCATGTCGGTGAGCGCGCCTTCCCGGGTGTTCTGGATGATCATGTCCACCACGATTCCCTGGCTGGTGATCGGGCTGAAAACCCTGGCCGCGGTGCCCGGAACGTCCGGCACCTTGGAAACGGTGATGCGTGCTTCGTTTTTGCTGCAGGTAACTCCGGATACCGGATTCGATTCCATTTCTTTATCCTCCTCTACCACCCATGTTCCTTCGGTTTCCGTGAAGGTGGAACGAACATGGACAGGAACTTTATATCGTTTGGCGAAACCGACCGAGCGGATGTCCAGTACCTTGGCGCCCAGACTGGCCAGTTCCAGCATTTCATCATAGGAGATGCGGTCGATCTTGCGGGCGTTCTTGCAGATGTTGGGATCGGTGGTGTACACCCCCTCCACATCGGTGTAGATCTCGCATTCGTCCGCATGCAGCGCGGCAGCCAGGGCCACGGCCGTGGTGTCGGAGCCGCCCCGCCCAAGGGTGGTGAGGTCGCCTTCCTCGGTGACCCCCTGGAATCCCGCGACCACCACGATCTTGCCGTTTTTCAGATGGCGGTTGATCAGGGTGGTGTCGATGTTTTTGATCCTGGCCTTGGTGTGCATGGTGTCGGTGACGATCCGCACCTGATCGCCCAGGAGCGACACCGAGTCAAGCCCGGCCTCCTTCACCGCCATGGCGAACAGGGCGATGGTCACCTGTTCGCCGGTGGCCAGGAGCATGTCCATCTCCCTTGGGTCGGGAATGGCCTGCATCTGGTTGGCCAGATCGACGAAACGGTTGGTCTCGCCGGCCATGGCCGAGAGCACGACCACCATCCGGTGTCCCTTGCGGTGATACCGCATGACCCGCTCGGCCACTGCCTTGATTTTTTGCGGGTTCGCCACCGAGGTCCCGCCGAATTTCTGTACGATTAACGCCATTGGTGCCTGCTGCTCCTGAGATGGATGAGGTTCTTAAAAACTACGAAAACACCCTTCGACAAGCTCAGGGCGAACGGTTGCCAACTCGAACGCATTGACTTTATTCCGTTCGTGGTGAGCCTGTCGAACCACAACTTATTTTTTTGCACTAGTACCTTGTAACTTTTTTAATCGACATCAAATTATTGCTCCGGTGCTTAAACATGCAAAGTAGATGATAGCTCTCGCGGCTGAAGCCGCTCCTACAACATCCGCACACTCCGACCTGTAGGAGCGGCTTCAGCCGCGAAAATTCTTTCGATATTTAACCACCGGAGCAATAATTCCCTCCCCCCTCGGAGTCTACGCTTACCTGCGGGGGAGGATTAGGGAGAGGGGGAAGTTGCCAATATCTCAGCAGGTTGTAGCTACCTCCACCCCCAACCCCTCCCGCACGGGGAGGGGAGTTTTTCAGAAATATTAAGAGTTACCCGGAAAAAAATTCGAAAACGCAGTGTGCCCCACTTTTATTTTTTTTTCAACCGAACAAATTGTTTGGGGCAGGTTTTTCCCGCAGGGACGGGGATCATCACGGCATCCCGGAAAAAGCAGGCAAAAGAACCTTGTAATCTGCGCCCGATCTTGCTAAACAGTAGGGGTTTAACCAAGTAGACATCCATATGAATGCGTGCGTGTCCGCTACAATCCTATGGAATGGAGTATTAATGGTAGAAAAGATCAACAACATATTCGCCCTGCTTCGCCGGACAGGCAAGGCATCCCTTTTCCGGGTATGCCCGCCGTGTCTCGCCGCCCTCTCCCGGGGATTGGCCCGCTTCCACACCTACACGCAAAGACAGCTGGTCATCTTTTTAAACACCTCCCATTTCCTTACCATTGGTGTTTCCATTGCCCTGGTTGTCGCCTTTTTTCTCTATGCCGTCGACGGGCAGCCCATCAAGAAAGATGCTTACGCCTCGGGCGAAGCGGAAGAATTCCTGCCCAACGTCCGGGAGATTGTCGGGGAGATCCGCCCTGGAGATTCGCTGAGTTCCTCTTTCCGCTCCAACGGGGTTGATGAAGAGGTGCGGGAAACGGTGATCACCGCCTTTGACGGGGTCATGGATTTCCGGGAGATGAAGCCCAATGACCGCTACACCCTGACCCTTGACGATGAAGGCTCCCTGGTCAAATGTCTGTACGAGTCAGGCCCCCTTGATGTCCATACCATCGAACGTACCCCCGAGGGTTCGCTCAAGGCCAAGAAGCTTGATGTCTCCCTCGATTGCCGCACGGTGAAACTGCGGGGCAGGATCGAATCCTCCCTTTTCGCCGCCCTCAGTGCATTCAACGAAGATCCCAAGCTGATCTACAGCTTTGCCGACATCTTTGCCTCCAAGATCGATTTCAACACCGAGATCCGGTTTGGCGATACCTTTGAGCTGGTCTTTGAGAAATACTACAAAGAGAACCAGTTCGTCGGCTATGGCAAGATTCTGGTGGCGCGTTACAACAGCAAAGAGGTGGGCCGGCTTGAGGGCTTTTATTTTGACCAGGGCGGAAAGACCGCTTATTTCGATTCCCGCGGCTTTGAGCTGGGCGAGTCGTTTATCCGCTCGCCGGTGCCCATGGCCAGGGTCTCTTCCGGATTTACCTATCGCCGCCACCATCCGGTGCTGGACATTGTCCGCCCCCATCTGGGCGTTGATCTTGCAGCACCTTCGGGCACTCCGATCATGGCCACCTCCGACGGAAGGGTGAAGTTTGCCGGCTGGAAAGGCGGCTACGGCAAGCAGATCATCATCGACCACGGCGGCGGCTACCAGACCCACTACGGGCATCTTTCCGGTTTTGCCAAGAATATTACGGCCGGGGCCAGGGTGGAGCAAAAACAGATCATCGGCTATGTCGGCTCCACCGGCATCTCCACCGGGCCCCATCTTGATTACCGGATGGCGCAGAACGGGGTGTTCACCAATCCCTTCAATGTCAAGTTCCGTCCGCGCTCCCAGTTGGCCGGAACCCAGCTGGTTCTGTTCCGGCAGGATTTTCAGTCGCTCACCCAACTGGCCAGCAGCCTGGATGATCCCAAGATCGTTGTGGTGAAGAATGTGGTGGTGACCCCGGACAATCCGATCTCCATGCTCTAGTGTCTCTGCCCTCCCCTGCCCCTTTCCATATCGTCCTGGTCCAGCCGGAGATTCCCCCCAACACCGGGAGCATCTCCAGGCTGTGCGGCGCCACGGACACCGTCCTGCATCTGGTCCGCCCCCTGGGCTTTTCCACCGATGACAAGCACCTGAAACGGGCCGGTCTCGACTACTGGAAGTTTGTCGATATCCGCTACTGGGAGAGTTTCGAGGAATTTCTCGCAGCCCAGGACGAGCTGCAATTGCACTTTTTCACCACCAAGGTGGAGCGGCCGTACACCGAGGTAGCCTACCAGCCAGGCGATTATCTGGTTTTCGGCCGGGAAACCAAGGGGCTGCCCGAGGAGATCATCTCCCTCTACCGGGAACGGTGCGCCACCATCCCCATGTCCAATCCCAACATCAGGAGCATCAATCTAGGCATGGCTGCGGCGGTGGTGCTCTACGAGGCGATCAGGCAGCGGGATCTGCGGTAGGAACGACCTTGCTCACGAAGCGGTGTAGTGTGCCGGGAGACAAATTCCCTCTCCCCCTGCGGGAGAGGGTCAGGGTGAGGGGGAACGTGCCGGATGTGATGGTGTTGGCAACTTCACCCACCCCCACCCCCTCCCGTCAGGTAAGCGTAGACTCCGAGGGAGGGGCGATTAACGTAAAATCCTAATTGGTAGCGTAGCGGTACTTGAGATCCTGCATCAGCATCTTCTCCAGGGTCGCATCCAGAAACTCCCTCTGGCAATCCACCCCTGCCATGCTCCCCTCCCGCTGATAGGCCATGTAACGGCAGCCGCCGAAGCAGAGGGGCAGGTATTCGCACTCCCGGCATTGTTCTTCCCCTTGCCAGTGGTTCAAGCAGTGTTTCTCCTCCCAACCGTTCGACATACCGTGCCAAATATCGCCCACCTCGTAGCCTTGGTGACCGATCAGGGTGACGCATTTGTACAGGGTGCCGTCGTGGTTCACGGTGAAAGCATCGTCCAAGTCCACCATGCAGGGGGCTGGTTGCAGCTTGGGGAACAGATAGCCGCGCCGCATGATTTCTTCCCGCAGAAAGAGGGATGCTTCCACCAGCCACGGCTCATTCATGGAGCAGCAGCCCCCGCTGAATTCCGGGTTGGCGAATTGGTCGTTTACCTGCATCACCGGATAAAACTGGACGCTGGCGAAGGCATCCGGTCCGAACCCCATTGCCCCTAGGGAATCGAGCAGTTCCGGGAAGCGGCGGAAGTTGTCACAGGTGTAGTTGCCGCTCAGAAAGATGGGGAAAATTCCGCAACAACCCTTGAGGTTGGCAAGGATCGTGGACCAGCTTCCCTGCCCGTCCTTGGTGGGCCGAAAGCGGTTATGGTTTTCTTCCGGTCCGTCCACGGTGATCTTGGCGCTGGACAGCCCCAACGTAACCAGCTCTTTGGCCAGGTCGGCGGTAAGGAGCGAGCCGTTGGTGACCAGGGTGAACTCGAAGGTGCCGCCCCGCGCTTCGATCAGGGGCTTGAGCCGGGTGGCCAGGGATTTGATCCGGTTGAGGTAAAGCAGCGGCTCGCCGCCGTAGAAATCGAGGATCAGCCGCTTTTTCTCCGGGGTGAAACGGGCCAGGAGATAGGTGATGAGTTGTTCGGCGGTGGCGTCGTCCATGGCCGCCGCTCCTTTTTGACTTCCCTCGTAACAATAGACGCAGGCGAAGTTGCAGGCCATGCCCAGGATCACCGAAACCCGCAGGTTGGGGTTCAGTCGGTTGACCAAGGGGAGGTAGTCGCGCATCTCCCGTTGTTCCCTGGCCGGGTCCGCAACCGCCATGCCAAGCCGGACAAGGGTATCCGTTGTTTCCGGGGCCGCTTTGCCTGCCTGCACGGCGGCAAGGGTCTCGTCGCTCAGCAGGGTCAGGGCGCAACTCTTGGTTGAAAAAAGAAGGCGAGCCTCTTTTTTTCCGGGCAAGGAAAAGATTTTCACGAAGGGAGAGAGGTGCATATCTGTGGGAAGAGGGAGGCTTGCGCCCCCCTCTTGTCTGGGTTTATGCTACTTGGTGGGCGCGGCCGTGGTTGCAGCCGAAGGCCTGCCGACGCAACATGTCCCCATGATGGCCACCTTGGCCTCGTCCATTCCCTGGTCCAGCACGATGATCTGTTCCTGCATGATATTCTCCTTGTGGTGAAGGGTTGATGGTTTCAGTCTGCCATGCGGGCAGGCTGCTAAAAGGTGAGCTTTATTCCGGCCAGTACCCAACGGTCCGGACCAAACATAGTACACATGACAGATAATCTATCCGCAACCTGATCGACTGTACAAGGAAAATCTGGCTTTCATGATGATTTTTTTGTAAAAAGATCGAGGTGTTAATCCGTGACCGGAACAGCTCTGTTACCACTTACCCTTTTCATGTGAAACATGTTTTCCACCATCACCCATGACGACCAGTCCGCTTGGTTGAAAAAATTCCTGACCATCTGGACCGGGCAATCTCTCTCGCTGCTGAGCAGCGCAGTGACCAACTTTGCCCTGATTTGGTGGTTGGCCAAGGAAACCGATTCCGCACAGGTATTGGCGACTGTGGCCATTTTTGCCCTTGCCCCGGATATCGTGGTGTTACCCCTGGTCGGCACCGTGGTGGACCACTGGGACCGTCGCCGCATCATGCTGTTGGCGGATAGCTCCATGATGGCGCTCACTTTAGGGTTGGCTGTTCTTTTCGTCACCGACTCCATAATACTGCCCCACATTTATTTCTATCAACTGGCCACTTCGGTGGGGCAGGTCTTCCAGCGCACAGCTATGGTGGCCGCCACCCAACAACTGGTGCCGCTATGTTTTATTTCACGCTTGCAAGGACTTAACACTCTTCTGTGGGGTACGTCGAGGCTGTTGGTTCCACCTCTGGCAGCTCTGCTCCTCACTGTTCTGCACCTGGAAGCCATCTTGCTGATTGATGTAGCCACAGCCTGTTTCGCTATAGCGCCCCTGCTGCTTCTGCGCCTCCCCAGCCTCAAAGTTGAAGCACAGCCTAGCGGATCGGAATGGGATAAGAAAAATTTCTGGCGTGATATCCTGGGCGGAGCCATATACCTCGCCAGGCACCGGGACCTCTTAGCGCTGCTGGTCTGCGTAGCACTGGGCGGGATGCTGTTGACCCCCATGGTTATCTACCTCCCCCTCCTGGTAAAAAATCATTTCGCTGGCGGGGCAAGGGAGCTGGCTTGGATTGAGTCGGCTTTCGGTGGCGGGATTATCTGCGGCGGGGCATTGCTTGGTCTGCGTAAGACTACGGACAAACAGGTCATCATCATGTTGGTTAGTATGATCGGTATTGGTATTGGCTATGGCGTTCTCGTTTTGCTGGCCAACACGCTGTTCTTTTGGGCTCTGCCAATTATGCTGGCAATCGGTATACTCTGCGCCCTAGCCAGCGCCCCGACCAATACCATTTTCCAGACGCGGGTACCAGCCGAATATCTAGGTCGTGTCTGGGTCATCTACGGACTGCTTTCCAATATCTTTTCTCCGGTCGGCCTTGTTATTTCCGCCATGCTGGTTGATGGGCTGGGGGTACGGGGAATCATGTTGGTTTGCGCTCTGCTCTACGGAGGCTGTGCTGCAATCGGCTTTTTCATCCCGGTGTTGCGGGCGCTTGATTATGAGGAAAAGGGCGCATCTGCATAGAATAGCAGACCCAAGCTACAATATAGTGATGTTATGCAGAAGATCAGTTCTGTTCAGTCGTTTGGCCGTATCGGTATTTCAGATCCTGCATCAACATCTTTTTCAAAATAGCATCAAAAAATGGCTTTCGGCAATCGACCTGGGCCATGCTCCCCTCACGCTGATAGGCCATGTAGCGGCAACCGCCGAAGCAAAGGGGCAGGTATTCGCACTCCCGGCATTTTTCTTCCCTCTGCCAGTGACCCAGATGATGGGTTTCCCTGTATCGCTCGTTTATCCCCTGCCAGACATCGCCGATCTTGAACTGTTCGTGGCCAACCCAGGTTATGCACTTGTACAGGGTGCCATCGTAATTCACGCTGAAGGCGTCGGTCACTTCCACCGCACAAGGCTCCGGCCCCAGTTCGCCAAGGAGATAGCCCCTCCGGAACACCTCCTCCCGCACATAGAGGGCCGCTTCTTGCAGCCATGGCTCGTTGATGGTGCCGCAGCCGCCATGGTAGATATTGTTGGCGATGGTATCGTTGATCTTCATGACGATATTAAAGTTGACCCGTTCCAGCCGATCAGGGGTAATGCCTTGGGCGGCCAGCGTATCGAGGATGGGCGGAAAGCTCCGAAAGTTGTCAGAGGTATAGTTGCCGCCCAGGCGGATCTTGGTTTTGGTGCAGACCTGGGCCAGATTGTTGACGATGCTGTCGAAGCTTGGCGTGCCGTTTTTGAAGGGGCGAAAATGGTTGTGGTTTTCCGGCGGGCCGTCCAGCGTCACCTTGACCCCGTCCAACCCCCACTGGTTCAGCTCGTCCACCGTTTGCGGGGTGAGAAGCGAGCCGTTTGAAACCAGATCGATGGTAAGCTCTCCGCCCTGGGATTCCACAAAGGGCTTGAGCTGTGTGGCCAGGGCGATGATGCGCTGTTTATAGAGGAGCGGTTCGCCGCCGTAGAGCTGGAGCTGGAGTTTTTTCTTGCCCGGAGTGAA
Organism: Desulfurivibrionaceae bacterium; assembly: GCA_041675265.1. Lineage (GTDB taxonomy): Bacteria > Desulfobacterota > Desulfobulbia > Desulfobulbales > Desulfurivibrionaceae > Thiovibrio. The sequence continues at coordinate 150,279 of JBAYUD010000001.1, read as the reverse complement.
ACGCTTTTTGATATAGGCGATGAGTTGGTCTGCCGTCGCCTCGGTCATGTTTTTTTTGCCCTTTTGTTCGCCCTGGAAGCAGTATCTACAGGCAAAGTTGCATTCAAGGCCCAGAATGACGGCCACGGTCAGGTTGGGAGTGAGCCGATTGATTTCGTCCAGATAGCCGAACACTGCCCGGCGTTCTTGGGCAACACTTTCAACCAGAAAACCCATTTCCTTGAGGGGCTCGACATGCTCCGCCTCCACCCTGCCCTGTCGCAGGTCGGAAAAATCCTCCTGCGGTAAGACGATGAGGGCGCCGGTTTTGGTGGCGAACAGCACCATCTGGTCGGGGTCGTCTTGGTGTGGGAAGGTAACCAGATACGGCGTGAGCTGCATGGGAGACTCCTCGGGTTGCAACAAAAAAAAGGAGGGCCGAAGCCCTCCTTTTTTTTGTAAAGATGTGAAATTTATTTTACTGCTGCGGGTGCCCCTGCACAGCAGCCCATGGTGGCTGCAACCGTTTTGACGTTTTTTCCTTTTGCCAGAATCGTAATTTTTTTCATACGTCCTCCTGTGGTTGAAAAACTGCTATTGCCTCGTGAAAAGGCGGTCTATGGTGTCTAGTCTATCACAAGAAAAACGGCAAACTCCATCAAAATTTGAACATCGCTCCCACCTCTACCCAGCGATCCGGGTTAGGGTAGTCAACATCCCACATCTGGTTGCCGTTGAAGATGTTGTGCGCCTTGAGAAAGAGATCGCCGCGGCAGACCGACAGAGAAAAATCCCTGCTGAGCATGGCGTCCCAAAGTATATCGTCGCTGTCGTGGGTGTCATTTTGCATATCTTCATTGTACCAGATGTAGTTGCCGGCCAGCTCGGCTCGGATACCGGAATGTTTGTGCCGGTATCCGAATATCAGGTTTGCGCTGTAGGTCTCGTCGCCTTCAAGATTTGTCGAACCGTCGCCCATGCTGTCTTCCGTGGTATAGGTGAAGTTGCCGCGCAGAGACAGGCCGTGGAATTCCCTGGTCCGGAGGTCGAGATCAAAGCCGTGCCGGCGAACCTTTCCCTCGTTGGTAAAAGGGCTTGATGCGGTTTGCCAGGCATCATCGACATCAAGATAAAAGATGGAGAGCTTGCTGCTCAGGTAGGGAATGCGGAAAGTCTCGATCCCCGCCTGGTAGGCCAGGATGATCTCCGGTTTCAGGTCGGGATTTGCGTATGACGTGACAGAATAGGGCGCGGAGAAGCCTCGGGCCACCGAGGCGCGCAGCAGGGTATCGTCGGCCACCTGATAGGTGGCGCCAAGGGAGGGGCTGACAAGCTCGTTGGAATTGGAATGGTAGTCGTAACGCAGGCCCGGGGTGATGGAGAATTTGCCGTACACATAGGTGGCGTTGGTATAGATACCCCGCCGCTCTTCCTTGAGCGGGTCGTTGATTGTGGTTGAGGGGCCCCATAGAACGCCCAGCCCTGTCTTGGAATCGATCTCGCTTCGGTTTGATTCAACGCCGAGGTTGGCGGTAATGGACTTTCCTGTCCAGTTTAGAGCACCGCTAACGCTGGTATTGACATCTTTCCAATTCTCCATGTAGATAAAATCCCCCTTGGGCCCCCCTGACCCTGTGCCGAGGGAACGAAATTCATTGGTGAAATCATTTTCATAGCGCTGGATGGCTAGGTGCAGGTTGAGCCGGTCGGTGAAACGGGTATCAAAGTAGAGGGTACCCCAAAAATTGTCGTTGCTGACATCGTCGTAAATGTCGAGAGTGGGATCGCCCCAAGCACCCCGCCAGTCAAGAGTCTTAATTCGAGGATCACTGTAGCCGCCGCTGGCCACCAGGGTTGAATTGAGGGGTAGATTGAGCTGCATCTTGCCATAAACGGCGTCCCGTTCGGAGTAGCGGTCGTTCTTGAGGCCATCGGAATCGATATTGCCGGCATAGGCATAATAGCCAACCTTTTCGTTGCCGCCTGCCAGATCAGCGGTCAGTTCCCTGGTGTTGGCCTCGCCGTAACTCAGGTTGACGTTGCCTGCCGGAACGCTGGATTTGCCCGCATCCTTGGTAATGATGTTGACCACGCCGCCCAGCGACGAACCCCAAACCGAAGAGGCCGGGCCCTTGATGATCTCGATGCGCTTGATGATGCCCACCGGAATAAATTCAGAGAGGGCATAGCCGTTTGAGTTGATATTGAGACGGAGGCCGTCCAGGAGCATCAGCATCTGATGCCTCTGGGTGCCGAGAAGTTGTATGGAATCCTGACTGATTATTTCGCGGCCGCTGAAAGGGACAAACACCCCGGATTCACGGCTGAGGATTTCGGCCACCGAATGCACATGCATACCTTCGATCTCTTCCGCCGTGATGATGGAGACGTTTTCCGCCACCTGACGCAAGGGCTTGGGGGCGCGGGTGGCGACCTCCACCAACTGGGAGTCGTCGAAGTACATGGTCAGGGGGCTTGTGGGTTCGGTCGGTTCGGCAGCGCTGCTCAGGGTTGGCAGCATGGCGAGAAGAATAAAGGCGGAAACAGCGGAGGGGTGACTACGAAAAAAATACGGGTGTGGCATGCGGGTCTCCCAAGTAATAAGTCGAATATTACGCATGATCCTAACAGGTTATGCGCCCTTGCCTTTCCCCCCCGGGTTACAGATGGTCTCCCCGGATGCGGGGAGACCTTATCTCAAGCTTGCGCAATGGCGCGCAAGGTTCTAGGATTATAATTAATTGTTTGTGTTCGGATATGTTTCCCCTTTTTTTCTGACGGGATCGATTCGCCGGTGAAGAAAAGTATTCTCCTCATAGCACTGCTGCTTCTGTTTTTTGCCCCTCCGGCATGGGCGCTGGATTGCGTCCTGCTCCAGTCTTCGCCGCTCAAGCCTTACGAAGAGGCCCGTCAGGGCTTTGAAAAGGGGTGGCTCGGCCAGCGTTCGGCCACAGGGCCAAAAAGCATCAGCGGCAATACCGTAACACAGATTCTGCTCTCCGAGCAACAGTCAACGGACATTTCCTCCCTAAAAAAACAGCTGCAATCCGCCCGGCTGGTGGTGGCCATCGGCGATCAGGCGCTGGCATTCGTCCGTGACCTGCGGGAGGTGCCGGTGATCTATCTGTTGGCGCCCTCGGCCACACCGCTGCCCAAAAACTTCATCGGCATCGAGATGCGCATCCAGCCTTCCCGGCAGCTTGCCGCGATCAACAAGGCACTGCCCAAGGTCCATTCCATCGGCGTCCTGTACAACCCGGCCCAGTCCGGCCAATGGGTGCAGGAGGCGCTGCTCTCGCCGGTGGGTTCGGTGCAGACCCTACTCTTCAAGAAATTCGACAGCCAGACCAGCCTGCCGGGGGCGCTCCAGGAGCTGATCGGCACGATCGACGCCTACTGGCTGTTGCCGGACCCGCAGCTCACCACGCCGCAGGTCTTTGGCAGCTTGCTGGAATTTTCCATGAAACACCGCGTTCCCATCATCAGTTTTTCGGAGAAATACCTGGCCCAAGGCGCTGCCGTGGCTGTCACCTTCGACACCGTTGACATGGGAGCCCAGGCCGCCGAGCTTGGCGCCATTGTCGCCCGCGACGGCCTGGGCGGGGACATCCCTGCTCTCTCTCCGCCCCGCAAGGTCAGGGTGGTGGCCAACCCCACGGTGCTTGAACGGCTGAGGGTTCCTTTTGCCGTCAAAGGCATCGATGCCACCTATACCCCGCCGGAGGGTGGACGATGATTTCTTCAACCCTGCACTGGATCAAGAAAAAAAATCGGCTGCCCCAGGGCTACCGCCTGAAACTGTTCCTTACCTTTCTTGGGGTTCTGGTTCTCTGCGGCACCGGCCTTATTGTGCTTTTCGGCCAGATACAGAGGCAGACCCTGCAGAGCGAAACATTCAACAAGGGGAATTTTGTTTCCTCGATGCTGGCCCGCAACCTGGAAACGCCGCTTTTTTTCATGAACATGGAGCAGATCAGCGCGCATGTGGAAGCAATCCTCATGGCAACCGACATTGTCGCCATCCTGGTTTACGACAAGGATGGAGGGGTGATTTTTTCCCGCCTTGTGCCTCAGGAAGGGATCCCCCCCCTGCGGCAGGAGCAAAAGGACCACCTTGTCCAGCTCATGGCGGAACATAAAAATGCCAAGGGTGATGATTCCACGGTCAACTGGACTCTGGAACAATACTTTGTTTTCTGTAAACAGATCACAACCATCGGGCAGTCCAGCGACCAGGGATCCCTGTATTTCGACACCGGCAAGGTGGAACAGGGCACGGTCATCCCGCTGGGCGGAGTACAGGTTGTTTTCAGCCGCAGTCAGTACGAACAGGGCATGGCGCGGATCATCCGGCATGCGGTGCTGCTTTTTCTCTCCTTCTTGCCCATCTCCCTGTTTTTGGCCGTCATGCTGGCGCGGGATGTTGTCCGGCCGCTGCGCGTTCTGGTCGAAACCCTGAAAACAAGGCTGGGGAAGGAAGAGGAGAATGAGGAGGAAGAGGAGGAAGAGGAGGAAGAGGAGAAGGCAATCGATGAACTCGGCCAGCTCGACGACAGTTTGAAGCGGCTGGTCACCCGGCTCGATCAATCCTTCGCCACCATCGCCCAGATGAATGAGGGGCTTGAGGAAAAGGTGGCTGCCCGCACCGCCGAACTCACCAGGGCCATGCAGGAGCTCAAGGAGGCCCAGACCCAGTTGGTGCAGTCGGAAAAAATGAGCGCCGTGGGGCAGCTGGTCGCCGGGGTGGCCCACGAGGTCAACAATACCACCAATTTCATTACCGGCGCCCTGCCGCCCCTGGGAAAACGGTTGGGCGAGCTGCGCCGGATTTTGGATGGGTACGCGGAGCAGTGCTGCCCGGATGCGGGCCGGGTGGCCGAGTTGATGCAGAGCATCGACCTGCTCATGGGCAATGTCCGGGAAGGGGCGCGGCGCACCAGCAAGATCGTCACCGATCTCAAGAATTTCTCCCGGCCGGACAACGATCTCGCCCGCCCCATAGACATCAACCATTGCCTGGAAAGCACCCTGGCCCTGGCCCTTCCCGAATACAGGCACAAGCTGGAGGTGGTCAGGGAGTTTGCGGAGGATCTGCCCAGGGTGTCCGGCTCCCAGGGGCAGCTCTGCCAAGTATTCATGAACCTGATCATCAACGCGGTTCATGCCCAGCCGGACAAGGGCTCCTTGCTGATCCGCACCTTCGACGCGGAGGACGGCGTGCACGTGGTGTTCGCGGACAAGGGGATGGGCATTCCCAAGGACATTCAAAAGAGGATATTCGAGCCGTTTTTTACCACCAAGGAGGTCGGCAAGGGCACCGGACTGGGGCTGAGCGTCTCTTTTGGCATCATCAGCAGGCACCGGGGCAAGATTCTGGTGCGTAGCGAACCCGGCCAGGGAGCGGAGTTTGAGGTGATCCTCCCGGCAGGGCAAGAACCGATTGCATCACAACAAGAGGAGAACGAAGGATGAGCACAAAAAAAGGGCGGGTGCTGTATGTGGATGACGAGGAGATCAATCTGATCAACTTCAGGGAGACCCTGTGTGACGATTTCGATATCTTCACCGCCGGGTCCGGAAAGGAGGCACTGGCCCTTCTTGCGCAGGAGGGGGAGATGGCCTTGGTGGTCTCCGATCAGCGGATGCCGGGGATGAGCGGCATCGAGCTGTTGACCGAGATCCGGGCAACGTATCCGGACACCATCCGGATGATCATCAGCGCCTACACCGAGATCCACGAGCTGATCGAGGCCATCAACAAGGCGGAGGTGTACCGGTATTTCGTCAAGCCCTGGAAGGAAGACCAATTGCGGCTCACCATCGGCAACGCGGTGGGCACCTATGCCCTGGGCCAGGAGATCAAGCAGTTTGTGGAACAGGGGAGAAAGCAGATGGCGGAGCGCATGCGGAGCTTCGAGGGAGATAAAGGATGAACCGGCCTCGTCTGCTGTTCATCGACGACGAGGAGATCAACCGGAGCAATTTTGAGCAGACCTTTGCGGATGAGTATGAAATCCTGTTGGCCGGTTCCGGGGAGGAGGCCCTGGAGATCATGGCCCGGGAAAGCAACCTCGCCTTGATCCTTTCAGACCAGCGGATGCCGGGGATTTCCGGGGCCGAGGTGCTGGCCCTGGCCCGCAAAATCGCGCCCCAGGCGGAACGGATTATGATCACCGGCTATTCCGAGCCGGACGACATCATGGCCGCCATCAACCAGGGGCAGGTGTACCGGTACATCCTCAAGCCCTGGACCAGCTCGGAACTGCGCATCGCCATTATCCATGCGGTGGAGCGGCATCAGCTCAAACAGGAAAACCACGCCCTGCTGCTGGCCCTGGAAAAAAAGAACGCCGAACTGGAGGAGCTGGTTCGAGCCCGGACCATGGAGCTGAAAAATCTCCAGAGCCTGCTGCCCATCTGCTCCTATTGCCGAAAGATCCGGGACGACAAGAATGCCTGGCACGAACTTGAGGTGTATCTGCACCAGAATACCGACATCCTCTTTACCCACGGCATCTGCCCGCACTGCTACGAGAAGGTGATGGCGGAAAACAGCCACCTGATCCGTGAGTTGAAGACGAAGGGGGAGTAAGTTCAGCTTTTGCCCCGCGCCAGGCCCAAGGCCAGCCGTGCGCTCCTCTCCGAGGCACCTGGGCCGCCCAGCCGTTCCCGGACCTCGGCCAGCCCCGCCAACATGCGGGCGCGCTCCGCCTGATTTTCGATAAGGCGCAGGGTGGCATCGGCAATTTTTTCAGGCACGGCCTCATCCTGCAGTAATTCCGGCACCACCTCCCGCCCCGCCACCAGATTGACCAGAGAGGCGTATTGGACCTTGATCAACCGCCGTCCCAGAAAATAGGTGAGCGGCGACACCCGGTAGGAAATCACCATGGGCACGTTCAGGATGGCCAATTCCAGGGAAACGGTGCCCGATGCGGCCATCACCGCGTCGCAGGCACCCATGAGATCATAGCGGTTCTCCCGGATCACCCGCACCTCGACCCCCGCGTCCGCCAAGCCGTTGGCCAGCAGATCATCCTCGCTCAGGGTGGGGGCCAGGGGCAGAAGAAAAACCGGCTTGGCCAGCCGTTCCCGCATCTGTTTTGCCGCCGCCAAGAATACCGGGAGCATCCCGGCTATCTCCCGCCTGCGGCTGCCGGGCAGAATGCCGATCACCGTGCTCTCCGGGGCAAGGCCAAGGGAGTGCAGAAAATCAGCCCGTGTTTGGGTGGCATGCACCGCATCCATCAAAGGGTGGCCGACAAAATCAACCGCCATTCCGCGTTTTTTGTAAAACTCCTTCTCAAAAGGCAGGATCACGGCCAGCCGGTCCGCCCGCGCCTGGATGGTTTTCACCCTGCCGGAACGCCAGGCCCAGACCTGCGGGCTGATGTAATAGAAGACCGGGATGCCGAGCCGTTTGGCTTTCTTGGCCAGGATCAGGTTGAAGTCAGGGTAATCGATGAGGATGAGCAGGCTGGGCGGCTGTTCCCTAAGCCGTTTTTCCAGGGCGCGCATGGCCTCGCGGATGAAACGGAAATGGCTGATGACCTCGACGATGCCCACCACGGCGAGTTGGGCGGAATCGTAGAGGATCTCCACCCCCTGTTCGGCCAGGGCAGGCCCGCCGATGCCGCAGACCGCAAGATCCGGGGCCTGTTCCCGCATGGCGGCGACGAGCCTTGCCCCGTGCATGTCGCCGGAGGCCTCGCCGGCCACGATCATAATGTGCAGGGGAGTTTCTTCCATGGGGGCTCAGCCTTTGAACAGCTGGGGGTGGCCGGCGGCGTGTTCCTTGATCCGGGCCATGATTTCCTGGGCCACGGCCAGGGCCAAGCGCCCTTCCCTGCCGGAAACCTTGGGCTGGGTCCGGTCGCGGACATTCTTGACAAAGTCCTTGAGTTCCATCTCCAGGGCATCCTGGTGCAGGTAGCAGGAGGTGATGACCTCCTCCCGGGGCATGGAGTTTTCGTCCAGCCCCTTGCCGGGCTTGATCACGGTGATCTCCTTTTTGCCGTAGTCAACCGCCAGGAATGAATTGGGCTGAAACACCCTGAGCCGCCGGATGTTGTCCTTGGAGATGCGGCTTACGGTGAGGTTGGCGGTGCAGCCGTTTTCAAAGATCAGCCGGACATTGGCGATATCGGTGGTCTGGGTGAACACCGGCATGCCCACCGGGTGCATGGAGGCGATGGGCGATTTGACGATGCTCAAAACAATGTCGATGTCGTGGATCATCAGGTCGAGCACCACGTCCACATCGAGGCCGCGGGGCTTGAAGACATGGATCCGGTGCGACTCGATGAAGAGCGGCTGGGTGAGGTGCTCTTCCATGGCCAGAATGGCCGGATTGTACCGTTCGATATGGCCGACCTGGAGGATGCGTTGCCCCTGGTCGGCCAGGGCGATGAGGTCATCCGCCTCGGCCAGCGTGGTGGTCATGGGCTTTTCCAGCATTACATCCTTGCCGGCCAGGAGGCAGACCCGGGCCACCTGATGGTGCAGGCTGGTGGGCACCACCACGCTCACCGCATCGACCTGATCGAGCAGGGCTTGATAGTCATCAAAGGCGGCGGTTTTGCAGAATGCGGCGACCTCGGCGGCGTTGGCCGGATCGGCATCCGCCACCCCAACCAATTCTACCTCCGGGTTTGCCATGTACTTCTGGGCGTGAAACTTGCCGAGGTACCCTACTCCGATAACCCCGATGCGTGTTTTTATCATATTTTTTCTCTGCCTGTCCGGTAACTGTTCAGCAGCACCCCATCTGCGTCGCAGTCTCACTGCGTTCGCTTAGCTGTCATCGGCCTTCTCGTGTGCAGGTAGCACACTTCGCAGACCTCTTCCTAGCATTTGGGGCACTGCTGAACAGTTACGGTTCCGTGGTTTACGTCAGTTTCCGGTTGAATTTTCTGAGAAATTACGCCATTGCGCGGAAACTGGCAAGGTAAAAGGCTCAAGGTTAAAGGTCAAAAAAACAGGCTTTCCTCCTTGAGCCTTTGGCCTTGGACCTTTCACCTTTTATCTAATTGTGCTACTATCCCTGTGATGTATTGGCGAACCGCCGGGCTTGTTTTGTATCTCGGTTCGCATCCAGCTCCAGCCATATGCCGGCCGCCAGCGGCCCAGCCTTCGATACTCTATGAAACTGCCACCAATCTCCAGCCTGCGCCTCAGAACCAGGATTATCCTGGCCTGCGGAGTTTTTCTGCTGTTGGGCGTCCTGGGCCCTGTCGCATTGCTCCCTCGTTTCGTCGATCTTGACACGCTCAAGACCCGGATGAGCGCCCAGGTAAACGCCCGGTTGGAGGGCGAGCTGCACACCGACCGTTTGGAATGGGCCTGGCTGCCCCTGCCCCACCTGAACCTGCGCAACACCCGCTTTACCAGCGAGGAATCCTCGTTGGCCGCGCCCATGGCCAAGGTGTATCCGGATTGGTGGGCACTGTTCCGCGGCCAGGTCCGGATCGGCAAGGTTGTGCTGGTGGACCCGGAGATGCGGGTGAAACGGCTGCCAACCGCGCTTTCCGAACCCCCGGACCCTGAACTTGCCGGCCTGAAGGTGGTGATCCGCAACGGCACCTTGCAGGTTGCCGCCAACAGTCAGTGGCCTGTGCTGCGCAGCAAGGATTTTACCCTGAAAGCGCTGAACGGCAGCGTGGCGATAAGCCTTGACGCCGTTGATTTCGATCTTTCCGGAAAACCGGCGGACAGCGAGCATCTTGCCGTATCCGGCGAGTATCTCCGGGAGGATCAATCCTACCGGATGAAGTTTTCCTGCCGCAACTTCAACCCGCATGCAATGTTTTATTCCTTTGCCCAGGGAAAACTGGCGCCCGGCGATTCTCCGCTCAATCTCACCGGCAGCGTTGAAGGGCGGGGACTGGAGAAAATCACCGGCAGGATCGAGGGTGATTCCCCCTGTCTGCTGGTCTATCCCCAGAATAAAAAGATCCTCCTGAGCTGCGGGATTGTCGATCTCACCTTTGCCAAGGATGGAGAAGACCTGCTGTTGACCCTCAATGAATTTGAGATGCGTGAACCTGGCTTGAAACTTGCCGGCACGGTGAAACGTTCCGGAGGGGGCAAGGAAAACCAGGCGCCGGTGTGGCAGATCGATCTCAAGGGCGAGGATCTCAATCTGACCCGGATTCGCGAGGTGGTTCTCGCCATGTGGGGGGATAATTACATTGCCAACGAGACGGGGAAAATCGTGCGGGGCGGCACGGTGGGCAAGGCCGGCTACAGCTTCAAGGGCACAACGGCGGATCTTCACTATGTGCGCAACATGCACGTCACTGCCGAGGAGATCGACGCCTCGATCATGATCCCGGAAGGCGAGTTGTTGCTTACCGACGTCAAGGGCAGGATGCGGATCGAAAAAGGGCTGCTGGTGGTGGACGGCGAGGAGGCCCGCATGGGCAACAGCCGGGGCCGCAACGGCCATCTGGTCTTGGGTCTGCCCGACGATGATTTCACCTTCAAGCTCGATGTTGATCTTGACGCCGATCTGGCCGAACTTCCGGATGTTTTGAAGCGGCTCGTCGCCCACCAGACCTTTCAGGAAGAACTGGCAAAGTTCAGCGAGGTTTCGGGCCGGGCCACCGGCCATCTCCACCTTGGCGATCACCTGCGGGATTTCAAGGTGGCGCTTGAGGTTGCCACCATGCAGGGCAAGGGGCGTTATGCGCCGCTGGCCTGGGATTTCGCCGTCGAGGGCGGCGGGATGACCATTGCCCCGCCCATGTTGCAGTGGCGGAACGTGCGTGGCAGCTATGGCCCCCATGTGGTGAAGAAATCAGCCGGGCAGGTGCGCTGGCCGGACGATGTTTTTCTTGATGTAACCCAGCTTGATGGCGTGCTGGCGGCAAAAGAGCTGGAAAAGGAAGACCTCTCCTATTTCAAGGAGATCAGCGGGACTCTGCGGGAAAATATCACCAGTGCCGATGGCCGCATAGAGCTACGGAACACCACGATTTCAGGGAAGGCGTCGGACCCGACACTGTGGAAGGCGGACGCGGATGTTCTGGTGCGCAATCTTGCCGTGGAAACGCCGTCTCTCCCGGAACCGATCCGGATACAACAGGGAAAGGGCCATTTCTCCAATACGGCGATCACGGTTGCCGAGGCCACCGGTTCCATCTTCGGGGATTCCTTTACCCTTGGCGCTTCCTTGACCCACCAGGCTTTTGCCGCGCTGCGCGGCAAGATAACCCTGCAGGGCAAGGTCGGGCATGGTTTGGGGCAATGGCTCAAGGAGCGGCATCTCGTGTCCCCCTCCCTTTTCCCGCACCTCCCCCTCCAGGTGGAATCCTTGCAGATCGATCTGCAGGAGGGGAAAACCTTTGCCAAGGGGCTGATCCGGCCGGAGGGCGGGATATTCAGCAGCCCCCCCAGGGCCGATATCAACCTGGAATTCACCAAGGACGACCCGCTGAAAATGGCGGCGCATGTCTACGGCGGCAAGGAAGACGCCACGATCACCCTGGACTTTCTGGACAATACGAAGGAAACCTTCCTCTTCTCCTGGAAGGGGGAATTGTCCAAGCACACCGTTGACCAGCTGCTGGAGCGGAAAAATCTGCTGCAAGGCAAGATCGCCGGGGATTTCCAGCTCTATCTGCCCCAGGATCCCAACAAGGTCGCTTTCAGCGGACAACTTGAGGCCACGGATCTGCGTTGGTTCTGGGACGAGGAGAGCGGACGCTTTGTTGATATCCAGGAACTTCGCCTGGCCGGGGTCGGCAAGGATCTCAAGGTGAGGCGTCTGGCCTGCGCCTTTAACGAGAAGGAATCCGTGGCGGTCAACGGGTTGGTATCCCGCGTTGCCAACGGGCTTTCCCTGAAGCTCGATCTTGCTTCCCCGGCGCTTTCCAGAAAAACCTTGCTGGATTTCAAGGACGCCCTGAAACGGATCAAGGAAAAGAGCAACAAACCCTCTTCCTCCGAAGATCCCCAGCAGACACCTCCCTGGAATATTACCGGCACCGTGGTCTTTGATGTGGACGAATTCACCTCCGGCCCAAAATCGGGGGATAGTTCGGCTGCCACCCTGGTTTGGCAGCCGCTCAAGGGAGAAATCAGGATTCATCCCCAGTGGAGGTTGTCGGCGCTCATAAGCAATGGACGCCTCTGCTGTCTGGACACCACCGGCGAATGGTTTTCCACGCCCGAGCTGGGCAAGAGCCATTTTTCCCTGAGCAGCGCCTGCCCCACCCCGCCCCGGTTTGAAACCGTTCTCCCCTGTCTGGGCTACCCGCAGGATATCATCGAGGGGGAATTCTCCCTCGATGGCCGCCTGGAGGGGGTGCTGGACAACTGGCAGGACGGCAATCTCCAGATAGACTCCCATCAGGGGCGGATTTTGCGCATGAAGCTGTTGGCAAAGATCTTCAGCGTGGTCAACATCACGGATCTTTTCAGCGTGGGCCAGGAGGAGAATGGCTCAACAACCAAGGGATTTCCCTATACGGATCTCCTCCTGAAGGCCCATGTCAAGGACAACGAGCTGATCATCGACGAAGCGGTGGTCCGGGGCGAAGGGCTCAACCTTTTTGCCCGTGGCAAGATGAATCTCACCACCTTTGAGCTGGATGTCGTGGTCATGATCTCGCCGTTCAAGACCCTTGACGCCATTGTCAGCAAGGTGCCGCTGGTGGGCAGGATCATCGGCGGGGAAACAGCCACCCTGGTCACTTTTCCGGTTGGGGTTACCGGCAAGGCAAGCGACCCCCAGGTTACGCTTCTGCCGCCCGGCGCGGTGGGAGAAGGGTTGCTGAATATCGTCAAGAGAACACTGCTTCTGCCGTTCCACATCCTTTCCCCGGTGTTGCCCGATGCGGCCACTGAGCCTGAAAAAAAATAACATGGGGATATCCATGAAGGAATTTGTCCGGCTCATGAAGGCGCTGTCCGACCCGAACCGGGTCAAGATCATCACCATGCTGGGAGGGGGAGAGCTGTGCGTCTGCGAGCTGACCGCGCTCCTGGGCGTGGCCCAACCCACGGTGTCCAAGCATCTTCGCATCCTTGAGGATAGCGGGCTGGTTTCCTTCCGCAAGGAGGGGAACTGGATCATCTACCGGTTGAACACCGAATGCCCGGACCAGGGCCGGACCATGCTCGAGCTGGTCGGCCAGTGGTTGGACAAGGCGCCCGAGATACAAGGGTTGCGGCGGAAACTGCCCGAGGTGCACAACCTGCGAAAATCCTTAGCTTAGAGCTTGTCCGTAAATAAATCTTTGGTTCTCGCATCCAGCTTTTGGCCGTCTTTGGCCGCTCCTCAATCGCAAAATCCTCGCCGTAGCGCTGCTACGCCTGTGGTTTTGCTCAATCGTCCCGACCAAATCCGTCTCAAAATCCGGCGCGATCCCTGAAAAGCTTATTTGCGGACAAGCTCTTAGCCAAGCCGGAAAAGGCGTTTCAGCCAGCCGCTTTCCAGAGGGGGCTGTACGGCAAGAAATGCGTGCAGTCTTGCAATGTTGGGGTCTTCGGGGGGGATGAGAAATTCCAGCCCGAGCTCGAAATGCCTGCTCGGGCTGGTAAGAATATGGTCGAACCAGACGGGATGGGCGGGAATAACAAGCCTGTCGCCCTCTTCCCTGTCGATCACTTCGAGATGGATCTCCTTGTCCGGGTCATCGTTGCAGGCATAGAAAAGATGGTAGCTGCCGATGCGAATGTGGGAGACGGACAGGCGGGCTCCGTACAGCGAGATATCCACCAGCTCTCCGGATACGGGGTCGGCGAGATTCAGCCTGTGTTTCGTGTCCCGCAGGATGAGCGTGACCGCCACGCTGACGTTGAATCGCCTTGCCCGTCGATGTTCTTGGCCCATACAGATTCGCCCCAAGGGGAAATTCTTCCCCTCCGCAGTGTGACGCCTTGTGTCTTCCTTTGAAACACCTGTTACAGGATATTCCTGTAACAGGTTGATGTCAAAGAAAATTTTCCAAGCGTTGGCCAAGACCCGGGTGAAAAAGTCCGTCAGTTCATTTTCTTGTCCCGTACTTCCTTGAGAATCTCGCTGACCAGCTGACCATTGGGCGCCGTGGCCATTGGGTTGAGGTTGATCAACTCTTGCCAGGCGGCAATGGCGCCCGGTTGATCCTTGAGGTCGTAGAGCAGGACAATTCCCTTGTTGAACCGGGCGGTTTCGTGTTTGGCGTTTACCTGAATCGCCCTATCGAAGGAGGCGATGGCCTGCTTCGGGTCGCCGGCCCGCCGGTACATGACCCCCAGGTCGGTGAGCACATCGGCATTGTTCGGAGACAGGGACAGGGATTTGGTGTAGGCGGTGATCGCCTTGTCCGCCTGGTCGGAATCAAAGTACAGATGGCCGAGGTTGGTCCAGGCCTCGATGTTTTCCGGGTTTTTCTGTACCTCGAGTTCAAGCTGCAACAGGTGTTGGGTCTGCTCGGCAGTGAGTTTTCCCGGCTGGGTTTCCGGTTGGCCCGCGGCAACCTTGGCCGCTCCCCCGCCTGCCGGGGCCTTGTAGATACTGAAGACGATTCCGGAGAGAAAGCCGATGATCAGGCAGCAGAGGCCGATGACAAGCACGGTCTCTTTTTTAAAGGCGCCTGCTGGAGCTTGTTCTGGTTGTGATGCCATGTCGTGAAGCCTCCTTCCTTGATAGGGATTTAGTGATGCGACGGGGTCAACCCGTTATGGGAGAGATTCGGTTGCAACGCCCTGCCACGTTTCTCTGACACGCGGAGGCGGGTAAATGTTCCTGAAAAAGAAACGGCTTCGTCGTCCTAGGCCCCCAGTTCATGCACCTGGAGCCCGGAGGGGGCGGTAAGCTGGAGCGCCTCGTCAACGATCCTCCGGTGATGGGTAAAAAGGATGACCTGGGTTTTGGCGGCCAGCTCAGCCAGAATCTTCAGGGCTGCGCGGGAACGGGCATCATCGGCGTTCACCAGGATGTCATCCAGGATGAAAGGCATGGGCTCATGCCCTGTAATTCGCCACTCCAAGGAGGCAAGACGCAGGGCAAGGTAGAGCTGGTCCCGGGTGCCGGAACTCATCCGTTCCACCAAAACCCTGGCGTTGTTTGGCCGTGTCCCGACCAGCACCGGCTCGCCCTGATCATTTTCATCGGTCAGCAAGCCGGCAAAGGAACCCAGGGTGAGGTCGTGGAAGTAGCGGGAAGTGATGGCCAGCACCGGGGTCTGGTTTTCGCTGCGAAACCGTTCTATCTCGTTTTTCAGGACATGGGCGGCCACCTTGAGCTGGACATAGCGTTCCGCCAGCCGTTTTATTTTGGCGAGCAACCGGGCGCCCTGCTCCGCCGCTTCGGCGGCCCTGGCATTGCCGTCCATCTGCCGGAGCTGGTGTCGTTTTTCTCCGATGAGCACGGAGAACCGCTTGGACTCCGGGGCCAGCTCCTGCTCGATTTCCTGGCTCAGCCGGGCGATTTCCTCGGGGAGGGCATCCGGATCGATCTTTGCGGCCTGACCCTCCAGCTCGGCAAGGGGAATGCCGCCCGCTCCCTCGATGAGGATTTTCTCGGTTTGGGCGAGGCTTGCAACAAGGCTGCGAAACTGGGCCGAGCGTTTCTCCGTTGCCTCCAGCTCCCCCGGCAGAACCTTCCCGGCCAGGCGGCAGAGTTCCGCAAGCTGGGATTCCAGATCTTTCCGTTCCTCACCCAGGAGAATCACCTCCTTTGCCTCTTGTTTCTCTTTCTCGAGATGCTCTTCCCGCAGGGTTCTATCTGTCCGGGCCTGATTAAGCAGGGTCTTGAGTTGCGCCACGATTTCTCCTGCCGGCTGGTCCACGCAGGCAGGAGAAATCTTTCTGGCCAGGGACAGGGCGGCCTCCTCGAACAGCCGGATGTCGCGCGCCATGCCGTCGATGCGTTTGCGCAGCTCCTCGGCCTCTTTCAGTTTGGTAAAACAACTGCGCAGATTGTCCAGAAGATCACCTGCCTCGCCGGGATGGATATCCCTGCCGCCCCCAAGATCGGCAACCACTTCCTGCCATTGCCGCCGCCAGTCCGCCAGCTCTTCGGAAAAATCAGCCTTCTTCCCCTCCGCCAGCCTGGCGTTTTTCAGGGAATTCGCCTTTCTTTCAAGGAGGCGGCTCCGTTTGTCCTCAATGGCGGTGAGTCGGGAAAGGAGAGTCTCTCCCTGAAGGATAAGGGGGTGAAGTTCGCCCTTGCCCGTTTCGGCAGGCTGCTCTTCGGAATACAGCGCAAGTTCCCTGGACAAGGCGCTTTTCAACTCCTGTCGCTCGGCGCTCTTTCGTGCCAGCTCACGCTCATCGGTTTGAAGCTCCTCAATCCTGCCCCTCAACGCAACGGCCTTGACGAGCCAGGCCAGCATCTCTTTCGGGGAAAGCGGAATAATGGCGCACGGGTTCCAATGGCTGCGCCACTCCGTATCCAGGGCCGCGCGGGCAAGGTCATTTTGCGCCGCCGCAGTTTCCAGCTCGGCAAGGGCCTCGGTGAGGCTCTGTTTTTTTGTGCGCAGGGCCGCGAAGACCTGGACCCGGTCCGCTTCATACCGGAGACGATCCGCCACGGTATCCGCCAGGGCCATCTTTTTTTCATAGGCCTCGGGCAAAGGCAGACCCTGCCCGAACGCGGCATCTTCCCCGGCGAGATCCTCGCCCTCAAGCCACTGTCGGCGGAGAAGCTCCCAGCCCCGGTCGCGTTGGCTCCGGATCAGGACAAGCTCTTCTTCCGTCGGCGTGCTTCCAGAGGTTTCAAGCTGCCGGATGCCCGCGAGCGCCTCATCCAGCTCTTTGTGCAGCCGTTCCCTTTCCTTTTGGATGTCCCTCTGCCGTTCATCATGGGCCTGAAAAGCCGTCTCGTATTTTTGCACGGTTTCGAGCAGGGGCAAGCTCAGGGATAAAAAACCTTCGGGACCGCCGGACCAAAGGGTAAGCCTGTCCATGGCGACAAGACAGTCACGTTTTTTATCCTCGACCAACCGCGCCCTGGCAGTCAGATCCTCATCGATTGCCCCGGCCTTTTGGGCAAGTCGGCAAGCCTGGTTCAAGCCCGCTGCATCCTTTGCTTCGGGGAGCATGGCGAGTTCGCCGTCGATTATCGTGATTTCCCGCTGAATCTCCCGCAGGTTTTTTTCTGTCTGGGCAAGCCCTTGCTGCAACCCTTCGTGTCGGGCGGCCAAATCCCCGATGATCTTTCTCCGGCCGGAAACAGGCCGGAGGGATTCCACCTGTTCCAGGGATATATCCTGGCGCACCATCTTCAAAAACTCCGAAGCCTCGCTCTTGCAGCTGATCCGCATCCCCTCGCGCTCGGGCAGGTCTTTTCCGGCCGTGTTGTAACTGCCCAGGCGCTGGTGCAGATCCTCAACGGCATTCTCCGCATCAAGCACCGCCTGATACGGGGAGACCGCAGTCATCTTCTCGCGCTGGGCCAGTTTTCCGGCAAGGTCCGTCTCCCGGCGCGCCAGGGTGTGGAGCGCTCTTTCAACCTCCTGGCGTCGGGCGGAAAAATCAGCCGGCAGCTCCACGACCTCGCCCAAATCGGCAAGTTGTTGCCGCAGGGCATTGCGCAGGGCAAGCTGGGGCAGCAGTTGCCGGATGCGTTCCAATTGCCGCCTGCGCCGGTCTTTTGCCCCGTGTTGCTCCTCAATGGCCTGGAGGGCCGCCTGTGCCTCGGTCAAACTGTTGTTGAGTTCGTGCCAGTCCCGGCTGGAAAGGGAGGCGTCCCGCACGATTTTTTGCGTTTCCTTGTAGGCTGCCAGAGCCTCGTTGATCTCTCGCTTTGTGCCACGCGCCGTGAACAACGCCTCGGCTTCGCTCTCCAGCCCGGCGAGAACCCCGCGCAGGGAAGAAATCCCGGCTCCGGCGGAGAACAGGGCCTGGCCCACCTCGCCCTTCTGGGCCAGGATATCCTCCCCGCCCCGGATGAGATCCTCGTGGCTCAGGCCGTACAGCGATTCAAAAACCGCCTGCTCGGCAATAGGCAGAAATCCGGCCAGCGCATCGGCGGTAAGCGGGTTGCCATCCGGACCAAGAATATCCCCTTTTCTCTTCTTGCGTCTATAAAAGGCGAGTTCCCGGCCATCTTCCGCTTGCAGGCAGCCGCCCACCAGCAATTGGTCGTTGGCGTGGAGGAAGTTGTCGTGGGTTCTTTCGGGAAAACCAAAAAGCCAGGCCTTGAGCGCCCGCAGGGTGGTGCTTTTTCCCGCCTCGTTGGGGCCATGCACGATGTGCAGGCCCGGACCCAGCTCCAGGGTGCGCTCGGTGAAACGGCCAAAGGCCTTGAGTTCGAGTCTGGCGATCCTCACCGGCTTCCCCCCTGCCCCAGCAATCTGGCGAGGAGCATCTCCTTGACCTCCTCGCACAGGGAATCGGCCCGGGATGCTTGCGATGCCGGGATAAGCCCGCCCCCATGCAGGAGCTCCGGCGGCAGTTTGCTCTGCAGGATTCCTATCTCCGGCACCAGCTCCAGAAGCGATTCCGGCCGGAAATCCAGGCGTTCGATGGCCCGGACCAGATCCGCCATGGGCGTTTCCGCGCCAAGGCTTTCGTTAAGCGTCACAGGCCGTCGGGTGGCAAACACCACCTTTTCCAGCCACATCTCGCCCAGCCCCGCGGCAAGGGCGCGGAATTCCTCGGTCAGGGGTGCGGAATCCCGGTGGAGCTCGGCATGGATCGGGGATTCCCCTGTCAATTGCAAGCGGAGCGCCACGGGCCTGCCGTCGGCGCGGGACTGTTCAGCCTCCATCGCCTGCCGGACCGTGTCAAGGGCCATATCCACCGTGGCGCAGGCGGAAAGATCAACCCGGCACATGGCCCAGCGCAGCACGTCCAGGTCGCGGTGCTCGACAGCAGCGATTCGCCCCTCCTCCACCCGCACCAGGGTGGCCCCTTTTGCTCCGGCCTCATGGATATGCCTGCCCTGGATATTGCCGGGGAAAACAACCCAGGGCGATCGGCTCACCTCCTCCCGGGTATGCACATGGCCAAGAGCCCAATACGCATAGCCTCGGGCCAAAACATCGTCCAGGGAGCACGGGGCATAGGGTTCATGGCCCTCTCTGCCGGTAAGCGAAGTGTGAAGCAAGCCGATGTTGAGATAATCCGGGAGAGCCTGGGGATAGTTGCGGGCAAGATTCTCGGCCAGGGCTCGGGTGTGGTAGCCCTGGCCATGCACCGCAACCCCCAACGCTTCGATGAGTACGGTCTCGGGCTGTTTCGTGGAAAAGAGGTGGACGTTATCGGGCAAGCGCAGTCCCTTGCTGATCTGGCTTGCCGCGTCATGGTTGCCCGAGGCCAGGAAGACCCGGATATTCTCCTTGCGCAGCCGGGAGATGCGGTCGATGAAGAACAAGCCGGTGTTGTAATCCTTCCACTCTCCGTCGTAGAGATCGCCGGATAAAAGGACAAAGGCGACCCGCTCCTCGATGGCCAGATCGATCAGGTTGTCGAACGCCCTTCTCGTTGCCTGGCGGAGCTGGTCAACCGGCGCGTCGGCGTAAGCCTCCAGACCGCGCAAGGGGCTGTCGAGGTGGATATCGGCGGCATGGAGGAAGGTGAACATGGCTTATTTCACCAAGAGCAGGATGGCGGAAAGGATCACCATGGCAACGACGAATTTTTGGATAAAGGCGTTGCCCTTGGTGACCGTAACGTGGGAGCCGATGAAGGCGCCCAGCATGCTGCCGCACCCGAGAGCCAACCCAGGAATCACCTGCACCTTGCCCCCGGCCCAGAAGATCGCCAGGGAAACACAGGTGAGGAGCAGGATGACAAAGCTCTTGGTGGCGCTGCCCGCCACCAGATCGTAGCCGGTGAGCACCATGGCCCCGATGATCAGAAAGCCGACCCCGGCCTGGATGAAGCCGCCGTACAGGCCGATGCCGAAGAAAAGAAGCCAGAGCAAACCCCAGCGCCGGAGGCTGTAATTCTCCGTGGAGCGCGGCAGCATGGCGGTGGGCTTGAGAAAGGTGGTCAGGGTCATGAGCACCATGAAGACGGCCAGGTATTTCTTAAAGGCATCATCGCTGATCACCAGCGCTCCGTAAGTCCCCAGCACGCTGCCGAGCACGGCGGGAATGGCGACAATCAGGCTGAACCTGACCGGGAACACCCCATGGCTGTGGAGCTGCCGGGTGGCGGTGAGGCTTTGCAGAAGGACGCCGAGCCGGTTGGTGGCGTTGGCCACGGTGGGAGGCAACCCCAGGAAGATAAGCAGGGGGATGGTGAGAAAGGAG
This sequence comes from Desulfurivibrionaceae bacterium, assembly GCA_041675265.1. Lineage (GTDB taxonomy): Bacteria > Desulfobacterota > Desulfobulbia > Desulfobulbales > Desulfurivibrionaceae > Thiovibrio. The sequence continues at coordinate 130,111 of JBAYUD010000001.1, read as the reverse complement.
CCGCCCCCGGCCAGGGTATTGATGAAGCCGGCCAGACCCCCGCCAAGGACCAGCAGAAAAATATTGAGCACGGAAAAACCCTGCATCCAACCCCCCGAAGTCATTGACTTTACCCAAACAGAATCTCTCTGTACCATAGGGATGGCCAATATGCCAGTAAACATTGAATCCCCCCGATCCCCCCTTTCTTCTTGACATGGGGTGCATGGGGCAGATATCAAAAGGTTTCCATGCAGGAAAGCCAAGAGCGGTCCAGGGAGAGATTTATGGATACACAGGTGGTACGACAGCTGCAGCAGTTTCTTGAGGAAGACATCGGTCTGGGCGACATCACCACCGATTCCGCGTTCGGCCCTCACCAGGAGGGCAAGGCCGTATTTGTCGCCAAGGAGGAATTCGTGGTGGCCGGGCTCGACGAGATCGCCCCTCTTGTTTTTGCAACGCGCAATCCCAAGATTGTCTGTGCACCCATGAAGAAGGACGGCGAAACGGCTCTTCCCGGCGAACACATCTTTTCCGCGCAGGGTCCGGTGCGGGATCTGCTTTGCGCCGAACGGCTGGCCCTCAATCTGGTGCAGCGATTGAGCGGCATCGCCACCCTGACCGCCGCCTTTGTCCGTGCGGTTGAAGGGCTGCCGGTAAGGATCATCGACACCCGCAAGACCACTCCCGGCCTGAGAGGGTTTGAAAAATACGCGGTTCGGGTCGGCGGGGGGCACAATCACCGCTTCAGCCTGGCCGACGGCATCCTGCTCAAGGACAACCATATCGCGGCCTGCGGCTCCATAACCCAGGCGGTGCGGACCTTGAGGGACAAGGCGCCCCATACGTTGAAGATCGAGGTGGAAACCGAAAATCTCGCCCAGGTCGAGGAGTGCCTGGCCTGCGGGGTGGAGATAATCATGCTGGACAACATGGCCCCTGCCCTGATGCGCCAGGCCGTGCGCCTGATAGGTGGCCGGGCCCTGGTGGAGGCCTCCGGCGGGGTGAATCTCACCAATGTCCGGGAGATTGCCGAAACCGGGGTTGATCTCATCTCGGTGGGGGCGCTCACCCATTCCGCCAGGGCCATGGATATCAGCATGCGTCTGAGCGTGCAGGCGGTTACGCCTCGATCACCTTCTTGATGGAGGAAGCCAGGCTGGTGATGGTGTAAGGCTTTTGCAGAAAATCCTTTACCCCGAGCTGGATAATCTCCTCCACCCGGTTGTCCTTGCGGAATCCCGAGGCAAGAAGCACCCTTACCTCCGGATTGATTTTTTGCATCTCGACAAACGCCTCCCTTCCGGACATAACCGGCATGGCCATGTCCAGAAGCACCGCTTTTATCTGGGCTTGATGCTGCCGGTAAAGATCCACCCCCTCCTGGCCATTGGCCGCGGTGAGCACCGAATAGCCCACGGCCAACAAGACGTCCTCCGCCATGGACCGGACGAGTTCATCATCATCCACCACCAGGATAAGCCCCTCTCCCCGCATGATATCGAGGCTCTGCGCGGCAGGGAGGGCTTCTCCCTGGCGGATCAGGACGGGGAGATAGACGTTGAAGGTGGAGCCGAGCCCCGGCTCGGAATAGACATCGATAAAACCCTGCTGCTGGCGGACGATATTGTAGACCATGGCCAGGCCGAGGCCGGTGCCCTTGCCTTGCTCCTTGGTGGTGAAGAACGGATCGAATATCTTGGCCGCTGTCTTGGTGTCCATGCCCACCCCGGTGTCGCTCACCGAGACCCGCCAGTAGGCGCTGCCGACTGCCTCGGGATGCTTTTTCTGGAACACCGGGTCCACCGTGATTTTTTCAATGGCCACGGTGAGGGTGCCGCCCCATTGCGTATCCTCCCGCATGATGGTCATGGCGTGCACCGCATTGATGCAGAGGTTCAGGAGAACCTGCTCCATCTCGGTGATGTCCGCAAGCACATAGGCCGGTTCCGTTGCCGGATGCTCCACTATCCGCACGGATTTGTCAAAGGTGTTTTCCCCGATCTTCCGCACATGCTTGAGGGAGAGGTTCAAATCCACGGGCACCAAGTCGGCCTGCTGTTTGCGGGACAGGGTCAGCAGCTGACGCACCATGTCCACGGCCCGCTGTCCCGCGTTTTCCATGCGATCAAGATATTCGATCATCTCCGCGACGGAGAGGGCTTGTTGGCCCTTGAGCTTGTACTGGAGCAGGGAGAGATTGCCCAGAATGCCGGCCAGCACGTTGTTGAAGTCGTGGGCCAATCCCCCGGCAAGGGTGCCGATGGATTCCATTTTCTGGGCCTGACGCAGCTGCTGTTCCTTGTGCTCGAGCTCGGTGATGTCGTCGAGCCGGATGGCCACCCCGGCGGTGCCGTTGGCGACCAGAGGGAAGAAGGTCAGGTTGTAGAGATGCTCGGGATCGTGATGCATCTGTTCGCGATGGAGGGTCACCGCATTCCGGCTGTGATTGGTCTCATCGACCTGTTGGGTGTATTTGCAAAAGAACGGGGCAGTATCATAGATCTTCCTGCCGATTGCCTCCTGGGAGGAGATGCCGGTGAGCCGGCAGGCCGCGGTATTCCATTGGGTAACGATGCAGTCGGAGTCCAGGGTGACCAGTACGGAGGGCATGGATTCGATGATATTGTTCAGGTAGTTTCGAATCCGGGCAATCTCACGTTCCGCGGTCTTTTGTTCGGTGATGTCGCGAATCAACCCCTCGTATTTGTTCACCCCCCCGCCAAACCCTCGAACCACATGGCAGGTCAAGGAGGCGATGATGGGGGTGCTGTTGTTTGCGATCAGGGTCAGTTCGTAGTTTTTGACAAACCCCTGGGCGCCGATCAACTTTTTGAACTTGGCGAATGATTCCTCGCTTTCAAAGATGCTGGCAAACAGGTTTCTGCCGAGCATGGTCTCCCGCGAGGAGGCGCCGAGGATGGAGATGAAGGCGGGGTTTACATCGAGGAGTTCTCCCTTCTCGTTGGCCACGAAGATCCCCTCCATGGCCCGTTCGAACAGGTGTCTGAATTTTCTCTCGGAGTTCTGCAGGGCAAGCTCCCTGGAGGCTATGGTGCTGGCCATGACACGCAGGGTATGGGAAAAACGTTCCAGCTCCAGCACCCCCTTGGGGGTCGGGATCTCCACATTGAAATTCCCCAGGGTGATGCTGTCGGTTACCTGCATGAACCGCTGGACCGGCCCGCTCATGCGTTGGGCCAGAAACGTGCCGAGAAAAACAGCGAGGATCCAGAAGCCAAGACCGGTGAGCGCCGTATTCCTCTGGATCTCACGCAGTTGCGCAAGAATCGGTTTCATGGACAGGGAAACCCTGGTTACCCCGAACACCATCCCGCCAACGGAGATGGGCGCCGTGACCACCAGCTGCTCATGGGCGGAGTCGATTTTGACCTTGAGGTCCTTGTCCTTGACCACAAAGTCATCCTCCATGGTGGTGCCGAGCAGCCGCACCTCGGAGGCGGCCAGGATGTTCCCCTGGTTGTTCGCGATTTGGATGGAATCGATACTGGGAAGGGAGGAGGTATCCCGCACATATTCCTGGAGGGGAGCGTAATCTTCCGTGATCAGATCGTCGACCACGGCAAAGGAGGTGCTGCGGGTGACGGCCATGCCATAGGCGGAGAGATTGCCGATGGCATGGCTCTTGAAAAGATCGGAGTACAGGAAGATGAGCGCGGTGGTCAACAGCAGGGTGATGGCCGTGCAATAGACAATAAGATGGGTGCGCAGGCGAAAGGAGGTCATCAGTGATGTTTGTAGTATTCGTTGTTTTTGATGACTTCGTAGAACGGGTCGTAATCAGCCTTGGTCGCGCCCACGATCTTCTTGATCTGCAGGCTCTTCAGGATTTCGAGATCCTCGGGTTTGTCCGGAGAAAGCGAGATCAACACCTCACGGATGGCGGCGATGGTGCGCTGGTCCATGCCGCTCTTGACCACAAAGGGAAACTGGGGAATCTCGGCGGATCGGGCCACGATGCTGAACTGATCCTTGATCGGCGCGAAATCCTTCATGTCCAGGGTGTCGAGCCGGATAACTCCGACATCGTATTTCTTGTTGAGCACCCCATAGATGATGGTGTCGAGTTTGCCGAGAAAGTGGATATCCAAATCCTTGGTCGAGTCGATCTTCTTTTCGTCAAGCAGATCCTTGAAGAACATGTACCCGGCATAGGAATATTCACCGATGGCGGCGACCTTTTTGCCCCGGCACTGCTCAACGGTTTTGATCCCGCTGTCCTGACGGACGATGACCCCGCCCCAGAAGGAGGGAACCCCCTTGGCGATCACCGTGTATCCGGCAGGCTGTATCTTATAATAGCCGGTAATCGAGGGAAGGGCCAGGTCGTATTCTCCTGCCAGACTTTTTTTCAGAAACGCCTCTGAATCCGTCGCGGAAACGAGCTGCACCTTTTTCCCGAGCCGTTTTTCAATCCGGACGGCAAGGGGGCCGAAAACCTCGACCACGCTCTTGGGGGATTTGTAGGGATACACCCCGAATCTGATGGCGTCGGTTGTTTCCTGGGCCGGGCAAAGCCGGGGCCAGACCATGCCCCACAACGCCAGAAGAGAAAAAAGAATCCTGACTGCCGGTCCGGCCGATATCCTTTGCATGGTGTTTCCTCCCAGATTGGCTGTTTCCGGTGCGCGGTTCAGAGATACTACTCAATCATAGACGTTTCCATGCGTTGCTGTCAATTGACGGTTTACGGTTTTCGCAGGCAAAAAAAATCCACGGGGGTGCAAGCAAAACCGCCACGGCTTTGTCCTCCCTCGCCCTGCTTGTATTGACAAAAAAACGCTGCTGGACTATTTTGCCACAATTTAGGAGCCGTCAAGGAAGAACCATCGTTGTCAACCCTGCTGTTTTTGCTCATTTCCAGAGGATTCCATGGACCAGCTCATCGATGAAAGCCTGAAACATTCCCTTGCCGCAAAAGAAGCGTTGGCTCTCAGCCAGCGCGACACCATCAAACAGCTGGCGCAATGGATGATCGACACCATCAAGCGCGGCAACAAGCTGCTCATCTTCGGCAACGGCGGCAGCGCCGCGGATGCCCAGCACATGGCGGCCGAATTCGTCAACCGTTTCATGATCGACCGGCCGCCCCTGGCCGCCATCGCCCTGACCACGGACAGCTCCATCCTGACCAGCATCGGCAACGACTTTTCCTTTGACGACATCTTCAGCAAGCAGATCCTGGCCCTGGGCAAGGAAGGCGATCTGGCCCTGGGCATCTCAACGAGCGGCAACTCGCCCAATGTCATCAAGGCGGTGGAGGCGGCCAAGGGGCTGGGCATGCAGACCGCGGTGCTCACCGGTAAGGACGGCGGCAGGCTGATCGGTTTGGCCGACCTGACCATCAACGTGCCCTCGCACGTGACCCCGGCCATCCAGGAGGCGCATCTCTGGGTGGAGCATCTGTTGTGCCAGATCGTGGACGAGGCGTTGTACGGACGCGGCGTTTCGTAAGCGTTCAACAGCACCACATCTGCTTTGTCATCGGCCTGATTCGCATACCGTATGTATAGCGAACAGGCCTCTTGGTCGGCACTGCTGCCGACAATTGACACGCGCATCTGTGGCACTGTTGAACGCTTACGGCGTTTTTGTCTAACCTTTCTTTGGATAAGAATAATCCCATGAAAAAATACCAGCCCCTGGATTTTTCCGGCCTCAACACCTATTCGATCCACGGCCGGTACAGCAAGGTCACGGTGGATAATTTCGCCAAGCCGCTTGCCCCCGGCTCCACGCTCAGGGAATTCATCGCCTCCCTGCCGGAGCAGCTGTTGGGAGTGGATTTTCCCGAGCTGGTCGACCGGCTGGCCGCAAGCCACAACAATGGCCGCCCCATCATGATCGGCATGGGCGCCCATGTGATCAAGGTGGGACTCAACCCCATCCTCATCGATCTCATGGAACGGGGGATCATCAGCGCCATTGCCCTCAACGGCGCGGGCATCGTCCATGACACCGAGATTGCCATGGTGGGCCGCACCTCGGAAGAGGTGGGCGACGTGCTGGGCAGCGGCGCCTTTGGCGCGGCCAAGGAAACCGGCGAGGTGGTCAACGCCGGGATCAACCTTGGCGCCGAGAAGGATCTTGGCTTGGGCGAGGGATTGGGCGAATACCTGCTGGCGCAAAATTTCCCTTACAACAACATGAGCCTGCTGGCCACGGCCAAACGGTTGGGGATTCCGCTCACCGTCCATGTGGCCATGGGCACCGATATCGTCCATATCCACCCCACGGCCAACGGCGCGGCCATCGGCCAGACCAGCCATCAGGATTTTCGCCTCTTCTGCGGCCTGGTTGCCGAACTGGAAGGCGGGGCCTACCTCAACTTCGGCTCCGCCGTGCTTTTGCCCGAGGTTTTTTTAAAGGCCCTCACCGTGGCCCGCAACCTGGGGCATGTGGTGAACAACTTCACCACGGCCAACTTCGATTTCATCCGCCATTACCGGACCATGACCAACGTGGTGAACCGGCCGACCATGGGCGGCGGCAAGGGCTACAACATCATCGGCCACCACGAGCTTTTGATCCCGCTCCTGGCCGCCACCCTGCTCGACCGGCTCCATCAAAAATGAGCCGGGCGGATGACTTGCACCCAAAGGGTATAAGTTTCGTATGAGCAGGCAAGCTGCTCAACTTAGCTTTATCTTGCGTAATCCGCGGAAAAAAGATAAAGAACGGAGTCATCTCCATGCCATTGCATGATTTTCTCTGCCGCGCTTGCGGGCATGTTTTCGAGGCCCTGGTCATGGGCAAGGAGCAGCCGGTCTGCCCGCAATGCGGCAGCACGGAACTGACCAGGCAGATGTCGACCTTTGCCGGCCGAACCAGTACCAAGGGGGGCTCCGGGAGTTCGGGCGGCTCCAAGTGCAGCGGCTGTGCAGGGGGAAATTGCAGCACCTGTCATTAACTCAGCGTAAACCGTCGGTTTGAGAACCAATACCAGGGGAACAGTTGATGCAAAAATTAATCAGAATCGGTACCAGGGCGAGTCTGCTGGCTCTGGCTCAATCCACCTGGATCAAAGGCTTGATCGAGGCCCGTTATCCGGAAACCACGGTGGAACTGGTGAAGATCATCACCAAGGGCGACAAGATTCTCGACGTACCGCTGGCCAAGGTGGGCGGCAAGGGGTTGTTCGTCAAGGAGATCGAAGAGGCCCTGCTCAAGAACGAGGTGGACATCGCGGTGCACAGCATGAAGGATGTGCCGGCCGAGCTGCCCGAGGGATTGCACATCGGCATCATCACCAAGCGGGAAAACCCGTTTGACGCCTTTATCTCGAATACATGCGCCACCTGCCGCGAGCTGCCCCAGGGCGCCAAGGTGGGCACCAGCAGCCTGCGGCGCAAATCCCAGCTGGCCAACATCCGGCCCGATCTGGTCATCGAGGATCTGCGGGGCAATCTGGACACCCGGTTGCGCAAACTCGACGAGGGCCAGTACGATGCGATCATCCTGGCCGCCGCCGGGTTGAACCGGCTGTCGCTCAGCGAGAGGGCCAAGTCCTTCTTTACGGAAGAAGAGATGCTGCCTGCCGTGGCCCAGGGCGCGGTGGGTATTGAATTGCGGACCAGCGACGCGGCGCTGCTGGCCGGGTTGATGTTCATGGATCACCAGGAAACCTCCCTGGCGGTTCGGGCGGAACGCGGCTTTCTCCATCGGCTCCAGGGCGGCTGCCAGGTGCCCATCGCCGGATTTGCCCGGCTGGTCGATAACCGGTTGCAAATGACCGGGTTGGTTGCTTCCGTGACCGGCGATCAAACAGTGCGCCTTGCATTATCCGCCGACACCACCGATCCCGAAGGGCTTGGGGTGCGGCTGGCGGAAAGGCTGCTGGCCGAAGGCGGCAAGGATATCCTCTCGGAAGTGTACGGTCACGAGATGCACTGAAGCGTGTCCGTCCCCCTCGGACAGCATAAGAATCAAGACCGGCCAAGCGGGCCGGTTTTTTGTTAATGAGAAGAAGCATGAGCCAAGACAAAAAAACAACACGTTCCAAGGGCAAGGTATACCTCATCGGCGCGGGCCCCGGCGACCCCACCCTGATCACGGTCAAGGGGCTGGAGCTCCTCAAGCGGGCCGAGGTTCTGGTGTACGATTACCTTGCCACCCCCAAGCTTCTCAAGTATGTGCCCAAGGACGCCGAGCTGATCTACGCCGGGAAAAAAGGCGGGGAATGCCACGCCCATACCCAGGAGGAGATCAATCAGATGCTGGTGGACCATGCCAGTGCCGGAAAGATCGTGGTGCGGCTCAAGGGCGGCGACCCCTTCATCTTTGGCCGGGGCGGGGAAGAAATCGAGGAACTTGCCAAACACGGGATCGCCTTTGAGGTGGTGCCGGGTGTCACTTCGGCCACCGCCGCCGCCACCTATGCGGGCGTGCCCATCACCCACCGGGAATACACCGCCTCGGTGGCCTTCATCACCGGCCATGAGGATCCCACCAAGGAGACCTCCAATATCGCCTGGGACAAGATCGCCACCGGCATCGGCACCCTGGTTTTCTACATGGGGATCAAGAACCTGCCCTTTATCACCGAAAATCTCATCAAGCATGGCCGCTCGCCGGAAACCCCGGTGGTGGTGGTGCGCTGGGCCTCCACTCCGATCCAGCAGTCGGTGGTGGGGACGCTTTCCACCATCGCCGAGGTGGTCAAGAAGGAAAAGATCAAGCCGCCTGCCCTCATCGTGGTGGGTGAGGTGGTCAAGCTGCGCGACACCATCAACTGGTTCGAGAAAAGGCCGCTGTTCGGTAAACGCATCCTGGTGACCCGGACCCGCGAACAGGCCAGCGAGCTGGTCCGGCTTTTGGAGGATCAGGGCGCGGATTGCGTGGAAGGGGCGACCATCGCCCTGGCGCCGCCGGACAGCTGGGACGAGCTGGATGCGGAATTGAACCGGCTGGGCGAATACCAGTGGCTGGTCTTCACCAGCATCAATGCCATCCGTTTCTTCTTTACCCGGCTTTTTGAGCGGGGCTTGGACTGCCGGGCCCTGGCCGGACCCAAGATCGCGGTGGTCGGCACGGCCACTGCGGAGGTGTTGAAGGAATACGGCCTGGCCGCCGATCTGGTGCCCGAGGAATTCACCGGCGAGGGGCTGGCCACCGGCATGGTGGCCCAAGGAGTCAAGGGTTGCAAGGTTCTGCTGCCCCGCGCCAAGAAGGCCAGGGAGGTTCTGCCCGAGATCCTGCAGGAGAACGGGGCCGAGGTTGCCATTGTGCCGGTGTATCAGAATATCCGGCCCAGGGATTATGACCTGGTGCGCCAGGAACTGGCCGAAGGCGGGATCGACATGGTCACCTTTACCAGCTCGTCCACGGTAACCAACTTTCTGGAGATGCTGGGGCCGGAACGTGACTCGCTGCTGGCCGGAGTCAAGATCGCGACCATCGGCCCGATCACCGCGAGAACCGCGGAAAAAGCCGGGCTTGCCATCGATGTGCAGCCAAAGACCTACACCATCCCGGCCCTGGTGGAAAGCATCCTCGATTTTTATGCCCAATAACCGAGTCAGCTAAAGAGGATCTGGCTCCATCTGTTCACCAGATCCTCTTTTTCTTCGTGCAGCCGTCTTGCCGCCGCCTTGACCGCTTCCCCGCTCAGCCCCAAGCACCGTGGCACCAGCAGCTTGTCGTTGTCAACGGCGAGATCCCAGCCCATTCCCAGTTTTTTCGTAATGCCGTCCGCAAGAAATATGAGCGCGGCAGCCTGTTCATGATTCCCTGCCCCGGCAGGGGCATGATGATAGCGAACCACGCTGGCAAGCAAATCGCTGAAGCCCCATTTGATGGCGAGGAAAGTCCCTACCTCGGCGTGGGAAAGGCCCTGCCTCTGCTCTGATTCCAGCATGGACAGCCCTTCATCCCTGGAGGTTTCGACGATCTGCCGCATCTCCTCCTGGAGATAGAGGCAGGAAAGCACCCGCCCCAGATCATGGATCAAGCCGGCGGTGAACATCTCGTCGGGCTTGAGGGTTGGAATCTGCTGGGCAAGAAGCTGGGCAATCCTGGCGGTGGCAACCAGATGCAGCCAGAGTTGACGGATATTGAATTCATCCACCCCAAGATCGCCGGAAAAGGAGCCGGACAGGGACAAAGCCACCACCAGGTTGCGCACCTCATCAAAGCCCAGAACGGTAACCGCCCTGGCAACGCTGCTGATTTCCTTCGCGGAACCGTAGGCCGGAGAATTGGCGACCCGCAGTATCCTGGCGGTGAGCATCGGATCTTCCCCGATAATGGACTCCAAAGAGGAGGCGGTTGCCCCGTCCGCCTCAAGCTCGCTTAAAACCTGATGCAGGCTCTGGGGCAGGGAAGGAAAATCGTCCAGCTGTTCAAGCCGCTTGGTCAGTGAAATAGCCATGGGTCGTTTCATTCCACCTTGTCAAAGGCCCGCTGATTGGCGCCGCACACCGGACATTTTTCCGGCGCCTCGCCCTCGCAGGTATAGCCGCACACCGAGCAGACATGGATGTCGGTCTCTTCCTGGCTGCCCAGGCTGTCCAACGCCTTCTGGTAGAGGGCGGCATGGATCTTCTCCACCTCGTTGGCGTAGCTGAAGCTGCGCTCCGCTGATTTATGCCCTTCTTCCTTGGCCGCGGCAATCATCCCCGGATACATCTCTTGAAATTCATGGGTCTCGCCGCCGATGGCCTCTTTGAGATTGGCAACGGTGTCGCCGATGGCCTTGAGCGCCCGGAGGTGGGCATGGGCGTGGATGGTTTCCGCGTGGGCCGCGGCGCGGAAAAGCCTGGCCGTTTGTTTAAACCCTTCCTTCTCCGCCTTGTCGGCAAAGGCCAGATACTTGCGGTTTGCCTGCGATTCCCCGGCAAAAGCCTCCCAAAGATTCTTCTCGGTCTTGCTCATACGGATTCTCCTTTTGTTGGTATTTTTTTTGCCAAAAAAGACTTTTTAAAAAGAGTATTCACGGGTAAATAGGTACAACTTCCTAAGCGATGGGCAAGTTGCGGACTTGTTACTGTTTACAATGTATTTACAAAGTATTCGCCAAAAATAAGGAAAAGACCATGAAAAAGAGAATTCTTCTGCCGGATGAAGAGCGTGTCACCCAATGGTACAACGTTATGGCCGATATGCCCGGCGGCATGCATCCCCCCTTGAATCCGGCCACCAAGCAACCGCTGACTCCGGACCTGATGGCGCCCATCTTCCCCATGGGGCTGCTGGAGCAGGAGATGAGCGACAAGCGCTGGATCGATATCCCCGAAGAAATCCAGGACATCTGGTCCATCTGGCGGCCATCCCCTCTGGTGCGCGCCAATTTTCTTGAGGAAAAGCTGGGCACCAAGGCGAAGATCTATTTCAAGTACGAGGGGGTCTCCCCTTCCGGCAGCCATAAAACCAACAGCGCCGTGGTGCAGGCCTATTACAACAAGCGGGAAGGCGTCAAGCGGTTGGCCACCGAAACCGGGGCCGGCCAGTGGGGCAGCGCCCTCTCCTTTGCCACCCATAAGTTCGGCCTGGAGTGCAAGGTCTACATGGTGCGGGTTTCCTACGACCAGAAACCGTACCGCAAGTCGATGATGAACACCTACGGCGCGGAGATCGTGCCCAGCCCCAGCCCGGATACCCCCACCGGCCGGGCCATCCTTGCCAAGGATCCCAACAGCCCCGGCTCTTTGGGGATCGCGATCAGCGAGGCCCTGGAAGACGCGGTTTCCCGCGAGGATACCAAGTACGCCCTGGGCTCGGTATTGAACCATGTCTGCCTGCACCAGACCATAATCGGTCTGGAGGCCAAGAAACAGCTGGCCATGATCGGCGAAACCCCGGATGTGGTCATCGGCTGCTGCGGCGGCGGCTCCAACTTTGCCGGCCTGGCCGCGCCCTTTTTGCCCGACAAGCTGGAAGGCAAGAATATCCGTTTGATCGGGGTGGAGCCCGCCTCCTGCCCCACGCTCACCAAGGGAATCTATGCCTATGATTTCGGGGATGTTTCCGAGCGCACCCCCCTGCTCTATATGTACACCTTGGGCCACGATTTCATGCCGCCGGGCATCCATGCCGGGGGGTTGCGGTATCACGGCATGGCCCCCATTGTCAGCGCCATGCTCCGGGAAAATTTGATGGAGGCCATGTCCCTCCATCAGGTGGAATGCTTTGAGGCCGGGGTGCTTTTCGCCCAGACCGAGGGGATTATCCCGGCGCCCGAGTCATGCCACGCGATCCGGGCGGCGATCATCGAGGCAACCAAGGATCCGAAGGAACCGAAGACCATCCTGTTCAATCTCTCCGGCCACGGCCATCTCGATCTTTCCAGCTACGACAAGTTCTTTGCCGGGGAACTGTACAACTTCGACTACCCTGCCGAAGCGGTGGCAGAGGCGAAAAAGCACCTGCCGAAGATATGAGTCTGACACTGCCCAAGGGTATCTTCCGCGCCACATCCCTGCTCTGCTTCCCAGAGGGGATGCGGCGCGTTTTTTTTCTCGCCTTTGGCTGCTGTCTCGCCCTGCCCGCTCCGGTTTGGGCCGGGGGCGGCCAGAGTCTTGACAATCTGGTGGAAAACGGCGGTCTTCTCGTCACGAGAAACGGTGATACCATCTACGAACGCAATGCGGACCGCCAGTTCATGCCGGCCAGCGTGCAGAAAATCGGCACGGCCCTGGCCGCCATCCGAATCCTTGGCAAGGACTACCGCTTCACCACCCGGTTCTATCTTAGCGGGGACCGCGATCTCTACATTCGTGGGTTTGGCGATCCCCTGCTGGTTTCCGAGGAGGTGGCCAAGATTGTTGCCACCCTCCGCAGCCGGGGGATTTCCGCAATCCGAAACATCCATGTCGATGACAGCGGTTGCCGGCTTGAAAACGGAACCGATGGCTCCACCAATACCCTTAATCCCTACGATGCTCAGAACAGCTGCCTGGCGGTGAACTTCAACACTATCAGTCTTGTCAAAGGCGCGGACGGCAGCGTGCGTTCCGGCGAGGAGCAGACCCCTACCCTGCCGCTCATGCGGGAACTGGCGCAGGGGCTGCCGCCCGGCACCCACCGGATCAATGCCACGGCCAGTGGTAACCAAAGCCTGCGCTATGTTGGGGAGTTGTTCGGCGCCATGTTCAAACAGCAAGGGGTGACAATGCGCGGCGAGATCATCCCCGCTCCGGTGCCGGAGGGGCTCAAGCCGGTGTATGAGCATGCCTCCAGCAAAACCCTGGACGAGGTGCTCACCGGACTGCTCAAGTACTCCAACAACTTCATCGCCAATCAGATTTTTCTGGCAATAGGCGCAAAAGAATACGGCTGGCCCGCCACCTGGGACAAGGGCCAGCGAGCCATGACCGGATTGTATCGCAACGAGTTGGGGCTTTCAGAAAAGGATATCGTGGTCCGCGAAGGCTCCGGCCTTTCCAGGCAGAACCGGGTGACGCCCAGGGCAATGCTCGCCATTCTGGAGGCGTTCAAGCCCCATGCCAACCTGCTTCCCTTTGAGAACAACTGCCTGCGCAAGTCCGGCACCATGACCGGGGTGTACGGGTATGGAGGATATTTTGCCGGAGAGCGCGGGCTGGACAGCTTTGTTCTTATGCTCAACCAGCCGAAAAATACCAGGGATCAGGTGCTGGAGCTGCTTGGCGCCATGCACGGGGCAAAGGGGAAACGGAAGAAATGAAAGATTCCGACGCCTAATTTGTTAACTAAAGAAACTGTTTGTTTTTTCTCTTTCCTGATAATGTGGCTTTGCCATTCACGATTCGGCTTGAGAAATCGGCAGAAAAACGTTAGGTGTGACTATCTGTCAGTAATTATATGTCATTTTGATTGTGAAATCTCATGGCAGTCAAAGGTAATGGACAGCAAAAGCTCAAGAAGAAAATGTGTGCCGAACTGAACGACGACCGGGCATTGAATCGTTGAAGATAATTCCGTTGGAGGATTAGGTTATGCTGATTACTCGATTAAAGCTGAGAAACTGGCGGAATTTTTCCCATATTGATGTGCGGTTAAGGGAAACGGTCTATCTTATTGGCCCGAATGCTTCCGGTAAATCCAATCTCCTTGATGCAATCCGGTTTTTGCGAGATGTGGCGACACCACGAGGAGGCGGCCTGCAAACGGCAATCGCGGATCGCCATGGTATGTCCAAGTTAAGAAGTCTTATTGCGCGAACAAAACCAGAGGTGGAAATTTGTATTGAGCTTGCTGAAGATGAGGAGAGAGAAACTCCGTTGTGGAAGTACGAGCTAGCATTTACTGCTGAAACATCAGGGCATCGCCGAAACATTATCACCCGTGAATTTGTTTGGCATCGAGACAGAGGGGCACTGCTTAACCGCCCTAATCCAAAAGACAAACAGGACAAGGAGCTGTTAACCCAAACAGCGCTCGAAAACACGCTCACAAATAGTGAGTTTCGGGAAATTGCGAAATTCCTCGACGCTACCACCTACATGCATCTCGTGCCGCAACTATTGCGTCATCCTGAACTGTCTGCACCCAGCGCGCCTGACACCGACCCATTTGGACAAAGGTTTCTTGAGCGGGTTGCCAAAGCAAGTGACAAAACCCGCGAAATCTATTTGAAAAAAATGGAAGATGCCTTGAATCTGGCTGTGCCTCAACTTAAGGAACTGAAGATGGTGCGCGATGAAATGGGGCGTCCTCACTTAGAAGCTATATACAAACATTGGCGACCACGTGGAGCGCGGCAACGGGAAGATCAGTTTTCTGACGGGACTCTTCGCCTCATCGGATTGCTCTGGTGCTTGCTTGAAGGACATTCGCCCCTTCTTCTTGAAGAGCCAGAGCTGTCATTAAATGACGCAATTGTCGAGCGAATACCAGCTCTTATTGACAGATTACAGCGAAAACGTTTGCAACAGGTTTTCATGTCCACACACAGTTACGCATTGCTCGGTAATCCAGGAATTGACGGTCGGAATGTCCTGATTCTTGAGCCGGACGCAGAGGGAACCCATGTCCGGGGAATTTCTGAGGATGAAACTATCTTACTGAAGTCTGGTTTGTCGATTGCCGAAGTATTGCTTCCAAAAACCCGGCCGGAGTCGGCTGAAAAAATCACTTTGAATTGAGCCAACTATGGCTGATTTCTACATTGCAACCGAAGACCGCCTCAGTGAAGCACTGGCCGAATATATTGTCATTGCGACCGGTCATGTCGTTGCCGCGAAGATACCAAAGGACCGACGGAGGCATGGCGGCTTCGGCTATCTTAAGGCAAGACTGCCGGATTTCATCGAATCGTGCCGTGGAGGGTTGAGTTTCCTCTTATTGACCGATCTGGATACAAGCCCCTGTCCTCCTAATCTTTTGGAAAACTGGCTTGGGGGTGCTCCTAAGCCGAAGAACCTGTTGCTACGTGTTGCGGTTAGGGAGGTGGAGGCATGGGTACTTGCTGATCGACTCCGGTTTGCTAACTGGTTGGGGATCGCAGAAACTGAGGTGCCTGTTGATCCGGAATCCTGCCGTGATCCAAAGGCTGATCTCCTGAATTTGGCAGCGAAATCCAAGAAACGCGATTTAAAAGAAGGCTTACTTCCCAAAAAAGGTGCTCCAACTCCCGTCGGATTGGAATATAACGATTTGCTGTGCGACTTCGTCGAAACTGAATGGCGCTTGGATGAGGCGTTAAAGACCGCACCCAGCTTGGCACGAGCAATTCTAAGGTTGCGGGAATTTTAATAGGCGACCAATGCCCCACCCTCTCTTCATCAATTTTCTCTACAAAGCCCCCTGTGGGAAATCAAAAAAAAGAAAGACCCTCCCCTATTCCCGCTCCAGCCTCACCATAGTCTCCTGATGCGCGGTTTGCGGGAACATGTCCACCAGGCGGACCTCGGCCAGCCGGTAACCAGGCTGGATGAGCCCGGCCAGATCGCGGGCTAGGGTGGCGGGGTCGCAGGAGATGTAGATGATTTGCCGGGCATTGAGGCCGGGCAGCAGGGGAATGAGTTCGGCACAGCCGGAACGGGGCGGGTCGAGCAGGAGGCAGTCAAAGGTGGCCTTTTCGGCCAGCAGGCGCCGTGCTGCCTTAGTGGCGCTTTCCTGGCTGAATCGGCAGCGGTCACCAAGACCGGCATTCTCGGCGTTGCGCACAGCGCTGCGGATGGTGGAGCGCTGCATGTCCATGCCGGTTACCTGCCAACCCTGCATGGCCAGGGGAAGGGAGAAATTGCCCATGCCGCAGAAGAGGTCCAGCGCCCTGCCCGGATCCATCCCCCGTGTCCATTCCAGCAACAGCTTGATGCAGTTTTCGTTCTGCCCTAGATTGACCTGACAGAACCCCCCCGGTTCCAAGGCAAGGGTGAGGGGCTGGCCGCATAGTCCTTCAGGCAGGGAAAATTCCACCCGCAACTCGTTTGGCTGAATCTCTCCCCTCTCTGTGAAATATGGGCCTTTGGCCTGGTCTTCCACGTTGAAGATTACCGCTTCCAGCAGGGGTAGGGTCTGACAGAGAAGGCGTGCTGCCTGGTGATCTCCAGGCCTGGTTTTTCTGGTGTAGTGGATGAGCAGGATGATCGAGTTGTGATTAGGGTTTTCGAGAAGCTCGATGGCCGAGGCCATGGGCAGGAGGGTTTGAAACTGTCTGGAGGCGGAAAGAGCGGCAAGCACCGAGTTGATACCCTCCCCGGCCAGGGGGCAGCGGGAAACAGGGATCAGCTTGTGGCTCTGGCGGCCGAAATACCCCATTACCCCCTGCGCCACCTGCAACCTGATCCGCTGCCGGTAGCCAAAGGGCTGGGGCGAGGCCAGAGGGGCGCCCAAAAGATCGACAAGCTCCTCCTCCCGGCACAGCCCTGCCCGGCAAAGGGTTTCCCCGAGAATTCCGTTTTTCAGGCGGAGCTGCTCATCATACGCCGCGTGCTGGAAATCGCAGCCGCCGCAGGTGTCGTACACCGGGCAGACCGGGGGTATCCGCTGAGCCGAGGGCACAAGCACCTCCAAGAGGTCCGCTTCCTGGTACTGCTTGTGCTGACGGCGCAGACGGACCCGCACCACCTCCCCAGGCAGTACGCGCGGCACCATGACCACCTGGCCATCGGCCAAACGGCCCAGGCCGAGGCCGCCTTTGATTATCTTGTCAACCGTGAGTTCCACGGGTTTGCTCATCGGCGGCTCCGAAAGAGTTCCCTCCCCCGCCAGGGGGGAGGGTTAGGGAGAGGGATTCAATAACAAACAAAAAAACCGGTACAGAGCCACTGCCCCGTACCGGCATTTGGGGGGCAATCACCCCATCACAACCTAATAGTTCTTATCAGCATAGGCGAGCCAACCGCCTGCTTCCACGAGTTTTTTATCAAACTCATTGAGCTTGAAAGGAATAACCACCTTCTTGTCGCCTTGGGCCGTGATGGTGCAAGCACCCAGGTCCACGCTGATCTTCACCGCCTCACCCAAGCCAAAGAGGGTCTCGATATCCTTTTTCGGCAGCTCGATGGCCAGCATGCCGCAGTTGTACATGTTCTGCCGGAAGATCCGGGCAAAGCTTTCGGCGATGACCACGTTGATGTCGTTGACCTCGAATACCCAGACCGCATGCTCGCGGGAGGAGCCGCAGCCGAAATTGGCCCGGGTGATGATAACCCCCTTGCCCTCGATGTCCTTGCGCGGATCAAATCCCCCGAGCTTGAGGTCTTCGAGGATAAAGGACTGCAGGGCCATCTTGGTGTTTTCGGTCAGGTACTTGGCCGGGATGATCTCGTCGGTGTTGATGTCGTTTCTGTCAAGAAACAACGCTTTGCCGCCAAACTCTTTCATTATCGTTCACTCCATTGATGTTGGATTGGTTGCTTTTACAGGAGATTCCGCGGATCGGTGATATGGCCCTGCACCGCGGTGGCCGCAGCGGTGAGTGGGCTCATCAGATGGACGATGCCGCCCTTGCCCATCCGGCCGTTGAAATTCCGGTTGGTGGTGGAGGCGCAGATCTCGCCTTCGGCCAGAACGCCGTTGCTCATGCCCAGGCAGGCGCCGCAGGTGGGGTTGGTCACGCAAAAACCCGCTTCCATGAAGATGGCGATGAGCCCCTCTTCCAGAGCCTGGGCATACACCTTGGGCGTGGCCGGGGAGAGGATGCCGCGCACATTGGCGGCGATCTTTTTCCCTTTGAGGATCCGGGCTGCGGAGCGGAGATCCTCGATGCGGCCGTTGGTGCAGGAGCCGATGTACACCTGATCCACCGGGGTGCCGTCCATCTCGGTGACGCTTTTCACCTCGTCCGGCTTGTAGCCGAAGGTCACCTGGGGCGCAAGCTTGGAGACGTCCAGAGTCATCTCCTTGACGTATTCGGCGTCCGGGTCGGAATGCCACCGGGTAAAATCCTCCACCGCGATGTCGATGGATTCGTACTGATCCTTGATAAAGGGCCAGAGATATTTGGCGGTCACCCGGTCGGGCAGGCAGATGCCGCAGGTGGCCCCGGCCTCGATGGCCATGTTGCACAGGGTCATCCGCGCTTCCATGCTCATCCCCTCAACCACCGGCCCGACAAACTCCATGACCTTGTCGGTGGCCCCGTTCACCGTCAGTTCCTTGATGATGAACAGAATCACGTCCTTGGCGGAGACGCCGTCCTGCAAACTGCCGGTGATGGTGATCCGCATGGTTTCCGGGGTGCGGAAGGAGCAGACCCCTTTCAATATCCCCACCTCCAGATCGGTGGTGCCCACGCCTGCGGCAAAGGCGCCGAAGGCCCCGTGGGTGCAGGTGTGCGAGTCCCCCATGATCACCGTGTAGCCGGGGCGGATAAAGCCCTTTTCCGGGAAGAGCGCGTGGCAGACGCCGTTGGCGCCGATGTCGAAGAAATCCTGGATCTTGTGGCGCCGGGCCCAGTCGCGGATGATCTTGCCCTGGGTCGCGGTCTTGGAATCCTTGGACGGCGTCACATGGTCGATGACCGCCTTGATCTTGCTGGTGTCAAAGACCCTGTCCATGCCGCGGGCTTCGAGATCGGTAATGGCGATGGGCGTGGTGATCTCGTGGCACATGACCACATCGATATCCAGGATGACGTTTTCAGGGGTGGGGGTGTCGCGCAGATGCGCGGCAAAAATCTTTTCAGCTATGGTTTTACCCATTGTTCATGAGCCTCCGTGCGGGGGATTGTCAGAGTGTGTTTTGCGGGAAACGCGCCCACGGTAAAAAAGTTTTTTACCACAGACCGGCAACCCTTAGCCACGATAAATGACAGACAGGGCCCGAAAAAATACCGGGATTCCCAGGATGATTGCAGGCAAACATGGTTTTTTCGTACTTTGGGTTTGACCGGAGTTCCCATGCTGTATATCATGCTTCGAAACCGGTTGTTTTTGCCGCCGGTCCATACCTCTCTCCTGTTCCCTGTTCACCTAGGGAGATCACCATGCCAGGAGAAACAATTATGCTGGACGCACGGAATTCATTTCAGGAAACAGCATGCATATGGCACGAAAGAAGACCAAGCCCCCCAAACACCAATTGCCGGCCTATCAAGCCGGCAGCCAGCAGACTATCGAACTCATCCTGGCGATCGCCCGGGATGAATACGGAGAAGTCCCCCCCTAGCTCGCCGGGCTGTTCAATGATGTGGCGGATCTCTATGCCGGACGCTGGCCGAGCCACGAAGCCTGCGGAGTAAGTTATCACAATTTCAACCACTCCCTGGATGTCTGCCTTGCCGCCGCCCGCATGCTTGCCGGCTGGAACCTGCGGGAACACGCCCTTGCCTTGAGCGAGAGATATTTCCATTTGGGCATGGCCGCGGCCCTGTTCCACGACTCCGGCTATATCAAGGACAAGGGGGATCTGGCCGGAGCAGGCGGCAAATTCACCCTGGTGCATGTAGAGCGGAGCATGGAGATCGCCCGTGAATACCTGACAAAGAAACAGTGGCCCAGGGAGGAGGTCGAAGCGGTTTCCCGGATGATCTCCATCACCGATTACTCGCAGCGTCCCGATCTTTCCGCGCTTTTTCCGGAATCCAGCCTGAAGGTCATGGCCCAGATGGTGGCCACCGCCGATCTGGTCGCCCAGATGGCGGACACCGATTATGTCCAGCGCATCGACGATCTGTTTTCCGAGTTTCAGGAGGTCTACGAATATGAAAACCACGAGACCCTGGCCGAGAAAGGAACCAAGGTCTATAAGACCGTGCAGGAGATCAAGGACGGCACCATTGCCTTTTACGAGCAGTTTGTTCTCCCCACCCTCACCAATCTTGGCCGCGTGGATCGCTATCTGGCCGATTTTTTCGGCGACGGCAGAAACCCGTACCAGGAAAACATCACCGCCAATCTGTCCGGCCATCTCATGGATGTGCGCTCCCATTGGCGCCGCATCGGCGACGTTCTGACCGATCTGGGGCTGGCCTCCAGCGAACAGATTGCCGGCGCCGTGGCCAGGCAGCAGACCCTGGCCAAGAAAAAGGACGGCGCCCCCCCTGCCAAAAGCTTCAACACCTTGATCCGGGAGCATCTGCTGCCTTGGTTCACGGTTCGCGCCCAGGAAGGACGCTGCCTGGGCGACATCCTCATGGAGATGCAGGCGGTGGAGCCGAAATCCCTGGCCAAGGGATTGCTGGCCCAGATGCTGCCCGATTCGCTGTACGAGTCGCTTTCTCCCAGGGAGCTGCATTTTTTGCTCCAGTCCGCCATCCTCTTGCAGAACATCTGCAAAGGCCCGTGGATTCTGGGGGTGGTTCTGGAGATGGCCAACGAGATCCTCGATTGCGAAGCCAGCTCTATCCTCATCGCGGACCTCGATGAAAAAGAGATGCTGGTCGCCCTGCCCACCGGCCCCAAGAAAAACGTGGTCTACGGCAAGGGGATTGCCATGGACAAGGGGCTTTCCGGCTGGGTCTACCGCAACGGCCAGCCCGCGCGGGTGCGCAATGTCAACGTTGACTCCCGCTTTGACAACGGCATGGACAAGAATATCGATTTCGTCACCCGTTCCATCCTCGCCGTGCCCCTGCATGTAAACGGGGAGTGCATCGGGGCCGTGGAGGCGTTGAACAAAAGCGACGACGATTTCACCCAGCACGACATGAATGTGCTCTCCATCCTTGCCAATATGCTTGCCAATGTCATGGTGGGTGTTTTATGCATACACTCGAACCACTGAACGCAAGCCCCTTGACGACATTATTCCGTTACCACGGCCTCCAATGAAAATCATCATTCCAGCCCTGCTCGCCCTCGCTCTCGCCCTGCCCGCCTCCGTCCTCGGCGCCCAGGGGATCAGCATCGACGGCAAGGTCAAATACGGTCCCGGTTTCAGCAAGTTCGACTATGCCTCCGACAAGGCGCAAAAAGGCGGCCATCTGGTCCTCCACGATCTGGGCAGCTATGACAAGCTCAACCCCTACACCCTCAAGGGCACTCCCCCAATGGGGCTTGACGAGCTGGTCTTTGAAACCCTTGCCGTGCCGAGCCTGGACGAGCCCTTTGCCTCCTACGGCCTGATCGCCAAGGATATCGTTTTGGCGGACGACCGGCTGTCGGTCACCTTCACCATCCATGAAAAGGCACGTTTTTCCGACGGCACCGCGATTACCCCGGAGGATGTGAAGTTCTCCCTGGAAACCCTGAAAAGCCCGGCGGCAAGCCCCTCGTACCAGATCTATTTCCAGGATATCTCCTCCGCCGAGGTTCTTGACCAGCACCGGGTCCGGTTTCATTTTGCCCAGCGCAACCGCGAGCTGCACCTGATCGCCAGCCAGCTTCCGGTCTTTTCCAGGAAATTCTACACCGCCCACCCCTTTGACGCCCAGGACCTGACCCCGCCGGTCGGCTCCGGCCCCTATCTGGTCAAGGAGGTCATCCCCGGCAAATCCATCACCTATGCGCGCAACCCGCAGTACTGGGCCAGGGATCTCAACGTGCGGCGCGGGATGTTCAACTTCGACGCCATCACCTATAAATACTTCAAGGATCAGATCGTGGCGGTGGAGGCCTTCAAGGCCGGGGAATTCGATTTTCTTTCGGTCAACATGGCCAAGCAATGGGCCCGGGACCTGGACGGCCCCAGGTTCAAGCGCGGCGAACTGGCCAAGGAAACCCTGCCCCACAAAAACAACGCCGGGATGCAGGGTTTTGTCTTCAACCTGCGCAAGCCGGTTTTCAAGGATCCCGAGGTCCGCAAGGCCCTGTCCCAGGCCTTTGATTTCGAGTGGACCAACGCGGCGCTTTTTTTCGGCCAATACACCCGCTGCGACAGCTTTTTCAGCAATTCGGCCATGAGCGCCCAAGGGTTGCCCGGCCCCTTGGAGCTTTCCTATCTTGAACCGTTCCGCGCCTCGCTGCCCAAGGAGGTGTTCACCGCGGTGCCCGCCCCTTTTTCCACGAAACCGCCGGCCAGCCTGCGGAACAACCTGCTCCAGGCAAAAAAGATCCTCAGCCGGGCGGGCTGGAATGTGAAAAACGGGGTGCTCACCAACGGCAAAGGCCAGGTGCTGGAGTTTGAGATCCTCCTGGTCGGCGCGGGTTTTGAGCGGGTGATGGAGCCCTACATCAATAACCTGAAAAAACTTGGGGTGCGCGCCCATTCTCGGGTCATCGACCCGGCCCTGTACATCCGGCGTCTGGACAACTTTGATTTCGACATGACGGTCAATGTTTTCGGCCAGGCCCAATCACCCGGCAACGAACAGCGCAATTACTGGCATTCGGCCGCGGCTGACCGGAAAGGCTCCCGGAACCTCATCGGCATCAAGGATCCGGCGGTGGACCACCTGGTGGACCGGATCATCTACGCCCAGACCCAGGAGGAACTCATTGCCGCCTGCAAGGCCCTGGACCGGGTTCTCTGGTACGGCTACTATGTGGTGCCCAACTGGTACCTGGCCCAGCACCGGGTCGCCTACCGCACCATCTTTGCCAGGCCGGAAACGCTGCCCCTCTATTACTCGCCCTCCCAGGCCCTGATGACCTGGTGGCTCGCGCCGGAAAGCCGGCAGCGCCGGTAGCCATTTTTTCAAAGCGTATTGATCAGGGGTGGGGTAAAATGTCGCATCCGGCCGGCGGTTGTATTTTTTTCCTTGTAGGGCCCTTGGTGCTATATTCCATGAAGAAAAAAAATATCCTCCTTGCTCTCCTGTGCCTTCTTGCGCTTTCTCCTGTTGCTACCCAGGCCCAGCAACCCGTGGGACAAAAATCCTCCGCAAACACCAAAGTCCTGGTTATCCCCGGCACCGGCGACAGTCAGGGGCTCTTGCGAAACCTGGCCCAGCTTTTCAGCAAAAACCGACCCGGGATCACCGTGGAAATCCCGGACAGCATCGGCAGCAGCGGAGGCATCCGATCCGTTCTGAGGGGAAAAAACGAGATTGCCCGGGTGGCCCGGCCAGTAACGGAAAAAGAGAGCAGCCAAGGTCTCAAATCCCACCTCTTTGCCCAGGCGCCCGTTGTCTTTGCGGTCAGTCCCGGGGTGAGCGGGGTGACCAGCCTTTCCCTTGAGCAGATACTCGGCATCTATTCAGGCAAGATACAGCAGTGGGATAGCCTGGGCGGTGGCGGCAAGATATATGTAATGAACCGGGAGGCTGGAGACTCTTCCCGCACCGTGCTCGAAAATCTTATCCCCGGGTTCAAGGAAATCTCCCCCCTTGCCGGAGCGGTGGTGTATACCACCCCGGATGCCGTGCAGATCCTGCTCGCTTCGCCAAACACCATCGGCTATCTGCCCATGTCCGCGGTGGCCGGCACCGGACTCAAGGTGCTGTCTGTCCAAGATATCCCCCCATCCGCCGTCACTGTCCGGCAGAAAAAATACCAGTTGGTTGTTCCCTTTGCCTTGGTGTGGAAAGATCCCCTCTCGCCGCTGGCCCAGGACTTTCTCAATTTTCTCTCTAGCCCTGCCGCCAGAAAACTTATGCTGGAAAACGGCGTCATCCCTGTTGAGTGAGAGTACCGGAACCAATGCGCATCTCCATATTCAAGAGAATTTTCATCAGCCAGCTTGCCCTGATTATCATCGCTTCCGGGGTTATCTCCCTGGCCAGTTATTTTTTCATGGTCCGACTGTATAACGAGTCCCAGAACGAGACGCTGCGGGTTATTTCCTCGTCGACAGCCACCAGGGTCTCCACCCAAATTGCCCAGCACCAGGCCACCCTCAAGGAAATCGCCGAATCCAGGGAGGTCGCCCTGTATGCCCAGAAATTCCAGGAACTCTTCCTGGCCAAACTCTTGGGCCGGTACAAGGAACAGTTCCCGGTGCTCGCGTATGTGAACCAGGAGGGGGATCAGGAGTTCCGTCTGGTCAATGGCGAAGCCGGCGAGGCGCTCGATAACCTTGCCGACCGGGAGGTGTTCCGGGCCTCCCTGGCTGCGCCGAATCGGGCAATCCTCGGCGAGGTTGTTCTCGACCCTGTTCTCAAAACCCAGGTCGTGGAGTTTGCCTATGCCAGGATAGACTATTTCGGTGACCAGTTTCTCGGCCTGATCCTTGGGCAAGCGCCGCTGGCCCAGGTTGTTGTCCCCTCCAGCAGCTGTATCGCCAAGCATAAGGGATACTGCCGGATCGTGGCCCCAGACGGCAAAATCCTGAGCGATCCCGAGTCAAAAAACATCATGCAGCCGCTGGTTATCAGTAATCAGAACCTTGGCCTGTTGTTCGCCATAGCCGGGGCAGAGTCCTGTGGACAGATCCAGCATGGTGTGGTCAATGGCGAGGATTGCTATTTTGTCGTCAGCCTGATCCCGGGCACCCCCTGGCTGGCCATGTCGGTGTTGCCTGCCACGCAATACAACGCGGTGCCCACGCTGTTTCGGAATTTTTCCATCTGTCTCTTTTTCGGCCTGCTGTTTCTGGCAAGCATCTTCACCTTTTTTCTCGCCAAGTCCATTACCTCTCCGATAAAAAAACTTGCCCAGGCCAGCATCGCCATGGCCAAGGGAGATTTTTCGCAACGGGTTGCCGCGGGCAAGGACGAAATCGGCGACTTGGCTGAGTCTTTCAACAGCATGACGGAACAACTCGGCGCCTCCAGAACCCGGGAAAAACATCTTCTGGCTGCCGAAGCCTCCGCCCGGTTGAACGCCGAACTGGCGGACCAGCACAAGACTGAATTTTTATCCAAGGTCAGCCACGAACTGCGCACCCCGCTCAACATCGTTTTGGGGATGGCGGAATTACTGGAGAAAGGGGAGTTGTCCGAAAAACCGACCCAACAGATCGCGGCCATCAAGGAAGCAGGCCGGAACCTGCTCCAGCTCATCGATGGCATTCTCGATTTTTCCCGCCTTGAAAACGGCACCATGAGCCTTACGCCCGCCCCCTTTGATCTCTATGCCATCATCGGCAGAATGAAGAAAAAATTCGAGCCGATCGCCAATGCAAAGGGTCTTGCGCTCTTTTGTGAAGAGACGCCCTTGGTGCCCACGACGGTTGTCGGGGATGAAGGCAGGATCCGCCAGGTTCTGGAAAATCTGCTGGACAACGCCATCAAGTTCACGGAACACGGAGATGTCTCCCTGCGGGTCCGGCCTCTCGGCCTCAAGGCCGTCAACGACCAGCACCTCATCAATCTTCGTTTCGAGGTGGCGGACACGGGATGCGGCATCCCCCTGGAGCAGCAAACCGCCATGTTCGAGTCCTTCAAGCAGTTCGATCCCTATGCCACCAGAAAGACCGGCGGCCTCGGGATCGGGTTGACCATCTCCCAACAGCTCATCGAACTCATGCATGGAAAAATCGGCATGAAAAGCGCGCCAAGCAAGGGAAGCACTTTTTTTGTCGATCTTGACCTGCCGCTGGCCAAGGAAGGAGATGCCCGGTCCGCCATGGAGCCACAGCCGGCAGGCCCCATGGCGGGCGCCGACGGGCAACGCTACAAGGGGATCGGCCTGAATATTCTTATCGCGGAAGACAACCCGGTAAACCAGAAGTTGCTCCGCCTCATGCTTGAGATGAATGGCCACAAGGTGCAGGTAACCGGCGATGGCAAGGAGGCCGTGGCCGTTTTTCAGAGCGAGAAGGTTGATCTTGTCTTGATGGATGTGCAGATGCCGGGGATGAACGGCTTTGAGGCAACCGCCACCATCCGGGAGCTTGAGAAGGCCACCGGCAAGCATGTGCCGATCATTGCCGTTACCGCCCATGTCATGCCGGGCTATAAGGAGGAGTGCCTCAAGGCGGGCATGGATAACTATCTGTCCAAGCCCTTCCGCATGCAGGAACTTTTCGCGATAATCGAAGAAACCCTTGCCCAATTGAACAATCCGGCCCGAAATTGAGATGGCTGCCTATATTGTAAGACGTCTCCTGCTCATGATCCCTACCCTTTTCGGGATCATGCTCGTCACCTTTGCCGTCACCCAGTTCGTGCCGGGCGGACCGGTGGAGCGGATGCTTGCCCAGTTGCAGGGGCAGGACCGCGCCGGCGGCGAGGTGCGCGCCGGCCGCGGCATGGATCTCTACCAGGGCAACAAGGGGCTCGACGAAGAGCGGGTGGCGCAGCTCACCCAGCTGTACGGCTTTGACAAGCCTCCGGCGGAGCGTTTCCTCTCCATGATGAAAAACTATCTGGTCTTTGATTTCGGCCAGAGCTATTACCACCACAGCAGCGTCTCGGCCCTGGTCATTTCCAAACTGCCTGTTTCCATGTCCCTTGGCTTGTGGTCCTTTCTCATCGTCTACGGGGTCTGTATCCCCCTGGGCATCTCCAAGGCCATGCGGGAAGGCTCCCGGTTCGATGTCGCCACCACCACCGTCATCCTGATCGGCTACGCCATTCCCGGCTTTGTCCTGGCCATCGCCCTCATCGTTCTCTTTGGCGGCGGGAGTTTTTTCAGCATCTTTCCGCTGCGGGGGCTGGTTTCGGACAACTGGGCGGAGATGGGGCTGGCAGCCAAGGTGGCGGACTATCTCTGGCACATGGTCCTGCCCGTGCTCTCCAGCACGGTGGGTAGCCTGGCTGTCATGACCCTGCTGACCAAGAACAGTTTTCTTGAAGAGATCCGCAAGCAGTACGTGCTCACCGCCCGGGCCAAGGGGTTGAGCGAAAAACAGGTTCTGTACCGCCATGTGTTCCGCAACGCCATCATCCCCATCATCACCGGTTTCCCCGGCTCCTTCATCACCGCCTTTTTCACCGGCAGCCTGCTGATCGAGACCATCTTCTCGTTGGACGGCATGGGTTTGCTGGCCTACGAATCCATGCTCAACCGCGATTACCCGGTGGTGCTGGGCACCCTGTATTTTTTCACCATCATCGGCTTGATCTCCCGGTTGTTGTCCGACCTGAGCTACGTGGTGGTTGATCCGCGCATCAGTTTTGAAAGTGTGGAGTCCCGCTGAGCATGCAACCGACCCCCCAGAAACTCTCCTCCCGGCGCTGGCGGCGATTCAAGGCCAACAGGCGCGGCTATTACAGCCTGATCCTCTTTTCCATCTGCTTTTTCCTCAGCCTGGGCGCAGAGATTCTCAGCAACGACAAGCCGCTGCTGGTTTCCTACCAGGGGAGCCTCTATTTCCCACTGTTTCGCGAATACCCGGAAACAACCTTTGGCGGGGAATTTGAAACCGAGACCGATTACCAGGATCCCTTTGTCAGGCAAAGGCTCACCACCGCCGGGAACCTTGCCCTGTTCCCGCCCAACCCCCACAGCTATGCCTCGATCAACCTCCAGCTCAACCAACCGGTCCCCTCCCCGCCCGATAGTGATAACCATCTGGGCACCGACGACCGGGGCCGCGATGTCCTGGCCCGGCTGCTCTACGGTTTTCGCCTCTCGGTGCTTTTCGCCTTTGCCCTCACCTTTGTCGGCACGATCATCGGCATCATCACCGGCGCGGTGCAGGGGTATCTCGGCGGGCGCACCGACCTGTTCATGCAGCGCTTCATCGAGATCTGGAGCGCCATGCCCGAGCTGTACCTGCTGATCATCTTCGCCTCGATTTTCAAGCCCAGCGTGCTCCTGCTTTTGATCCTGCTTTCGATCTTCGGCTGGATGGGGCTGGCCGATTACGTGCGGGCCGAGTTCCTCAAGGGCCGCAACCTCGATTATGTCAAGGCGGCCAAGGCGCTGGGCGTGGGCAACATCACCATCATGTTCCGCCACCTGCTCCCCAACGGCATGACTCCGGTGATCACCTTTCTGCCCTTCCGCTTGAGTGGTTCGATCCTGGCCCTCACCAGCCTCGATTTCCTGGGGCTGGGCGTGCCCGCCCCCACCCCGAGCCTCGGCGAGCTGCTGGCCCAGGGCAAGAACAATATCGAGGCGTGGTGGCTTTCCCTGACCACCTTCGGGGTGCTGGTCGGCACCCTGGTCCTGCTGATCTTTATCGGGGAAGCATTGCGGGAAACCTTTGATCCGAGGAAGGTGTGATGGTGTATTTCCTCAGGCTCGGAAATAGGGTAACGTTCAAGGCCCCGATGTTCCCCTCCCCCTTGACGGGGGAGGGCCAGGGTGGGGGTGAAACGGAATCCGAGGCAAATAGCGGCTTTTCACCCCCATCCCAACCTTCCCCCGTCGAGGGGGAAGGAGCTTTTTTTAGGAATACCCCATGCTGCTTGAGCTGAAAAATCTCTCCGCCGGTTTTTACTCGGACCGTGGTTTTACTCCGGTGCTGGATAAGGTCTCCCTTTCCATCGCGCCCGGAGAAACCGCGGCCTTGGTGGGCGAATCCGGGTCCGGCAAATCGGTGACAGCCCTTTCCATCCTGGGGCTGCTGGAGAAAGACGCAGCCCGGGTCGAGGGGGAAATCCTCTTCAACGGGGAGAATCTGGCAGCATTTCCGGAAAACCGGCTGCGGAGGATTCGCGGCAACCGGATCGCCATGATTTTCCAAGAGCCCATGACCTCGCTCAATCCGGTCTACTCCATCGGCGCCCAGCTCATCGAGCCGCTCATGCTGCACCAGGGTCTCGATAAGAAAGCGGCCGCGAAAAAGGCCGGGAACCTCCTTGAGCGGTGCGGCATCAACGACGCAGCCCAGCGGCTGAACAGCTTCCCCCACCAGCTCTCCGGCGGCCAGCGCCAGCGAGTGATGATCGCCATGGCCCTGGCCTGCCGCCCGGATCTCTTGATCGCGGACGAGCCGACCACGGCTCTGGATGTCACCATTCAAGCGCAGATCCTGGCCCTGATCAAGGAGATCCAGCAGGAGCTGGGCATGGCGTTGCTGCTCATCACCCACGATCTCAACATGGTGGAGAAGATCGCGGCGCAGGTCCATATCATGCACCAGGGCAGGATCGTGGAAAGCGGCCCCACCGGTGAGGTGTTCCGCAACCCGCAAGATCCCTACACCATCCATCTCCTGAACAGCGTGCCCCACGAAGCCCCCATCCCCAAGGACAACCCGCCTCCGCTCCTTGCCGCGGCCAACCTCTCCTGCCACTTCCCGATCAAGGCCGGATTCTTGCGGCGCACGGTGAACACCATCAAGGCGGTGGACGGGGTGAGCCTTACCATCAGGCAGGGCACCACCTTCGGGGTGGTGGGCGAATCAGGCTCGGGCAAAAGCACTCTGGGCATGTGTTTGCTCAAGCTGGTCAACAGCCGGGGAAGCCTGCTCTACGAGGGGCGCGATCTGCTGACCCTTTCCAACAGCCAGTGGCGGCCCCTGCGCCGCGATTTGCAGGTGGTGTTCCAGGATCCCTTCTCCTCCCTGTCGCCCAGGCTCAATGTGGGCCGGATCGTGGGCGAGGGCTTGAGCGTGCATGGCTTGGGCAACCGGGAGGAGCGGCAGAAACGAGTGGCCGAGGCGTTGCTTGAGGTCGGCCTTGAGCCGGAGATGATCGAGCGCTATCCCCACGAGTTTTCCGGCGGCCAGCGGCAGCGCATCGCCATTGCCAGGGCCGTGGTGCTCAAGCCCCGCTTCCTGGTGCTGGACGAGCCCACCAGCGCCCTGGACATGACCATCCAGGCCCAGATCATCGAACTGCTCAAAAAGCTACAGGCCAAGCACAACATCACCTACTTCTTCATCTCCCACGATCTGCGGGTGATCAAGGCCATGGCCGACGAGGTGGCGGTGATGCAAAACGGCCGCATTGTCGAATCCGGCCCCGCAGGGCAACTCTTTGCCAACCCAGCCCACCCGTACACCAAAAAGCTTTTTTCCGCGGCCTTTGACCTGGCGCCGGTTTGAAGGAGCAAAGCGCAAAAGATTCCGTTCTTTTGCCGGATGTTCATAAGCCCATGGATTTCAGCCACCCCACCCGGCCCTGCCTTGCCCAGCATTGCGAAAACAGAAAAAAATCCGCCCGTCTGACTTAGGTCAATGTTTTTGGCGCCGTTCTCGGCTAGGCTGGCGCCAGGAAAACAATCAAAGGAGATGGCGATGACCCCCGTGCAAAAACAACCGGCAGCCCAGCCCCGGATCGACTTTCACAAACTGCGGCTGCTGGTGCAGTCCGGCTTTCTGCTGATCTGCCTCTACAGCGGCTACCGCTTTTACCAGTTCTACCTGTGGGCCATGGGCAGCTCCGCGACCTTTGTGGAGCGCCCTCCGGCGGTCGAGGGTTTCTTGCCGATCAGCGGCCTGGTCAGTCTCAAGCGCTTCCTGCTGACCGGAAATTATGACCGCATCCACCCTGCCGCCTTGACCATTTTCATCGCCGCCCTGCTGATCGCCATTTTTTTCCGCAAGGGCTTTTGCGGCTGGATCTGTCCGGTCGGCTTCGTCTCCCATCTGGTCGAAAGAGTTGCCCGGCGGCTGAAAATGCTCCGGCGTCCGCCGAACTGGCTGGACTATCCCCTGCTCAGCCTCAAGTACCTCCTGCTGGCTTTTTTCTCCTGGATTATCCTGGTCAAGATGGACCTGGCCGCCATCGAAGCGTTTACGGATACCCCTTACAACCTGGTGGTGGACGCCCGGATGCTGCTCTTTTTCATCGCCCCGTCCGCCACCACCATCTGGGTGTTGAGCATCCTGGTGATCGGCTCCTTTTTTCTGCGCAACTTCTGGTGCCGCTATTTCTGCCCTTACGGGGCGTTAATGGGAATCCTCTCCTGGTTTGGTCCGCTGCGGGTCAGCCGGGACGAGCAAAGTTGCATCAACTGCAAGAAGTGCGAGAAGGTATGCCCCGGCTCGATCCGGGTGGCCGAACAGACCGTGGTGACCAGCCCGGAATGCCTCGGGTGCCTGGAATGCGTGACAACCTGCCCGGTGCATGACTGCCTGCGGGTTTCTACCTACCGGCGCGTAAAACTGCCGTCGTGGCTTCTGCCGCTGGGGGTTCTGTTCATTTTTTTCCTCGCCTGGGCGGTGGCCAATCTAACCGGCCATTGGCAATCAACAGTGCCTCCGGAGATCCTTAAGAGCTATTACCCGATGTCCTTTACTATCGGCCATCCGTAATCATCTTCGTCGCGAGGCACATCCCCCGAATCCGGGGCGGGCCGCCATCACCGGCGCAAGGCCGCGATTCTGCTCCGCAACCATTCTTCCAGCGGCGGGTTCAGGCGATGCACCGTGCCGCCCGGCAGCCGTCCGTCTTCCCGCACCGCCGCCTCGAAGAGCCCGGCGGGCACCTCCACCTTGGCCAATTCCTCGGCGCCGGCCATGTTCCGGCGGATGAGAGTCGCCTGGGGCGGCGTCTCCCAGTCGAACAACACGAAATAGACCGATTCGTCACGCATGGAACTGACGAAGTCGTGGCCCCGGGTCCAGCCCGATCCCCATTCGAGATACATGTCCACCGCCTTTTCAGGGGTCATCTGCCAGTCGATGGACTCCAGCAGTTGCTGCTGACGGCAAAGCTCTTCCGCATTCATCATGATCGCGCGCCTCCTCTGGATGAAACAACGTTGAACAACCGGTTGCTTCCATCATAAAGCACGACGGCTCCCCCACGCCTTGACCTGGGTCAAGGCGGATTTTTTTCAGTGCTCATCTTCCGCTCAGGGAATGGTCCGGGATGTCCCAGGAAGAAAGGCTGTGCAATGCTAATATTAAATTCAATCTCCACCCTTCCCCGCCGCAAAACCTGCTTTCTTTCACTCCAAAATCTGGTACCCTTTCATAGAGATGCGAAGGAAAGTGGACGCAACCGGGAGGAATTCGGCATGGAGGCCGTGAGATGACCGCAACCAGAATAACCATTGACCCCCTGACCCGGGTGGAAGGGCATCTCAAGTTCGAGACCCGGATCGAGAACGGGGTGGTTGCCTCGGCCCGGACTTCGGGCATGCTCTTTCGCGGCATAGAAAAAGCACTCATCGGTTATGATCCCCGCACCGCCTTGCAGTTGACCCAACGGGTCTGCGGCGTCTGTCCGTATGCCCACGCGGAAGCGGCCGCCCTGGCACTGGAAGACGCCATGGGCATCCGCCCCAATGCCAACGGGCAATTGCTCCGCAACCTCATTGTCGGCGCGTATCAGGTGCAGGATTGCCTGTTTCATTTTTATCAACTGAGCGCCCTGGATTTCATCGACGTCACCACAGTGCTCGATTACCGGGGGGCGGACCCCGGCTTGAACACGATGCGGGACTGGGTGCGCAATGAGACCCGTTCCCAGCGGATCTTTCCCGCCGCCCCTTTTCTCCCCGCTTACAAGGGCAATGTGTCGAAGGATAAGGAATACTCCCTTTCGGCGGTGCGCAATTACCTGGAATCCTTTGCCGTGATGGCCGACTTGCACAAGATGGTGGCCCTGTTCGGCGGCAAATCCCCCCACCCCGTGGCCATTGAGGCGGGTGGGGTCACCACCCGGCCGACCATCGGCAATCTCGCCCAATACCGCACCTTGCTCAATCGGGTCGAGCGCTTTGTCCATTCCTGCTACCGGGAAGATATCCTGGCGGTGGCTAAGGCTTTTCCGGCCTATTTCAAGGAAGGACGCGGCTACGGCAATTTTCTCTCGTTCCCCTATTTCCCGGACGCCTCGGGCAAGAACCATTTCTTTGCCGGTGGCGCGACCATTGCGGGTAAGCACACCGTCCTCGACCTCAATGCCATTACCGAAGACCACACCTACAGTTACTACAAAAACAAGGCCGGTCAGGGGATCAAGCCCCTGGGGGCAAATCGGCTCGAGCCCCTGGACTGGCAAGAGTTCCAGCGCGAGGAACAGCGGGAGGACGGAAAATACAGCTGGAGCCGCGCCCCCCGCTACGGCGGCAAGGTCATGGAAACCGGGGCTGCGGCGCGGGTGGTGAACACCTATCACGCCGGCCGCAATCCGGCCCTGCGCAAACTGGTGGACCGGCTCAACCGGGATCTCGGCATCGGTTTAAAAGACTACAATTCGGTGCTGGGCCGCCATTTGAGCCGGTATATCACGGTCTCGCTTTTAATCAACCGGCTCAAGGAACAAGTCGAGCAGGTCGAACCGGGGGTGCTCGGTTTCAGCGAAAAGGAAATACCCCGCAACGTACGGGGCATCGGGATTACCGAGGCTTCGCGCGGCGCCCTCGGCCATTGGGTGAAAATCGATAATAAGGGCTTGATCGAAAACTATGAAATGGTAATGCCCACCACCTGGAACATGGGCCCGCGGGATGCCTCCGGACAGCCGGGGGCGGTGGAACAAATGCTGATCGGCACCCGGATCGTCGACCCGGCCAACCCCCTGGAATTGGCCCGCATCGTCCGTTCCGCCGATCCCTGCGTCGCCTGCTCGGTGCATTAAAATGGCTATCACCATGAATCGACGGAAATTTCTGCAAAGAATCTACCAGGTGGTGCTCGCGGCCGGAGCCGCGCCGTTGCTCTCCTTTGATGAGTTGCTGGCCGCCGATGCCAACCCTTCATCCGCAGGCTGGTTGCGCCCCAACCTGATCTGGCTGCAGGGAGCGTCCTGCTCCGGCTGCTCCACCTCGTTTCTCAATGTCGAGCAGATAACCATTCTGGACTTTCTCACCTATTTCAGCCGGGTGCTGTACCATCCGAATCTCTCTACGGCCACCGGCGATCAGGTGCCGCGGATATTGACCAAGGTTGCCGCTTCCGACAAGCCGTATATCCTGATCATGGAGGGCGCTATCCCCGTCGGCATGCCCCATGCCTGCATGATGGCCGACCGCCCCATCGGCGAATGGGTAAAAGGGCTGGCCGCGAAAGCCTCTGTCTGTATCGCCGCCGGAACCTGCGCCGCCTCGGGCGGGGTGGCAAAAATGGCCGGCACCCTCACCGGCGCCGCCTCGCTTGATGATTTTCTCAGGCAGCGGGGGATCAAGACCCCGGTGGTCAACCTGCCCGCCTGTCCCATGCACCCCGAGCATTTGGTTTACACCCTGCTGCATTTCATCAAGAGCAAGCGGTTGCCGGAACTGGACGATGCGCGGCGTCCGCGGCAGTTCTTCACCCATTCGGTCCATGAGCGCTGCCCCCGCTACCCCGCCTTTCAGGCCCGGGATTTCGCCCTCCGCATCGGCGAGGAAGGCTGCCTGCTGGAATTGGGCTGCCAAGGGCCGGTTACCTACAACGATTGCGTCGCCATCGGCTACAATGGCAATACCAACAACTGCGTTCGGGCCGGGCACCCTTGCATCGGCTGCGCCGGCGAGCTGTTCCCCCGTCCCCGGCTCTATCACACCCACGATGATCCCAAGGCAAAGACCGGGGTTGTTGTGAAAAAATCCTAGGAGGAGGCCGGAGATGGAAAAACCGAAACCGGACAACCGGGAGCCCAACCCAGACCGGGTGGTGCCGCGCTTTCTCCTGATCGCCTTCTCCTGCCTGTTGCTGATCTCGTTGGTGGCCGGGATCATCTTCCATTACTACCAGAAGCAGATGATGAACCGCACCATCCGCGAGCAGGGCCACGGCATCCTCTCCAGCTATGTCTCCCAGACCCGCGATTCCATCGAAAAAGGCCAGCGCAAGACCTTTCAATTGGTGATGGACAACATCGCCCAGCTGGAAGGGGTAACCGCCACCACCCTCTATCCCCGCGAAGGGTTGATGAACTACCATTCCGGCACGGTTACGGTGGGGCTGCCCTTTGTCCATAGTCAGCCGGCCGGGTTTGTCAGCACCAATCTCGACCTGTACGAAAAAACCAGGGGGATGTTCCTGCGCAAGGACTGGCACCTGGTCGGTCGTTTCGATTCCGCCGCCGGCCAGGCCCATCTGGCAAAAGTCCAGGACCGCTCCTGCACCGAATGCCATTACGTTTTGGATAAAAATCTCCGCTTCGACGCCCAGAACCGAGCCGAGGTGCTCGACGCCCGCGAGGCCCATTTTTACGAACGCATCCCGGTGGAGGATAAGTGCACCGTCTGCCATACCTACTGGAAGACCGGAGAGACCGCCGGGGTGCTTGGGGTGACCATCGATAAAA
The DNA here is from genome assembly GCA_041675265.1 of Desulfurivibrionaceae bacterium. Classification (GTDB taxonomy): domain Bacteria; phylum Desulfobacterota; class Desulfobulbia; order Desulfobulbales; family Desulfurivibrionaceae; genus Thiovibrio. Next base: position 94,902 of record JBAYUD010000001.1, on the reverse strand, counting down.
CCACCTTCCTGCAGCAGACGGCGGAGAGCACCCGGCAGCTCATCTACATCCTGCTGGCCAATGCCACGGTGGTGTTGTTGGTCACCTTTCTCATCGCCACCATGTACCGGCGCATTCTCATCACCCGGAGCCAACTGGCCGACAAGAGCGATCGTCTGTCCGGCCTGCTCAACAACTCGGGCCAAGGCTTTCTCTCCTTTGGCCCGGACCTGACGGTGGAACCGGAATACAGCCGGGAATGCGTGACCTTTTTCGGCAAGGAGGTGGCCGGTGAATCCGTGGCCGCCCTGCTTTTTCCCGTAGACAGCGAGGAGCAGACTCGTTTTGGCTCCAATATTGAACGGATCGTACAGACCGCCGACGAATTTCAGCGCGACATCCTGCTCTCACTGATGCCCAAGGAGCTTTTTCTCAACGACCGTTACCTGGATATCGCCTACCGTTTGCTGGACGCAAAGCGGCTGATGCTGATCATCACCGATATCACCGAGCAGCGCCGCCTTGAGGCCCGGGTGGCGGAAGAGCAGATCCGCCTGCGCTTCATCGTGGCCGCGGCCACCGAATCGGCCGAGCTGTTCGAGGTGCTTGACGATTACCGGAATTTCAGCGAAAATACCCTGCCCCGGTTGCTGGCTGCCCCGGATGAGGAACTGGCCGCCGGTCTGGCCGAGATTTACCGGCAGGTGCATACCTTCAAGGGACTTTTCGGCCAACTGGAGTTCATCCATCTGCCGCGCCGTCTCCATCAATACGAATCCGCCCTCAATCGGCTGCGCCGCGACCTGGCCAATCAGCAGCCGGACCGGGCCCTGCTCGAACAAGAGCAAACCCTGGCCGATCAGGCCCTGGCGCAGGAACTGGCCGTGCTCAAGGAAACCCTGGGCGATTCCTTTTTTGCCCGGCGGGGCCATCTTTCCCTGACCCCCGAGCAGACCGAGATGCTGGAGCGGTTGGCCGACCGGCTCTTGCAGGCCAAGGGGCCGGCCCTGGATTCCGAAGAGACCATGGAGATGCTGCGGCTCATCAAGCGGTTGCGCTATGTCTCCTTTGGCGAGCTGCTCTCCGGGCAGGCCAAGGCAGCGGTGCGGCTGGCCGAACGCCTGGAAAAGGAGCTGGCCCCGGTCGAGGTGGAGGACAACAACGTCCGGGTCGCCCCGGAGATTTACAACCCTTTTACCAAGTCGCTGATCCATCTCTTCCGCAATGCCGTGGATCACGGCATCGAGGATCCGGAGGAACGGCTGGAGCTGGGCAAGGAGGAAGTGGGCCACCTCCGCTGCCGCACATTCATGGAGGATGACCGGATCATTGTCGAGATCAACGACGATGGCCGCGGCCTTGATCTCGAGGCGATCCGGCGCAAGGGGGTGGCCGCTGGACTTTTCACCCCGGAACAGGGCGCTGCTTTGAATGAGGCTGCGCTGCGACTGCTGATCTTTGAAGACGAGTTCTCCACCAAGGAGGAAGTAAGCGAGCTGTCGGGCCGCGGCGTAGGGCTGGCTGCGGTCCGCATGGAAACGGAAAAGCTGGGCGGCAGGATTGAGGTGGACTCGACCCTTGGTCAGGGAACCAGATTCAGATTTATCCTTCCTTATCTTGAATCATTGACGGACTCGCAAAAAGGGAAAAAGGCCACAGGTCCGTAACACAAGATCACAAAGTTACAAAGCAACAATCCTCGCCGCAACACACGGCGGAACGGTTACAATCACAGGACAACCGGAAGTTTTATCGATCACCATGCGGCCAGGGAGAAAAAGCAATGAGCGCTACCCAAAATGACAGACACAGCCGGTTGGTCCAGGCCATCGGAGACCGGACCGTGGGCTACCTGAGAGATGAGCTGAAGATCCCGGTGCGGATAACCACGGTGCACATGCGGGATGTCAAGCGCATGCAATTGCTGCATCTGACCTCGATTCTGTCGGTGGAGGCGGACATCCGCATGCTCATCGCCTTCAGCTTCGACCGGGAGATGACGGAGCGGGTTTTTATTGCCAGCACCGAAGGGTTGGAGATCGCGGAAGATGAACAGGAAATGATGCGGGAGGAAACCATCGCCGAGCTGATCAACATTATCGTCGGCAACGCCATGGCCGAGTTGGCCTCCACCGGCACGATCATCCCCATTTCCCCGCCCATTATCATCAGCGAAGCCAAAAATATTACCCGCAACAAGGGGGCGACCTTTTACACCCTGGATATCGTTACCGACAGCGGCATGTTGAGCATTCATTTCATCGGCCCCAAGGAACTTTTTGATCTGAGCCTCAATTATGTGGAGAAATTGTAATGAGTAAAACGAACATCATGGTGGTGGACGATTCGGCCCTGACCGCAAAACGGCTGGTGGCCATGCTGGAACAGCTTGGCTACGAGGTCGGCAAAATCTGCAAGACCGGCCTGGAGGCGGTCGAAACCATCGAATATATGACCAACAAAGGCCTCTCCATCCCGGATCTCATCACCATGGACATCACCATGCCGGACATGGACGGCATTGCCGCGACCCGCCAGATTCTTGCCATGCAAAAGCAGGCCCTGATCATCATGGTAACCTCCCACGGCCAGGAACAAATGGTGATCGAAGCCATCGGCGCCGGGGCCAAGGGATATGTGCTCAAGCCGATCAATATTGACAAATTACGGGACAGCATCAAGAACGTGTTTGCCCGCTATGGCAGGAACTAGGCGCAATTAAGGAGAAAGCAATGAAAGGATATGGGAAAAAACTGTTCCTTGGCGGATTGGTAATGGCGTGTCTGTTTCTGGCCGGAGGTCTCGCGGCGCAGGAAAGACCAGCAGCCGCGGCCAATCCCAAGGTGTTTTTCGATATCACCATCGGCGATGAAAAAGCCGGCCGGATCGTGATGGAGCTGTTTGCCGATGTGGTGCCGAAAACAGCGGAAAATTTCCGGCAGCTGGCCACCCATGAAAAAGGCTTCGGGTTCAAAGACAGCATCTTTCACCGCATTATTCCCCAGTTCATGCTCCAGGGCGGCGATATCACCAACGCCGATGGCACCGGCGGCAAATCCATTTATGGCCGCACCTTTGCCGATGAGAACTTCATCCGCAAGCATCTGGAGCCGGGAACGCTGTCCATGGCCAATGCCGGGCCAAACACCAATGGTTCACAGTTTTTCATAACCACCGTTAAAACGCCCTGGCTCGACGGCAAGCATGTGGTCTTCGGCAAGGTGGTTGAAGGCCTCGATGTGGTGAGGAAAATTGAAGAAATGGGGTCGCGTAGCGGTCGGCCGAGAATAAAGGTGGTAATCGTAAACTGTGGCCAGCTGGAGCAATAGATTGTCCCGCTTTTTTTTTTGGGGGGGGGGCTAACGATTTGGCACTCACATATCCAGCCGTTCCAGGGCGGTGACCATGCCCTCGTTGAATTCAACCCTGGCCACGGTATATTCCTCCCGGGTATCGCGGTTAACCCAGACGTTTTCGTACTGCACGCTGCTTCTGCCTGATTTGTCCCGTACCTGCACCGGGATGGTCATCCGGTCCGTCTGGGTGAGGATCCGGGTTTTGGAGTATGTCCAGACCGTTGCTTCCCCTTTGTCCGTGGTTCGTGTGTAAATCCTGTCCGGCATACCCCAGGCAAGCCTGACCATTTCTTCGGAAAAGCCGAGTTCTATCTGGCCGGCCCGGATTTTTTGCTGGATCTCCGGGCTGAAGGAATTGAAGATATCCTGGCTCGAGGCAATGCGGCGATCCCGGATCTGCTGGGCGGTCATGCAGGCGGAAAGAGCACAGGCGACCGCCAGAATGAGGAGCAATGGTTTTGTTTTTTTCATCATGGCACTCCTCCTGTTGTTTTCAATCCCTACCCTTCCCCGCCGCTGATCAGGTACTTGAGATAGTGATAACAGCAATGAGCAACCCTTGTTGCGAATAGCCGGTCATGAGATTGGCGTCCCCACCGGTGCTCTCGCCAAGGACCATGGCGCAGCAGAAGGTAACAACCTCTCTTGATCTTTATCCCGTTTTCCGTGCTGTTTGTGAAGGAAGAAATCCGTCTGGATTTTTTTGTGGGCGGGGTTGTGCGTTCATCTTCAGGCGGAAGATGTTCGGCGCTTAACCATCGGAGAAGAGTAAGTGAAAAAAGGAAACAAAGGGACGCTCCGGCCTTCCCCTTTGTTTCCTTTTTTTTTATGACAAACCGCGAATCCTCACTTGGCGAATAAATTATTTATCCAGCCTTACGAAAATCGGGTTTGAGTAGAACCACAGATCCTTCCATGCCTCCGCGGCTTCATCAACACCGAGATTCGCGGTGACCAGCGAGTCGGCCAGCGGATTACCCTGGGCGTCCGTTTCAAACGGGGTGTTGACCTTCTGATTGGTGCCGCGTAAACGGAAGTACATGCTCTTGTCGAAATCCTTGATCCGGTAGGTGATCACGTTGAAGCCGTCCTCGTCCACTTTCCAGTCCGCCGAGGTAAAAGTGGCAAGAATCTTGGTGGTTTCGTTGGTAGCCTTGGTGTAATCCGGGCTGCTCGGAGAAATCCGCCCGTTGATTTCGCCTGCTATCAGGTCGATGTGGTCAACAACCGGGGTATCGCCGTTGTGGTTTACCGCCGGGCTCTTGAATTTGATCTGGAGCATTACAGGCTCTTTTTTGGCGAGCCGCTTGTCGACAATGAGATCAGCGCCCATCTTCACCTTGGTGGAGTTATGTCTCGCGCTGAACTCAAGGGCGTTGATCAGATCGCCCATGACATGGAAGGAATCACCGGAGCGGAGACCTGCGGCAATCTCTTCCAGAGAGATGTCGCCGTCACGGTTCGCATCAACCGCATTGGTCCACGTTTTTTGATATTCACCCGGGAAAAAGTCATCCCCGCCGGCCGTGTAATGCGTATGGTAATCCGAGCTGGCAAAATTGTACCAGTGGCGTCCTTCGCCCAGCAGGGCATCCCACAGGCCGCCGATGGTCGCGGTGTAAAAACCGGCGCCGCCGTATGTGCCGCCGAAGGCCTTGCTGCTAAAGCCACCCCTGGAAGGATTGACCTGATGGCCGGGTGCGCCCTCGAAGCCGAAACAGACATCCGGTCCGGCATTGTTGAAGTCACGGAAGTTATTGACGTCATAGCCTCCGGTGCTCCAGGCTCCATTTCTTTCGATATGAGCAAAAACAACCCAGGCCGAGTCGATGGCGCCGTTCTTAAATTGTTGCTGCATCCAGTTACAGCCCGCAACGGCATCGGCGTGCTTCTCGGCAACGGGTTTACTGGTGACGACTTTCTTGCCGTCCACCCACTGGTAAATTTTACCGTTATGTTTTTCCAGAACACCGTACGGGGTTACTTCGCCGTTCCGGCTGGTATCGTCGTCGGATGCATCAAACATATACTCCCAAGCGCTGATGGCCTCGGCGTCCTTGGCGACAATTGCCGAGCTGCTGTGCTCATGGCCGGGAACGTTCCACTCCACGCCGGAAGCGATCTTCTTGTCGGGATACATCACGCGATTTTTCAAGATGTCCGGATAAACGAAATCCCGCAGTGACTGCCAGCGGTACATGTACCCTTTTTCCGGAAAATCGCCCAGGATCGGGTTGTAGGAATATTTATTCGTATTGAGCCAGCTTATGCCCTCGCCATCGCGGTTGCGTGCGCCGCCATGTTCGGAATTTGCCCACCAATCAAGGCCGAATTCGTTGTTTTTCGACATAACGTAATCAAATGTCGTTGACCCGTCCGTATAGAGGGTGTGCTGATGAAAATCACCGGCTACCCACCCCCCTTTCTTCTGGACATGCCGTCTCTCGCGATGCTGCTCCTTGTGCTGATGGGTTGTATAGTCGGTTGCCTGCGCTGAAGATGCCGCCATGAACGGCACCAGGACAGTTGCTGTCAATGCAATGGTCTGGATGTGCTTTTTCATTTTTTCCCCTTTGTGGTGCGTTTTTGTGATTCTTTCATTCCCCTTCTAGCGGATAACCTCTTGGTCGATTTCGTCGCCTCCCCCCCCTTTTTGTTAATGTTCTCGGATAATGTCTTCAGATATTTCCCTTTCATGTTTGCCTGGAACATCGACAAGGAAAGCCCTTGTATTTTTGTATCCGGGCTCTGTGTTTTTTTGATCAGGAGAACAATAGGCGACGATTAAAAATCAATTAACGGGTTTGATAGGCGCATAAGCAAATTTGTCAGGACGTTTTGAGGGCCCAAAAAAAGCGGCGAGAAATTAGACCTGATGCAAGGGTCCGGAAGCATGCTGTGTTGGCGCAAAAAGCCGGAAAAACAGGCAGTCCGGTTATGACGAGGATGGCCTAAGCAGAGGGGAGGACTTCAAATCACGGGATATACGAAGAACGATACCGAAATAATACGTCGGGCACAGCGAGTGCCCCTGTTACACTTCCTCATTACGGCGACGGACGATACACAATAAAGCCATGCCGGAACCAAGCAAGGATACGGCAGCCGGCAGCGGGACGGGGGAAGGGGCCGTCGCAGTCAGCTCTACATTCAAACTCCCTGCGGGAAGAACAGGTATATCTGAAAAAACCGGCACCGAGATATTAGAACGCGACATATTCGTTCTTAACATTGTCTCTTCCGAGCCGTTCTCAAAAACAAGGTTGCCGGCGGACCGTATCGTAAGGTTCCCGGCGGTGTCGGGTAATTCCGAGGAGGGGATGGTCGAGATGTCCCCTGTGTTACGATCGCCGCCGATTAAGGAGAGGGAACCGCCCGGGACAATCTGGACTGTTCCGCCTTGCGCCAACTTGGGGATGTAAAGAGTTTCACGATCGGCGATGGTAAGAATCCCGCTGCCTTTCAAGGCGATGCGTCCTGCCTGATTCCCTGCCACCCTCATCTTGCCCGGGGTGGTTCGGGTCATGCTCTTGTCGATGATTCGGGAAAAAGCACCGCCAAGGAGGGGAGTGTCGTTTTCTTCATCCATGGAGAAAATACCTGCGGCTGAAACGGGCATTTTCCTGCCGACAGAATCATGCTGTTGCCTGTGGCTGGCGAGCAAGGTCAATTCGGATGCCTGGGCCGCCGCGGATCCTGCAAGCACAAAGACCAGCGCAACAACAACGGTAAATTTTTTTTTCATGAACCAATCCCCACGGTTTGAAGTCCAATCGTAACGGTATGATTGCATCATCCTAACTTTTGCTTGTTAACCAGAGGTTATTTCTCCGTTAATATCATGTTAGGGTGAGTTTTAAAAAACTGTTGTTTCAGGCATGCGTTGTGTTACATAACAGGTGCGGCGCTGACACCAGGCAGCTTGAAAACACAAAAAAAATCAGTGAGTGATGGGGAATGAAAAAGTTAGCCATAACATTCTGCTGTCTTTCCGCCCTGGTGTTGGGGGGAGTCGCCGGCGTCGGCGCCGGAACGGAAGAGCATTATACGTATACGGAGAACAACGGGGGAAAGCATGATGTTTTTGCCTGGGGGCTGCTGCTTTCTGACTGTGCAACCGTAGTTTCGGAAAGCGACAACGAACGTTCCGTGAACAGCTGCCGCCTGAACGGAGAAACGACCCGGTGGGAGATAAAAAAGGCGGATATGGATGTGGTGGCTGTCCGCCAGGAGAAAACAATCGTTTTTCGCGGCAAGATGCAAGGGAGGGCTGTCGAACAGACCATCGCCATTGACGGGCTCCCCTGGTACCAGCCGCTTTCTTTTTCCCTGAGAAATTTTCTTCAGTCGAAAAAAGATTCCGTGGAATTCTGGATGATCCGGCCCGACAAGCTCGAACCCGTTAAAATGCGGGCAACGCGTCGATCTTCGGAGAAAATTGAGGTGAACAAACGCGAGGAAAATGCTGTCCGGGTAGAGGTGCGGCTGACCGGCCTCCTTGCTGGACTTTGGTCATGCCATTACTGGTTTCGCCAGGAAGATGGGGTATTCCTGAAATACGAAGGCGTGCACGGCCCCCCAGGCACTCCGAAAACCGTCATCCAACTCTCGGGCCGACAGACCGGCTAGGAGATCAACGACAGGCGATGATCCTCAAATCGTTGCCGAGCCCCCCTCACAGGCACTTTCTACCCTTCCCCGCCGCTGATCAGGTACTTGAGATAGTGATAAAACGACAACCCTGAAAAAATCACCAGCAAGACCAGGGAAAGCTTCACCGCCAGCCGTTGGTACCGATCAACCACTCCACTCAATCCTTCCTTGTTCCGCACCAGACCGGCAAGTGGTGCGCTGGCCCCGAGGAAAGCGGCGGGGATCAGGGCGCCGTACAGGGCAAACCCGAAATAATGATACTCCGGCTTGAGGATGCAGAACGGGCATTTATGGTAGGGCATGGCGTAGACATAGGATGAGATCACCGTGGTGATCACCACCAAGGAAAGGCCGAAGAACCAGAGCCAGCCCAGAGTAAAGACCCCTGCCGGCCATGTCCGCCATCGACGCAACAGCCTCCAGCCCACCATGATCAGTCCGGCAATGGACCCGGCAAAGGCGATGAGCAACCCTTGTTGCGAATAGCCGGTTATGAGATTGGTGCCTCCACCGGTGCTCTCGCCGAAAACCACGGCGCAGCAGGAGGTGATGATGTCCGGTTTGATCCCGGCGATGTACAGGGTTTGCAGGGTGGCATCGAGAATGAGCATCGGCAGGAGCAGGAGCAGGGCCAGATATTTGATCCGCACCAGGGGGTAATGCTCCGAGCGGATGTCCAACTGGTGCAGAAGAATCCAGAAGCCGTAGAAGAAGACGCCGAACAGCTTGACCAGCAACGCGGGCATGCCGTAAGGATTTGCCAGCAGGGCGCCGGTGGCGCACATGGCCCCGACGATAACCTGGCAAAACTCATCGGCTGCCAGCACGAAGAGGATCAGGATGATGATCTGGAAGCCCAGACCGTAGGCGACCAGGGTGGAGGAAAGCCAGATCTCGTTTTCCAGCCGGATCTGCCGGTTGCTGTCGCTGCCCGGCTCCCAGAAACGCAAAACCCGCACCGCGGTTTTTGCGGCCACAGCGCCGAGCACCAGCACCACCAGGCTGCAGAGACTTAAGGCCAGGCTCCAGGGGTTAAGGAACATGGATTCTGCCATCCTTGATGGTCACGGTCCGGTCGATGGCAGGATGCTCGAAGACCAGCGGATCGTGGGAGGCAATGACAATGGTTTTGCCCGCCTCCTTGAGCTGGAGCATGATCTCCATGAATTCCCGGCTCAGGGTGGTATCGAGGTGGGCCGTGGGTTCGTCGGCCAGGATGATGGGCTGGTTGTTGATCAATGCCCTGGCAATGGCCACCCGTTGCAGTTCGCCGCCGGAGATCTGCCCGGCCGGGAAAAGGGCCCGATGGGTGATGCCGAAGCGCTCCAGCAGCTCTTGCGCCCGGAGCTTCCGCTCCTTGGGCGCAACGCCCAGCGGCAGCAGGGGCAGGGTGATGTTCTCAAGCACCGTGAGTTCGGGGAGGATATTGAAGCGCTGGAAGATAAAGCCGATGGTCTCCCGCCGGTGCAGGGTAAGGAACCGGTCCGGCAACCGGGCCAGTTGCCTCCCGGCAATGGCGGCCCTGCCGCTGGTGGGCGGGAAGATGCAGCCGATGATGGCAAGCAGGGTGGACTTGCCCGAGCCGCTCGGCCCCTTGAGGCAGACCATGCTCCCCTGCTCCACCGTAAGATCGATGCCACTCAGGGCCCGGACCTCGTTGGCCCTGCCCTGGTTGTAAATCTTGCTCACCCCGGAAAGTTCGATCAGCATCGCCTCAGCCTCCCAGCGCCGAATCGGCTGGAACCGTGGCGCTGCGCCAGGCCGGGATCACCGTGGCCGCCAGATAGGGAATCACGGTAAAGGCGAAAATCAGCAGGATGTCCCCCACCGCCAACCGAGGGAGAAGATGCAGCTCGGGCCTCAGCACGGACCAGCCCATGAGCACCGGCCGGAACAGGGCGGCGGCAAAATAGACCACATGGATGTAGGCTGCGGTCATGCCCACGATGCAGGCCAAGCCGGAAACGATCACCGACTCCCAGAAACGGACCGCCAGGATGTCGCTGGTTTCCCAGCCCAGCACCTTGAGGATGGCGATTTCCCGCCGCTCTTCCGGGGATAGGCCGGAGGCCTTGTCCCAGGCCAGGATGACAAAGGCCGCAAGGGCGGAAAGCAGGCAGATGGAGCCGAAGCCGCTGCGCCAGCCGAAAACCACCTGGTAGGTTTTCTGGATCTGGGGCCGGGTCAGCACCCGCACCGAGGGCAACGCCTCGGAGATCTTCTTGGCAATGGTGTCGATCTCCTTGGGGTTGGCCACGTACACGCAAAGATCCGTGACCAGCCCGTTGGGAGTCCCGAAGAGATCGCGGGCGTCGGCCAGGTTCATGACGATGAGGTCGTTGGTCAGAATATCGGTATCCCGCGAGAACTCGCCGCTGATCGCAAAGGGCTTCAGGGAAAGATCCGGCCGGAATAGGGAGAAGGTATTGCGCCCGGCAAGGTCCAGGGCTTTGCTGATGGAATGCCCAACCACCACCCTGCCCTGCTCATCGGGCCCAGGCATTGCGCCTTTGGCCAGGGCGGCATCGAGGCGATTGCCCTCCGGCATCTCATCCACCGCCATGCCCATGACCGTGTAGTTGGCCAAGCGGACCTCGTCGAAATAATAGCCCCAGATCCGGGGCACCACCCGGCGGATGCCGAAGATTCCGGCAAGCTTGTCACGGTAGGCCAGGGGGATACCTTCCTGGCGGCCGGCTGACATCTTTTGCAGGGTAATTTCCGGGGTGTGGACCAGCACCTGTTTGGCTTTGTCGGATAAGGCCTGGGTCACCATCTGGAAGGAGGCGAGCAGGAAGATCACCGCTGCAAAGACCAGCAGCACGCTGAGGCTTTTTAGTCTCCGCCGCCACAGGGACGAGAGGGCATAATCAAGGATGTTGAGCTGTTTTTCGAGATTGGCTTGGGCCATGGCAGTCAGCGCGAAGGCGGCCGCCAGAAGGCGCCGGTGGGAAAATGTTCGATGGCTCCGGGATGATCCATAAAAGGAGCTATTGGGTCGCTTGCGGCCGGATGCCGAGTGTAGCGGGCCTCGGTGGCCACGGCCAGATCGGTGAGCCCTAGAGCGTTGGTGGTCACCTCCAACTGGGCGAGGGTGGCGTCTTGAACCCTGCGCCTGTTTTGGCCGTCTATAAACAGCGCCCCGTCAAGGGCCAGCAGCAGAGTCAGGAGCATGGCGAAAACCAGCGAGGGACGCATCGGCTCAACGCATCTTCTGGCCATGGCGCATGGACTGCACCAACGGCTCGGTGATTTCGTTAAAGCGCATCACCTTGGTCCCCTTGTGATCCTTGCGGAAATTTTCCGCCGCTCCGGCGGAACCAAAGGGGATGAACTCGTGGCCCATGGGTCCGTACATGTCGCTGCCGATAACGTACCAGGCCGCACGGCCATCGAGCCAGGCGAGGGTGTAGTAGTCTTTGACCCAGATTTCTTTTGTGCTCTGTCCGGCCGCGCCAAAGGAGGCAGGGTTGAAGTGAAAGGCCAGCATGTCCTTTACCCCGTCGAAGAACTTCACGGTGCCGTTGGACAGCCGGATCTGGGCGGTCCAGTCCGGATACTTGGCCACAAACATCCCGCAGACCGGACAGCGCTCCTGGGGATTGATCTCCTTGGCAGGCTCGGCCAGAAGCGGAGTCGCCATCAAAAAAAAGGAGACAACACAGGCAACCAAGGCATACCGGCAAACAAAACATTTCTTGAGAAATACGTTTGTCATTTTCTGGCAACCTATTGTTTTTCTGTATTTTTACTGAAATATCCGCCCAGCAGATTTTTGAGCTCCTGCTCGCTGACCCCGCCCAGGATGGCGGCGAGAATCCGGTGGTCCGGGCTGATGATGATGGTTTGTGGTTCCACCTTGATATTGTAGCGGGTTGAGATTGCCCCGTCCTTGTCGATGAGCACCGGAAAACCGATCTCCAAGTCAGCCACGAACCGGCGCACCGTGGCCTCGTCGGAATGTTGGTTGACATAGACCACCCGCAGCCCGGCTTCCCTGTATTTTTCAAAGTACTGGTTGAAGATCGGGGTATCGGCCCGGCAAAACTTGCAATCCGTGGACCAGAAACGGAGAATGACCGGCTGTCCTTGGTAGGAGGCAAGAGAGACCGGCTGCCCGTTGAGATCGGTTCCGGCAAAATCAGGGGCCGGGTCGCCGATTTTGAGTTTCTTTGCGGAAGAATCGCCACCGGAGCAGGCAGCCAGGGCAAGCACAACGGCGCAAAGCAAAAACAAGGGGAAGATTTTTCTTAACATAGATAATACTCAGTAGTATCTAGACTCCCCTCCCTTGACGGGAGGGGCTGGGGGTGGGTGAATGTGCCGACCCGGTCACATCTGCCGAATCCCCCCCACCCTAGCCCTCCCCCGCCAGCAGTGTCAGCGGCGAGGGGGAGGGAACTTTTGAAGAATTCCGGTTCACTCCGAGAAATTCAAAAAATCTCACTCTGCCTGTGCGGAGAGAACGCCCTGCCGCATGGAAAAGACCCTGGCGCCCTTTTGGGTGGCAGCAAGATCGCTGTTGTGGGTCACCACCACAAAGGTTGTTCCCTGCTCATTATACCTTCTGAACAGCGCAAGGATATCCTTTTCTGTTTCCTCGTCCAGATCCCCGGTGGGTTCGTCGGCCAGGATGATATCCGGACAGTTGATAAAGGACCGGGCAATGGCGACCCGCCGCTGCTGGCCGCCGGAAAGCTGGGAGGGAAAGGCGTTGGCCTTGTCCGCCAAACCGACCTGGGCGAGAATATCCAGGGCAAGCTCCCGGCTGCCCGCGGGGTTTTGGCCGAAACTCAAGGGCAGCAGGATGTTCTCCATGACCGAGAGGGTGGGAATCAGGCTGGCGAACTGAAAGATAAAGCCGATCTTGCTGTTGCGCATGGTGGAAAGGGCCTGGTCGGACTGCTGCCAGTTTTCCACCCCATCTATATATACCTGCCCGCTGTCCGGGGAGGTCAAACCGCCGATCAAGCTTAGAAGCGTGGTTTTTCCCGAACCGGAATGCCCCAAGATAACAAGGAAATCTCCTTTGTTCACGGAAAGATTCACCGCGTTGACGGCATGTACCATGGTGGTTTCCACCGGGTAGCTCTTGATAAGATCCTTGCATTCGATAATCACGTTTTTCCCCAAGGCAGAATTCAGTATCCGTTCCAACTAGTGGCAAACAGGCAATAAAAATCCTTTCGCACAATCTCCTGCAAAATTATTTGCCTCACTCTAAAAATGAGGTTGCCAATATACCACCGAGTGGTAATATCGTAAACATCCATGTGGCATTTTGTCGCATGGCATTTTGTCGCACCACGGAAATCTGCCTTGAACACAATCGGTGAGCTGGCCGCGCTGTTTGAGGTCATTATAAGTGAACAGACAGTTAAACGAGGAGAAAACAATGCAATTCATCAAAGCTTCATGGCGTAATTCCCTGATCACCGGCACCGTCGTCGCCCTTGGCCTCGTCGGCGCCTCCGCGGCCATGGCCGCGGACAACTATGCAGGCACCGCTTACATCGCCGGCATGGGCGGCCACTTCGCCAAGGCCGTGTTCAAGATCGACCCCAAGGCCGAAACCCCCATCTCCATGACCGAAGAGCTGGACAAGATCGACATCGGCGACGGCAAGACCCACCCCTTCCATGATTCCCGCATCGACAACAAGGACCGCAACACCATTTACTGGTCCACCTACAAGCCGGATCATGCGGCCAATAACTCCTACCATTACGGCAAAACCGATCTCAAGACCGGCAAGGTCGTAGTGGACAAGACCTTCCCGGTTCCGGCCAAGGTTATGAGCACCAAGGCCGGCTACTGCGCCTCCGCCCAGACCAAGGACTACTTCATGCCCATCTCCATGAACAAGCCGGGCTACATCAGCATCATCGACAAGAAGACCATGGAGATGAAGCACAACATCTTTCTGGAAGGCACCGAGGCCGACATCAAGGGCGGCGTCAAGTACACCCACGGCATCAACTCTCCGGACATGAAGGAGATTTTGATCACCCTCAATGAAGCCAACGTTACTCCGGACAACAAGGAGCTGGGCGACGGCATCGGCAAGCTGCACCTGTTTGTTGTTGACGCCAAAGCGCTTGAGCAGGGCAAGGTCAAGGTGCTGCGCAAGGGTGTGGCGGACGGCAACGCCAAGTCCACCATCAGCTTCCGTCAGTACTACTCTCCGGACGGCAAGTACATCGCCAACGCCACCGGCGACATTCTTTTCCTGATCGACGCCAAGACTCTGAAGACCGTGGCATCCGTGACCATGGATAAGCTGGAAGAGACCCACGACGCCATCTTCACCCCGGACAGCAAGTACGTGATGATCACCACCCGGACCAAGACCATTCTTCCCGGCTGCGTTGATCCTGCCAAGCCTGCCGACGGCGAGTGGCGCATGGACGGCCAGGTTCGTCTCTTTGACGTGGCTGCCAAGAAACTGGTCGGCAAACCGACCTCCACCTGCCTCAAATGCCATGACGAACAGATCGGCACCGGCGATGACGCTCCCCACGCCATCCTCTGCGGCCTTGACGTGAACTGGGCTGCAAAGGGCGCAAAGGTAGCAAAGAAGAAATAAGTTCCCTTTGCCAGTTTTTTTTGTTTCACTTGAAAACCGGGGGGCTGAAGCCCTCCGGTTTTCTTATTTGATGAATCCCTCGAATAGACGCAAGGCCCTATGACACCCAGCAACGCACACTCCATCATCGCCATTGCCTGGAAAGGCGTGACCCGGAAAATGTTCCGCAACCTCATCCTCATGCTGGCGGTTGGTCTGCTCGTCGCCCTGCTGACCTTTGCCATGCTCTTCAACAAGGCAGTGGAAGAGGATATTGAGGCGGCAAGCAAGCGGCTTGGCGCGGACATTGTCATAGTGCCTTCCGAGGCCAAGGGCAGCGCCGAGGAATTCATCCTGGAAAGCAAGATCAAAAGCTTTTACATGGACAAGTTCGTCTTCGACGACATCAGCGGGTTGCCGGATATCAAGCAGGCGACCTACCATATCTACCTCAACACCCTTACCTCGGGGTGTTGCAGTATCGACGAGGGGCAGGTCATTGTTTTCGATCAGGACAAGGATTTCGTGGTTGCCCCCTGGCTGGAGACCGGCCCCAAGCGTCTGGAGCCGGGGCAGGTGTATGTGGGGAGCTATGTGTACGATTTCCTCGGCCTGATAAACACGGCCAGTCTTTTTGGGCAGGGGGTCAAGGTGGTCGGCCACCTCCAGCAGACCGGCACCGGACTTGACCATGGGGTATTCATGCGATTGGACGACCTGAGCAAGATCTCCCCCGAGGCAACGGGGGGGTATCAGGCCGGGAAAATATCCATCATCTTCATCAAGGTGAAAGACGGGGTTTCGCCCGCCAAGGTGGTCGCGGATATCCGCAACATCAACCCCACGGTCGGAGTGATGACACGGGGCGACATCGGCGCCGACGCCAGAAATACCCTGGGAGACATCCTCCGGGTGTTCTCCATCACCATCCTCATCTCCTCGCTGCTCGCCTTGCTGCTTGCCTGGTCAACCTTCACCGTGCTGGCCAACGAACGGCGGCGGGAGGTCGGCATCCTTCGGGCCATCGGCGCCCACCAGAGCCATATCATGAAGATCTTCCTGGCCGAGGCCATGCTGATCAGCACCATGGGCGGGGTTGCCGGGGTGGTCATGGGCCATTCCCTGATCCATTATCTGGCCAAGGATTTCACCCTGCTCCGCACCCTTGGCGCCGTCTCGGCCATAACCACAGGCAATATCGCCATCGGGGTTATCGCCATGGGAGTCGGCATCGCCATCTGCCTTATCGGCGCCGCCATCCCCATTCTCCGCTTGGCCCGGATGGAACCGCTGCTGGCAATCAAGGAAGCATAAATAAGCTTATAGCTATCAGCTTATTTACAACTCATATTTCGCCGCGTATCCCCGGGGCGTGACCATGAATCCCTGCCAGGCAAAGGTCATGGAGTTGCCGACGATGATGGTGGTCTGCATGTCGATCTCGTGTTCCAGCATCTTGCCCAGGGTGGTGAGCACAATCCGTTCATTCTCGCGGGTGGCGGCGGTGACGATGCCCACCGGCGTTTCCGCGTCGCGGTGGGCCAGCAGAATCTCCCGAGCCCTAACGATATGCTCGGCCCGTTTTTTTGATTTCGGGTTGTAGATCACCACGACAAAATCCGCCGAGGCCGCGGCCTCAAGCCGTTTCTCGATTTTTTCCCAGGGAGTCAGCAGGTCGGAAAGACTGATCGCGGCAAAATCATGCATGAGCGGTGCGCCCAAGCGGGCTGCGCAGGCGTTGAGCGCGGCGATCCCGGCGATCACCTCGATAGCGACGCACACGTTTTGCTCCCTTGCCATCTCGAAAACCAGCCCGGCCATGGCATAAATGCCCGGATCCCCACCGGAAACCAGGGCCACGATACGGCCTTGCGCCGCCAGGTCCAGCGCCTTGCGGCAGCGGTCAACCTCCTTCATCATCTGGGAGGCCAACACCTCCTTGCCCGCGAGAAACTCGGGGATCAGATCAAGATAGGTCTGGTAGCCCACGATCACTTCGGCTGCGGCAAGGGCTTCGCCCGCCGCAGGGGTCATATGTCTTGCCGAGCCCGGTCCTGTTCCGACAACGTACAGTTTGCCCTGGCCACCGCCATGGTTACATTGTGCCATTTTCTTTTCCCAACCAATAAATCGTTACTCTGCGCGCTAAGCAGGGCAGCGGGTTCGGCCACGCCGATCGCGCCCACATTACGCAGCGCCGCCTCGGATACCGCAACATCTTCCACCCTGTTCAGCTCTTCCTTGCTGAAAAATTCCAGCCGCCAGCCTCGCTCATGCGCAAAGGCCAACAGCCCGACTTCATCCTGCTTGACATCAATGGAGGCCAGATTGCGGACGCTCATTTGCGACAGGTTCTGTTCCACAAACAACTCCTCGCAGGCCTGCCGGAGTTCCGCAACCGGAACCCCCCGGTTGCACCCCACCCCGACCACCAGATTTTTGGGGCGAAACACCACGGCATTGCCGTAGTCGCCAAGACGCGAGGTAACCACGATATCGGCCTGCTCCGGCTCGGCAACCTCCACCAGCCCTTGGGGCAACGAGGCAATAGCCACCTCGGAATACATCCTGAGGCAGCCGGTATTGACCAGCCTGGCGCTGGCTGCTGTCAACCCTTGTTTACTCTCGCAGGCCAGATCCTGTTCCCTGGCCCAGAGATCAAGGGGGGCAAGGCCCAAGGTGTCGGAGGCAGTGGTGATCACCGCTTCGCCGCCAAGCAGAGCCGCAACCTGGCGGGCCAGGTCGTTGCCCCCGCCCAGATGGCCGGAAAGCAGGCTGATGGCATGCCGCCCCTTTTCATCCGCCACCACCACGCAGGGATCGCTCTCCTTGCCTTGCAGAAGCGGAGCAATTGCCCGCACCACAATGCCGGTGGCCATGATGCAGACAAAGCCGTCCACCTCCCGCCAGTGTTCAGCCAAGGCCCGGGCCACCCCGTCTGTTTGCGGCAGCAGCAAGGCTTCCGGCATTTTTGCCGCCAACTCGGCGGCCAGCTCCTTGCCGCCATCGGTTATGGCGAGGATCCCGATCTTCATGGCTTACTGCGCCGCATCCCGAAAGCCGTGGCCGAAATGCTGGTCATAGAGCTTGGACAGGGCCGGAGGCGGAGAGCCGGCCAGCACCTCCCCCACCGCAATGATCGCGGTTTTGGTGATTCCCGCCTCCATGACCTGGGCCGCAATGGTCCCAAGGGTTCCCCGAATGATTCGTTCCTCCGGCCAGCTCACCTTCTCGACCACGGCCACCGGGGTATCCCGCGGGTAGCCGCCGCTGCGCAGCTCGGCAACAACCTGCTCGATCATGCCGATACTGAGCAGGATCAGCATGGTGGCGCGATGGCTTGCCAGGGATGAAAGATTTTCCTTTTCCGGCACCGGGGTTCGCCCTGCCCTTCGGGTGATGATCACGGTTTGCGACACCTCGGGCAGGGTCAGCTCGGTGGTCAGGGCTGCGGCAGTGGCAAAAGCTGAACTCACCCCAGGCACCACCTGAAAGGGAATCCCGGCGGCCGACAACCGGGCAATCTGCTCGTTGATGGCCCCATAAATCGAAGGGTCGCCGGTATGGAGCCGGACCACCCTTTTCCCCTGCTGCCAGGCGCCGATCACCAGCGCCATGACCTCGTCGAGGTTCAATCCGGCGGAATTATGCACCGCAGCGGTCACTCCAGCAAGCAAAGCCTCGGGCACCAGACTGCCGGTGTAGACGATGCAATCAGCCTCTCGCAGCAGACGCTGGCCCTTGACCGTGATCAGCTCCGGGTCGCCGGGGCCTGCGCCCACGAAAGAGACGGGAAAGCATCTTGTTTGACTCCCCCTCCCTTGACGGGAGGGGGCAGGGGGGTGGGTGAAGTTGCAACCTGCCGATGTCATAGGTGGCTCCCCCTTTCCCTAACCCTCCCCTCGCCAGGTAAGCGGAGACTCCGGGGGGGAGGGAACTTTCCGACCTTTTGCAATAGGCGCGCTGAAGTCATGACTTTCTCACGATGATGGTGGAGAAATAATGGGGCTCGTCATTGTTCCCTGTAAGCGCGGTGGTCAGGTCACGCCTGATCCGCTGGCCGGACTGGCTCGAACGCTCGACCAGCACGGCCTTGTCCAACAGATTCATCTCCGTGAGCAACGGCACCAGCCGGTCCATTACCCGGTGCACCTTCATGAGCACCACCGAATCGAATTGTTCCAGGGTTTCCCGCAACCGGCCATTCTCAAAGGTGGCCGGG
Organism: Desulfurivibrionaceae bacterium; assembly: GCA_041675265.1. Taxonomy (GTDB): domain Bacteria; phylum Desulfobacterota; class Desulfobulbia; order Desulfobulbales; family Desulfurivibrionaceae; genus Thiovibrio. The sequence continues at coordinate 76,127 of JBAYUD010000001.1, read as the reverse complement.
ATGACTACCAGCCGGTCATCTCCCAGGCAGAGCGGCTGGCCTGCCGCCGCGGCGGAAGCGCCGATGGCGGAGACCCCGGGGATGATCTCCACCGGCAGGTCCGGGGCCAGGTCAAACAGGGTTTCGCAGACATAGAAGCCGGTGCTGTAGATGGCCGGGTCGCCGAGGGTGGGAAAGGCCACATCCCGGCCTGCCTGCAAATGGTCCACGATCTGGGCCGCCGCCGCATTCCAGGCCTTTTTCACCTCCGGGTCCGGGCTTTCGCCCATGCGGACCTTTTTCATGGGAAAATGGTGGGTGATGATCTCCTTGTTCCCGCGCTTCACCACCCCTTCCACGATCCCAAGGGCCGTGCTTTCCCCGTCTTTTTTCGCCGCGGGGGCAAGCCATACCCCGCATCGCTCCAAAATCCGCACGGCCTTGAGGGTCATGAGTTCCGGATCGCCCGGCCCTACACCTACAACGTATAATGTTCCCTTCATTTGCAACCTGTCATTACGGTTATGGGATTTAAAATCGTTCCCTGTTCGCTCTCTGGAAAAGTCGTTCGTTCAATCCGGATCCGGGTCATGGCAACCTGCAACCCATACTCGGCCATGCATCGCGGCGCCTCGGTCACGGTCTGGCCGGTCACCCCGTTCACCACCATCCTGCCCCCGATGGGCAGACGATCGACTGCCTGGCCGATGATTTCCGACAATTTGCCGCCGCTGCCGCCGATGAAAACCCGGTCCGGGTCCGGCAAATTGCTCAACACCGCCGGGGCCTCGCCCTGGATGGGGATGATATTGTAGCAACCGAATTGCCTGATGTTTTTTTTCACATTGGCAAAGGCCTCGGCCGTGTGGTCAACGGCGAAAACGGTCAAGCCCGGGTGCATCCGGGCCGCGGCCACGGAGATGGAGCCGCTGCCAGCACCCAAATCCCAGAGCACCCCGGTGCTCGGCAGCCGCAAGGCGTGCAGGGTCACACCCCGCACCTCATCCTTGGTGATCAGGCCCCGGCTGTGGGCAATCTCCTCTTCGGTAAGCCCGAACACCGGGAGATTCTCTTTTTCCGCGACCGGACGGGTGATAATCAGCACATTCAGCTCACCAAAGTCCTGCCGCGCCGCCTCGTTAAGGGTTCCGGAGAAAAGACGCTCTTCCGCGCTCCCGAGATTTTCGGCAACATGCACCCGGCACTGACTCAGCAGGTCATCGGCTTCGATCAGCTCCAAATAATCAACAAGCTGCCGGGCCAAGCTGGCTGGCGTGTTGCGCCGGTCGGTGAAGGCAAAGGTCTTTTCCCGTGCCAGGAGCAGACCGGGCACATGCAGGGTTTTCCTGCCATGGAGGCTGACCAGCGCCATGTCATCCCAGGGCAGATGAAACCGGGCACACGCCTCCTGCATGGTGGAGAGCGCCGGAAGGATCAACAGCCGTTCGCTGCCGAATTCCTTGAGCATCCTGCGGCCGATCCCGAAAAACAGGGGATCGCCACTGGCCAGCATCCCTACATCCCCGACGGTCAGTGTCTGCCGGATACCGGCCAAGGCAGGGGCCAGGGGGGAGATAGGGCATTTCGCCCCCGCCATCCCCTGCACCAGTGGAAGATGGCGGAAGTCTCCGACGATGAGTGCGCACCGGGCCAGCATCCCGGCCTGTTCCGCGGTGAGCCCCTTGCAGCCCACGCCTATCAAAATCAACCTAAACATGCAGCTCCACCTGGGTATGGTTGTCCACCAGATAGACCCGCACCTCCAGGCCGGAAACCTTTTGGGCATAGCGCCGAGCTGCTTCGCAGACAGCGAGGATCAGATCGGGTCTCCCCTGCTCCTGCAGCCGGACATGGATCTCCCTGGCGGTATTGACCCCTTTGAGACTCGCCAGCAAGACAGGGTCCGCTCCCAGCCGTGCGAGAAGGGCCAGTCCGTCCGCCACGTCCAGGGCGCCATGCCGGACATGGGTTTGGGGAATCTCCAAGGCCGCCTTCATGATCTTGGCCCACATCCCGGCCAGATGGATGGTGGTAAACCCCCGCCTGGCCGCAGCCAGAAGGGAAAATTCCAGGTAGTCTCCCATCATGGCATATGCCTCCTCCGGCAGGGGAAGCAGGGTCTGCACCCCCTTTTCCGAGGTGCGGCCGGTGGACAGCACCACCTCGTCAAGCCCTGCCTCCTTGGCCACGGACAAAGAGGCCTCGATTGTGGCGGTCCAGGCTTCGGCGGAAACGGGATGGACAATGCCGGTGGTGCCGAGGATGGAAAGGCCGCCCACTATGCCCAGCCGGTAGTTCAGGGTTTTCCCGGCCAGCTCTTCGCCCTTGGGCACGGAAATCTCCACCCGTAAGGCCTTGCCCGCCACTGTGCCCAATGCTTCCAGAACCGCGGCCAATATCATCCGGCGCGGCACCGGGTTGATCGCCGGTTCCCCGGGCTTGACCGCAAGTCCGGGTTTGGTCACCCGGCCAACCCCTGCCCCGCCGCAGAGGAAGATATTTGTCTGTTCGAGCCGGACACCGTTCAACTCCCCCTCCCTCGACGGGAGGGGGCTGGGGGGTGGGTGAACTTGCGAACTGCCTGGTTCATCGCTGTTTCCCCCTCTCCCTGACCCTCCCCCCGCCAGGTAAGCGCAGACTCCGGGGGGGAGGGAATTTTTACAGGCGGCTTCCTCCGGCAAAAAGGAAACGCTGGCCTTGATCTCCGCGCCGTTGGTCACATCCGGATCATCCCCGGCATCCTTGATTATCGAGGCCCAGGCCTTCCCTTGATGGGCCTCGCATCGATGCACAACAAAGCCATGGCGGTTCCCATCAGGAAAGGGGATCTCCACCCTCTCTGGCCGGGACCGGCCCAGAAGCAGCAGCACCGCCGCCTTGGCCGCAGCGGCAGCACAGGCGCCGGTGGTATATCCGCTTCGCAGTCTGCGGGCCATGGGTTTCTATTCCTCCCGGGCCAGGCGGATCAGGGCGTTGACGATGGCCACGGCCACCGGGGTTCCGCCCTTTCTCCCCCGGCAGGTGATAAAGGGATATCCCTTCTCGCTCAACAGCTCCTTGGATTCGGCCGCATTGACAAAGCCCACGGGCGCCCCGACCACAAGGCCGGGGCGCAGATCCGTCGCCAGATCATCCCAGGAATCCATGACCTTGAGCAGGGCAGTGGGCGCGTTGCCCACCGAAACGATACCGACATTTTCCGTCAAGCCCTTCTCAATGGCCACCTCGGAGCGGGTCAGACCGCGCTCCTTGGCAATCCGCGCCACCTCCGGATCCGCCACCTTGCAGACCACCGTGCCCCCCCAGTGCGCAAGCAGCCCCTTGCTCACCCCGGCCGCGCCCATGTTGACATCGGTCAGGATGTTGCGGCCCGCCCGGATCGCCTCGATCCCTGCGTCAATGGCCTGGGGATGAAAAACCAGGGACTCGGCAAAGGAAAAATCCCCGGTGGCGTGGATCACCCGTTGCACCACCTTGAAGGTTCTGGCATCAAAGTTGGTGGGGCCAAGCTCCTCGGCGATGATCCGGAAGCTTTCCGCCTCGATGGCCTCCGGCGCTATCTGCATGATGGTGCTTTTCATTTTTTTCATTCCCATGAGCCGGCGGGGCGGCAGGCCCGGACAAATTGCATCGCCATCGACGGGTTGAACCCGAAGTGAAGGTGCAGATACCCGCCCAGCACATTGTTATAACGATAGCCTTCCCGGCTGTCGTCGCCGTTACCATTGCTGCTTACCGCATAGATCCGTTCGATATGATCCGGCATTGCATCGATCACCGAGTAATGGAACTCGTGGCCCCGCAGCACGGTGCCGGCCGGGCCGAAGAAGCACTCCTTTTCAAGGCGCACCTCCCGGTAGCCCAGGCTAGCCCGCTTTTTCCGCATCCTTGCCGTCACCGGGAACACCCCGGCCATGGGCAGCGCCCCGACATCCTCGCCAACGATGCCCTCGGTCAGGTACATGAAGCCCCCGCATTCCGCGTAGAGCACCTTGCCGGACTCCGCCCACTCGTAAATTGCCTGCCGCATGGTGAGGTTGCCGGAAAGCTCCCAGGCGTAAAGCTCCGGGTAGCCGCCGCCCAGATAGAGGCCAGTCAGCCCCTCGGGCAGACAGCGATCCTCCAGTGGGCTGAAAAAAACCAGCTCCGCCCCGGCCGCCCGCAGCAGATCGAAGTTGTCCTCATAGTAGAAACAAAAGGCCCTGTCCCTGGCCACCCCGATCCGCGCCCGGACTTCCGCCCGCTGCCGGACCGGGACATCGTCCACTGGCGGTGCGGTTACGCCTGCGGCCAGCTCCAGCAGGCGCTCCAGGTTGACTTGGGCGCTGATCGTTGCCGCCAATTTTTCCAGGGACTCGGGGCTGATGGGTTGCTCCTCCCCGGTAAACAGGCCGAGATGCCGGGAAGGCATGGCAAAATCAAGGGTCTGGGGCAGATGCCCCAGGATCTCGGCCCGGCAATGTTTGCGGATGGCCCCGCTCACCAACTCCAGATGCCTCGGGCTGGCGACCCGGTTCAGGATCACCGCCACCGGCGCCACCTCGGGATCAAGGGTTTCAAAGCCTTTCAGGACAGCAGCCACGCTTTCCGCTGCGGAACGCACGTCAAGGATCAGCACCACCGGCACGCCCAGAGCCTTGGCCAGGGCCGCGCTGGAAGAGGTCTGGCCGTCGAACATGCCCATGACCCCTTCGATCACCGAGATATCCGCTTCGTCAGCGGCAGCAGCGGAAGCGGCGAAGGTTTCCCGCACCTGCGTCTCGCCCATCATCCACAGATCCAGATTCCGGGAAACCCGGCCGCAGGCCAGCTGGTGCAACCCCGGATCGATGAAATCCGGCCCGCATTTGAAAGGCTGCACCGCCAACCCCATATTACGCAGGGCGGCAAGCAGCCCCAGGGTGATGGTGGTCTTGCCGGAGCCGCTGCTGGTGCCGGCAATCAGGATGGCGGATCTTTGCTCACCGGCCATCGGCAGTTCCTTTTTTTCGCGTCGGGCCGGAAAAAATCTCGGGATAGAGCAACGCACCGATGGTGCGTATTCCTTCGATAATCCGCATTGTTGGCCGCGAAACCAAACGTTCGTCAACAAGAAAGACCCGGTTGTTGCGCACCGCCTTGATTGCCTGAAATCCAGGTTCCTGGGCGATGGTCTCGATGGTTACCGGATTCATCCGTCCCTGCTGGGCGAGAAAAACCTCGATCTCCGCACCCTTGGCCAGGATCCGCTCCTTGCCGTAGGCAGCGATATTGGTTTCCCGGACCTGGCTGGCATCCGCAGCCACGTTGACGCCCCCGGCCTGTTGCAGCACATACATGGCAATGCTTTCCTGGGCAAAGGTCTTCATCTTGGTGTGGATGGCTTCAAAGTAGACCTTGGCTCTGGCCTTTTCCCCCACCTTAGCAACGATTTTCCGGATGGCCGCAAGCTCCGCCTGAAAGGTGGCGACCATCTCTTCGGCCTGCCGGGTTCTGCCGGTGAGCAGACCAAGGGCGCGCCAGTAATCGAAGATCTCCCCCACCGTGTTGGGCTGGAGGGATACCACCGTAATCCCCGCCTGGCGCAGGGTGGCCATGAGCTGCGGCGAGGAGCGTTCGATCATGGGTCGAACCAGAACAAGATCGGGCCGGGCGCCAATGATCTTCTCCGGATCTTCATGGTAGCTGTAATGCTTCTTGTCCCTAAGCTGGGGCAAATCACTGTCCGCGCCTTCAATGCCGATGATCTCAGCGCCAAGGCCCAGGCTGATCAGGTTCTCGGTATGAGCCGGGTAGAGCGAGATGATCCGGGTATAGGGCCGGACCACCGTGATCGTTTTCCCCTCGCTGTCTTGAAAGGTAGCTGGAACAGCGCCAGCCAAGGCGTGCGGGCTGAGCCCTGCCAGCAGGGCAAAAATGAGAAAAAGCAGACGCATGGTTATTCCAGGCACGATCTTAACTCCAGTAGCGAAAAGAAATTTGTCGGGTCTTACTGAATTCGTCAAACGCCACCCTGCTCTCCACCCCGAACACTTTTTTGATCGTGCCCGCCTCCAGCACCGTATCCGTGGGTCCGCAGGCAGCCACATGGCCTTTCTGCATGAAGATCAGCTCATCGCAGTAGGCCGCGGCCAGGTTCAAATTATGGATCACCGCGATCACGGTCCTGCCCTCTTCTTGCACCAGCCGTTTGGCCACGTTGAAGATCTGCATGGTGTACTGCACATCCAGGCTGGAGGTTGCCTCGTCAAAAAGCAGATAGGGGGTCTGCTGGGCCAGGGCTCGGGCCACGACAACCCGCTGTTTCTCCCCGCCGGAGAGTTCGTTGACAAAACGGTCCTGAAAATGGCTGATGCCGATGGCAGCCATGGCCGCATCCACCTGCCGCCAATCCTCCAACCCAGGCGAAGCAAAGCGGCCGATATGGGGGTGCCGCCCCATGAGCACCACCTCCTGAACGGTAAAGGAAAAATCGATCCCAAAATCCTGGGGCACCAGGGCGACCATCCGGGCCAGATCGCGGCGTCGGTACTCTGCCACCGGCCGATTCCCAAAGGAGACGCTTCCCCGGTCCGGGGACTTGGCGCCGGTGAGCAGGTCGAGAAAGGTGGTCTTGCCGCAGCCGTTGGGGCCGACAATGCCGTAAAACCTGCCCGGCGCAAGAGAGATATCCAGCTCGGCCAAGGCCTGGGTCTCCCCGTAGGCAAAGGAGACCCCGGCTAGTGCAAAGCCGCCGGCGATGGTCATATCGCCCTCCTCTGCCGGCGGCGGAAGATCACGCAAAAAAACGGCCCGCCGATCAGGGCGGTGAGCACGCCGATGGGCACCTCCACCGGCAACACCGCCCGGGTCACGGTATCGGCCACCAGCAAAAGCAGGGCTCCGGCCAGGACGGAAACCGGGAGCAGCTTCCGGTTGTCCGGCCCCACCAAAAACCGCATGAGATGCGGTACTATGAGCCCGATAAAACCGATGATCCCGGAAACCGACACGCAGACCGCCGTCACCATGGAGGCGGACAGGAGCAGAATCCAGCGCACCCTGGTGCTTTCAACGCCCAGGGTATCCGCCGACCGGTTGCCCAGGCTGAGGATATTGAGATCCCTGGCATAAAAAAGGGAGAGCAGCAGGCCGCAGAACAGCGCCGCCGTTACCACCCCCACATCCATCCAGGTCCGGGAGGCGAAGCTGCCCATGAGCCAGAAGATGATCACCGCCACCTGCTCGTCGGCCAGATACTTCAAAAAGCTGATCCCGGCCGCCAGGATCGCCCCGACGATGACGCCGGAAAGGATCAGGGTGTTGGCCGAGATCTGCCCGTTGAAGCTGGAAAGGTAGAGCACCACCAGCAGGGTGAGGGCCGCGCCGGTAAAGGCAAAAAGCGGCACGGAAAAATGTCCCATCATGCTTAGGTTGGCCACCAGGGCCAGGGCCGCGCCAAAGGCCGCCCCGGAAGAGACCCCGAGGGTGTACGGATCGGCCAGCGGATTGAGCAGGATGCCCTGGTAGATGACACCGCTCATGGCAAGGCCGCCCCCGACCAGGGTGGCGGTGAGAATCCGGGGCAACCGGACATCAAAAACCACAAAGGGGATCACCGGGTCAATCCCGGCCAGCAGCGCGGGATTGGCGGTCACCCTGGCCGCGATCACCCGCAGGATATCACCGCCGGGCACGACGATATGGCCCATGCCGGTGGCATAAACGATGGCCCCGAAGGTGGCTGCCGCCAAGGACAGGGTCAGCAGCCATATGGTGTATCCGCTTTGCCTCATTGGTTCTCAAATACCTTCATCGCTCATGGCGTCCTTGATATGTTGGGAAAAAATCGTGGCAAAGGCATCGGATTCTCCCAGGCCGACAAGGGAAGCGGCCACGTTGATACCGCGTGTCTCAAGCAGGCTTTTCAGGGAATCCGGCTCGGACCCGGCCATGTCGTTCTTGGCATGGTCTCCGGCCACGGTCATGAAGGGCTTGAGCAGCACCTTCCTGGTCTTGTCCGCGGCCAGCTCTTCGAAAAGGCGGGCGTTGTCCGGAAAGCCCTCGACCATGGTAACATGGATGCGCACCCCGGGATACCGCTTGCGCATCACCTGTTCGAACTCCAGGTAGACCCCGGTGGAATAATGCTCATTGCCGTGGGCAAAATAGACCAGCGCCCGCCCACCTTTTTTGGCCATCTCCACGTCCGGAGCCAAAAGGGCTGCCACCTGCTCGATATCGTGGCGGTACTCATGCTCGATGCCGTGGGTTCCCAGAGCAGGCCGCCCGATCAGGATCTTCTTGAACGGCATATTCCGTTTTTTCACGGTCTTGATGGCGTTCAACCCCTGCACATAGGAGGCCAGATCGGCAAACTCCTCCCCGCTCGAGATATGGGTCGGCTGGACAACGATGTAACCGTACCCTTCGTCCTGCAGGTCGGCGATGGCGGCCAGGGGCCCCTTGACATTGATGATCTCCGCGGGCACCTCGGGATGTTGTGCCGCATAGGCGGGATCCTTGCGCCGCTCCTGCCAGATCCTCCGGATGATGTTCGAGGTGAAGGCCAATCGCACCGGGATGCCGGGCAAATCCTTCCGGATCTGCTCCCGGATATTGAGGATGCCGGGCAATCCACTTTCATGGCTGGTGCCGAACACCGCCAGCACCACCGCCTTTTTCTCCGCCGGGGCCGCCTGGGCATTCACGGCGCCAAGCGCCAGAAACAGGGCAACCAGCAACCAAACAGCATTGTGTGACATTTTTCTCAAACGCATCTTCTTCTCCATCTTTTAAAAGGTTGATAAGTTCCCTTCAAAAAAAGACGGTACCCCCCTGCGAATTCTGCGTAACGCGCAAGGCCGGAAACCTTTCCTCGAAGGTTGCAGCAAAAAAATCAACGAGGCAGGTTTCCTGACTTTTCCCAAAACCGGTTCGCCTTCCCACCCCACAACAGGGGGCAGTGGCTTGAGAACCGGCGTTCCTGCTTCGCATTGGAAACAGGAGGGAATTACAGTGGCGGGACCGTTCCCGATTTGCACGGGATTCCCTTTTAAGCCCAATGGGCGCCTTATTGACAACACACATGTGGTTTCTACAAAAACCGGCGATTCACCTCATCCAGGATACGAAAATCATCCGGGTTCATTCTAACCAAGATAAACTCGTAACAACGGCCCTTCGACAGGCTCAGGGCGAACGGAGTTTTCTTAACGTTTTGATATTCCGTTCGTGCTGAGCCCTTCGGCAAGCTCAGGAGAGCCCTGTCGAAGCACCTGCTTTAAGCAAATTCAGGGTTGTTACGAGTCCATCTAACCAAGGGTCATGAAATAATAGACCAGACCAACGGCAACCACCGACCCCATGCGCAATACCTGACTGACCCCCACAAGCTCAAGGGCAAGGCGCGGGGAAAAGATTCCAACATAGTACGGGAACTGATGCCGCACCGCCCGGATCGGGGTGGAAAGAATATTGCCGACCAAAAGAGCGAGAACCACCTCTTTGTAGCTGAGGCTGTTATCCGCCAGCAAGGCTCCTGCCGCAGCCAGACCGGCGGAAAACTCCACCGTGACATGGGCCATGACTATACCGAGGCTTTGCGGTTGAAGCCAGGCCAGAAACCAGGCCTTGGTGGCAAACAACTGCTCCAGCCAGACAAACACCCCATGCTTGCCCAAAAAATAGAACAGGATGTACACGGGCACGGTGAAATAGAGGAGTCCCTTGATCCTTTTGCGAAATCTTTTGATGCTTTTATCCAGGGCCTGACGCCAGCCGGTTTTTTCCCGGATCAAGCCCGCGATCTCAGCGTGCGCAGCCTGGAGAGGAGAGAGCAGCAACCTGCCTCCGATCACCACCAGCACGGTTTGCAGCACTGCCGCGCTAAAGGTCAGCGCCAGGTACAGCAGGGCCGCCATTTTAATGAGCGGCGCGGTGAGGAAGAAAACCGTGGGTAGATGGAGAAAAAAACGGGGCAAGCCGTTGAAGAGATTGGCAAGCACCAACTCGCGCTTGCTCAGCTGCCCCTTGTCATAGGCCTCGGCCAGCATGGTATTCGCGGTAACCCCGGAGAAGAACGCCATGGAAAAGCTGGCCCCGGAGGTGGGGGAGAGTCTGCCCAAGCGCACCAAGGGGTGGGTCAAGGAGGCCAGCCGGTGTGTCCAGTTGAGGGCCTCGATGAAATTGGCAACGATCAGCCCCACGGACATCCAGAAGAGAATCTTGGCCAACGGCCAGAGCAGATGCGCCCAGAGGGTGGTAATAAAATGCAGTTCCTGCGGCATAAAAAAACCCCGGACCGATTTTCTCGATCCGGGGAGGCCCTGTTTCATCCACGGCAGATCATCACATAATCACTTGTCCACGGCGATCATGCAGCATAATTTAGGAGCCGTTACAAAATAACCTGTACTTTATTGCCTCTTACGTTACGGCTCCTTATGCCGTTCTCGCAGGATCACAATTGTTCAAGTTGTTTTTTAACGACGGCTTTTCAAGGCAGGTCTTCTGACTTCCGGTTCATCCTTGTTTCGCGCCTTCCCATCTTGGCGCCCATTCGGAAACGGCCCTTTCGCCCGATTGCAGCGTTGCTCAGTCGTCGAAAAATGCTCACGTACAATGTGTACGCTCCGCTTTTTCGTCTCCCTCGCGCCTTGCACTCGAACGAAATTGCTCGTTCCGGATGGACACCATGCAAACAGTGGCGTGATTGCGAAACGCGTCCCCGGTTACAGCGGCGGGCCCGTCCCCGATTTGCACGGGGTTCCCTTTCAAGCTCCCAAAGGAGCACCTTGGTAAACGTTATCTAGCATATCCTCCGACATTTTGCCACATTTCTTCATTCGATCCGTCGGCGGGCACCTCTTTTGTCTGCGTTCCCTTCCCGGATTTCCCTGCGCACGCTTGTTTTTTTCCAGTGTAAGCACCCAAAACAAAAACAGATTGCGCAATGCAATCTCTCATGGGATAACGATGATAAATATAGGTATAAATACCTAACCATAAAGATCGCAACCAAAGAGGATGCCATGCAGCTCAGTTTGCGCAACCGTTTCCTGATCCCGACCGTTCTGGTCCTTGCCCTGTGTATGGGGTCCATCAGCGCGGTTTCCTATTTCAAATCGGCCGCCGCCCTGAAAGAAGCCATCTCCCAGCAAGCCTCCCAAGTCTCCAACTCTGTCGCCCAGCTGATTATTTTCTGGCTGCAGGAACGCAAGCTCGACATCTCCGAAAACAGCGCGGATCCGCTGTATGCCTCACTCTTTATCGCCGGCGCCGCCGACAACAGCGTTCTCCAGCGGGCCAACACCCGGCTTGCCGAACTGCAGCGCCGGTCTGATTTCTACGAATTCATCGCGATCGCCGACCAGAGCGGCGCCATTGTCGCCTCCTCCCTTCCACAGCACATCGGCGCCATGAATGTCGCCGACCGGGGTTATTTCAAGGATTCCCTGGCCGGCAAGGAGAGCCTCTCCGAGGTGATTCTCAGCAAAGGTTCGGGAAACCCTGTTTTTGTCATCTCTGCCCCCATCGAGACCAACGGGAAGATTTCCGGAGTTCTTCTCGGCGTGGTGGACCTGACCCGCTGCAATGCCAGTTTTGTCGACCCGGCAAAGATCGGCACCTCGGGCTACGCCTATCTCATCGACGCAACCGGAAAGATTCTTGCCCATCCGGACAAGAGCAATATCCTCAAGCTCGACCTGAGCCAGTTTGATTTTGGCCGGGATATGCTGGCCCAGCGCCAGGGTCTCATCCAATATACCTTCAAGGGAATCCCCAAACTGGTGGGATTCCAGGCCATCCCGGAAACCGGCTGGATCGTGGCGGCCACGGCCAACGACGCGGAGATTTATGCCCCGGTCAAAAGGCTTGGGATGATCAACCTCGTAATCCTGGTCATCAGTATGGCTCTTACCGCAGGCCTGGTGTTTCTTATTGCCCAGTCCATCGTTGCGCCTCTGCATCAGATCAGCATCGGCCTCAGTGAGGGCGCGGCGCAGGTTGCCTCCGCCTCGAGCGAGGTTTCCGCCACAAGCCAGACCCTGGCGGAAGGTGCCTCGGAACAGGCGGCAGCCCTCGAGGAAACCTCGGCCACCATGGAAGAGATCACCGCCATGGTGAAACAGGGCGCCGAGCATACCCGAAACGCCGACGAGCATGTCAGCAAGGCCGACAGCCTCATCGGCGATGCCGGTTCAGCCATGGAACAGCTCACCCGATCCATGGCTGAAATATCCCAATCCAGCGAACAAATCTCGCGGATCATCAAAACCATCGACGAGATCGCCTTTCAGACCAATCTGCTGGCCTTGAACGCCGCGGTGGAAGCGGCCCGCGCCGGTGAGGCAGGAGCGGGTTTCGCGGTGGTTGCAGAGGAAGTCCGCAATCTGGCCCAACGTTCCGCGTCCGCTGCCAAGGATACCGCCCTACTCATCGAGGAGACAGTCGCCCGGGTCCGGGCAGGATCGGAAGTTGTCGCACACACCAGCAGCGTTTTTCAGGAGGCCGCGGCCAGCGTGGTTGAGGTCAGCGGCTTGATCAGGCAGATCCATAAGGCAACGGAAGAGCAGGCAGCGGGAATAACCCAGATCAACAATTCCATTTCGGAATTGGATGGGGTGACCCAGCAGAACGCCGCCACTTCCGAGGAATCGGCGGCCGCTTCCGAGGAGCTCAATGCCCAATCCCTCCAGATGAAGGAGTTTGTTGACGACATGGAACGTCTTATCACCGGTGCTCCCCACCCCGGGCAACCGGCATAGCCCCGCCCTCCCTCAAAAAGCATCCATATGCTTTCATGCAGCGGGAAGCATATGGATGCCCCCTTTTTCTGCCTCTGTGACTTTTTCTGGCAAAATTCCTGCCTTTCGCCTACATTCGTATGCATATTTCGTCTTGCGTCGGTCATGGTCTCGCCAGAAATATCGGAGAAATTACATGGAAACATTCGAACAACTTCTTGAAAAATCGACCAAAATACACGGTCACATATGCGCGGGCCAGGTTATCGGGGTGCGCATGTCCATGATCGGCCTGCGGGAGATCGGCATCGACGATCCCAAGGTGCAGCGCAAGGAATTCTATGTGCTGGTGGAGATCGACCGCTGCGCCACCGACGCCATCCAGACCGTCACCGGCTGTTCCCTGGGCAAGCGTTCCCTGAAATGGCTCGACTACGGGATCATGGCCGCCACCTTTGTCAATCTCAAGACCGGCAAGGCTGTAAGGATCACGGCCCTTGAGGAGTCGCGGGAGACCTCGAAGAAATACTGTCCGGAAATCGGCGATAAGTACAAGCAGCAGCTGGAGGCCTACCGGATCATGCCCGAGGATGAGCTGTTCAAGGTGCAACCGGTCTCGATCACCGTGCCGGAAGAGGACATGCCGGGCCGGCCCATCCGCCGGGTGCAATGCGAACGCTGCGGGGACTGGGTGCAGGACTGCCGCGAGGTAATACAGGAGGGCAAATCCCTCTGCAAACCCTGCGCGCACGGCCGTTATTACGAAATCATCTGAGCCTGCGAGAGGCTTCTGGAGCGCTGCATGACAAAAACAATCCCGGTTGAGCAGGCTGTCGGCATGGTTCTGCCCCACGACATCACGGAAATCCGCACCGAGGAATTCAAGGGGTGCGCCTTCAAAAAAGGCCACATCATCAAGGCGGAGGATATCGAGCGGTTAAAACGGCTCGGCAAGGACAACATCTATGTGCTGGAGCTTGGGCCCGACGATATCCATGAAAACGAGGCGGCCGAACTGATGGCTTCATCCCTGGCCGGACCGGGCACCTCGGTGTCCGGCGAGCCGGTGGAAGGCAAGCTCAACATCGTCGCAACCCACGACGGGCTGCTCAAGGTCGATGCCGAGGCTCTGTACCGATTCAACCTGCTGGGCGAGGTGATGTGCGCCACCCTGCACAGCAATACCCCGGTCAAAAAGGGCGAACAACTGGCCGGAACCAGGCTTATTCCCCTGGTGTCCCAAAGAGGGATCGTGAATGCTGCTGTTGACATCGCCCAAAAAGCCGGGGGAGTTCTCAAGGTTGCCCAACTGAAACAGGCTCGGGCCGGGCTGATCATCACCGGCAACGAGGTCTTTCACGGCCGGATCAAGGATGCCTTTGAGCCGGTGCTGCGCAAGAAACTGGAAAAACTCGGTTCGGAGGTGGTGGCGGTCCGCTTCGCCCCGGACGATATCGAGACCATTGCCGCCGAGATCAAGGCGTGCCTGGACGCGGGCGCTGACCTTATCGTGACCAGCGGCGGCATGTCCGTGGACCCGGATGACGTTACCAGGCAAGGTATTGCCAGGGCCGGTGCCGAGGACATCGTCTACGGCACCCCGGTTCTGCCCGGGGCCATGTTTCTGGTGGGCTATATCGGAGCGGTGCCGGTGCTGGGGCTGCCTGCCTGCGGCATGTTCCACAAGATCACCGTCTTCGACCTGATCCTGCCCAGGGTGCTGTGCGGCGAAAAGATCACCCGGCATGACATGGCCTTGCTGGGGCACGGCGGCCTGTGCCGGCAGTGCAAGACCTGCGCCTATCCCATCTGCGGCTTCGGCAAATAGTTAACTGTTCAGCAGCACCGCATCTGCTTTGTCATCGGCCTGCTCGTGTGCAACAGCACACTTCGCAGACCTCTTCCGCGCATCTGCGACACTGCTGAGCAGTTACAATCTCAAGTCAGAGAATTTTCATTCCGAAACCTTCGAAACCTTGCCGCGCATGGCCTTGACCCTGCCCCGCTTTTCCTTGCCTTCCAACCGTTTTTCCTTGGAACTGCGGGAGGGCTTGGTGGGCCTGCGCTTGCGCTCCTGCTTGACCGCGCCCCGGATGAGTTCCCGTAGCCGTTCCAGAGCATCGGCCCGGTTCTTTTCCAGACTGCGAAACTGCTGCGCCTTGATGACGATCTCGCCCTCTTTGGTGATGCGCTGATCGCTTAACCCCAGCAGCCTCTCCTTGTAAAAATCCGGCAGCGTTGAGGCACGGATATCAAAGCGCAGGTGCACGGCCGAGGAGACCTTGTTGACATTCTGCCCTCCGGCTCCCTGGGCGCGAATGGCGGTGATCTCTATCTCGTTTTCCGGGATATCAATTGTCTGTGAAATCCGTACCATCGCAACTCCCCGGAATCGCGCTTTAACCGTTTCTCATCGCAAGACGTTGTGCGCCGGCTATGACTTGCCGACCACCCGCACGCTGGTTGCCTGGGGGCCATTGTTCCCCTGTTCCTCGACAAACCGCACCTCGTCGCCAATGGAGAGATCGGCAAAATCCGCATTGATCAGGCTGTTGCGGTGGAAGTAGATATCGTCGCCCGCGCCGGTGACGATCCGGCCGTAATCCTCATAGGGGTAGAGCTCCGTGATCTTTCCCTGGGGCGTCTCCTCATG
Organism: Desulfurivibrionaceae bacterium; assembly: GCA_041675265.1. Classification (GTDB taxonomy): domain Bacteria; phylum Desulfobacterota; class Desulfobulbia; order Desulfobulbales; family Desulfurivibrionaceae; genus Thiovibrio. The sequence goes on along the minus strand of JBAYUD010000001.1, from coordinate 60,788 downwards.
GACCTTCACTTCGCCTTTTTTCCGGTCGACAATCCCACGCAGCTTCCGTTCAGCCGAGTCAAAGACATCCCGCACCACCACATGCGCATCATGGTAGGATTTGTGCTGGTCAGGCTCCCGGTTGATCACGATGGTTTCCTTGGGCAGGGTGATATCGATACTGGCGTGGAAGAGGCCCCCTTTTCGCTGGTGCTTATGGGGCGCCTCAACCACCACCCGGCAGCCGACCATGTTTTCACAGATGCTGTCCAGTTTTGCCGCCCGCTCGCGAATGTAGGACTCCAAGGCCTCGGAGGTTTCCATGTTACGATAGGTGATCTGTAGAGGTATCTGCATGTGTTTTCCTCCCAATGGAAAATATTATTTTTTTGTTAACGCTGTCCTTTTTCAGGGAAGGGCCGGCGGAATCCGCTTTTTTTCCTCGACCCGGGCTCCGCAGGCAAGACAAAAGCGCGTGGCCGGCAGGGCCTGCAACCGCGGCAAGGGGATCTGCTTGCCGCACCCCTCGCATTTTCCATACTGCAAGGCATCCATCTTATCCAGGGCAAGATCGATTGCCTCGATCTCTTCTTTTTCCCGTTCGTCGAGCTGGGCATAGAGCTCGGAAAGCTCCGCCTTTTGTGCTTCCTCCTCGAACTCGATATCCTTTTCGGCCAGCTCCTGCCAGCCATCGTCGAGATGACGCAGACGGTGAAAGATATCCTGACGCATGGCCAGGAGTTTTTCCTTCAGCAGATCCAGTTCCTTTGCAGACATGGCAGCCCCCCTTTCCGTATTCTCCGACGGCATGAAGATCTTTATTTAATTATACAGCCAAGGGGGGGCAATAACTCAATCTTATTTTCCAGGCCGCGAGCAAAGGGCGGATTCGTGAAAATATCCGAAAGCCGGGGATGGTTTTAGGACGATGAGGCGGGCGGAGGATTGACGGGACGAGCTTAAAAGCCGAGGAGGAAAAGCTCTCCCAGTATCCATTCGCCTTTTTCCTTGCGGATGTTGGCGGACTGGGTGTTGAGGATCCGAAAGCCATGACGGGCGGCCGTGGCCTTGATGTACGAAAAGGAGTGGGCATAGCGCCCGGACGGACGCAACCGGTAGCCCTCGCCTGCTTCCATGAGCTCGGTGGAAAAAAGAAATCTGCCGTTTTCGGCAAGCCCCGTGGCCAGGGTGGCAAAAATCCGGTCCAGATCGCCCACGTAGATCAGGACATCCGCCGCGACAATCAGATCGAACGGCTCCTGGTTCTGCTCAAGAAAGGTGACGATCTCTCCAACCGCCAGTTGATCGTATACCTTCTTGACCGCAGCCGCCTCCACCATCTTGGCGGAAAGATCCACCCCTACCCGGCAATCGCTTATCTCTTGGAAAATCTGCCCGACCAGACCGGTGCCGCAGCCCAGATCCAGAAGCCGCGCAAAATATTTCGGGCCATCGGGGTCGGCGAGCAACAGGCTTTTGAGTTCCCACGGGGTCCGGTATTCGAGATCAACGAGCAACCGCTTTTCAAAATGCCCGGAAAAGCTGTCGAACAAATCGGCAATATAGGAAGAAGGGGCCACAACGGTTGTTTCGCCGGTAAGGGCCGCGAGGATATGCCGGGCCGAGGCCGCGTTGTGATCCAGTTCGATGAGCCTGCGGTAACAGGCAATGGCCTCGTCCACCTTGTCCCGATCAAGATAGAGAACCCCCAGATTGCCGTGGGCCGCGCCATATTCCGGGCGCAGGGCAACCGCGATCTCCAGGGAGGCGATGGCCTCGTCCTTGCATCCCAGCTCCTTGTAGACCAGGGCCAGGTTGTAATGCACCTCCGCATCCTCGGGGACAATCTCCATGGCGCAGAGATAGGACTGCATGGCCTCGTCCAGCCGCCCCGCCCTCTTGCAGGCCAGGCCGAGGTTGAAATGGATATCACCATCCTGGGGATTGAGCAACGCGGCCTGGTGATACGCCTGGATGGCCTCGCTCATGTTGCCTTGGGCGAGGTGGGCGGTGCCCAGATTGTAGGCCGCCTGCCAGTGCGTGTCGTCCAGGGAGAGAACCTTCTGGAAATGCTCGATGGCCATCCGGTGGTGTCCCAAGGAATAACGGGTTATACCCAACTCATAGGCAATTGCCGCCTCGTGCGGCAGCAATCCATGGGCCTGATCAAACCAGCGGGCGGCCTCTTCCAGCTCCCCCATGGTGCGATGGAGCAGAGCCAGATAGAAACAGGCATCCACATGTTCCGGACAGAGCGAAATAGCCTGCCGGTACAGGGACTTAGCCGGGTCTGCCTCTCCCTGCCGGTGCAGGTCGAGACCCCGGTGAAAAAGATCGTCCGCATTGCTGGGGCATGGCCTGCCATTTTCGGCGGCCTGCCCGTCTGTCTGCACAGGGCGTGAGTCTGTGGTCATCGGCATCAAAAAGATGAATTTTAATGATGTACAGCGGTCCAGTTCGAATTATGATGCATCACCGCCCGGGATTGCGGAACACGATCCGGATTCCCCAGGCAACCGGCGGGAAAAATACCATGCAATGCCGGATGGGTCAAGCCTGGTATACCCAAACGTACAATACGCCCTGGAACCTGCGCATGAACACAGTGCCGAAACCGAACAAACAGCTGATCATCCGGATGCGGGATATCCGCCGCCATCTCCACCGTCATCCCGAGCTTGCCTTTGCCGAGTTCGCCACGGCGCGCTTTATTGCCGAGCAGCTGAAAAAAATAGGCATTCCCTGCCGGGAACAGGTGGGACGCACGGGCATTGTCGCCGGTATCGGCGGCAATGCGCCGGATGCCCCCTGTGTCGCCCTGCGGGCCGACATGGATGCCTTGCCCATTACCGAGCAGACCGGGCTGCCCTTTGCCTCGGAAACACCCGGCGTGATGCATGCCTGCGGCCACGACGGCCATGTGGCCATGCTGCTCGGCGCGGCCGCGCTTTTGAAGGAAAAAGAGGCCGAACTTCCCGGCCGGGTACTGCTCATCTTCCAGCCCGCGGAAGAAGGTGACGGCGGCGCGCAGGGGATGATCGACGAGGGCGCCATCAACGGCGCCTCCATGATCTTTGCCGGGCATATTGACCGTCTGTACGAATTGGGGGAGATTGTCGTGCAACCGGGGCTGATCTCTGCCTTTACCGATGAATTCAGCATCGAAATCCGCGGCCCGGGCGGGCATGCCGCCAAGCCCCAGGAAACCTCGGATTGCATCGTGGCCGCAAGCCAGCTCATCACCAACATCCAGGCGATCGTGGCCCGCGAAACCCATCCCTGCTCCCCTGCCGTCATCACCGTGGGGACCATCCACGGAGGAACAGCTGCCAACGTGATCGCCTCGGAGGTGGTTCTTACCGGCACCCTCCGGACCACCAGCCCGGAAACCCGCGCCGCTTGCCTCGACAGCCTCAAGCGCATGACCCTTGCCATGGAGCAACTCCACCGGGTGACAACCGCCTTCACCTTTGTGGCCGGCTATCCGCCGGTGATCAACGACCCGGCCGCCGCCCGCATCGCCACGGAGGTGGCCGCCGGAATCGTGGGCCAGGACAAGGTAAAGGGCCAGCCCCTGCCCAGCCTGGGCGGGGAGGATTTTTCCTTTTTCCTGCAAAGGATTCCCGGCTGCCTGGTGCGTTTTGGCGCGAAACACATCAAGTTGCACGATGGACCGGCCCACAGCCCCCGCTTCGACTTTGACGAAGGGGTTCTGGCCACGGGCGCCCGATTTCTGGCGCAAGCCGCGCTCTACGCCTTGGCGCGCCTTGGAGAACGACGCGACAGGGCGCGCTACAAGATGTAACCTTGGCAATGCACGGCAACTTTGCCGGAGAATTCATCTCCAATCCGTGGTATACACGTTTCCGCTCCCCCTTCCCCCGCAACCCTCTTTATCTGAAAGACACATGGAAAACGAAGAAAACGATATCTTTTACAACGTCATCAACCGGTTTGTCGGATTTTACAGCCGTGATGCAGCCAAGGAAACACGCAACGATACCGACTGCGAGTATCCTTTTGTGGCCATGGACACCAGGCAGATCTTTGCCCAGCTCCGCTTTGTCGGCGATTTTCTCGGGCTTGACCGGGACGAGCCACCCGCGCCCATGCCCCGCTTTCTGGATGTGGGTTGCGGGATCGGCAACGTGCTGCTCATCGCCGAACAGTTCGGTTTTGAGGTGTACGGCATTGAGAAGGATGAATATTCCTTCCCGATTGCGGCCAAGCTCATCGGCGAGGATCGGGTTGCCCAGGCGGATATCTGGGCGTATGCGGGATACGGTGAGTACGAGGTGATCTACTACTACCGCCCCTTTTCCGGACGGGCTCAGCAGCTGCGCTTTGAAAAACTCATCGAGGATGCGATGAAACCAGGGGGGATCCTCATCGCCAACCACAAAAACAGCGACGCCATCGATCAGGATCGTCGCTTCGAAAGGCTCAGCCCCTCCCTGCCGATCTGGCGGAAGATCCCGACACCATAACAACGATCAGGCGGCAACCACCTTGTTTCGCCCGCCGTTCTTGGCAAGGTAGAGGGCTTCGTCCGCCCTCCTCAGTATGGCCTCCAGACCGGTATCGTCCTTACGAAGACTGGTGACACCGATACTGACCGTAAAACGGACAGTCTTGTCGTCCACATACACCTTCAGGTCGGCGATGGTCTGGCGAATCCGTTCCGCAACGACCAATGCCCCTTCCCTTTCGGTTTCCGGCAGGATAATGGAAAACTCCTCGCCGCCGAACCGGCCCAGCACGTCGCATTCCCGGAGAATTTCCTGGCAATTGGCGGTAAAAGCCTTGAGAACCTCATCGCCAACCGCGTGGCCATGGGCATCGTTTATTTTCTTGAAGTGATCGATATCCATCTGGATCGCGGAAAATACGTGGGAATAGCGTTGCGAACGCAAAAACTCCTTTGTGATGAACCCCATGAAATAGCGGCGGTTGAAGACCCCGGTCAGCGGATCGGTGATGGCCAACCGTTCAAGCTCCCGGTTCTGGCCGAGAATCCTTTGCCTATAGGCAGCAAGCTGTTCAACCATCAAGTTGAACGAGTGGGAAAACTCCCCTAAAAATTCCACCCGCTGGGAAAAATCCCCCTTGGCTATCTGCCCTGTCTGCCAGGCCAGATGCCGGAGGGTCGCCTGCAGGTTCTTGAGATGATGGCAGGCCGGAAGGTTGGCCACGATCGAAACATCCATGTCACCGATGGAGAGCTGGTGGGCGGCATTGGTCAGGGCGGACAAGGCCTCGGTGAGGGCGTTGACAAATTCGCCTACCTGACGGATCTCATCCTCCTTTTGCCCTGTCAGATCAAGGGGATCAGGCTGTTCATTATGCAGCAGCGCGTGGATATGGGCGCTGATCCTGTCCAGCCTTTCGATATCGTGATGATCCATGCAATTACCAGGTAGGGTTGTTCCGGTCATACATCCGCAAGCACGACCTCGAAACGGCATACCCGGTCGCCGGTACACCAGCAATCCGTCTCCCTTGCCGTGAACCGCTTGCCGAAATGGGCCGAAAACAAAGAGGAGATAAACCCTTCGTCAAAGGTGCACACCAATTCGTCGCTTATGGGCAACCCCGAGCAGTCGAGGTCTTCCGCCACGGTGAGAATGAAACGGTGTTTGAGCAGATCAGAGGTTTCAACCCGCAGGATGCCGATGGACATGGTTCTCAATGTTTCCTGGAGCGCGGCAATGAAGGCGTCAAAGTCCTGGTTTTTTTGGAGCAGGTGCTCATGGAATGCTTTTCCCGCGATCTGGCCGGCGTCATAAAATATCCGATTGGCCGTTGCCACATCGGTATGGGAGATAATCGCATCCCGCAGGGTGAATTGCATCAACCGGTAGACGGCCACTGCGGTCAGCGGGCCAAGATTGGGGCGGCCCCAGTCGATATCGCCAAGATGTGACCAGTCAAACCGCGAGGACTTTCGCTCTTCCTTGAACATGGCCTTGCCTCTTTTGCCTTTGATTATCGCCCGAAACACGTCAACGCCGCATATGACAATGCTAGCATATCCCTTTACCAAAAGGCAATGGGCCAGCGAGCGGAAAAAAGGAGAACCTGGGATCAGAGACTAGAAATACGAGGCGTTGGGAAAAAGATCCTCGGGGACATTACCCTTGCCATGTTGCTTGGCACAGGCATATCTGGCGCAGTCGCGGAAACCGGCAAGACAATATTTCCCTTGAATTTTCGAGGAAAACTGCGGAACGCTTGCCATGATCGTTACAAAAAAATCACAGGAGCTTAAAAATTCACAGTCTGTTTTCTTGCCGGAAGTAATTGCCACTGCGCTCTCCAAAGCTGGTTGGCCTATATTTTAAAGTATAGCCCAAAAATTGGCGGATGCACAATACGGAAAAACTACTGGGAGCCACTCGTTTTTTTACCTGGGTCTGCTCAGGAAAAGTTTGGGACGGAGAGGGGACGCTGGATGGGGGGAGGCAGATCGGCTGAACCGTGATTTTTTTTTCAGAAGAGAAAACGAAACAACCTGCTGCCCGGATGGGCAGCAGGTTGCAGGAAATGTTCGCGATACATGAACGAATGGGGGGGGGGCAAACCCCTGGCGCACTCTTTACCGGATATTTTCCAGGCTTGCAAGCCGCACCCTGTTGCCGAACACGCCGCCCTTGCCGGCAAGAACGCACTGATCATAGACCTGCAGGTCGTTGCTTTTGATAAGCTGGGTCAGATCGGCAACATAATCGGTTCCCCGGTTGGAATACTGGTGCAGACCATTGGCCAGGACAAGGGAATCCATGGTCTCTTCCCTTTTATGCCGCAGCTCTTTGTAAGCGGGAACCCGGTTGATCATCAGGATATATGAACGAACGGAATCAAGCAGGGAGGCATATGCCGCGCCGGAGTATGCTTTTCCATCCTCGCGTCCGTCAGCCACACGCCCTGATTTATCCCAGGTCAAGACGCCAAAGAGGTTGTTCCTCTCCAAGGAAAAGCGGGATCCACCCCATGATGATTCCAGGGCGCCCTGGGCCATGATCAGACTCACCGGTACCGGACTGATACGACGGCGCAGATCGGCTACCTCATAGGCCCGGTATTTACGGCAGAGATTCTGCAAGTAAAAGACCTCATTCTGGGTCAAACCCGCAAGCCGGGTATAGTCTTGCGCGTTCAGGCCAAAATTCAAGCGCTTGGGGGGAGACGCAAATTTTTCCAGGATCTTCTCAAAGGCGGCCCGTTCTTCCTCAACCTCGGACAGGGCGATCATTGCCGCGGGAAGGAGAACATGGAGAAAGGCCTTTTTCTGGCTGGCCGCGTCAAGGGACGGCATGTCCCCGGGGAACTTGCTGACCAGCACGGCGGGAACCTCTGAAAAAGGCTCGACTTCCCACAGGTTGTTGGCCTTGAGTTGACTCAGCAGATCCTCGGCGGTATGGACTTCAATGGTGGGGACGGACTGAAACCGTTGGGGGAAACGGATAAATACCGAGGAAGGCTGGGTCAACAGGGCGACAAGAAAGAAAAGCATGACCAGGGACAATCCGGAGACCATCCGCACCATACAGGAATCGACCGCTTTCTTGCCGAAATACATCGGGTTTTCGTCGTGTTTTACTGCCACTACTTTTTTATGTTTTACTACCACAACTTTTTCCTGCTCTGGGGTTACGTCCGGGGGACGGTTTGATGCAAGGTAGTCCATAGATCCTCCACCTGTGCAAACACATAACAAGAGAGCAAACGCTCGTCCTTGACCGTTGCCGTTGTTCCCCCTCTTCTTGTCCCGAAGAGGTAGGCGAACATACCAGATGCATCTTGTAAAGGCAAGTAAAACATCACGAATGCAGACCACACAACCATCGAAACCTACTTTCCATGGTATAGAAAGGAAATAAAAACACAACAAATAGTGTTATTGTAGCATTTAAAATAATACCTAAACGACTGGGATTCCCCAACGATTTCCAGTGGTTTTCCCCCCACAAGATTTTATTATTTTTTCATTACGGATAAAAAAATGATCTACCGGGCCCCGGTCATATTACTTCGCTGAGGCCATGGATTCAAAGCATGATGGAATGAATGGAGGGAAAAAAGGGTGGAAATACAACAAGATGTTGTTCATTAGGAAGCAACGGCTGGGTACGGCAGGGCAAAAAAATATCAACCACGCCCTGCCGTACAAGGGGTTATTCCGCCTCGGCCTCCGGGACGTCGTCTTCCGCCGGTTTTGAAGCCTTGACCGGCGCACTGGACTCTTGGGCCTGGGGCGCACCCTCGCCTTCCTTGGCCGGAAAAAGGGTCGGTTGCACCTCCGCCGTGCCGGCAGGCTCCTTCTCGGCAGACAGCTCGGCGATCCGCCGCACCGGCCGGTCGGAAACCCGTTTCCCAAGCGCGGCGGCACCCTTGATCAGAACCTCGCTGAAGCTGCAATCCACATAGTTATGGCGCGCCCGCTTGGACGGGGCGAGATGCACCCGCACCCTGCCCCCCTCTCCGATGGTCAGATAGAGGATGGCGGAATTCTTGTGCTCCGGGAAGAGGCGGTATTCCTTTTCAAGGATGAATTTCGGGCTCTGGAACCGCTTGACATAGCAGAGATTCTGGCTGCCCTCGCGGTAGAGGATGTTGAAAACCCGTTTTTCCTCGACCTTGCCGCACCAGAGCACATCATGGCCGACAAAGAGCTTGTCGATCACGTTGATGACCTTGTACATGCCGTTTTGAAAAATGAGCAACAGCTTGTCGTATTCGGAACAGGGAAAACAATCCTCAGGTCTCGCCTTGACCTGATGGCCCAAAAACCCGGTTTCCCTGTCATACCCCATGGTCAGGTTGGAGAGCGCCACCTTGCGCACCTCCACCTCGCCGAAGGTGGCGATCTCGGTGCGGCGCGGGTAAAGATGGCCGTAACGGGTGAGCAGGTCGTCGAGATAGTCGATGGTGTACCCGACCATGTCGAGGAGATAATTCTCCACCGCCTTGATGTTGTCCCGGACCTCCTTGATGTCTTTCTTCTTCTTGTCCAGGTCGTAGCGGGAGATGCGCTTGATCCTTATCTCCAGCAGCCGCTCGATGTCGTCGTGGGTCACTTCGCGGACCAGCTTGTCCTTGTAGGGCAGCAGGGCCGCATCGATGGTCTCGACCACCGCCTTGTAGGTTTTGCACTCCTCGATCTCTTTATAGAGCCGCTCTTCGATGAATATCTGCTCCAGCAGGTGGGCGTGGAGTTTTTCCTTGAGCCTCCCATGCTCGATGGTCAGCTCCTTTTCGAGGTCGCGGACCAGCTTCTCGGTGTTGTGGCGCAGCACCTCGCTCACCGTGAGCACCGCCGGGTTGTTGTCCACAATCACGGTCAGGTTGGGGCTGATCGGCACCTCGCAGTCGGTGAAGGCGTACAGAGCCTTGATGGTGTCCGCCGCGTAGATGCCGCGCACCAGCTTGATCTCGATCTCCACCTCTTCGGCGGTGTAGTCATTGATGCTCAAGATCTTGAGCTTGTTGCCCCGGGCCGCCTTTTCCACGCTCTCGATCAGGGATTGGGTGGTGGTGCCGTAGGGGATATCCTTGATGGTGATGGTCTTTTCGTTCTTCTCCTCGATCCTGGCCCGGCAGCGCAACCGGCCGTTGCCGTCCTCGTAGCCGGAAACGTCGATGGCCCCGCCGAGGAGAAAGTCGGGATAGAGGACAAAGGGCTCGTCCCGGAGGATATTCTTCTGGGCTTCGAGCAGCTCGCAGAAATTATGGGGCATGATCTTGGTGGCCATGCCCACGGCGATCCCTTCCGCCCCCTGCATCAGCAGGAGGGGGATCTTGGCCGGCAGGGCAACGGGTTCGAGCATCCGGCCGTCGTAGGAGTCGGTGAACTCGGTGAGATCCTTGTTGAACAGGGTCTCCCGGGCCAGGGGGGAGAGGCGGCACTCGATGTATCGGGCCGCCGAGGCCTGGTCGCCGGTGAAAATGTTGCCGAAGTTGCCCTGCCGGTCGATGAGATAGCCCTTATTGGCCAGGTTGACCAGGGCGGAAAAGATCGAGGCGTCGCCATGGGGGTGGAGTTTCATGCAGTCGCCCACCACATTGGCCACCTTGTGGAAGCGGCCGTCATCCATGTTGAACAATGTCTGGAGGATGCGGCGCTGCACGGGTTTTAAGCCGTCGGCCACGTCGGGGATGGCCCGCTCCCGGATGACGTAGGAGGTGTAGTCCAGAAAATTGGTGTCAAAAAGCTTGTGCAGCTCGCCGTAATGGGAGGTATCCATGATTACACGACCACCAGATGATCCATGATGTATTCTTTGCGCTCGGGCGTGTTCTTACCCATGTAAAAGGAGAGCAGCCTGGGCACCTCGCTCAGGGTGTCGATGTTGACCTGCTGCAAGCGCATGTCCGGGCCGATGAACTGCTTGAATTCCTTGGGGGAGATCTCGCCCAACCCCTTGAAGCGGGTAATCTCCACCGCTTTCTTACCCCTGCCGCCCAGCTTCTTTTCCGCCGCCTCCCGCTCCTTGTCCGAGTAGCAGTAGATGGTCTCCTCCTTGTTCCGCACCCGGAAGATGGGGGTTTCCAGGATGTAGACATGCCCCCGTTTGACCAGGGCCTCGAAGAATTGCAAAAAGTAGGTGAGCAGCAGGTTTCTGATGTGCAACCCGTCCACATCGGCATCCGTAGCGAGAATGACCTTGTCGTAGCGCAGGGTTTCCACCGAATCCTCGATGTCCAGGGTGCGCATCATGTTGTACATCTCGTCGTTCTTGTAGAGCAGGGTCAGGGGCTGACCATAGACGTTCATCGGCTTGCCCTTGAGGGAAAAGACCGCCTGGGTCATGGGGTCGCGGGAGCTGACGATGGAACCGGAGGCGGACTGCCCCTCGGTGAGAAAAAGCATGTTCTCGCGGTCCGGGGTGGAAGGCTTTTCCGGGGTCGGATGGTACTTGCAATCCTTGAGCTGGGGGATCTTGAGCGCCACCTTCTTGGCCTTGGCCTTGGCCTCCTTGCGCACGTGCTGGAGTTCCTTCCTGATCTTGGCGCTCTGCTGGATCTTGTCGATGATGATCTCGGCCAGCTCGGTGTTCTTATAGAAGAAATCGCAGACAAAGTCCTTAACCTTGTTGACGATATCCCCCCTAACATCGGTGTTGCCCAGCTTGTTCTTGGTCTGCGACTCGAAGATCGGGTCCTTCACCTTGACCGCGATGGCGCCAACCACCCCTTCCCGCACATCCTCGCCGGAAAATTTCTTACCGGAAAAATCATTGACCCCCTTGAGTATCCCCTCGCGAAAGGCGGAAAGATGGGTGCCGCCCTCGTTGGTGTAGGTGCCGTTGACAAAGGAGAAATAGGTCTCGCCATACCCCTCGGTATGGGAAAAGGCGAACTCCAGGGTGGAGTCCTTGAAATGGATCGGTGCGTAGAGCTGGGTGTCGGCGATCTCCTTGTCCAGCAGGTCGAGCAACCCGTTGGCCGAAAAAAAGCACTCGCCCTCGTAGTAGATCTTGAGCCCGGCATTGAGGTAGGCATAGCGCCAGAACCGCTTGCGCACGAACTCCCGCATGTAGTAATAGCCTTCAAAGGCATTGGGGTCCGGATGAAAGGTGACCAGGGTGCCATTTTTCTCCGTGGTGTCGCCCTGCTCTTCCCCGATCAGCTCACCGTTGGCAAAGGTGGCCCTGGCAAACTTGCCGTCGCGGAAGGAGGTCACCTCAAAACGGTCGGACAGGGCGTTAACCGCCTTGGTGCCCACGCCGTTGAGGCCCACGGAAAACTGGAACACATCGGTGTTGTACTTGGCCCCGGTGTTGATCACGCTCACGCACTCGACCAGCTTGCCCAGGGGGATACCGCGCCCGAAATCCCGCACCTTGACCACGCCGTCCGCGCCGATATCCACGTTGATCCGCTTGCCCACCCCCATGATGAACTCGTCCACCGCATTGTCCACCACCTCTTTAAGAAGGATGTAGATGCCGTCGTCCGGATGGCTGCCGTTGCCGAGCCGGCCGATATACATGCCGGGCCGCAGACGGATATGCTCCAGGGAACTGAGGGTCTTGATCTTGCTTTCGTCGTAGACGGCAGCGGAATCGGAATTGGGTGCGCTCATCGGGTATCTGGCTGCAAGGTTTATGATTTAATGATCGGGTTAAGCAGGGGAAAATGAATTTCCATTTGTATATCGTTCTTTGCTTGCCGCCGCAATGATATTTTGCCGGAAGCCTATGCCCGAGCGGTTTAAAGTAAAATCTGTTTCGGATCAAAATGATCTGGAGAAATTGCCAGTCCTCAGAGGCTCTGAAAAAATGCTTTGTTGTGCTTCGACAGGCTCAGCATGAACGGAAGAGACTATAATGATTTCAAGATGGCTACCGTTCGCCCTGAGCCTGTCGAAGGGTCTCTTTCTCTTTTTGCAAAAAGCTCCTCAGTTTCATTTTTTCTGCCTTGCGCCTCCAGGTAACGGATTATCTCAGCATCCTGGATGAGGCCTTCGAGGTCGCGGCTCCAAGGGAAATCGATGCTCCTATTTATTGTTTAGTTTTCTGTGAACATCAGGTATCCTCACATCAAATTGGATAAAATTTACCGCCGAAAAACCCGTGCGGCAGAAAGTTGTTACCATGATAAAATTCATAGTGGCTGAATAAACATGTTGCATTCTGCCTATCACCGTATTGGCCCATTCTGTCTAATACAATGTTAGCCATCTTTGGAGGAGTGCTATGTTTTTGAAAACTCGTTATCTTTTATTCACACTTGCCATTGTAGCGATACTGGCCGGTTGCGCCACAGAAAGAACGGTTTTGCCATCCATCACGGCTTCCCCGAGAACTGAACTTACAGTTTCTCCCCCAATCTTCGCCGCCGTGTATGACGGGCGCGCCAACACCGAATCGATAGATGCAGCCGCTACCCTTAAAGCCGACCTAAGCCGCATTTATGGCTCATCGTTGGAGTGGACGGATTACTTTGCGAAAACGTTGGCTGGCAGAGTCTCTGTACGAGTCAGAATCGTCACTTTGGGCTCGTCGTTTGGCAGTCGCTTGGTCTCGTCGACAGCTTTTACAAATTCTGTCGGCTCTGCGCAGATACGCGCAACAGGTCCTTGGGGGCCGGTTGTCGGCTCAGTCTCATCCGAACAAACAGTTGCAGCTGGATCATTCTCTGGGGAGGGCTGGTGGAATGGGGCAGCATGGCTTGACTTGGAGGTGCAAGACAATCGAGGCCAATCGCCTGTGGCATTCACCTTGCCCATTGTCGCCGAGCATCGTGAGTCGAACATGTGGGGCTACGCATCTGGAGATAGGGCCGCAAAATTAGCATGGGATAGCGTCGGAGTTCAACTTACAAGGGCACTGGATACAATCGCTCGTACAGTTCGAGATCAGCAGCCTTGAGATTCAAGGCTAACAAGTCCGTCAATATGGGCCGATTACGTCTAACATTATGCCTAACCAATCAAGACATAGAGAATGAGCCAAAGAATTGCCGATAGCTTGGAGGTATTGGATCTTGTCTGCGGCATAGCGCGGCAGAGCCCCAATAAAATAGCTAGCGCTTGGAGGCAAGAAGCAATAACTCATGTTGCTTCTCGTGGCGTAGAGAAGAACACGGTTTTTGCTCACTTAGTTGGTAAAAACACGCCTTATACACTGAGCGCCGCTGAAATTGACCATCTAATTGCAGCATGGATTAACGATGGATCGCATGATTTAAAAAACTGGATTCTCAAGTCTTGCGGCAATTCAGATTCATCCCGAGTTAATCTATTCTTTATTGCGGCACACGCTACCCCTTTGGCCTCAGATATAAACGAGCCCCAAGAAACCGAAAAGCATCTTGTAACAACTTACCGTGTTCTTAGGGACACTGCGCTAGCGCGGCGCATAAAAGCAGACAGAAATTACGAATGCCAAATCTGTAACATACGCATTCTTCTTGGAGACAGCATTCCCTACGCCGAGGCACACCACGTAAAGCCGCTAGGCAATCCACACAACGGCCCAGACCACCCCAGTAATATTGTGTGTGTCTGCCCGAATTGCCATGTGAAACTTGATTATGGAGCTATGAAAATCGGCCAAGCTTTATTCGTAAATGTCCACCCAGATTTTATCCATTACCACAACAACGTTATCTGCAAAATAAAGGGCTAACAAAGTTTTTCAACCTGACCGCTGGGGAGCCGCATTCTTCGATATTAGTTCAATGGCGGCGGCAGATTAAAAACGGCGGGAGTTCCGGAGACAGGATACGGAACTGTTGCCCCATAGTGGAATTTGGTTCGGAATCTCCTGTGCTTTGTACAGCATCACCACTCTTTGGATATCAAAGTTCTTGCTTGGCCATCTCAAGTAGCACGATAAACTTATTGCGAGCCCATTAAAAAACCTTGCAAATTAAACTTGACGAGTTTAATTTGCAAGGCATGTATAAAATCCGCCTTCTTTCCAAGCGACTGCTCCGCATGGTGGAACATTTTCCGGTGACCGTACTCAGCGGCGCCCGGCAGGTTGGCAAGACCACCCTGCTTAAGCACCTGTTCCCCGCTTACGACTATGTGGTGTTTGATCCAAGCATTGACCTGGAAGGGGCCAGGCGGGATCCGGATCTTTTTCTGCGCAATCATCCCTCCCCGTTGATTCTTGATGAAATCCAGTACGCGCCCGAACTGGTGGCGGCGATCAAGCGGGCCGTTGACCGCAACGGAGCCGTGGCCGGCCAGTTTGTTCTGGCTGGCTCGCAGCAGTGGCAGGTGTTGCAAACTCTGTCGGAGAGCCTTGCCGGGCGGGCGGTGTTTCTTGATCTGCAGGGCTTTTCCTTGCAGGAGCTGGCAGGGGCCGAGTCCTGCTGGCTTAACCACTGGCTTGATAATCCCGGGCAGTTTCTAACCATAAGCCGCGACGCCGCATATTATGAAGGAGACCTGCGCGCCTGGCTCTGGCGTGGATGCCTGCCGGGGGTGCAAGAATTACCCGATGACCTGGCCGGCGACTTCTGGGCCGGCTACCATCGCACCTATGTCGAGCGGGATGCCCGGTTGATCGGCGAAATTCAGGACTGGCATGAGTTTGGCCGTTTTGTCGGCCTGATGACGGCCCTGACTGCGCAGGAGATCAACTACAGCCAACTGGGGCGTGAAATCGGTATTGCCCCGCCTACCTCGAAGCGCTGGCTGCGCATCCTGGAAGCCACCTATCAGTGGTTCGCCCTGCCCGCTTTTTCCGGCAATCCGGTCAAGCGGGTTTCCTCACGCCCCAAGGGACACCTTGCCGATACCGGCCTGGCCTGTTACCACGCTCGAATGTCTGCCCCGACCATGCTCGCCTCGCACCCGCTGTACGGTGCGCTTTTTGAGACTGCCATGGTGCGGGAGCTCTTAAAGCAGGCGGCATTTTCCGGTATGGCCGCATCCTGGCACCACTGGCGTTCTTCCGGAGGAGCCGAGGTGGACCTACTCCTTGAAAAAGACGATATCCTGTATCCGTTTGAGTTCAAACTATCCAGCAATCCTGGCAAAAGGGACGGCTCAGGCATTGCCGCAATCAGGGCCGCCTATCCCAAGCGGAAGTTTGCCAAGGGCGCCATAGTCTGCGCCGTGGAGCGTCCCCGCTTGATCGCGGAAGATGTCATGGCCATCCCCTGGAACCTGCTTTAAGGCGCAGCCTGTAGGGAAACACTGGCAATGTAAAGCCAGATATCAAATCAACCAGGTCTTCTTGTGCCTGGTCGGCGAGGATAAGGCGGTGCAACATCATGCCCCCAGTCTTTCGCGGCCTTTTTGTTTGATATCGTCCACCGTTGCGGCGTCAAAAGGGCGGGATTTCCCGGCATCCAACTGTCTGATTCCGATCATGAGTTCCTGTCGCAAATCGACGGCCATTGCCAAACGCTGTTCTTCAAGACGCTGCAATGTTCGCAAACCGTCACGAACCACCTCGCTTGAAGACGTGTAAGCCCCGGATTTTATCCGGGCGGCCACCCAGTTGTTCATTTCTGGGGGTAGTGAGATGTGCATGGCGCCAACTCCTCTGTGATTTGATCGTTTATTCAACTTTGCAGGCATCGGGTTGTAATGTAAATAATTACAAGAACGAGATCAATAGAGGATGAGGCATTGGGCGGGACGCTCCTGAAAAACCAGATGGCCCCCGGGTGACCTCGGATAGTCTCGATCTCCCCGGATATTGCGCTCAAATCCTGCACGCCTACGTCTCGATTCCTCGCTCCCGTTCTCGGCTCACAAGCAGCCGGGAAAATCCCGGTGCGTTTTTTTCGGTCCTCCAACAAGTATTGACAACGGTATAAACTAATTGCATAATATAATCACACAATGCATGAGGTGAATTATGCCCGGAGTCAAGACAGCTATCTCCCTGGATGAAAAATTATTCGACAAGGTCAACAAGCTTGCGAACGAACTGCATGTTTCCCGCAGCCGGCTGTTTACCCTCGCGGTGAAGGATTATTTGCAAAAACAAGAAAATCAAACCCTGCTTGCCAAACTCAATGATGCATATGCTGACCACCCGGATGAGGAAGAACGTAAAATTTCTTCATCCATGAAATCCAAACACGGCAAAATCATGGAGCAAGAGCCGTGGTAATCGGACAAGGTGAAATCTATTGGGTTGACCTTGGAGAACCCTCCGGCTCTGAGCCAGGCTATCGTCATCCTCATATCGTTATCCAGAATAATTTGTTTAACGCGAGCAAAATCAATACGGTAGTAGTTTGCGCCCTTACCTCAAACATCAAAAGAGCCCTGGCGCCGGGGAATGTTTTATTGAATGAAGGAGAAGCCAACCTTCCCAAGAAAAGTGTCGTGAATATTTCTCAAATGTACACGGTCAACAAAGGCGACTTGGCTGAAAAAATCGGCAAGGTATCGGAGCGAAGATTCAGTGAAATCCTTGAAGGCATAAAGCTGCTCACCGAACCGCGAGAAGTGTAACCTCAGAAAAATAGAGGCAACCTGATGCCCATCTGCTGGATCATTGCCGGTCCCAACGGCGCGGGAAAAACCACCTTTGCCCTGGAATACCTCCCCAGGGTAGCGGGTTGCACCCACTTCATCAACGCCGACCTGATCGCCGCCGGGCTGTCACCCCTTGCCCCGGAACGGGAGCTGGTAACGGCCAGCCGCATTCTGTTGCAGGAGATCGAAGAACGCATCGCCTTGGGCGAAGATTTTGCCTTTGAAACCACCCTGGCCGGACGTGCTTATCTCCACTTGATCCAGCGGTTGCAAGAGCAAGGCTGGCAGGTGGAGTTGATCTACCTTGCCCTGCCCAGCGTAGAGATGTCCAAACTCCGGGTCGCCGAACGGGTGGCGCACGGCGGGCACAGTATCCCGATCAAAGACATCGAGCGGCGTTTTGCCCGCAGCCTCGATAATCTCCTGAACATCTATTGCACGGCAGCCCATCGCACCCGTTGTTTTATGAACAACGGCGGCGAACCTGTCCCCGTATTTGAACAACAAGGCGATTTGCTCTCGATTCTCGATCGCAATCTGTATCAACACTTGGTCAAGGAGGCCATTCCATGAGCCACGCTTCCGATACAAAAAGAATCCCTTCACCCGACACGCAACGAATGCTGGAGTCTCTGAAACACGCCGTCGCCGATGCGTTGGAGAAGAAAAAACGCTTGGGCCAGTACGCCGTACTTTGGGAGAATAACAAGCCCGTGCTGGTTGGCGAGGATGCGCCGCAAAAGCCAACGCGCCGCGAATCTGAACCCGTCTGACACAAAGAAATTTTCAAGAAAGGAACATAGAACATGACCAATCCGTTGAACGAACAACTCGGCACCACCGGGATTCTCTGGCAACTGGCCGATCTGTACCAGGGCGTTGATGACCCGAAAATCGAAACCGACATCGCCTGGTGCGAGCAGGAGGCCAAGGGTATCAAGGAGCAGTTCGCGGGCAAGGTGGCAACCCTTGCGGCGAACCAACTTCTCGCCCTGGTCTCGCGTCTGGAAACGCTTGAAACCCTGGTGGGCAGGATTGCCACCTTTGCCTTTCTCAACTTCACCACCCAGATCCAGAACGCCCCGGCAGGCGCTTTTTTGCAAAAGATCAAGGAGGCCGGCAGCCGGATCGGCAGGGAGACCGTGTTTTTTGAGCTGGAGTGGAGCAAGGTGGAAGACGGTGTGGCCAATACCCTGCTGGCCGGTGAGACCCTGGCCCAGTATCGCCATCACCTGGAGAGCATGCGGCGCTACGCCAGGCACCTTTTGTCCATGGCCGAGGAAACCCTGCTCATCGAAAAAGCGCCGGTGGGCCGCTCCTCCTGGACCAACCTCTTTGAAAAGGTCATGGGGAATCTCAAGTTCGGGGAAAGGCAGCGGAGCGAAGAGGAGGTGCTGACCGATCTCTACAGCCCGGAGCGCGAAGTGCGGACCCAGGCGGCCGATGAGCTTACCGCCGGGCTCAAGAGCCAGCTCCATGTGCTGACCCATATCTTCAACACCCTGCTGGCCGAGAAGATGATCGACGACCGGCTTCGCAAATACGACTCCTGGGTCAGCTCCATGAACCTGTACAACGAGCTGGAGGATAAGACCGTTTCGGTGCTGGTCGAGGCGGTCACCAGCCGCTACGACATGGTCCAGCGCTACTACCGTCTGAAAAAGAGCATCCTCGGCCTGGAAGGGCTGTGCGACTACGACCGCTACGCCCCCCTGCCCCACCTGCCCACAACCCTGGTGGATTGGAAGACCAGCAAGGAGATGGTCCTGACCGCCTTCCACGATTTCGCCCCGGAGATGGGGGAAATCGCCGGGCTGTTTTTTGAGAAAAAATGGATCCACGCCCCGATCCTCGAAGGCAAACGGGGCGGGGCCTTTGCCCACCCCTGCGTGCCCGAGGTGCACCCCTATGTGATGGTGAACTACACCGGTAGCCTGCGCGACATCTCCACCGTGGCCCACGAGTTGGGGCACGGGGTGCACCAGTACCTGGCCGCCGCAAACGGCTATTACAATTCCTCCACCACCTTGGTCCTGGCCGAGACCGCCTCGGTGTTCGCCGAGCTGCTTCTGTTCAACTCCCAGGTCAAGCTCCTCACCAACCCGGAGGAGCGGCGGGCCTTCATCTGCCAAAAGCTCGAATCCATCTTTGCCACGGTCTTCCGCCAGGTTTCCATGAACCGCTTCGAACATGCGGTGCACAATGCCCGGCGGGAGAGCGGCGAGCTTTCCCCGGAGGAGCTGGCCGGCCACTGGCTCACCACCCAGCGGGCCATGTTCGCGGACTCCGTCACCCTGCGGGATGATTACGGCATCTGGTGGTCGTACATCCCCCATTTTTTAAGCACTCCGGGCTATGTTTATTCCTATGCCTTTGGCGAGCTGCTGGTCCTGGCCCTTTACAACCTCTATAAGGAAGACGGGGCCGCCTTTGTGCCCAAATACCTCGACCTGTTGCGCGCCGGGGGCAGCAACACCCCGGCGGAATTGCTCAAGCCCTTTGGTGTTGACCTGGACGATCCGGCCTTCTGGCTCGGCGGGCTCAACACCATTGATGGGATGCTGAAGATGGTGGAATAATGATAAACATTCAGCAGCACCGCATCTGCTTTGTCATCGGCCAGCTTGCATAGGCGGGCTATAGCTCGCAGGCCTCTTTCGCGCATCTGCGGCACTGCTGAACGTTTACATTTTAAAGATTGAGCCACTTTTTTTCGTTCCAAATGAACATTACGGATTATAGATAATGGCCATGCGTAAAAAATCAGCCAACAATTCCGGCCTGGTCTACTCCACGGAACACGGCAAGATGTGCCGGAACTGCGCCAAGCCCTTAGCCCAATGCAGCTGTGGGCAAAAGAAGGTTCAGGCAAAGGGCGACGGCATCGTCCGGGTCTCGCGGGAAACCAAGGGCCGCAAGGGCAGCGGCGTGACCCTCATCACCGGGCTGCCCCTGGCCGAAGCGGAATTGACCGCCCTTGCCAAACAGCTCAAACAACGGTGCGGGAGCGGCGGCACCGTGAAAAACGGGATCATCGAGGTGCAGGGCGACCACCGGGAGGTGGTGCTTACGGAACTCATCCGCCTTGGTTACCAGGCTAAAAAGGCGGGCGGCTGATGGCGGATTCCCTAGCCGCCTGGTTTGTCTATCTGGTCCGCTGCCGGGACGCCACCCTCTATTGCGGCATCGCCAAAAATCTGGAAAAACGGCTGGCGGAGCACAACTCCACGGACAAGGGAGCGAAATACACCAGGGGGCGGCGGCCGGTGCAACTGGTTTACGCGGAAGAGGTCTCCTCCAGGGCTCAGGCGACACAGCGGGAAGGCCAAATCAAAAGGCTGACCCGGACAGAGAAAATGACGCTCATCGAGACCTTCACCGCCCGGCTGGAGAAGTAGCAACAGCGGAGGATTCCATGAAAATATTCATCGCAGGCTCCACGGGCTTTCTGGGACAAACCCTCATCCGAAGATTTTTGCAGGAAGGGCATACGGTAACCGCCCTGGCCAGAAGCCCCAGAAAACTCGGCGATCTCGCCCCGCGCATCCGCGTGGTTTCCGGTTCGCCGCTCATCCCCGGCCCCTGGCAACAGGAACTGGCCGGCCATGAAGTGATCATCAACCTCACCGGCACAAACATCTTCACCCGTTGGACCTCCTCGGCAAAGGAGATGATCCTGCGCAGCCGGATTGACTCGACCAGAAACATTGTCGAGGCCATTGCGGATCATCCCGCCTCGCCCGTCACCCTGATCAACACCAGCGCCTCGGGGTACTACGGCTTTTGCAACGATGAAGAAAAATATGAAGACGCCCTGCCGGGCGGCGATTTTCTCGCCTCGGTCTGCACGGCGTGGGAGCATGAGGCAAACAGGGCGCAAGGAAAAGCCAGGGTTATCCTGATGCGGATCGGTATCGTGCTGGGGGAAAACGGCGGCGCCCTGGCCAAAATGCTGCCGGGTTTTCGCCTCGGGGTGGCCGGAAAACTGGGGCATGGGTGCCAGTGGTTTCCCTGGATTCACCTGGACGACCTCACCAGCGCCATTCTGTTTTGCATGAACAACAGCGGGGTCCATGGCCCGGTGAACCTGAGCGCGCCTGCACCGGTGCGCAACAGCGAATTCACCACCATTTTGGGGAAGGTGCTGCACAGACCGACGTTTCTGGCGGTACCGGGGGTTGTTGTTCGCCTGGTTCTGGGGGAACTGAGTGGGGTGGTGCTTGAGGGGTGCAGAATGATGCCGGGGGTGCTGACGGCAAACGGCTTTTCTTTCCGCTTTCCAACACTGCAACCAGCGCTTGAGGATATTTTAGAATAGGCTAAAGGCTAAAGGCTAAAGGCTAAAGGCTAAAGGCAACTTTTCCCCTCATCATCAGGCAAGGATTTTCGGCAAAGGGGATAAAAAAAATCACCTTTCACCTTGCCCATTTTGCCTTGCTCCTTTAACCTATCTTCGCCTTATTTACTGGCGAGATTGGCCTCCAGCACAAAAGTGCCGCAGTCTGTCTGAAACGGAAGAACGATGATCGGCACATCGGAGTGGTGGTGGATCTCCACCCCCTTGCCGGTGACCATGGTCGGGGTGGCCAGGTTGAAACTCATCCCCAACTTGCCGAACTCTGCCTTGGCGCCGCCGCAGATCATGTTGGTGATCTCCCCCACCGCATCGACGATATCATTGTCAATGGCGGCCTTGGGTTCTTCCATGAGCATTCGGGAAACGATCTGCAGGATGCAGGCAGACGGAAAGCTGATGGTCATGCTGCCCTCAACGGTCTCGGAGGCCATGCCGATAATGCCGGTCACATCGCCATAGGTGGACACACCTTCCTTGAGATAGGGCTTCTGTCCGGTGAGTTTCGTCTGGGCCATGGTTTCCAGAACATTTTTAGTGGCGTGCAAAAAAGGATTCAGATATTCAGCCTTCATAAGTCCCCTGTCAAGTCTCGTTCAAACATCCGAAAAAAACGTACTGTTCATCCCATCTGGAATCCATGGGATAAGGCCGTTCTCTACACATCCTACACCATTATTAGGCGTGAACCTAAAAAAAAATCAAGAAAAACAGAAGGCTTTTCGCCAGGTTGCGGAGTCCGAAGAGTCAACCGTCATCGACGGCATGATTTTACTCCCAAGGAAGAATTTTATTGCCTTACAAGAGCGTTTTCTCCATGGACTCAAGCCTTGTCGCCAATTCGGCCAGATCAGCGGTCGGCAATCGGCAGCTGAAGTTTTCACAGAGATACACCGTGCCTTTATTGCCCAGCGGGGCAAGGTTCTTTAGAAACGGCTGATATTGCCCGAGGAAATCCTGTCCTTTACCGCCATCGGCCAGGAGGACGATCTTGCCGGGCAAAAAGCGTTTGCGGATCATGGCGAGCATGATCTCGGTATCAGGCCGGCCAAGCTTTCCGGCAACCACGAACTGTCGAGGCTTGCTCCCCAAAAAATCATGGGCCACGAGCATCTGGGGCAGGATGGGCGGATAGTCGTTCAGCCGACCGCCAAAGGCCTCGATGGTGGCCTCGGCCCGCTTGAGCCAATCCTCATTGCCGGTTATCCAGGCAAGGCGGAGGAGATTGAGGGCGCTCACCGAATTGCCCGTGGGCTCGGCCCCGTCATAATCACCCTTGAGGCGAACCAGCACGGAAGGGTCATCCCCGGAGGTTTCAAAAAATCCGCCACGGGTCTCGTCACCGAACAGGGCAATCTGTTTTTCCGTCAGGGCCATGGCCAGTTGCAGCCAGGCGATATCAAAGGAGGCCTCATAGAGGTCGAGAAGAGCGCCGGCCAGAAAAGCATAGTCGTCGAGTTGCCCGGCAAGACCGGCCTCCCCATCCCGATAACGCCGCAACAGGGTTCCGGAAACAGGGTCGTACAGCCTGGCCCGGATGAACGTCGCCGCCCGTTCGGCAGCGACAAGGTAACGCTTTTCGCCCAGCACCTGGGCTGCCCTGGCAAGGGCGCCGATCATGTGGCCGTTCCAGGAGGTGATGATCTTGTCGTCGAGATGCGGCCTCGGCCTTTGCTCCCGCGCCGCATGGAGCTTCTCCCGGCTGCGCTCGAGCAACCGGGACAGCTCCTCCTCCGGGATGCGGAAACGTCCGGCGGTCTCCCCAAGGGGATGGGCGACATAGAGGATATTTTTTCCGGCAAACTCCTTGTGGGGATCGGCAAGCGCATTGCCCGCTTCAAGAACGCCGTAATGGAACGAAAAGATCTCTCCGTGCGCCTTGCCGAGGATGGAGACGATCTCCTCCCCGGTCCAGAGATAAAACAATCCCTCGCCATGCACCTCCGGGTTTCCCGCCTGGATGCTGTCGGCATCCTCCGCCGAAAAAAAGCCCCCTTCCGGGCTGGTCATGTCCCGCAGGACATAGTCGAGGATATCCTGGGCCACATTGGCATAAAAGGGATCCTGCCCCAACTGGAAGGCCTCGAGGTAAGCGGCCGCCATCTGGGCTTGGTCGTAGAGCATCTTTTCAAAATGCGGCACCCGCCACTGGGCATCCACCGAATAGCGGTGAAAGCCGCCGCCCAGATGATCGTAGATCCCGCCCGCCGCCATCTTGCGCAGGGTCACATAGGTCATGTTCATGGCCTGGGACTCGCCGGTCCGCGCGGCATACCGCAGCAGAAAATTGAAAAGCACAGGGCGGGGAAACTTGGGCGCCGGGCCAAACCCGCCGAACTCGGCGTCGTATTCCGCAACGATCCGCCGGAAACCCTTGGCGGAAATGTCGTCCTCGATTTTTCCCGCCCCGGAATCAGCCCCCTTTTGACGGAGATGCGCGGTGATCTTGGCCGCCGACTCAAGGATTTTTTCAGGCCGGTTGCGCCGGGCATCATGCACTGCCGCGAGCACCTCGGCAAAACCCGGCAACCCGTGCCGCCCCTCGGGCGGAAAATAGCTGCCCCCGTAGAAGGGCTGCAATCGGGGGGTGAGAAACACCGACATGGGCCAGCCGCCGTGCCCGGTCAGAGCCTGCACCGCCGCCATGTAGATCTGGTCAAGGTCGGGGCGTTCCTCCCGGTCCACCTTGATGCAGACAAAGTCTTTGTTGAGGATCCGGGCCGTTTCCGGGTTTTCGAAGGATTCATGAGCCATGACATGGCACCAGTGGCAGGTGGAATAACCGATGGAGAGAAAAATCGGCTTGTTGTCCCTGCGCGCCAGGGCAAAGGCTTCCTCCCCCCAGGGATACCAGGCCACGGGGTTGAAGGCATGCTGGAGGAGATAAGGGCTTTTTTCGCCGATGAGGCGGTTGGGCTCTTTGCCCTGCTCCCGTTGTTGGTCGATAAAGGTCTGCATGGTCGAGGCTGCCATTGGTCCCCCTTTCTGCCGGACAAGTCGCCTTGATGTGGAACATGAAATGACGGAAGCAGCAAGCGGAGCAGGCGCCCCTGCTAACAAGCCGCCGTGCCGCGGAAGACGGCTAGTACCTTGTAACTCTTAATATTTCTGAAAAACTCCCCTCCCCTCGGAGTCTGCGCTTACCTGCGGGAGGGGTTGGGGGTGGGGGTAGCGACAACCTGCTGAGATAATGGCAACTTCCCCCTCTCCCTAACCCTCCCCCGCAAGGGGGGAGGGAATCAATTTGATGTCGATTAAAAAGTTACAAAGTGCTAGGCGGACAAGTGAGCCCGCGCCGCCGTCACCGGTCGGACATCGAACGGATGGTAAGAGCCAGGGCGGAAAACGGCGCCAGAAACAGGGTAATGACGACCATGCAGCCTTTCTGGGTCTGGGGATTTTTCACCAGACGGACAAACTCCGGGGGGAGCACGCCGGAGAGCCCAAAGGTTATGAGCGGCAGAAGGACAAATGCGAGCACGCTGAACACCAATTCCGCCACGACCAATTTTTTAAAAAACATCCCCATGGTGTCCAGGGCAATTTTCAACTTCAGCATCCTGTCGATCAACCCCGTCAGAAGCTCAACCTGGGCCTTGCCCGCCTCCAAGCGCTCCTTGGCCTTTGCCAGGCTCTCGCCTGCAATGCTTCTGGCCTCCACGAACTTTCTTTTCCCGGCAAAAAGAAACGTTTTAAAATCCTTAAAAAACGACTGATAGGGATATTCCTGCCAAAAGGTATTGTAGTCCGACCAGGTCAAGGCTGCCGCGTCCACCCGGGTGTTCAGTTCTTCAAGCCTTGCCTCGCGCAGACGGGGGCAGACCATGTTCAAGGATTTGGCCTTGTCGGCGATATCAAGAACATCGTAAACGGAGCGCCTGCGGAACTGTTCCTCCAGGTTGGCCAACACCGCGAGATTGTTTTGCAGCTCCTCATCTCCTTCATCGCCGAACCACTCTTGCAACTCGGCGAAAGCCTCTTTCGCCTCGGCCAGGTTCTCCCCAGACTCCTTGTTTTTTTGATCGTACAGCCCGGAGAGGACGTTTTCCACCATGGTGTTGGCCGGCAACAGGGCCGGGTCCATGAGGGCGATCATGAAATACCGCCGGTCCTCCGCGGCCAGCTTGCGAAGCAGGGGCATCTGCTGCTTCCCCTGCCCGTCTTGAACCCTGGTCTGTATAAGGCTGTATTGGATCTCCGGGCAATCCACATAGAGATTGGCAACGGAACTTATCAACTGCTCCGCTTTCCAAGGGTGACCGGCGAGCCTGTGAAATCGCGCCGAAATAAGGCTGATATAGATTTTTTCTTTTTCCGTACTGGCCGTGCTGTTGGCTATTTGCAGAAAATGGGCCATATCCCCCATCCGCCCCCGCTCCAGGGCAACAAAAGCCAGGCCAAGGGTGGCGTAGAACTGCTTCCCGCCCAGGGCCTGACTCTCGGCCTTCAAGAAATCCTGAGCCTGCTTGTACTGGCCGACCCGCAGGCAATCGAAGCCGGAATGGAGATTGCGGCTATCAACCTTTATCCTGTCTGATTTTCCGACGCCGTCCCAGGAAGAAAACACGGAAAAGGCGGCATAGGTCAGGAACCGGGGTTGATAAATGAGGTACATGTCAAAATAAGCGACATAGACCTGCAAGGCGGGATCGTTACGGATCTGGGCGGCATCGATACTTGTGGCCAACAGCTCCGCCATTTTTTTCTGCTCGGCCATGACCTGCTTAAACAGGCTGTCGATCTTCGGGAAAGGCAGGTAGCCAACCCGATTGATGCCCCGGGTTTCAATACTCAGCTGTTTGCTTGGGCAATGGGCCGGGGCATGATTGGCCAAGCCGCAATAAAAACACTCGGAGGAAGCGCCCTTGGCCGCGAGAAACCGGCCGGTAAAAAGCCGCTCTCGTTTCAGCTCGCTGAGATCGCCGGAGAAACTCAGCTGAAACAACCCGTCTCCCGCATCCGTAAATTGATGGGCAGGCATTTTTCTGCCGGCAAAAAGCAGGTTCCACTGAAGCTTCAACGCCCGTGTCACATACAGGGTTTCCGGCTGGAGCACTCCCCACACCGGGGCTGTGACCTCGCAAAAATCAACGGGCGGATCTTTTTTCCGGTGCAGATGCACAATGACCTGAATGGGAACCGCGCCCAACTCCGCTTGCCACTGCTGTTTCTTGAGAGACTCCAGGCTTTCGAAAAAGGTGCTCAGGGCGGCAAACGGCTCATCATAATAGATGAGGATGAGTTCCGCAGTGCTGTCCGCGGCCTCGATCCCCACCTGCACGAGGAGGTTGTGGAATGCCTTCAGAAACGCGGACCACCGGCCCGGAAGAACCTGCTCCCCTTGATACGACAAGGGACGAATGGCCAGCAGGGTGGAATGATCGATCTCTTTCATGCTATTTTTTTTAACCCAAACGCCTTTTTTCCATTCCGATTACGCACTGTCGCATTATGCCATTGTACGTTCTTTCCGCTCCCGACACCACACCAGTTTTGCCAGGAATGGAAAAATGCTGGCCGAGATTTCAAACAATGATTACCTTGCAAACACATCAGGCGCGGGCAAGCCGGTCATCCTTCCGGCCCCGATTTTTTTCACACAACCCACAGGACGCACACCAATGGACCTCGACCAGGAACACCTCCGCGCCGGCAATGTGCAACGATTCGACGAAGCCGCCACGGACTGGGAAGAAAAGCCCCAACGCGTCGCCCTTGCCCGCACGGTGGCCGAGGCCATACGGCGAACGATTCCCCTTGCCGCCACCATGCGGGTTCTCGAATACGGCTGCGGCACCGGCATGGTCTCCAGGGCATTAAGTCCGCATGTCGCCCACATCGTGGCTGTTGACACCTCCCCGCGGATGCTGGAGGTTCTTCGCCAAAAAGCCGGGGAAGAAAAGATCGACAACATCGAGACCCTTGTCCATGACCTGACCCAACAACCCTTGCAGGCAGAGAGTTTCGACCTGGTGGTGAGCAGCATGACCCTGCACCATATCCCCGATATCGAACCGCTGTTGCAGCGGCTCTTCGACATCCTGAAACCGGGGGGCTATCTGGCCGTGGCCGATCTGGTCACGGAAGACGGCTCCTTCCATGATGACAACAGCGGGGTCGCCCACCATGGCATCGATCCGGAGATTGTCCGGGGGATCCTGGCAAAAAACGGCGGCCAAGACATCGGTGTGCAAGAGATCCACGCCATTGAAAAACCTCGGGAAAACGGCGTGCGGCAGTATCCCGTGTTTCTTGCCCGGTGCCGGAAAGCATGATGCATGCCGCATCTTGAGGATATTGGGGGAAAGATGATTACAACCATCGACGGGGATACCCGTCACTTCAGCGACTTCGGCTGGCTCAAGACCTACTGGCTCTTTTCCTTTGCCGACTACTACGACCCGGACAACATCCAATTCGGCCCTCTCCGGGTGTTCAACGATGACGTGGTGGTGCCGGGCACCGGGTTTCCCAGCCATCCCCACGAGGAAATGGAAATCATCACCATTGTTCTTGAAGGCGAGATAACCCACAAGGACAGCATGAACAACACCAGCAGCGTCATCAAGGCGGGGGACGTCCAGCGTATGTCCGCCGGCACCGGCCTTACCCACTCGGAGTACAACAGCGGCAAGACGCCGGTCCATTTTTATCAGATCTGGATCTATCCGGACAAGCACGGCCTGCGCCCGTCCCATGACCAGCGCAGCTTCAAGAAAAAGGAGTGGCAAAACCAGCTGCTGCCCCTCGCCTCGGGCCAGCGCCATAAAAATGCGGTGCGTTTTCACAGCGACGCCACAATCTACCGGGGCGAGCTTGATCCCGGCCGGGCCATCAGCTACGACACCACGGAAGACCGGTGCATTTTCCTCTATCTCACCTCCGGCAATCTGGTGGTCAACCGGACCCGGTTGCTGCCGAAATACCAGGCCAGAGTAGACCTGGAAAAAAACCTCGTGCTCCAGGCGGAACAAAAATCGGATTTTATCCTCATTGACCTGCCCACCTGCCGGGGCTGGGGCTACGACGAAAAAACCCTGCGGGGCGGCCGCTTCTAACCTCTACCCAAAAAGGAACTTACCCATGGTACGGAAAATAAGCGGCGCCTTCACCGGCGGAGCCCTCGGCGCGCTCATCGACAGCGCCAATATCTGGATCCTCGGTCAGGCCGGGGTAACGGCCATGCTGGGCATAAGCTTGCGCCCGCAATTCACCGCGCCCTGGCTCTATCCCCGTCTGGTCTGGGGCGGAATCTGGGCCATGCTCCTGATTCTGCCGTTTTTCCGGCAAAAAACCGCCCTGCGCGGCATTCTCATGAGCCTGGTTCCCACCACCATGATGCTGGTCATGGTCTTTCCGGAGATGGGCATGGGGCTTCTGGGCCTCAAGGCCGGGTTGCTGACCCCCATTCTCGTGCTGCTCCTGAACTTCATCTATGGCATGGTGGCGTCTTTTTGGTACAAGACCTGCGCCTGATCTCCCTCCCTTACGACTTCATGGGACAGCGACATGACCGGTAAGATTTTTGCCATCGGCGATATCCACGGCTGCGCGGCCAAGCTCGAACTCCTGCTCAACCGGCTCCCCTTTGATCGCGGGCGCGACACCCTGGTTTTTCTGGGCGATTACCTGGATCGCGGCCCCGATGCCAAGGGGGTGCTGGACCGGATCTGCCGATTGCGGGGTGATGGGGCGCGGGTAATCCCGCTCATGGGAAACCACGAGTATCTGTTGCTGGAATACCACCGGAGTGGAGATCAGGCGTTGCTCCCCTATCTGCGGCGCCTTGGCATGGAAAACACCTTGGAAAGCTACGGCGGCGCAAGCCTTGCCGCGCTTGCCTCCCTGGATTTCATGCCCCGGGAACACCGGGATTTCCTGCTCTCCCTGCTGCCCTATTGGGAGACCGAAGAGTACATCTTCGTGCATGCCGGTCTGCGCCACGACCAGCCCCTGGCCGAGCAGGACATCTCCGATCTTTGCGAGGTCCGGGAGCCCTTTCTTTCCCTGGAGCGGGACTACGGCCGGCGGGTCATCTTCGGCCATACCCCCTTTGCCACCCCGCTGCTCACGCCCTTCCGCACCGGCATCGACACCGGCGCGGCCTACGGCAATCTCCTCACCGCCGTGGAGTTGCCCGGGCTGCGCTTTCATCACGCCGCCTGAGCGTACCACAACTCAAAGGCTGCTCCGGTAATCCCCCTGTAAAAAGCGACGGGCCAGGATGGTCACCATCTCGTCGGAATCAAGACGGGCGTCAAGCTGCCGGGTAAAACCGATCAAGCGCCCCAGCTGTTCGAGAATCCCTTCGATCTCCTGCCGGCTCAGGCCGGAAAGACGGCCGACCAGCAGATCGCCCTTGGCCTTGAGGGCGAAGCCTTGCTCCGCCAGCACCTGGGCCATGAGCTGGATGCGGCGGGAACGGTTGGTGATGGCGGCGGCCCCGCCCACAAAACGGAAATAGATGTGGTTGTTGCGCGGGGTATCGCTGCAATAGCAGTCCAGCATATTAAAGTGGTAGCCGAAGCGCAGGCTCATGTTCACGTACTCCGAACTTGCCAAGGCCACGTTCTCCATGGAGGCCGCGCCGCCGGGAACATCCGCCGCCCGCGTCATGCCGGAGAGCAGATCGGCCCCGCGCAGGGGTACTCCCTCGTTCTGCCAGACCCCAGGGGCAAGCATCCCGGCAAGCACCGCCCGCAAAGGGACGGAGGCCACTTCGTCGAAGCCGGTTGTCTTACCGCCTGGGTTGCCGCGCAAGCCGCCCCCCAGATCGATCACCAGCATTTGGACCGAAATCGGCAGAGACAACCGGTGCAAGGCTGTCTTGGTGCCGAAAAACCTGCTGAGTCCCCTGCCCTGCCCTTCGGCGTCGGCAACCAGGGTCTGCACCGCTTTCTCATGCATGAAGCGGATAAGATCATGCACGGTCTTGCATTTTTCCGGGGTGAATTCCTGCTCCAGGGAGTTGACCAGGTTGAGCGGGGCAATATAGCGCATGATGTATTTCTGGCGCCGGAACTCATACAGCTCCCGCAGTTTGGCCGCGGTTTGCCGCTCCTCCCGGAGCAAACCCTGGATAATCCCCTCATACACCACAACCTCGCCGCCCTCGCCCGCCTGCAGGGTGACGGCCTGGCCATGGCGCAAAACCGAGGTGGCGGAACCGGTATTGACCACGGTGGGGATACTGAACTCCCGGCAGATCGAGGCCATATGGCTGGTGGGCACGCCGATATCGGTGATGATGGCATTGAGGATGGGAATGGCCTGCACAAAATGGGGGGAATCGTGCCTGGCCACCAGGATGCTGCCCTTGGGGATCTTCTCCAGTTCGTCGAGATGGTGCAGGATGAAAACCTTGCCTGCGATGGTGCCCCGCTGCACCACTATCCCCTGGTCGCGGAGCAACACCGGATAGCCTGTTGCCTGCGCTTGAGCGTTTGATCCCGTCTCGTCGGGCTCTTCCACCCGCAAGGCCCTGGCCTGGAGCAGATAGCATCGATTATTCGTATCAATGGCCCATTCGATGTCCTGGGGCGCCTTGAAATACGCCTCGATGATCTGGGCCTGCCTTGCCAGCTCGATGACCTCGGTTTCGTCGAGGCAGGGCAATGGCCGTTGTGCCGCCGGGGTTTCCACCGTCGCGATGCCGGAGACTCCCAGATTAACCACCATCTGTTCCTTGGCTCCGATACGGCGGGAAAAAAGCCGGGGCGTCTCCCCCTTGGCCACGGTGTAGAGATCGGCATCGGTCATGCCGTCCACCACCGCCTTGCCCAATCCCCAGGCCGCGCTGATCGACATCCGGTCCCGCTCCCTGCCGGAAGCGACGGTATAGATAACCCCGCTCGCTTTTGCCTCGACCATGGCCACGCAGCCCACTGCCATCCTCAACTTCCCGAGATCATAGCCGAGCTGGCGCTGATAGCTTACGGAACCGGCCTGAAAAAGGCTGGCCACCACCTCTTTGTAGGCCTCCTGCACGGCCTCGGCCGTGCAGGGCACATTGAGCACGGTCTCGAATTGGCCGGCAAAGGAAAAATCGCCATCCTCCTCCTCGGCGCTGCTCCGCACCGCCAGGGTGGCGTCCCGGCCAAGCCGGGCCCGCATGCTCTCCAGAGCCGCGGCCAGCGCCGCGCTGAAATCCTCCGGAAAACCCCCGGCAAGAATGGCGCGGCGCAACTCGGCCAGGGCGTTGCCGTCGGCCCCGGCCCCGGCCAACCCGGCAAGACGCGCCTCCAGCCCGTTATGCCGCACAAAAGCGGTAAAAGCGGTGGTGGTGATGGCAAAGGCCTCGGGAATAGGGAGATGCAGGGCGTTCGCCAGCTCGGCCAGGTGATAATTCTTGCCCCCCACCTCCTCGGCCTGGTCCCAGATGATCTCCGGATAAGAGACCACCAAGGGGCTGGAAAGGGATGCGCTCCCGCCCAACATCCGCTGCACCAAGGTGTCGATGCGGGCCAGAATTTCAGCCAGCTGGGGATAGCGGTCATCGGTCAGCAGGTTGAACTGGCGGAGCGAACCGGAGATCGCCGAAAACAGCGTGACGTAGGCGCCACGGGTGTAATTGACATCAAAGAGGTAGCCGCCGCCGAGCTTTTCCCCCATCTCGGTCATGGCTTCCAGGGTGCGGTTGTTGCCGTCGAGCACCGCCTGAAAGGCCTGAAAACGCGAGGTCAGGCCGGAGGCTGCGCCACGGTCGCGGCCGAACACCTCTTTGAGTCCGCGGAAAAAAGTTTTGCGCATGGTCAGCGATTCCGCCGGGGTATCACCCGGCCGGGATCATTCCTCCCCCAGGGCTCTTTTGACCGAGGCCTTCAGCTCCTTGATCTTGACCGGCTTGGGGAAGAAATCGTGGACATCGTCCCGCAAGGCCTCGATGGCCACATCCAGGTTGGCGAAGGCGGTGATCATGATCACCTTGACGCCGGGATACAGCTTCTTGATGGAGCGCAGCACCTCAAGGCCGTCCACCCCCTTCATTTTGAGGTCGGTGACCACCACGTCGAACCGCCTTTCCTTCAATCGTTCCAAGGCCGACTCGCCATTGAGGAAGGTTTCCACCTCGTAGCCGTCCTGCTCGAAGGAGAGCTTTGCCATGTCCCCCACGATCTTCTCATCATCAATGACCATAATGCTATGCTTCGCCATCCGTACACCTCTTTAACTTTTTGCAACTGGGCAGGGTTATGATAAATGTTGTCCCGGCTCCGACCTGGCTTGCCACCCGGATGTTCCCCTGGTGGTTTTTGATGATCCCGTAGCTGACCCACAGGCCCAGGCCGGTGCCGCTTTCTTCCTTGGTGGTAAAAAATGGATCAAAGATGTGATCGAGAAACTCCGGAGCAATGCCCTTGCCGTTGTCGCCGATCTCGATCTCGATTTCGTCATGCTCCGGCAGATAACGGGAGACAATGCGCAGTTCGCCGCCCTTGCCCATGGCCTGAATGGCATTGGTGGCCATATTGACCAGCACCTGCTGGATCTGGTGTTCGTCGATGTAGATATCCGGGAGATTCTCGCCCAGGGTGAGCATGACCTTGATGTTGGAGATATCGAGCATGTTCTGCACCAGGGCCAGGATCTTCTGGATAACCTGATTGGTGATCGCCCTGGCCAGATGCTGCTCCTTGGGTTTTGCGTAATCAAGCAGGTTGTGGATGATCACCCGCAGCCGCTCGGTCTCCTCGTCCACCCTCTCCATGAAGCCGATCCTATCCTCCTTGCCGAGCCCATCGTAGACCTCCGCATAGGTCTGGGCGAGCATGGAGATATTATTGAGCGGATTGTTGAGCTCGTGGGCCACCCCCGCCACCAGCACGCCGATGGAGGCGAGCCTTTTCGATTGGACGATCTCCTTTTCGCGTTTATGCAGCTCCTCGGCCATGGCGTTGATGGCGCTGACCACCGCGCCGATCTCGTCGTCGGAGGGTTTTTCCTCGATCTTCCGGTAATTGCCCGTGGAGATGGCCCGGGTGAGATCGACAACCTTGCGCAACGACTGGCCGATGTTCCGGACGATGAGATTGCTGAAGAGAAAGGCGAAAAGCACCACGGCCCAGAAAGAATAGAGCAGGATGTTCTTGGAACCGGCAATGATCGCGCCGATCCGGTCGCTTTCAAGGGCGGTGATATTCTCGGAAAATGTTTTGAGGTTCTGGCCAGCCTCCCGCAGCTTCTGCTGAACCGCGCCGTCACGATGGTCGGCCTTGCTGATCGAATCGACCAATTGCGCATAGGCGTGAAGATGACTCTGAAGCGTGGTGTACTTCTCCGCCCCCACGGCCCGGATGATGTCCGGGCGAACCTGCAGCAGGGTCTCTCCGGTCTGGTCGATTCTGGTCTTGATATTGTTGAACGCCTCGTTATCGCCGTAGAGGAAATAGTTTTTTTCGGCCAGCCGCATCTCAAGGAAGTTGGCGTTGAGCCCCTCGGCGATCACGGTAAAGCGGAATTTGGTCAATATCTCGTTGAGGTTCTGCAAGGCGAACATGCCGATCAGCACGATGAGGAGGATATGGACCGCGTTGGAAAGATAGATTTTATGTTCGATTTTCATTCCGCCTCACCCCGCCAATACACCACTTCGTGTTCCGGGCAGCTCCGCCTGTTCCTTGCGCACCGGCAGGTACCAGAGCCCTCCGTCGATGATCATCAACAGACCGATAACGATCAGCATCACATCAAAAAAGGTCTTGAACCCCAGGCCGAAATAACCGATCAAGCCGATGCCGATGCTCATAAAGGAGACACCGGTACGGATAAAGCCCAGGCCGGTGCGGGCCCGCGAATAGATGGTCCGGTAACAGCCGGCGATGGTGCGCTGGGCGGCGAGCACGTTCCGTTCCCGTGCCAGATGGGTACGTTCCCGGCTGGCGGGCGACGGGTACAAAATGGTGCAGTAGTTGCCTAGCAGATCGCCGAGCCGGGCCAGCATGGTTTCCTTGGTTTTCCTTTCCATTCCCGCATGCTCCAGGTTCTGATAGTTCTCAAGGAAACTCAGGGTGGCACCGCTCACCTCCACCAGGGTCTGATGCCTCGGCGGCGTCATGCGTGAACGCCGCACCCGAAGATAGGTGGGCAGGGCGCCGGAGAAAAGAAGCAGCCCGACGGCCAAAACCCCATAGGCCGGAAAAGGATGGACCCCGAACCGTTGATTGCTCAAGAGGGTCCGGGAAATGGCGGCCAGGGCCAGACCGGTCCGAATAAAGGCCAGGGCGGTGCGGGCCCGGGCCAGATCGGTGCGGTAGCAGGCCAGCCGGGTCCGCCACTGGGCCATGGTATTGCGCCAGAAGGCCAGACCGGTGCGCTCGGTGCCGA
Source organism: Desulfurivibrionaceae bacterium (assembly GCA_041675265.1). Classification (GTDB taxonomy): domain Bacteria; phylum Desulfobacterota; class Desulfobulbia; order Desulfobulbales; family Desulfurivibrionaceae; genus Thiovibrio. The sequence goes on along the minus strand of JBAYUD010000001.1, from coordinate 26,178 downwards.
TGAGCAGCCCCGGCTTGTCATGGAGGAAATCCTGGATAAACCAGGCGATGTCGTCGGGCAGGGCCACCCGGAATTCATACGGAGCCGGGCCGAAAATCCCCTCCACCTCCGTGCGCATGGCGCCATCCGACGGATCGCAGGCGGCGATGACCATGGTGCCGTCGGCGTCCTTGATCACCGGAAACCAGCCGCCATGCGCGAGCCGGCTGCCCGGCGGACCATTGAGCACGGTGAGCAGCTCAGGGGGGATGGGCAGCCGTTCGTCGTATTCGATGGAGGCGCATTGATAATGGTCGCGCAGGGTTGCAAGCAGCGCCTCGCGCTCCACCCCGTATTCGAGATGGAGAATCCTCGCCAGGGGCACCCCCCGCAATGCGGCGCCCTGGGCCGCTTCCGCAAGCATCCCGGCGCGGGAAAAGGCGAGGCCGGCAAAAGGCCGCATCAATGCATCCGTCTCACTCTTAGTCATTGCTGAACACCACGGTTTTCCAAAATCTGGCGGGCACGCCGTAATCGGGGATAGTGATCTCCATATCGCCGTAGCAGTAAGGCAGCTGCCGGCGCGTCCGCTCGGCCGGGATGCTCCAGGCAAAACCGTCCACCACCAGCAAGAGTCCTGCCGCCATCATCGCGTAGCTGAACACGGTCCAGCCAAGGGCGCCGGTATCATCGAAGAAAAGCAGAAAAGCCGCGCCGATCAAAAAAAGGCTCAAGCCGGTGCGGATAAAGGCAAAACCGGTGCGGGCCCGGGCCATGACCGTGCGCAGCCTCGCCATGACATTACGCCGCTCGGCCAGCACCGTGCGCTCCAGGGCAACGCCGGTGGTGGCCCAGATCCCCGGGGCATGGGAGCTCTTCACCGGCAGGGTCATGGGATTGGTGTCCGGCCCGGGCAGGACATGGCTGTGGGGGAAAAAATAATCCCAGATGGAGGACATCCGCGTTTTTTCCCGCACCGAGGCCAGCCCTTCCACCCCTGCCCTCCGGCCGCGGAAATACCAGAAAAATCCCTCCAGGGCCATGAGGCCGCCGATGCCGATGAGACCGAGGTCGAAGGCCAGCCAGCGGCTTGCCTGAAACTGGCGCAACAACCCGAGACCGAGGCTGATAAAAGCAAAGCCGGTGCGGGTAAAGGCCAACCCGGTGCGGGCCTTGGCCATCCTGGTTCTAAAACAGGCGAGCACTGTTCTTTCCTCGGCCAGGTCGGTCCGGTCACTGGCCAGATAGCGCCGCCGCATCACCGGCGACATGCTGGTCCATCTCCCCCGCAGGGCGGCGGCTCCCGCCACCACTGCGCTGCGCCTGAATTCGGGGGCGACATATTCGTTTTCCGCCTCCAACACGCTGGTTCCGCCGGTGGCGCCGGTATCGACGCAGGGCGGCAGGGTGGCGTAAATCTCCCTGGCCGGCAGATACCATTTGAGGCCGTCGTAGACCATGATGATGCCGCCTATCAGGAGAGGCGCCTCCAGCAGCAGGTAATACCCGGAGCCGAGCAGGCGGAGAAAGAGCAGGGCAATGGTGATACAGGAAAGGCCGGTGCGGATAAAGGCCAAACCGGTGCGGCTCTTGGCCAGCAGGGTCCGGTAATGGGCGAACAGCGAACGCCGCCCTGCCAGATAGGTGCGGACCTTGGCCAGCGGGGTGCGACCGGCGCTGGCCGGGAAACCGGGGTTGATATCCTGGTTGTGGTCGAAGATGCGTTTGAGATCCTCGGGCAGGGTGACCTCAAACGCCACCTCCCGCACGTTGAGGGTTTCGCGGATCGTGTCCGCCAGAGCAGGGCTGGGCGCGGTGGCGATCACGACAGCCTTGCCATCGCCAACCACCCGAGGGAACCACCCTTCCGCCCGGAGCTGGGGCATGTTGAGCTTCCAGAGCAAAAACGGCGGCCCGGTCACTGATTCATGGTATTCCACCCACGGACAGCCATACTGCTCGGCAAGCGCGGACAGCGCTTGAAATTTTTCAAATCCTGCCTTCATATCCTTGTCTCGTCAGCCGGCCTGGGCGAGTTCCTTGTTGTGCGTCAGGCCGGAAAGCGCGTAATCCCCTTCCATAAACGCACGGGCCACTGCGGGGATCATCGCATCGTCGCCCATGGCCGCATCCAGCAGTCTGGTAAAACCCAGAATCCTGCCGACCATCACCAGTTTTTCCTCTATGGCCTCCCTGGCCGCCCCCTGCAACGAGGCGTTGACCAGATCCTCCTTGACATCGACGGAAAACCCATACTGCTCAAAGATCTCCCCGATACACAGGGCGCGCCGCCGCCGCCGTGCAAGGGAGGTGCCGCCGCCCTTGAAACGGAACTTGATATGGTTGCTGCGCGGCTCCGGGGAGGCAACCGCATCGATCATAATGAAATGGAAATCCATGCGGGCGTTCATGTTGCAATAATCGCGGCTGACCATGGCGTAATTGGGCATGCCGATAGGCCGCTCCGATTTCTGGTCGGTGATAAAGGAAGACATCACCGAGCCCATGGGCGTCCCGCCGGGCGGCGGCCCCCAATGCAGACCCGGGGTGGTGATCCCCTGCCACAACGCCTGAAATGGCCGGGAGACCACCGATTCCGGCGGAATCCTGCGGCGTTGCACCCCGGTCGCGACCACTCCCCCACCCATGTCGATGACGCTGACAAAGAAAGGCACCGGCGAGTCGATGGCATGCACCACGCCGAGGTCTTCCTCCAGCATTTCGTCACCGGCGTGGAACATGGACAGCACCGCCTTTTCATGGACAAAGCGGACGATATCGTGGAGCGACTTGCATTCGACAATGGAAAAGGTGGGGCCGTAGGCATCGGTGAGATGCAGCACCGTAACCAATTCCTGCAACTCCCGGTGCAGCGGCGGCAGCGGCACGGGCATCATGCGGGCTGTGGGCGGGCCATTCTGCCAAGCCTTTTCCGTGGCACCGATCTCCTTGGCCGTGGCCTCGTACACCCTGCCACGGCCGCCGTCCACGGTGATCCACTGCCCGTCTTGCAAAAGGCTGGAACCATCCTTCACCCCGCACACCATTGGGGTCTGCTGTTCCCGGGCCACGCAGGCCAGATGATCGGCCGGACTGCCCAGCTCCACCAGCACCGCCGCCACCTGGCCCAGGAGGTTGGCCGCCTCGACAAAGCTCTGCTGCATGACCAGGACCAACGGTTCCTGGGGGATATCCTCGAAAGCCTTTCTCCCTTTCACCACCAAGACCCGGCCGGTGGCCCTTCCCCCCGAGGCAATTACCCCATGGGCCAGAACCGGGGATTCTTCCCGCCGGTCGTCCTCGGCCTGGATGCCCATGGTGGTCATGGGACGCACCTGGAGAATGACCACCGCTCCCGTCCGGTCCACCGCCCATTCCAGGTCCAGGGGAAGCCCTTCGCGCCTTTCCAGTTCCCTGCCCCAACCGGCCAAGGCTTGCAATTGTGCCTCGCTGAGCACCGGCTGGTGACGGGCTTCCGGTTCAAGCTCGCGCCAGGCCACTCCGCCCGCTTTTTCGCAAACCAGCAGGCGTTCCTTATCGGCGATGGTGGAACGGGCCCAATCCACCCTGCCGTCCGCTCCGACCAGATAGAGATCCGCGGCGGCGCTGCCGGAGACCACAGCCTCGCCCAGGCCGGGCACCGCGCTGACCAGCATCAGCCCGCTTTCCGGCTCCTGGGGAGAACGGGTCAGCAGCACGCCCGCGGCGCTGGCCTCCACCATTTCCAGGCAGAGAACGGCCATGTCGAAACGCAAGGGGTCCAACCCGGCGTTGAGCCGGTAGGCAAGGCTGCGGGCGTTGAAATTACTGGCCACCACCTCCTTGAACGCCGTGAGGAACTGCGCCTCGTCGCGGACATTGAGCACCGAGCTGAATTGCCCGGCAAAGGAATGGCGGCTGCCATCCTCGCTGATACTGCTGCTGCGCACCGCCAAGGATTTGCCGTTTTTCAGGAAAGTGCGGGCCGCATCGGTAATCTCCTCGGCCAGGGCCTGTGGTATCACCGCTTGGGTGATCAAGGACTTCACCTGGGCGGCAATGGCGGCGGAAACATGCTTTTCCTTGTCCGCGCCGAGGGTGGCCAGCAGATGGACAAGCTCCAGGGAGAGTCCCGTCTGTTCGAGAAAAAAACGGCAACCGGCCAGGGTAATCACAAAGCCATCCGGCGCCGGCAGGCCGTTCTTGCGCAGTTCGGCCAGGGTCGCGGCCTTGTTGCCGGTTTGGCCCGCAAGACCGCCATGGATCTGGGCCAGCGGCAGCACGCAGGGAAGATGTTCCGGCGAGGCAAGCCGGCTGAGTAGTTCCTGAATGCCTTGGGTTATTGCCTGATGGGCGGCAAACAACCCCCGGTACCGGTCTCCGGCCAGGGTCTCCAGCCGGGCAATCATCTCGGCGGTTTCCTCGACGAGCCTCCGGACGAGCTTGGCAAGACCGGCGGGATCGCCCTGCATTCGCAGGTGGATGCTGATCTCGGTGAGACAATCCACGGCCCGGTTGTTCCCGGCAAGAAGAGAGCGGAACACATGATAGCGCGCCTTGAGCAGGTGCTGCGAATCCGCCTTCCGTTGCCGGCGAATCTCCCGCAACTTGTTGATTTTCCGGCTGAACCAGCGGCGCACCTACCCATCCTCCCCGGTCTGATCCTGCCTGACACTTGCAAGGAAACGCTGGAAGAACTGCTCGATGGCTGTCTCGTCGCGCATCCGCACGTCAAGCTGGCGGGTGAAGGAGATCAGCTCGCCCAACCGGCCCAGCACCCGTTCCATCCTCGGGATATCGAGGTTCCTGGCCTTGGCGATCACCAGATCACCGGTGCGCTCCACCTTGAAATAGAGGCCTGAGAGAATGGCGCTGATCAAGCGGGCCCGCCACTCACGCTTGGCCTTCTCGGCCATCCCTCCGGCAAAACGGAAGTAGATGTAGTTGTTGTCCGGGTCCGGCGACATGTAGGCATCCACCACGTTGAGGTGATAGCCCAACCGCAGGCAGAGGTTGCAGTAATGATCGGCAATGATCCCCAGATTGTCGCCCGGATAGTCCGGCCCGGTGAGCAGGGCCAGCGGCTTGCTGATCCCGGAGAGAATATCCCTGAATCCCAGCGGTGCGGGCTCCTTGCCCCCTTGGTCATCCTTGAGAAAGCCCTGGAGAATGGCGTTCAGCGGCCGGCTGTTCAGCATCGCCATGCTGATTGTTCCCCTTGGCGGCGCCTCGGGCTTGAGTCCCGAGCCCAGGTCGATGACCCGCAATTTAAGCGGGATCGGCAGCTGCACCGGGCGGCTCAACTCCTCCTGGGAGCCGCTTGTGTCCGCGTGGAAATGGATCAGCGCGTCAATGGCCTTTTCGTGGGCAAAACGGAGGATGTCGTGGAAGGTATGGCAATTTTCCGCCTTGAAATCAGCGGAGGTCGGATCGGCGAGGGTGATGGGCGCCACCCAGCGCAGGATGCGGCGCAGAATCCGTAACTCCTGGGAGGCGCGGTACTCATCCTCTTCCGCGCCGTGCAACCGGACCAGCCCTTCGATGATCCCTTGATACACCTGCTTGTTTTCCACATCCACCGTGACCTCCGCCCCCTCGGCGAGAAGCTTGACGGCATCGCCGGTTCCGAACAGGGCCGGGGTCCGGTATTCCCGGGCAATGGTGGCCAGATGCCCGGTGGGGCCGCCGATCTCGGTGATCATGGCGGCGGCCCGCCAGACAATGGGGCTCAGTTGCGGACTGGGAAAACGGGCCACGGCGATGGCGCCAACGGGAAACTGCTCCGGGTCGGTGTCCTGATCCACATGCACCACCCTTCCCGCGGCAATGCCCAGATGGGCGACCTGCCCCTTGCCGGACATGAGCGGAGTGGCCGCGGCCAGCTCGGCTGCCAGCTCACCGGGAAGCGGCGGCGGTTTGGCGGGCAGGGACAGGGGGCGGCTTTGCAGAATCACCGGCTCGTCCGCCAAGGCCCATTCGATATCCTGGGGTTCGCCAAAGCTCTTTTCCAGCAGCAAGGCCTGCTCGGCAAGCCTGGCCAGCTCCTTGGGCGTCAACGTTGCCGAGCCGCGCCGCAGACCGCTGGGCAATATATCGAGCGCTTCCCTGGTGGCGGGAAAGGAATCCGGCATGACGATCTCGCTGGTCAGCGGAACAAAAGGCCAGACCCGGCTCATGATAAAACGGTCGGCCTGTCTGCGTCCGGACACCAGATCGTGGGCAGCGCCGCGCAGGGAGGTGACGAGCAACTGATTTTTTTCCGGCGCTTCCGGGTCACGGCTGTAGGTCACCCCCGCGACCCGGGATTGGATCATCGGTTGCACCCCTACGGCCATGGGGATGTCCCGGCTGTCGGCCTTTGAGCCAAGATAGTCCAGGGCTGCGACGGAAAAGCGGGAAACGATCACCTGCCGGTAGGCGTCGAGCACCGAGGACAACTCGGGCCTTACCTTGAGCACCGAATGGAACTGCCCGGCAAAGCTGCGGGTTTCGGCATCCTCGCCCACACCGCTTGAGCGGACCGCCAAGGGTACCGGCCCGCCTGCCCGGTTGAGCAGTTGGCGCAGCTCGTCTTGCACCGCCGCCACCAGCCGCTCCGGAAAGCGGGCCTGCCGCAGCGATCCCGCGATGCGTTCGCCATGCTTGCGGCTGCTGCCCGGGGCGGCGAGGATGGCGTCGATCCGGGCAAAAAGGTCGTTTGCCTCCATGAATTCGCGATACGCGGCAACGGTGATGGCAAAGCCATCCGGGGTCCGAAGATGCAGCCGGTTGCGGATCTCGCTTAAAGTTGCGTTCTTGGCCCCCGCCAGCTCCTCGAAATCGCTGTTGAGCAGGTCATAGGCCAGAGTGAGATTGCGGTCATACGGACCGGCATAATCCAGGGCCAGTGCGGAAAGTTTCCCGGCAATCTCCTCGTAGCGGTCGTACAGGACAAGATAGCGGTTGGCGGTCAGGCTGCCCAGACAGGAGACCACCTCCCGCACCAGCTCGTTCAAACCGGCCACCGCCTCGCTCAGGAATCTCCGGTCAAAGACATATTCTCCGGCCAGGGCTCCTTCCATGCGGCCGATCTTTTCCAGCACCGCGTTGTTCAGGGTAAGCAGCCGGCGGAAGAGCCGAAAGGAGACGGCAAACGAGGCCGGTTCTTCCTTTGCCGCACTGGAGAAGGGATTGGCGGGAAAATGCATCTCAGACGTCCTTGAGCAAACGGGGAAAGGTGATGGTGAAGGTCGTTCCCTTGCCGGGCTCGCTTGCCACCTCGATGTCGCCGCCATGGTCCTTGACAATGGCGTAGCTCAAGGAGAGGCCGAGGCCGGTGCCCTCGTTCTTGGTGGTGAAGAACGGATCGAAGATGTGGGTCAACGCCTCGGGTGCGATGCCGCCCCCGGTGTCGCGGACCACGATCCGCGCCTCGTTCCCCTGGCCGTTCACGACAAGGTCAAGACACCCATCGGGCTGCATGGCCTGGACCGCGTTCAACATCAGATTGACCAGCACCTGCTGCAAATGGTTGGAATTGCCGCTGACCAGCACCGGTTGATCGGGATGGTCGTAACGGTAGACGATGCCGCCCAGACGAAACTGATTCTTCACCAGGGTGATGGAGCTTTCCATCAGCGCCACCAGATCGACCGGCGCCATGAGATTGGATTTGCGGGTCCGGGAGAACTCCAGCAGATGGTGCACCACCTCCCGGGCCCGGTCCGACTGGACCAGGATATCGCGCACCATGTCCATCCTTTCGCTGCAGGCCAGATTGGGAAGATCCTCCAGCAGCACCTCGGCGGTGAGCGAGATATTGTTCAAGGGATTGTTGATCTCGTGGGCGATGCCGGCGGTAACCTTGCCGATGGCCGCGAGCTTCTCCGACTGCACCAGCTGGTGTTGCTTAACATTTATGGCTTGGAGCATGAGGTTCAGGGAGTTGACCAGTTCGATTCCTTCCACCGAACAGCGAACGTCATTATTCATCGGAATGGAGCTCATCTCTCCCTGCATGATCCTGGCCGAGGCCTCGCGGATGGCGGAAAGGGGCCGCATGATCCAGCGCATCATATAGATGATCAGCACGGAGCCCAAGCCGACAGCCAGGGCGAGGATGAGCACCGCGGTTTTCTGGTAGCCCGCGACCTCGCGTTCCACCCGCACCCGCGCCTTGGCATCCACGTCAAAGATGGACTTGGTGATGTCCTGGCCGTGTTTGCGCAGGGCATTTTCCAGGGATTGCTTATTTTGGGGAGACAATCCATCCTGGAGGAGCCGCCGGGAAATGGCTTCGTACTCGCCGAGATCCTTGTCGTATAAGGATTCCAGCTCGCTTTTATCTTCAAGGAGAACCGTCTTTCCCGCGACCATGGCGGCCCTGACCTGATCCACATAGTCCAGGGCGTTCAGCAAATCCTTCCGGTCGTTGAACAGGAAATAATTTTTTTCAAAACGCCTGATCTCGAGCACCTTCTGATTCAGCTCGTAGAACGATTCGATGATCCGGATCTTGTCTTCCATGCGCCACAGGGCAAAGGTGGCGGTGGCCGTGGCGATGATGCCGAGGCCCGCGACGATGGAGATCATGAAAAGAAGCTTTCCCCGGATGGAGCGGACACCGGGGAAGAGAAACCGGCAGGGCGGCAAGGCTTCCGCCCGATTGGTTGTCTGCGTCGCCGGAGGTTTGGGAAGATTGAGTTTCATGCCTTGGCTCTGCCGGATTCGATGGCGCGGTAAATGACCTGTTTCAATTCATCCAACCTAAACGGCTTGGCGAGAAAGGCGAACACCCCCTCTTGTTCCGCGAGTTCCGCCGTGTCCGGCGAGGCATAGCCGGTGATGATGATCACCCGGGTATTGGGGTTCATGGCCCGAACCCTTTTGAGCACCTCGATGCCGTCAATCCCCTCCATCTTAAGATCGGTCACCACGATGTCAAACGGTTTTTCCGCCATGGCCGCAAGGGCCGCGGCCGAATCGGTATAGGTTTCGATGGCGAAACCTATTTTGTCGAACACCTGCTTGAGCCGCTTGCCGACAATGGGTTCGTCATCCACCACCAGAAGCCGCGTGCTTGTCTCGCTCATTGTTTCTTCCTCCCTGCCTATTATTTTTCGGCAACAACGCCGTAATCTCCCATGAGAAACGCCTCGGCATACCGGGCCACGGCCTGGTCGTCCGTCATCTGCACATCGAGCTGCCTGGTAAAGCCGATCAGGCGGCCGAGGATATCCAGGGTCCGCTCCATTTCGCTCTGGACCAGATTGCCGGTGCGGGCAATGACCAGATCCCCCCTGGTTTTGACGCTGAAATCAAAGGCCTCGAGTATCGTGGCGATGAGGGTCGCCCGCCGCGAACGCTTGGCAATGTCCGTGGCCCCGCCCAGGAAGCGGAAATAGATATGATTGTCGCGCTCCACGTCGTGGCAGAAGGCGTCGATGATGTTGAAGTGATACCCGAACCGGAAGCAGAGGTTCACATAGGTTTCGCTGATGATGGCGATGTTGTGGCCGGTGTACTGCCCGGAAAGGGTGTCCTGCGGGGTGGTCATCATGCTGTGCATCATGTCCCTGAAGCTCACCGGCATGGTTTCCTGGTGCCAGGCCCCGGGGAAAAGCATGCCCTGGAGGATGGCCCGGAAGGGGATCGAGCGGATGGCGGAAAAGGGAATGGCATCACGCGGAGCATCCGGGGCAATGCCGCCGCCGATATCGATGGCAAGGATGCCGGCCTGAATGGGCAGCTCCAGCCGTCTTGCCAGGCCGCCGGGCAGGCAGCGATCATCCCGCCCCAGCTCCACCAGCTCGAGCACCGCGGTTTCATGGATGAAGCGCAGCACATCGTGGAAGGTCTTGCACCCTTCGGGTCTGAAATCCTGCATCAGCGGATCAACCAGATTCAACCGGGAAACGTTCCGGAGAATACGGCGCAGCATGCGAAACTCCGGGGCCATGTGCAGGTCCATGCTGGTGGTCGCTTGATAGGTGAGAAGTTCCACCACCCTGCCCCGGTAAATCCGGCGGTCCTCGGCATCCACGGTTATTTCCTCGCCATTGGCGACCTTGGCCAGGATATCCGAAACCCCGACCAGGCACGGAACCCGCAGCTCCCGGCAGAGGGTGCCCATGTGGCTTGTCGGGCTGCCCACCTCGGTGACAATGGCCGCGGCCCGGTGCATGACCTGGACGTATTGGGAGGAATCGCGATGGCTGATAAGCACCGCGCCCTCGGGAAAATCCTTGAGATCGGCCAGGGTCTCCACCCAAAAGGCCGGGCCGGCGCCGATGCCCTGCTGGGCCACGCGCCCGACATCACCGGCAACAAGCTCATAGCCTTCGAGTTTTTCGGAAAGCAGGGGTTTCTCCCGCGCACTCTCTGTGATCAACAAGGGCCTGGATTGAAGAATATAGAGAGTGCCATCCTGGCCCACGGTCCATTCGATGTCCTGGGGCCGCTTGAAGAAGGTCTCCAGATGAATGGCTGCTCCGGCAAGCTCCAAAAGGGTCTGCTCGTCAAGGCAAGGGGCATCGATCCTGTCCATTGGCACCTTTTGCATGGCGAGCCCGCCGTCATCGCCGTCCGCGGGCATCAGGGCTTCATGTTTCGCGGCGATCACCTGCTCAAGAATCCGCGGCGCCTCATCCTTGCCGAGCCGGAAAAAATCCGTGGGCACCTGCCCCTCCACCACCGCCTGACCCTGCCCCAGGGCTCCGACCACGACCATGCTCCGCGAGCCGGGCTCCATGGGATCAACGGAATAGATGATCCCGCTGGCCTGGGCCGGAATCATGCGCTGGCAACAGGCGGCAATGGACATGGGACTGCCTTCGGGGAATACCTGCCGCCGGTAGCCAATGGCCTTGACGCCAAACAGGCTGGCCGCCACTTGGAGATAGGCCTGATACACCGCCTCGGCCCGGGGAGGAACCTGTAGTTCGGAATGGAACTGCCCGGCAAAGGAGAAATCCATGTCCTCTTCCTGGGCGCTGCTGCGGACCGCGAGAAAAAGAGACGCCGGACCGGCGGCCGCAAGTTTCCGGAGGGCCTCGGCCAGCGTAGCAAGAAATCCGGGGGGCGGCTCGGCGCGGAGCACCTTTTCCTGGAGAAGACAACGCAACGCCTCAAGCGCCTCTTCATCGGGAAGATGCTCGGAAAGCAGCTGTTCAAACCGGTCGAATTCCGGCCTGATTCCGTTCAAATCGAGGATTTCGTGGAACAGACCGGCGGTAATGACGAATCCTTCCGGCACCCGCACCTGGGGGTTGTGGAGCAGTTCGGAAAGATGCGCGGCCTTGCCGCCCACCAGCGGCCAGTGGCGGTCCTCGATCTCCGTAAGCCAGAGCAAGGGCGGGCCGTCCCGGTCATCCCGCTTGTTGAGGATCGCCCGGATCCTGGCCTCCATGGGAGTAAACACCTCTTGGAGCGCCGTGTGTTGATCCTGGGTCAGAACATTGATTGCGGCAATGGCGCGGCGCATGGCCGCGATCATCTCCTCCACCGTGGATTCCACATAACGGAGATCGAAAAGATACTCACCGCTCAACTTCTCACCCATGTCGGCGATGATCTCGAGGGCCTGATTGTTTGCCTTGAGCACCTCACGGAACTGGGAGAAAACAAGGGGCAGAGGCCGGCAGGCCTTGGGCGTGAACCAGCGTTGCGCGGAAAATCCTTTCAGGAAATCACGGAGGGCCATGCGGCTAAAGTCCTGAAAAAAAGAATAGACTTGGGGACGGAAAAATCAGTTTTTCCCGTCCCCAAGTATCGTAACAAAGCGGATAAATCCGATCAGTGGCTGCCGCCGCCCTTCTTGAAGATTGCGCCCACACCCAAGCCGGCGAGCAGAGCGACAATAACAGCCATTATGCCATACAATCCAGCCTGATCAAAGGCCATTTTTGACAGGGCCGCAACCGTCCCTGTGCTCTTGACTTCAATATTGGCCGAAGCCCGCTCCACCACCTTGCCGTTCCTGACGGCAAGCACATTCACCGCATATACGCCCGGAGGCGCCTGATACGGCCAGGCAACGTCCACCCTATAGGTGTTGCCGTTTTCCCCATGCTGGCGGACAATGGCCCCTTCCCGCATGTCGTAGACATTCTCCTGCTTCTTGAATTTCAGGTACTCGTCGAACCATTTTCCGTCCGCGGGATTCCCCTTGCTGTCTTCAATCCGGATATGTTCGCGCAGGGCGTCAAAGCCGAGCAGATTCCGGTTGAGTTCCGCCGCGTCCAGAATACGGCTGAGATCGGCGGTGCTGCTCAACAGATACACGCGAGGCGCATCCTTGAATTCAAGGGTTCCCTTTTTCATCCAGACCAGACCGCCTACCTTTTCATAATTTTTCAAGGCAGTATCAACAGGTTCGCTGGTGATGGTGACGACCAGGTCGTCGGTGCTCGCGCTCTGGCCGGTGATTGCCAATTGCGCTCCATGATAGGTGAAGGTTATGGGGATATTGTCCGGAGTGACCGAGCAGGTAAGCGCTTGGGCCGCGGGAACGGACAAGGTGGCAAGGCCGAACAGCGCCAAAGCCATGGCCATGAAAAATCGAGTGGAATGCATGATGGCACGTTTCATTTTAGTGGCCTCCCGCATAGGAAAGAAGAATGGAAGGCTCCATCACCAGCTCGAGAACGATCTTAACGGTGACGGCAAGCACGATGATGGAAAGGAGGATCTTCAACTGATCGCCATGGAGCTTGCGACCCAGCACGGTGCCGATCTGGGCGCCGAACACGGAACCCACCAGAAGGATAATGGCCAGGATGAAATCAACCGTGTGATTGGAGTAGGCCTGGAGATAGGTAACCTCAATGCAGGTAAAAAGGATCTGGAACAAGCTGGTTCCAACCACTACATGCATGGGCATCCGCAGCATGTAAATCATTACCGGCACCATGAGAAAGCCGCCGCCGACACCCATGATCGCGGCAAGCACGCCGACAAAGGTGCCAAGAAAAAGCGGGACCAAGGCCGAATGGGTGACCCCTGATTTTTCAAAGTAGGTCTGCATGGGCAGGGCCGCGAAGAAGCCGCCCTTCTTTTCCTTCGGGGCCGCAGCCGGAGCAGCTGTTGCCGAGGCCTTCTTGCTTTTCCGCATGGCATTGAGGCTTTCAACAAACATGAAGCTGCCGACCAACCCCAGCATGACCACATAGGTCATTTTGATGAGAAAATCCGCGCCGCCGGTAGCGCGCAGCAGCTTGATAACCTGTACCCCGCCCGCACCGCCGGCAAACCCGCCGATCAAAAGATAGAGGCCCATCTTGAAATCCACGTTACCGAGACGCCAGTGTGAAATGGTTCCGGAAGCGGAAGCCGCCACGATCTGGTTGGCGTCCGTTGCCGCCGCAATTGTCGGCGGGATGCCGACCATCATCAGAAGCGGGGTCATGAGAAACCCCCCGCCCACGCCAAAGAGGCCGGACAACAACCCGACCGACAGTCCCAGGCCCATTACCACCAGATAATTTACACTGGTGAGGGCTATTGGCAAATACATGTACATCTTCTTCCTCCCTTACTCATTCTTGTTGTGTTGCAATACTGTTGAGAAAATGTCGGCCCTTTCACTCTCCGCCAGGGAAGATTCCCCCGGCATCACGGTCCGGGACCGGCTGTTAACCTCGGAAATAGCGTGTTCAAGCGTAGATGCGTCCCATGGAGTCATGATAACAGACCACAGGGCCGGCAAATACCAATTTTTATTGGTTTGAAGCTGGTTACGGAGCAGGTTGACCCAGGCGGTCTTGCGCTCGAACTCTTTTTTGTCGTTGACCCCGAGCACAAGGCAAAAAATCCGGTGGGCGCAGAGAAACCGGATCAGAGGCTCGCCCGTCAACCGCTCCAGGATGTGCGTATGAATCCCCACCCCTGCCTGGCTGCCGAGTCTGGTTGCCAGAGCAACGAATTGTTCCTGCGTCTCCCGGGCACCCACACCCACCCTCTTTCTCTCGCCCTTCCGATCCGTTTTGTAAACGGCGTGCAGAATCCCATTGGTCCGCTGGGCAAGTTCAACGGCATGGACGGTGGCGGAAAGATCGGCGCTGGAGCCAGTCAGGAGGAGTGCGATACCAGCTTCCATGGACGCTCCTCGGATACCTGTTCAGGCGGTCGTTACGGCAGCGCAAGCTAGCAGGAATCATGCCACAAACATTATCATGCTGTTTTTACGTATTTTTGCCAAATCCGCAAAGAAGTAGACGGGACGCGATTGTTCACATCTGAAACAACAAACGCGTAACATGCTGTTTTTTGCTGATTTTCAGGATGTGCAACAATTGTTTCAAAGGGAAACAGTACGGCAAAACGAAGCGGCGGAGGAAGTGGCTATCTCTCGGAAAACAGGTTGAGTTCCTTGAGACGCCGCCACAAGGTGGTGCGGGAGATGCCGAGCAGGCGGGCGGTTTCTGTCTGGTTAAAGCCGGTGCGGCGGTACACCTCGGTGATATGCTCCTGCTCCAGAGCCTTCAGATGGTGAGCGTTTTTTTCCGGCACCGCGGGCTGGTTTTCGGCAAAGAAGATGTCCGGCGGGAGATCCCTGGCCGTGAGCACCGGCTCGCGGGAAAGGGCAACCGCCCGCTCCACGATATTCTGCAGCTCCCTGACGTTGCCCGGGAAGGTATACGAAGAGAGCGCCCCCAGAAAATCCGCACCGATTTCCGGCACGGGCTTGCCGAACTGCGTGGCAATGAGAGTGACAAAATGCTCGACCAGCAGCGGGATATCCTCCTGGCGCTTGCGCAGGGGGGGGATGTTGATCATCACCACCTTGAGGCGGTAAAACAGATCCTGGCGGAACTCGCCGGCGGCGATCATCTTCTCGATGTCCCGGTTGGTCGCGGCAATGAGCCGCACATTGATACTGACCGGAGCAACGCCGCCCACCCGCAACAGGGTCCGTTCCTGGATAACCCGCAACAGCTTGATTTGCATGGGGATGGGCATCTCCCCCACCTCATCAAGGAAAACGGTGCCGTTGTTGGCCGCCTCAAGCAGCCCCAGCTTGGTGCTCACCGCGCCGGTAAAGGCGCCCTTTTCGTGACCGAAAAGCTCGTTGGCCACCAGCTCTTCACTGAAGGCCCCGCAGTTGAAGGGGATAAAGGGATGCTGGCCGCGTCCGCTGGCGCTGTGGAGCGCCCTGGCCACCAGCTCCTTGCCGGTGCCGGACTCCCCCTGGATGAGGACGTTGCAGCTCAGCGGCGCGATCTGGCGGATGGTCTTGAAGATCTCCTGCATGGCCGGCGAGCGGCCGATGATCCCGGCAAAGCGGTCGGAAAACCCGGCCTCGGTGTCGAGGCGTCCGGTTGCCCCGGCGTCCTGCAAGGCGTCACGCACGGCGTTGCGCAACTCCTCAAGCCGGAAAGGCTTGGCCAGATAATGATACGCTCCGGCCTTCATGGCCCGGACCGCGTGATCGACCGAGGCGTACCCGGTCATCAGGATGACCTTGGTCTCCGGAGCCAGGGCTATTACCCGCTGGAGAATGTCCAGGCCGTCGGCATCGTTGAGCCGCACATCCGTGACCAGGATGTCCGCCGGCTCCTCGGAAAAACGCAACATCGCCTCGGAGGCGGAGACAAAGCCCTCCACCTCGTAGCCATCCTTGCCCAGGGCCTGCACAAGACGACGCACCGTAACGATTTCATCGTCCAGAATATAGATGCGGATTTTTTGCGGTGCGTTTTCGCTCATCGCGGTTTTTTTCCAAGAAAGACAAGGAGACGGAAGAGGGTTTCCCCATGCGCCGGAAGCGGAGAAATATCTCCCGCCACGGAAGCTTGGCCAGACTAGCACGCTCCCCGCAACCTTGCAAAGTGATTTTTCACTGCGACAACATGACCTGCCACTCTAGCGCAAACAATGCAAAAATACATTGGCTTTAGCATGAACCTGGCGTATTTTCAGCATTGTCGCACATTGACCATCCAGCACTTTCGAATAGAGACACCGGACCGAATCCATGCTTTTAGCCAACCAAACCAACCCCTCCGCTACCGCTACAGACTACCCGGAACCGCGACTGGCCTGTATTTTTTGCGGGGGCGAGACGATTCTTCGCGGACGCTGACACAACGGTTCGGTTTTCTGCACGGGGTGCGGAATGGAATCCCCGGTGGAACCATACCGGGAACAGATCGAACAGTGGCAGGAGGATATCTGCCGCTATCTGGAGCATAAGAAGGAACCATAAGCGGGGACAACCGCTCGACGCGAGTAAGACGGGATTCGCTGCTTGGCTTGCACTGCCGGAAAAACGAGGCGGGGCTCAACGGGGGATGCTAGATTTTGTAACGCTGATAGATTTCCTGCCGGACCGGACAATCACAGGTGTACAGACTGCCGTACTTTTTCATGTAGGGACACTCCTCATCCCCCTGGCCGACAAAATAAAAGCCGTCGCCGCCAATGGGGAATGCCGGACGGCAATAGGTATGCGTCTCACGGCAGGCATAGGCCCTTTTGCACAGCGGGGCCAGGGGAGCTTTCTTTTTTGTCATTGATCGTTCCTTGCCGCAGGGATTATACGGTTCCGCACCCTATCACGCTGCGGACAAGAAACACAATACGGAAAAAATACGGGGTACCACGCGACCTACCCACCGCTCAACCGTTTTGATCGCCTTGCAAGGGCATCTCGACGTGGATAGACAAAAAAAACATTACCGGCAGCGCCGCCCCATTATTCCTTGCGGCCGGACTTGAACGCCTCCAGATCCTGCATGGCCTGGGCATAGCAGTCCGGACAATAGGCATGGGACGGCAGCACCCCGGCTTCCCGTTGCAGATACTCCTCAATGGTCTGCCAATCCCCGCGGCCGGGCTCCCTGCCCTTGTCGTTTCTGATTTTTCTGCATACCGAGCAGATGGGCAGGATATTCTCATAGACCTTCAACCGTTTTTTCAGCTCCTGCTTTTCAAGGCAATTCCCGAGACGCAGGGCCAGATCCTCAAAGGCATAGGGCTTGAGCAGATAATCATCCGCCCCGCCCCGCAAGGCCTCGATGGCGGAAGAGATATCCCCGAAGCCCGTGAGGATGATCACCCCGATCTCGGGATCCCTCGCCTTTGCCCCCTTCAGCACCTCGAGCCCGGAAATCCCCTCCATGCACAGGTCAGTCAACACCAGATCGTAATAATGCTCCTGCAAGGCGGCAAGCGCGGCTTCGCCGTCAGCGACCGCAGTGGCGCCATACCCCATTTCCTTGATATCCCGGCGCAGGGTATGGCGGATGATCTCTTCATCGTCGACGAGGAGAATGCTTTTGCGCCACAGGCCGGTTTTCTCCTTCATGTCCGCCCCTCACCCACCGGCAAGAGGACCGTAAAGGTCGAGCCGTTGCCGGGTACGCTCTCCACCTCGATTTTTCCGCCGTGCCTGGTCACGATGCCGTAACTCACCGGCAGACCGAGACCCGTGCCCTTGGCCGCCGATTTGGTGGAAAAAAACGGTTCGAAAATCCTTTCCTGGTTTTCCGGGGTAATCCCATGGCCGCTGTCCTGAAACTGCACGGCGACAAAGCCATCCCTCCGCTCCGTCCGCACGGTTATCGAGCCGGTTTCCTCGGTAATCGCCTCCTCGGCGTTGGTGAGAAGATTAAGAAAAACCTGCTTGAGCTGGTCTTCCACCGCCTGAATTTCCGGCAAGGACGAAGCGAACTCCTTGACCAGGGAAATCTTCCTGTTCTTCATGTCTTTTCGGCAAAGCAGCAGAATGTCTTCCAGAGCGGCATGCACATCGACCCGGGCCTCTATGCCGCTGGTCGGACGATTAAAACTTTGCAGATCCCTGGTAAGCTTGGCAATGCGCCCGCACTCCCGAATGGCGAGTTCGACCATTTGCAGATCCTCGCCCTCGAGCCTGGCCCTCCGCTTCAGGCCGTCCAGCACATTGCGGATGCCGCAGATCGGGTTATTGAATTCATGGGCGATGGAGGCGGCCAGCTTGCCCACCGCGCTCAATTTTTCCGCATGCAGGAGTTGCCGGTGGATCTTTTCCATCTCCGCCGTGCGCTGGCTGACCCGCAGCTCCAGCAGTTCCCGCAATTCCCGCTCCCGGACCTCCTCGTCTTTTCGTTCCGTGATATCCGTGCCGATACTGAGTTTTGCCCGGATATCCCCCATCCATTTAATGGTCCGGTCATGGTGTTCATACCAGCGTCCGGTCACGTTGTTGAGGTTTTCCCAGACATACACGCCACCGCCCCGGCCGCGCTTGGCGCCGTTGACGGCGCTCACTTTTTCGTTGCTGCAAAAAGCACAGGGGCCATCCATGCCGCACTGCATGACCGTCCAGCAGATCCTTCCGGCGCCTTCCCCGAAAACCTCCCGGGCATGACGATTCATAAAAAGAATCTCATGGCTGGACATGTTGACCACATAAATGATGGCGTCAAGACTGTCGAGCACGGTGAGCAGCCGCCGGTGCGCCCTGGCCAGGCTCTTTTCAACCTTGGTCCGCTCGACAATCTCCTTTTGCAGCTGCCGGTTGGTCTTGGTCAGACTGACGGTCCGTTCCTCGACCAGCCTGGAGAGGTGCTCGCCGTACTCCCGCATCCGGGCTTCATCATCCTTGCGCTTGGTGATATCGCGAACCAGGGCGAGGATCGTCGCGTTTTCGTCCTCGGGAATGGAAAGAAAATTGAGCAGAAGCCGTTTTTCGCCGAGAAGAATCTCCTCATCCTCTCCGGCGTGCACGGGTTGCCGGTCGACCTCCTCGACAAGATGACGCACGACCGTGGCGGACGGTTCTTGAAAGAGGCCGGAGAAATGCGCGCCCAGAATCTTCTCTTCGGGCTGGCCGAACAAGCCGATGGCGCTGGCATTTACATAGATGATTTTCTGATCCCGGCTGACACGGACCACTCCTTCGGACATGTGGTCAAGAACCAGCTCGAGATGCCGCTGCGAGTGCAACAGCTCCTTGGTGATTTCACGCTGGCAGATCCCGTCAAGCCCGAGAATCCGGGGTTCCCACTCGCGTGTTGCCACCTTGCCGGAATTGGCGATGAGTTCTTGCACATGGAGGAAGATGTTCTTGACAGACCCTTTGGCAACGCAGGCATCGGCGCCGTAGGAAAGGAAATCCGTTTCGCCTTCGCTGACGATGGCGGAAAGGATTACAACAAACACATCACGCAGGTGGGGCATGGTGCGGACAATGCGGCACAGCTTGTCCCCGCTGATGTTGGGCATGACCAGATCGACAAACATGATATCCGGGACAAACCCCTCAAGGACATCGAGGGCCGAAAGGCCATCCTGGGCAACGCGTACTTCATGCCCCTCCTTTTCCAAAAAGCTGGAAAGGAGTTCCAGGATAAGCGGATGGTTGTCCACCACCAGAATCTTCTTGGGCATGGGCGCTTCCCCCTCTGTGACAAACGCCTGATCATCTTCTTCCCTCCCTGGAAAACAAAGAGGCTGAAGAACTTCCCTAATAGGTAATGATACCTAAAATATCTGAAAAATGCACTGCCCAAGAAATATCCCCGCCCTGACGGAGATCACTGCTCTTTAGAAACATAAGAAACCGGGCCGATCCGCTCGCTGATCCCCCTGCGGAGCACCTCCTTGTTGTAGGCGGCAATGGCCTCGCTCCGCTTGAGCATCCCCACCACCCAGCGGTTGTCCGTGGCCTCCACCACCGGGATCTCTTCCAGCCCCTTGGCATCAAAAAGGCCCATGGCGGTATGCAGGTTGTCTCCCGGGGTAAGCACCACGACCTTGCGGGTGCAGATATTCCCCACCCGGGCGGAGAGCCGCAGCTCTTCGTCGTGGAGAATGCTTTTTACGTCCTGCAACGAGACAACCCCGGTCATCCTGCCGCTTTCATCCACCACCGGAAAATAGAAGCTGTCCCTGGCCATGCTGAAGATGGTCAGCAACTGATCCACATTGGCCTGCTCGCTGATGAAATCCACATCCTCGCTGATGACCCTGCCGACCTTGATGGATTTCATCACCGAAATCTCCCTGCCTTCGTGGAGATCGATGCCGTCGCGGCTGAAATCCACGGTGTCGATGGAATCCGGGTTCAGACGGGAGGCCACCATGGTGCCGATTATGCTGGAGAGCATGATGGGGATGACGACCAGATAGTTGCCGGTCATCTCGAAAAGCAGAAAGATGGCGGTGAGCGGCGCATGGGTGG
This sequence comes from Desulfurivibrionaceae bacterium, assembly GCA_041675265.1. Lineage (GTDB taxonomy): Bacteria > Desulfobacterota > Desulfobulbia > Desulfobulbales > Desulfurivibrionaceae > Thiovibrio. Next base: position 6,077 of record JBAYUD010000001.1, on the reverse strand, counting down.
CGGCGGCAAGAAAGGCGCCGATGCCCACCGCGGCGTAAGCACCGGGATTGGCCGTGTACCGGGGCAACAACCCATGAGCCACGGAGCCGAAGGCGCCGCCGGTAACAGCGCCGATGAAAAGCGCCGGGGCGAACACCCCGCCCGCGCCGCCGGAGCCCAGGGTAAGGGCGGTAGCGGCGATCTTGAAAAAAATCAACGCCCCCATCACCCAGAGCACCCCATGCCCGGCCAGCACCTCTTCCATATATTGGTAGCCGTCTCCCATGACCTGGGGAAACCCCATGGCCAGCACGCCGAGCCCCAGTCCGCCCACCAGGGGCTTGAGCTGCGGGTGCAGGGAGAGCAAGGCAAAACGGTCGCGGATCGTATAAAATACATGGATATGCAATACCGCCACCAAGCCCATGACCACGCCCATCAACGAATAGAGCGGAATCTCTACCAGGGAGTTGACCATCTCATAGGCAGGGATAGGAAAGGCCGGGGAGCCGCCATAGTAGCCGCGGGAGACAACGGTGGCCATGGCCGAGGAGATAACCAGGGCGGCGAAGGAGCCTATTTCGTAGGTGCCCAGCAGGACGATCTCGGCGGCGAAGAACACCCCGGCAATGGGGGCGTTGAACATGGCCGCCACCCCGCCGGCACAACCGGCGGCGATAAACACCTTCATTCGACTGCCGGAAACCCGGAAGAACTGCCCGATCTGCGAGCCCACGGCCCCGCCCACCTGGGCAATGGGCCCCTCAACCCCGGCGGAGCCGCCGGAGCCGATGGTCAGGGCGCAGGAAAGGATCTTGAGGATGATGGTGCGAAACCGGATGATCCCGCCTTCGAGATTGACCTGGCGCAGGAATTTCGGAAAGCCGTACCCGTTGATCTCGCCTGGGAAAAGCAGGGAAAGAGGAATGAGCAGCACCATGCCGCAGAGAGGGATCAAGGGCAAAAGCAGGAGATGCAGCCCGCCCTGCGCCACGCCGAGCAGGGCGGAGCCGCGGACAAAGAGCGTGTCGTGCACCAGAGAGACGGTGGTGCGAAAGAGGATGTTCGCCGCCCCGGCCATCAACCCGATGCAAGCGGCGATGGCGATCACCCGGAAACTCTCGCCCGGCAGGATTCTTCCGATCTTGGTCTTCATGTTTTTTCAGGGGTCTCGCAACCGAGCAGCCTTGCCTGGCGCAGAAAATATTTATCGGTCATCCCTGCGATAAAATCACGGGCCAGGGCGGCAGGCGGCTGGCCCTCGGCATATTCCCGCCCCTGTTCGTTGAGAAAATTCGCGTACATTTCCGTCCGTCGCTCCTGCCTGGAAAACTGGTCAAGACAGGATTCGAACAACACCCGGTAACAGGTGGTGATCTTGTCCAGCCCCTTCTTGATGGCCGGGTTCAGATAGATCCGCTCGTAGTTGAACCCCTTCAATGCCTTCAATCCCTCGGAAACCTCCTCGCTGAAGGCGATGGCCCCATCTTCAAGGCCGCAGGCGATCAGATCGGTCACCAAGCGGTAGACCATGCTGCCGTTGGTCCGGCCGAATATTTCCTGACAAGGCGGGGGGATGTCATCCCGGCTGATGAGCTTCAGCTCGATGGCATCCTCGATATCCCTGCCGATATAGGCAATGGTGTCGGCGAACCGGACCACGCAGCCCTCCATGGTCATGGGAACCAGTTCCCGGCGATGGTCCTGCGCCTTGGCCTCGCCCTGTGCGTCAAAGTCGGCAAAGGTCTTGCCGCGCTGGGGCGCCAGGGTGCGGTTGTGGATCTCCCCATCGTGGCACATGATGCCGTCCAGGGTTTGCAGGGTCAGGTTCCAGCCCCGTCCCTGCCGTTCGATGCGTTCCAGAAACCGGACGCTTTGCAGGTTATGCTGGAACGAGGGCAGCCCATGGTCGCGGCAGAGCGCGTCCAAAACCTTTTCGCCGTCGTGGCCAAAGGGCGGATGCCCGATATCATGGCCCAGGGCGATACCCTCGATGAGATCCTCGTTGAGCCGCAGATAACGGCCGATGGTCCGTCCGATCTTCGAAACCAGCTGCACATGCAAGACCCGGTGGGTGATATGGTCGTTCCTGACCATGTAGAACACCTGGGTTTTGTCGATGTACCGGGCATAGGCACGGGAATGCAGAATCCGGTCGCCATCCACGGCAAATGGTTGGCGATGATCGTCGTTTTGCCCATCCTCGGGACGCCGCCTGACTCCTTCACGGCTCAAGCTGGCAAGGGGCGACAAACGGTCGGCCTCAAGGGCGTCCAACGTATCTTTCAAGGCAAGCAAACGGGGGTTGGTCACATGGTGCATGGCTGTTGGTCCGATAATGTCGTGGCTGACGGAAAATCAAAGTATATCCCAGCAATTCCATCCGCACAATGCCTTGTCGTTTTTCCGTGCAAATCAACCCGCAAAATCCCATCGCAGCATTTTCCCCGTGCGATTTTTCCACAAATTAGGTAACAATACCTAGAGAGTGTGTACGCTTCACTGTGTGGCAAGGCTCCCCCTCCCTCGACGGGAGGGGGCAATTTTTCGGAAGGATGCCCGGTGCCTGTCTCCCGCCCGCTTACCATTATCACCCATCCCCATTGCCTTGCCCACGACACCGGCGGCAACGAGCATCCGGAAGCGCCGGACCGTATTACCGCGTTGCTGGCAAGGCTTAAAGGATCGCCGCTCAGGGACCACCTCACCTTTGTTGAGCCCCGCAAGGCGGAACGGTGCTGGCTGACAACCTTCCACGACGAGCATTACCTCTTCCGCCTGGAAGAGTGCGCCCTTTCCGGCAAGACCTATCTCGACCACCAGGACAACCAGCTCTGCTTTGAATCGTATGAAGCGGCCCTGCTCTCCGCGGGCGCGGGACTCACCGGCATCGACCTGCTTGAGGGCGAGGAAAATCACGTTTTTTGCGCGGTGCGTCCCCCTGGGCATCACGCGGAAAGCAATCTGGCCCTGGGTTTCTGTTTTTTAAACAACTGCGTGGTGGCTGCCCGCTACTGGCAGCAGCAGTATGGCCGCAAAAGAATTCTGATCCTCGATTTTGACGCCCACCACGGCAACGGCATCCAGAGCGCCTTTGAGGAAGATCCGGAGGTTTTTTACCTCAGCCTGCACGAGCATCCCACCTTCAGCTTTCCCGGCAGCGGCTATGCGGAAGAGAGCGGCACCGGGCCGGGGCGCGGAGCCACCCTGAATATCCCCTTGCCCCCGGGGGCGGACGACCAGATGGTGCTCAACGCCTTGAGCAAAAGAATCGAACCGGCCATTGCCGCCTTTGCGCCGGAACGGATCATCGTCGCCGCAGGCTTTGACGCACACCGCAACGATGATATGTCCGGCCTTGCCTATTCCACCGGACTCTACGGCAAGTTCGGCGAATATCTGGCTGCTTGGGCGCAAAGGTTCTGCCAGGGCAAGCTGCTATCCATTCTCGAAGGCGGCTACCATTTGGAAAGCCTGGCCGACAGCGCGGCCGCCTACCTCACCGCACTCAGTAACCACAGCACAGAGGAATAATCATGTTCATCACCCAACACATGACCAGAAACCCGGTGACCGTTTCCCCGGAAACCACCCTCCCCGCGGTGCGGGAAATCCTCCAGAACGGCAAATTCCGCCACCTGCCGGTGGTGAATGAAAAAAACCGGCTGGTGGGCATTGTCACCGATCGGGATCTGCGCTCGGCCTCCCCCTCCTCGGTGCTCCCCCCGAAACGGCTTAAAGCCTGCCATTCTGAATTCGACCAGACCCCGGTCAGCGCCATCATGAGCCGCGCCTTTTTCACCCTGACCCCCATCTCCACCCTGGATGACGCCCTGATCCTCCTCGACCGGGAAAAGATCGGCGCCCTGCCCGTGGTGGACCAAGAGCAGCGGGTCATCGGCATGTTTTCCATGCGCGATCTCATGGCGGCCTACCGCAGGCTTTTCGGCCTGGGCGAACGGGGGAGCGCCATGATCGTGGTGGAGCATGACGGCAAACGCAAGCCGCTTTCCCGCATCGCCAAGGTGCTCGAAGAACACAATATCCGCTTCACCCGCCTGATCCGCACCGAAGCGGAAGAGAGCATGCCGGAACGCATCTACCTGCGGGTCAACACCTATAATATCAGCGCCGTGCACCAAGCCCTTGGCGAAGCCGGTTTTGCTGTAGTTCTGCCGGAAATTCCGGATTTTGTTGCATAGCGCCCCGGCGTTGTCCGGTTAGAATATTGCATCACCGCACAAAAAAATACCCTCCCCCTGGCGGGGGAGGGTTAGGGTGGGGGGGGATCGGCAAATGCGACACTGCCTGCACCTTCACCCACCCCCCAACCCCCTCCCGTCACGGGAGGGGGAGTTTGAGATAAAAAAATAAGAGGACACACCGATAGCAGCCCCTTCTTCCCCTACAGGACTAACTGCCATGCTCACGCAACTTTTCTCCCCGGAATCCATCGCCGTGCTCGGCGCCTCCCGCACTCCGGGCAAGGTCGGCCACGATATTGTCGCCAACCTGCTGGCCGGCGGCTATGCCGGACGGATCATCCCGGTGAATCCGGCGTCCCCGGAGGTGCTGGGCTTGCCCTGTCTGGCCGGGATCAAAAAGGCTAAGGAGAAAATCGATCTCTGCATCATCGCCCTTCCCAGCGGGCTGGTATTGGAGGCGGTGCGGGATTGCCTCGACGCCCAAGCCGGGGCAATCATCGTGATCAGTTCCGGCTTCAAGGAAACAGGCCCGGAAGGCGCTGAGCTGCAAAACCGGATCGCCGATCTCTGCCAGAGCCACAAGGTTCCCCTGCTTGGCCCCAACTGTCTGGGGCTGATCAACACCGAAAACCGGATGAACGGTTCCTTTGCCAGCCACATGCCGCAACCGGGCTGCATCTCGGTGATCTCTCAGTCCGGGGCCATCTGCACCGCCCTGCTGGATCTGGCCGCCGCCCGCCACACCGGCATCGCCAAGATGGTGAGCATGGGCAACAAGGCGGACCTCAACGAGGGCGATCTGCTGGTGGCCCTGGCCAATGATGCGCAGACCAAGGTAATTGTCGCCTATCTGGAAGACATTGCCTGCGGGGACGAGTTTGTCAAGGCAGCCACCGAGGCCTCGACCAAAAAACCGGTGATCATCCTGAAATCCGGCACCACCGTGGCCGGGCAAAAGGCAGCCTCTTCCCACACCGGGGTGCTGGCAGGCGCGGAGATCGCCTACGGCGCGGCATTCATGCGCTCGGGCGTCATCCGGGCCGATAATTTCGAGGCGTTGGCCGACTATGCGGCCCTCTTTGCCATGCAGCCCCTGCCCAAGGGCAAACGGGTGCTGATCATCACCAATGCCGGCGGCCCCGGCACCATGGCCGCCGATGCCGTGGAAAAATCAGGAATGATTGTGGCAACCCTCGCCCGCAACACAGCCTCGGCCCTGCGCCAAAAATTGCCCACCGCGGCCAGCATCGGCAATCCCATCGACGTGCTGGGCGATGCGGAACCGGACCGCTACGTGGCCGCTTTGGAGGCAGCCCAGGAAGACGGGGCCGTGGACGCCATCGTGGTGATCCTCACCCCCCAGGCCATGACCAAGCCGGCGGAGACCGCCCGGGCCATTGCCGGCTGCAACAAGGGCGAAAAACCCGTGGTTGTCGCCTTCATGGGCGGGGCCGATGTCATGCCTGGCCGCGATGAGCTGGTAGCTGCGGGGCTGCCTGATTATCCCTCGCCGGAACGGGCCGTGGCCGCGCTCAAGGCCATGGTGGAATACGCGGCCTGGCGCAAGCGTCCGCCCCGGATGGTGGCCCGCTTCCCGGTAAACCGGCGCAGGGTGGAACGCATCATCACCCGCCGGTTGCGGACCAACCGGTTGCAGATCGGCGAGGTCAAGGCGAAAAGCATCCTCCAGGCCTACGGCTTCCAGATTCCCCAGGGGTATCTTGCCACCAATGTGGGCGAAGCCATGGAGATCGCCGAACGCATCGGCTATCCGGTGGCCATGAAGATCGTCTCCCCGGACATCATCCACAAGTCCGAACTCGGCGGGGTGCGGCTCAACGTGACCAGCTCCGAGGCGGTGGCCGACGCCTACGACCTCATGATGCTCCGCAC